>JAZRXM010000032.1:0-25044 GCA_045600205.1 Oscillospiraceae bacterium | reverse complement strand
ACCACTGCGACTACGGCAGTTACCTCTACAAGCGCGAAGGTCACCTCCACGACGGCTAAAACCACTGCGACTACGGCGGTTACCAGTACAAGTACAAAGGTCACCTCCACAACGGCTAAAACCACTGCGACTACGGCAGTTACCAGCACAAGCGCGAAGGTCACCTCCACGACGGCTAAGACCACTGCTGCTACGGCAGTTACCAGCACAAGTACGAAGGTCACCTCCACGACGGCTAAGGCCACTGCTGCTACGGCAGTTACCAGCACAAGTACGAAGGTCACCTCCACGACGGCTAAGACCACTGCTGCTACGGCGGTTACCAGCACAAGTACGAAGGTCACCTCCACGACGGCTAAAACCACTGCGACTACGGCGGTTACCAGCACAAGTACAAAGGTCACCTCCACGACGGCTAAGACCACTGCGACTACGGCGGTTACCAGCACAAGTACAAAGGTCACCTCCACCCCGGCTAAGACCACTGCGACTACGGCAGTCACCTCTACAAGCACGAAGGTCACCTCCACGACGGCTAAGACCACTGCTCCTACGGCAGTCACCAGCACAAGCCCGGGGGTCACCTCCACAACGGCTAAGACCACTGCTGCTACGGCAGTTACCTCTACAAGCGCGAAGGTCACCTCCACGAGCGGGCAGACAACCACGACAACAACCACCGTCAGCTCGACCACAACCGTTGTGGCTAAGAGCAGCTATTCCATCAATTTCCAAGGTCCCAACCGCGTATTCTACTGGTCGCACGATGACCGCACATTCCATGATATCCCGAATGGTCTGAATGGTATGCAGGTCATGATGACAGTCGAAAAGTGGTTCGAGGACGCACAGGGCAACATCGTGGACGAGAACGGTTTCGCTGCCGAAAAGACAGTCAAGACTCAGAATATCACCGATTTGTGTATGCCCGATATCCCATCCCCAAAGGCGGTCTATGCTACCGTTGAGCATACGGTCGGTGTATTCGAACCCGAAAAACACATCTTTACCGTCCCCGTTTCCTTCGACTCCTCAAAGGCATCGGATCCCGACTTCATCATCGGCGAGGGCGATACCATTCCGGTCGGCGATTTCCAGATCTTCATCGGCATGAAAGGCGATACCACACTCGATGAACAGGTCTCGGAATACGACGCAACCAAAGTCCTTGAATTCTATGTTTCGATCTCGCTTCTGGGTCACGAGTACTACAAACTGCACCCCGATGCGGATCTCCAGTCGCTCGCATTCTTCCTCAGCGACGTTGCGAAACCAATGGGCATGGAGGACGAAAGCCATCCGGACTTCGGAAACGCTATGTATGCGTACTTCTACAACCTCACCGAATACGATGCGACCTCGATTCTGCGCTACTTTGCGTATGTTGAAATAATGGGCGAAGAACCGGACCACGAATCATGGCTCTACGCCGCGGGCTTCGACTTCCCGGAGGAACTCGATGAATCCAATCCATAACAAAAACGGACAGGGCTTCGGCTCTGTCCGTTTTTAATGGATAATAGTTGTATCTGCGATGCATTCATAATGGAGCAGAAATAAAAGGCTTTCACTCATTTTCATCACATCCCGCCAAAAGCGGGATATATAAAGCACTTCACCCTTACGGTTGAAGAAAACTGTAAAAAGAAGATGGAAATTCGAACAAGCAATTGCAGAATCACTCTCGCATATGAGGGGGAAAAAGATTGGTTTCTGTCGATTGTGTTTAGTATCAACAGATATATTCGTTGAATAAGTCAATTGTTTTTTCAACAATATATATGCTATAATATAAATATAAAATAAAGTCGGGCGTGACTGATTGAACAGTCGCAAATTTCAACAGCACTCCCCTACCGTTCATTCGAAATGCCCAAAAACAGCATTTCCAAAAAACAGATTGAAACAAGGAGGAATCCCTATGCCACTCAACAGAACCCTGGTGCCCACTCTAAGCGTTTATCAATCCAGTGTAGTAGTCCGATGCTGCAAAAAGCGCGGCATCATGCGCCTCTACAGAGCCACACGACCGGATGGCGGCTCCATCACTGAGTTTACACAAATTGCTATGAAAGACAACAGAATCAATGCTACTGCTACTGCTTTGAAATACACTGACTATGATATCCAGCCGGGCAACACGTATTACTACAAAGTAACGGTTGGCGGACTTCTAAGAAAAAAAACAAGAAAGAAATTCTTCAAAATCCGTCCGCGTACCGATTCCTTCGTCAGGTATCAATCGCTGGAAGCATTCGTGCATTTTCGTGTCAAAGATGCGCCCAAAAACGGTTTGATCTATACAGGTTTCAATACAGATCAGACGCATCCGATCTACGGCGGAACTGACAGAATCGCAAAAGGTGCATCAAAAAACAGAGAATATATCCGTGGTTTGTTTGAATTGAATCACATTGCTATAACTGAAAAATCTGATCTGACATACAGAGAATTTCAGGATGCTCTGAAAGAAGCGTTTGAGACTTCCACGGAACACTCCTATAACTATGTCTATCTCTGCTGCCATGGTGATGCAGGCGGATTATATCTACTGCAAGAAGACAAGCGCGTCAGATTTATTGAATTTAGTAATATCGTGAAATGGCTGAACCAATACCCCGGACATTTTATCCTGTTGATTGATGCCTGCCAATCGGGCGGACTTGCAAATGATTCCAAATTCGGTAACTATCCTGATAAATTCAGAGTCATCTGTTCTTCTTTGCCCGGTCAGGATACTTACGGAAATGAAAACGGGAATTGCTCCACGATCCAGTGGGCAACCATGTGCGGTTATGATACCAAAACAAAAACAGAAGGTACCATGAAAGCCGATACGAACGCCGACGGAAAAGTATCTCTTGCAGATATTGCAGATGCAACTCCGGAAGATAAGCACAAAGTTCTCGGCGATATTAGTACCTATACTCACAACGATACTTATTATCCGCACAACGATTATACCCACGTACTCGGCAAGGACATCTGATCATGATTTCTTGCGTTGGAACCTTTGTATTTTGCTGCGTATAAAAGAAATAGTCACAGGATCAAATGATCTTGTGACTATTTTTTTGGACTGACAATGCCAATTACAATACACACATAACAAGCACATACTGCTGTATTGTGCGCATATTTTATGTGTATGCTGATAAAGCGTAAAACAACACATTATTGCTACACGTATTTTATGTGTAGTATAATCACACATCAGCAATGCTGTATGTTCCATCAGCGTTTACATCACCCGCGGCCGTCTTTTTCTCAGGTGACCGTTCCACAACGCCTGACGAAAAAGGCTCAACGGTTAAATCATTGATAGAGTATTCGATGTTCATGTAGCCCTGACCGCAGAAGTCCCCTGCCGCATATACGACATCGCCGCCATGCTCTCCGGTCGCATATTTGCCAACACCGACCGTACCGAGAAACGCCAGCAAATTTGTGCTATCCGCAGACGCCAGATTGTCACCGTCCGCTGCACAAATCATCAGCACCGCAGAAATCGCAGCACATTTTCAAATGAATTTATGTTTCAAAGCACCCACTTCTTGCTGTTTGTCTACGGTCAAAACCGCTAATTCACTTATAGTATCTACGCAAAAGCTTTGCAATGACAATTTGTATCCTATTGCTGACATATCGCTATATACACATTTACTATACACATCATCATAAACAGTGTGTTGTATCAAGCAGTATTTTTTCAGCATATACACACTTCCCCTCTTGACAAATAACCTCGAATATGCTATAATTCTTTCTGTACACATAAAATCTGCGTATAGGAGGCTATTCCATGAAAGTAATCGCAGTAGCAAACCAAAAAGGCGGCGCAGGCAAGACTACGACCGCCCTCAACCTCGCCTACGGTTTGGCGAACCGTAAGAAAAAAGTGCTCGTCATTGATATGGACGGACAGTGCAACCTATCCTTTTTGCTTGGGCTTGACAGTGAAACCATTGAAAGCTCAGACAACAACATTTACACGGTGTTACGTGAAAAAAAGGATATCAACGAGTGCATCATCAAGGCAGCGAACGGGATTTCCCTGATTCCCGGCTCCCCTGCCCTGTACGAAGCCGACATGACTATATCCAAGGTCGGCAAAGAATACAAGCTGAAGAAGGCACTCGAAAAGGTCAGCAAATACGACTATATCATAATTGACACCTGCCCGTCCCTCGGCATTCTGACAGTCAATGCATTCACTGCATCGGATTCAGTTGTAGTCCCCGTGCAGGCAGAACTGCTCTCGTTGCTTGGTCTGCGTCAGCTGAACGAAACACTCACTGCCGTCCGTGAATACTGCAACACCGCACTGAAAATCAATGGTATTCTCGTTACGCGGTATCAGGGCCGAGCCAGACTTTCCAAGGATTTCCACGAAGCACTGTCGATGCAGGCTGTCGAACTTGGAACAAAAGTATATCCAACGCCCATTCGAGAGTCCGTCACGATCAAGGAGGCGCAGGCGATGCAGCAGAGCTTGTACACTTATGCGCCGAACTCCCCCGTTACTCAAGATTTTGAATCTTTCATAGATGCATTTCTGAAAGGAGCAAAGAAAGCATGAAATCCAAAGAGAACATGGCGATGAGATTCATCACACCCGAATCAAAGGATGTCCACTCCCCTGCCCCGAAGTCTTCTAAAGCAAGTAAAAATTCCGATAGCACTCCCCTGCCTGAGACAAAACCGGCTCTTCAAATCACCTCCGCAGAGACCAAAACCCGTCGTGTGCAACTTCTTCTGAAGCCATCTGATTACGATAAATTGCAAAGAACTGCTATTGAATCAGGTGTTTCTGTCAATCGTGTGATTGAGGAAATGATTGCAAAATTACTGTAATACCGCGATTTTCAATATATGCACATATTGTGTGTATCTGTATTTATTAGACGTATCCGCATATTAAATACACATACGTTTAGATTATGTGTATCTGTATATTCTATAATTATCATCATAATTTATGAACATACATTTCAAAAATGTGCATACATACAAATCATGCGTATGCTGCTATTTTGTATGTACGTTTATGTACAAGAAATATACGCAAATAATGTATGTATGAAAGCAATGTATGTGTAGTAAAGCGTTGTATAAAATCTATGTACAACAAAATGAAGAATGTAGCGCATCCGATATTCAAAAGATGTGTATGTAATATACACAGGATTGGAGAAAACCATGCCTGCAAAAAAGAAAGATCCCGCACAGGAGCCTGAAAAAGAACCTGTCAAAAAAGTAACAAAACCGCGCAAAACTAAGGCAGTAGGGGAGTCCGCTATGGAAATCCCACAGCCCGAAATCGTGGATCAGGAAGCAAAAAAAGCGCGTGACAACAATTTCCGCAACTTTTTATCAGTTTACTGTGATGACGAAAAGACAATCGAAGCAATCGCATCGCAGCCCGCGCCTGACCCCGAAACGATTTCCGCATTTGCGCAAAATCAAAGCAACCACGTACTTTTCCTCATGATGATGAAAACCATTCGCGACAGCATTTTGTCGGAAACAGGCATCGCACCTGAACAGCAGGGGAGTGAGGAAAAAATTCTCGCCAAGCTGGAACGTCCCGAGAAATATCAGCTCTACAAGCAGCTTTTGTTGCTCGCGGATAACCCGCAAAAACTCAGTGACAGCGACTTTTTCGATAGTTTGTTTGTTGCTTTTGTCAAATCCATTTCACCCGATCTCGACGAAAACCAAATCATTCACGGCGAGCGCGAGGAACTCATCCGCCACTTGCCGATCATGCGCTCCCGAATCCCCGAAAAGCACATGATTCCGAACAATAAGCTCATCAATTCTCTGCAAAGCGGCGAACTTTTCAATGAAGCAGTCGATATGGTCGTCATGAATCGCGGAAAAAAATCCGAGATCACCACCGCTGTCAAAATCACATACCGCAAAGACGGCGCGTATCTGCCCGCCGACTACACCGAATTCGACCGCTCCGTCATGGACGCTGTGCTGTCACAGTATGAGTTCGGCGAAAACAGCGGAAACATCGTATTTACGCCACAATTGATATACCGCACGATGACCTATAAAAAGGATTCCGAAACGCCATCGCAAAAACAAATCGAGGCAATCGTCGCTTCTATTGAGAAAATGCGTTTCATGGAGGTCGAGATCGACGCGACCGAAGAAATGAAAGAATGGATGAAGGGGCAGAACCTCGAGTTCACAGATGACGTAGAAACGAAGTTTTCAGGATATATCCTCCCAGTGAACATGGTTTCCGTCCGTCATCAGGGCAAAACCATCAAGGCATACCAGATGATTCACGAGCCTGCAATCTATAGTTACGCAAAAGCGCGAAAACAGCTCCTCACTTGTAACGCAGAACACCTCAATATCCGAGAAGTTGACGCGAAAACCGGCAAAATTACACCAATTTCCGTTCCGCTTAGCGAAAAACGTATCGAAATCGTCAACTACGTGCTGCGCCGCATCCTCATCATGCAGCACGACCGCAAAAATCACATCAATCGGCAATCCAACGTCATTTTACTTGACACAATTTTCAAAGATGTCCGACTCGAAGGAATCTCGCGCAACCAAAGCATGGACTACCGCCAGTTCATCATCAAGGTGCTGACGTACTACCGCGCACTCAATTCTATCAGTAATTTCGAGGAAAAAAAGGAAGGTCGCAAAATCACCGGCTTCATCATCGAACTGTGAAAGGGGAGGGGAGTGCCCGAAATAGCGGCAACGTTTGGCGACATTATAATAGTATGGCACCCCCAATCCCTGAAAAAAGCGGCAACAAATGGCGACATTATGATAGTATACCGCCCCAGTACCCCACAAAAAAGCGGCAACGTTTGGCGACATACATCGCCCGATCACGCAAAAACATCCTATCTGAATGCTTTCCTAAAGAGGCAATAGATGGCGACACTATAATAGTATAGCACGTTTAAAGCCATCAAAGAAGCGGCAACAAATGGCGACATAAAACCGTTTTTCATGGAATGAAGCGGAAAATCGAAACGACGCTGATATCAGCAATATTTGGCGACATACCTCAAAAAACGTAGTTCCGCCAATTCAAAAGGCAACAAAGGGCGACATCTTCAATCAGGGCAGGGGAGTGCAATCACTTCCAACGTCATAAAGCGGCAATGTTTGGCGACATACAAAACAGAAAGCACGTATTGAAGCCAAAATTTCACTGTAAGATAATATCGGCAACAGTTGGCGACATGACATGATCTGCTATGAAATACAGCAGAAAAAACGGCAACGAATGGCGACATACCGACCGCAGCAGGGGAGTATGACAGATAAATCAGGGCAAAAAGTGGCAACAAATGGCGACATAGACACCCGAAAACAGCAAAAATCACCCAGAAATTTCCAAAATCACCCGCCAGAGCACCACAAATCGAGCAGAAATCTAACGGCAATATTTCAGGACATGAGGTGCAATCTTTGGCGACATAAGGTGCAAAAGATGGCGACATAACCTCCAATAAATGGCGACATACATATGAAAAAATCGCGTTTGGAAATTTGTGGAAAAATTCGTAAAATCGAAAAAAATCGTGTGGCTGAAATGCACGATTTGAAATCCTATATAATATATATATATTATATATTATTATAGAACAAACGAGCCGCCCCCTTGACAGGCGGCTCGTTTTATGCTAAAATAGAATCAGTTGCGGCGCACGTTTGTTCCAAAGATATGAAATAGCACCTGAAGAAATAATACACCTGTTTTAGATGGATGTTTTCTGTGTATGCGCGGAGATTGTGTGTATATGCATAATTTGTGAAAATGTACGTCAATACAATAATTCCATGTTATGTGTATACACATGATTTTTGCATTACATAAAAATTTCCCCGTTATGTGCAGGGGAGCAATCATTTATATAATAGAGAACTAAGTCCAACGCAATGCAGATACTTCTCACGGAGGTTATCATGAACAGAACAGAAATTCGCAACGAAATTAACGCAAATCCGCTGTTTTCTTATGTTCCGCTCGAACAGTCAAAAGGCGGATTCTTCTGTTGTCCCGTTTGTGGCAGCGGTACCGGAAGCAACCACACAGGCGCACTTAAAGTCACGCAAATGCGCGGAAAATGGCGCGTGCACTGCTTTGCGAATGCTTGCTTTGGCGAAAAAGGTACCGATACACTCGGTGCGCTCCGCATTCTTTGGGAATGTTCAGAAAATGACGTATTTGCTAGAGTTGGATTGCATGCTGATACCGCTGCCGATAATGAGAAAATCATCCGCAGAGGTAACGATTTTTACCGTAGATGCGCGGAAAATCTCTTGCATTCATCTGCCGCGAAGGAGTACCTTGAAAGACGCGGGATCTCTATTGAAACGGCTTCAGGCTGCGGAATCGGATTTGACGGCGCGTGGATTTCTCCTACTGTATTAGACCACGGAAAACGCGCATTTGCGTCAAAAAGATTGGTCGTACCACTGAACGAAAAAGCCTACCTGACCCGCCTCATCACCGAGCCGAAAAACGACAGTGAACGCGCTTTCGCAAAGATGAACGAGGGCAAATCGGACCTGTTTCATGCGGATGCTCTATACGAAAATGACGTAAATACGGTGTTTATTGTGGAGGGCTTCTTCGATGCACTCTCGATTCTGGAAGTCTGCAAGGATGAGCCGCACGTTTCAGCCGTTTCACTCAATTCAACCAGTAACGTGAATTTGATCGTAGATACGTTGAAAAAACGTCCAACCAAGGCAACGCTGATTTTGTGTACCGATCATGACGACGCGGGCAAAAAAGCTCAAAAAGCACTTAGCAGCGAGCTTTCTAAGCTGAATATCCCGTTTGTCATCGGCAATATCTGCGGCGATGCGAAAGATCCTAACGAGGCGTTACAGAAGAATCGCGCCGATTTTGCAACCGCTGTGCATAACGAAATCCGCGTATCTACGAATAAAACAGATACCGTTTTGTCATACCTCAACCATGGCATGGCTGAAGATATCGCCTCGTTTCAGCGCAGCGGCGTCCGCAAAACCGGCTTCTCGAATCTTGACGAAAAAGCAGGCGGACTATATAGCGGATTGTACGTAATTGCTGCACTTTCGTCACTCGGTAAAACCACTTTCGTGCATCAGATGGCGGACAACCTTGCCATGGCAGGGGAGGACGTCCTGTTTTTCTCGATGGAACAGTCGCGGCTCGAATTGGTCTCGAAATCCATCGCGCGGCACTACTCCCTGCGTCAGCTGATTAACAGGAAAAGCTTGCAGGTACTGAAAAATGTACGCGATGTGCGCGACCTCCCGCCGCTTGACCATACCCCCGAAAGGGTGACCTCGCTTGACATTCGCCGCGGCGTCTGGAGCCCCGTGCTCCAAACCGTCCTCAACGACTATGCGCAGAAAATCGGCGACCGACTCTCTATCATCGAGGGCAATTTTAATTGCAATGTGGAATTCATCGAAAACTACGTAAATTCGTATGTATTGCGCAATAACACCCGCCCTGTCGTCATCATCGACTACTTACAGATCCTCAACCTCGAAAAGGACGCTCGTGCGTCGAAAAAAGACATGATCGACGAGGTCGTTGTCGCGCTCAAACGCATGAGCCGACGCCTCGGGCTGACCGTCATCGTGATTTCTTCGATCAATCGCGCAAATTACCTCACCGCCATGAGCTTCGAGAGCCTCAAGGAATCCGGCAGCATTGAGTTCACCGCTGACGTCATTTACGGTTTGCAGCTTGGCATCATCAATGACGATATTTTCCTCAAAGACACGCAGAATCCATCCGAAAAACGTGAGAAAATTCGTCAGGCAAAGATGGAATCCCCACGCAGCATTCAGCTTGTCTGCCTCAAAAATAGATACGGAATTTCCAGCTTTACCTGCGATTTTGACTACATCCCAGAATCCGATCTGTTCCTGCCGAAAAAGAATATCGAGGATGTGCCAACGAAAAGAAAAAAGATTTGATGTGTATGTATTAGGTGTATGTGTATATGCATAAAGTGTGCGCATGAAATATATGCATTTCTACGGTCGCGCTGATCAAGAAGTTGCCCGGAATCCATCAGAAAGACCCATACAGTGGGCTATCACAAGAAAAGGCTGATACTTCCACGCAGGAGGTATCAGCCTTTTTTGATTTGCAACCAAGCACGATTTTATTGTTTTCAGGGGATTGCTGAACAAATTCGATTTACGATGCCTGATGGCGCAAATCAATCTCATAAAGATTTTTACCATTTCTCGCTCCGTTTGGGGCAAGTATGGATTCCATTTGACGAATAAGCGTTGATTTTCCGCAGCCCGCCTTGCCATTATAGTACGCTTCGGGGAGAATGTCAACGACAGGATTGGTACCCGATTTTGCTTGTGTGCATACACACTGACTATACATATGAAATATGCGCATTATTGCAACGCGCCATTCATCCACAGATAGAGAAAGAACATCAGCAGCGCAATTGCACCGCCAAATACTACTGTGAACAGGATACGCCCGATCATAGAAGCTACGCGGTATTTCTTGGGCAGAGGCAGCAGAAAAATCAGGAGGACAACCGCAATCGCCAACACGACGCACGCTGCCATCGTTACGGCTACGCAGACTTTTCGCAGCGGGAAAAATGCGGCACGAATGCGCCCACTGCAAAATGCGCCATCTGCGATGCTGTACACGAGTATGGTCAGCAGACCTACTACAATGCACGCAATTATGACGCTGATGCAAGTTTTTCGTGCCGTGCGGGACTCTTGTTGGTTCATGATACCCCTCCTGTCGGCAGGGCGATCTGCCTTATGATGATTTATTATAGCACAGGCGGCGCGGTTTGTCAAATGGGAAACGCTGCGGCTGCCGGAACAAGAAATAGTCACAAGACCCTGAAAAGATCTTGTGACTATTTTCATGATTTTTGGCGAATCAGCGTGTGAATGACGCTGTTTGCTTCACAGTGTCACTTACATGAACACTTCAAGGCGGTTACCGCCGTTCTTCTTGATGCCCGAAATCGTGGTATCGAGCGATGCGAGCAGTGCGCTTACGCTCTGGGAGGTGCTGGGACGATAGCTGTACAGCACGCCGGTTGCAGGCATCTGGATGCGGACATTGTCGATGAAGTAGGAAGCGGTAATGGTGTCGAAGATGTTGTTTGCGATCATGGAAGCGGTACTCTGGGTGGTATTGTCGTTGAATACGAAGCAGAATTCGTGACCGCTGATCATGTACAGTTTTGCGGAGTTCTCGAAGTTCTTCTTCAGGTTTGCAGCGATCTCAGCCAAATAAGCGTCACCGAAGTCTGCGCCGTAAGTCTGGTTGACAGAACGGAAGTTGTCGATATCGTAGAGTGCGATGAAGAAATGCTCGCCAAACAGGCGCGGATCCAGATCCTCGCTCAGGCTGTAACGGTTTCTGAAGCCTGTCAGCAGGTCGGTGAACGCGATGTCGCTTGCCTTCTGACGGGTGGACTGCAATTTTGCATCGGCTGCGTTGAGCATCTGTTCCTTCTGGTCGAGTGCTTTTCTGGACTTTCTGGACATTGCTGCGATGATGCATACTGCGATTTCGCCGAGTACCAGAATTGCCAACATCGTGATGATGATGCCCTGGAAGGAAGCATTCACAGAACTGCGCTGTTCCTCGGTTTCCGTATTGCTGATATCAATGGAAGCACGAAGCATTTCGCTCGAAGTCAACTGCAAGTGCTGAATGTCCTGCGTATAGAGCATTTCCATATCGGCGAAGCACTTGGAAAGCGAATCTGCGCCGCTGTTCTGATATTTCTCGTAGTAGGCGGCAAGCTTCTGTTCATACGCATTGACGTAGGTGATTGCGGAGTTGAAACGCTTGGTCAGCGATGCCGAAACATTGGGGACCTGTTTGAAATTTGTGATCGATGCATGAATGGAATCAAACTCACGCTGAATGTTCTCGACCGTGCCTTTCTCCTCGCCGACGCCGCCGACGAGTTTCAGGACATTGCCGTTGATCTCAGCCATATGGGAATCGATCTCGTTGATATAGAAGGTGGATTCCTGCGTGGTTTCAAAGACGGACTTGATATTTCTGTTCAGAATGCTCATCAGAAAGAGGTTGACGGCAGTGAATGCTGCGATCAGGATACCTGCAAGGATGTAAGGCATATTCGGATTTTGTTTCTTTCTGGGAGCAGACGGTGCTTTTTTAGAATTGTTACTCATAGTTTAGTGCCTCCCTTCAAGCTGTTGTCGGATTCAGCAACAACTGAATATCTGCGTCATTCAGATTATCTTTTGAAATAAAGGTAACGCCTGTGTTGATGTTTGCGTTGATTGCTTCGTTGTTGATCGCCTTCATAGCATAGCGAACAGAGATATAGCCCATGTTGTACGGGTTCTGAATAACCGTGCCGTCGAGAACGCCCTGCTTGATGTACTCGACTTCCTGCATATCGGAGTTGAAGCCGATGACAGTGAGCTTATCCAGAGTGCCGGGGGTGCTGTCTTCCATCTGATTGACCGCCTTGCACATACCGATGGTGGTATAGGTGTTGGTCGCAAAGAGGATCTGTGCGCCCTGCTTCAGCAGTTCTTTTGTTGCTTCAAAGGCATCTTCCTCGTTTGCAACTCTTTCAGGCTCGATGAACTGCGCTGCGAGTTTTGTCTGGATCTTCTCCATGACAGCATCTTCCAGATTGCCGGTGAATGTTTCGACGGGTTCGGGTGTTTCGCTGCCGGCATTCGGGTCATTGGGGTCTATGGTCGTCTGAGGCTGTTCGGTGATAATGCCCAGTTGAGCAGCCAGATTGTTCTGGATGACATATGCGGCAATCTGTTTTGCAAGGACATCCTTAAAGCCCTGAATACGGGTATCTGCGGTTGCGGATACGTTACCGACGAGTCCGATCTTGCCGATGTTCAAGGGGTCGCTCAGTGCATCGAGGGCGTTTTTCGCTGCGATGCCGCCGCCGTCCGCGTCACTGGAGCTGATGAAAGAGGCAACTGCGGAGTGTGACATCTTGGTGTTGATGTTGATGATTTTGATGCCTTTCTGACTTGCTTCGGAAATGGCATTGCTGAGTTGTTCGCCGTTGTTCGGAGCAATGACGATGGCATCGACATTGTTTTTGATTGCTTCCTGGATGAATTCCTGCTGGCTCGAGTAATCACTGTCGGAATTTGCAGCGTAGCAATCAATGGTGTAGCCGGATTCCAGACCGGCTTCCTTTGCGCCTTCCTGAACTTCTGTCCAGAAAGAAAGGGTTTTGTTTTTGCAGATTACGGCGATTCTGCCGCCTTTCGGTTTTGCGCCACAGCCTGTCAGAGAACACATGGATGTCAAAAGTGAGAGTGCGGTGAGTGTGCTTAGAATTCTTTTCTTTCTCATGAATCATTTCCTCCTTTTTGTATGCGATGAATACGCATTTCTTTCATGAATGAATGGTGCGGAATCTGCTGCGCGTGTGATTACACGTTTCCGTGCGGCAGGTACATCGGCAATACAAGTACTCTGTGTTGATTTTTCAAGCAAAAGTTCTGATATGATATGCGAGCCAAGCAGATCAAAATGTTCCTTTGCTTATGTTATTATTATAGCATACATTTCTAAAAATGTCAACATTTTACGAAGAAAATTATAGTTTATTTGCAAACTTTCTTTACATAAATCAAATGAGGTAACTGTCAAATTTTATGTGAAAAAACTATACTGAGAGGAAATTTCTGAGGATGAGGGGCAACATTTGTGATGGATGCGTTCCTTCTGTTTCCATCCATAAGAAAGCGAACAGGCTGATACCTCGTGCAAGAAGTTTCAGCCTGTTCGGTTTCATAGCCTGTTGGGATTACGTTGATGCGGGGGTTGTATACGCTGAGAAACAGTTATCCTTGTTTGTTTCACTGCCAAGCCATTTTTTCTCGGTATTTCTGGTGTTTGCAAATGTCACCGTGGAATCGGTCGATACTGTGACAGATTGCTCCGCTTCGCCCGGCTTGTATCTCCAGGACCAGTCAGTCAGCTCTGTGACCGTATAATCGCCGCGCGGAATATGCGTGATGGTTGTGCTGCCTGTACCCTGAACGGAAACGGTGATATCTGTGTTTGTACCTTCCACGCGGAACAGGAACAAATCACTGTCAGAAACAGTGGTGCCTGTTTTCTGAATAGTCAGCGTGTTGGGTTCGACTTTTGCATAATAGGTTGCCGCTTTGTAGACTTCAGATTCGGCTTTCGGTGTGATTTTGTTGCTGTTGTCAACCCACGAAGGATCGACAGGTTTCGTGCAAGCCGCATCTTTGTACCAGCCGACAAAGTGATAGCCCAGCGATGCGTGCGGAGTGGAACCGCTGATGGTTGCTGCATTTTCGTGAGAACTCGAGCTGTCCAGCGTCGGGGTGACGTAACAGCCGTTGATATTCCTGCCGACCTCGCCGTCTACAACGATGCGATAATTGATTTCAATTGGTTCGTCTACATACCAGAATGTGATGATGCTGTTGTCTTCTGTGATGAGGGCGCTTTGTTGCAAGCGGGAAGCGTCTTCGAGGCTGCCTTCCACCCAGTAGCCAAGTTCCAGTGCAGCATCAGCCAGTTGTGTTGCATCCGCAGTGACACGTTCACCGTATTTTGCCGTGCCGCTTTCCGAGGAACTGTCTTTATCGTCAAACACATATTCTTCCGTGCCGAGAATCTTGTGTTCCACGGTGTAGGTATACTCTTCCAGCGGATAGTAGAAGCGAATGACGAGAACATACTCTGATTCGTCGGAACCAGAGAACGAATCATACAGATTTCCTGTGGCTTCGTAGCATTCCTTTTCGTCATTGTATTGGTATTCGGCAACCCAGTTGTCGCCTTCCTCCGGTTCGAGCTCGACACCCTGCGTATTGACCCATGTTTGTTTAGGGTCAAATTTGTGACCGACATATTCCTTGGAGTAGGCGGTGATGGTTTGGTTTGCCTCACCCTTGTCAAATTCGCTTGACTGCACCGTCCACGTACCATCGAGGTTTTCCGTCATATGTTCAATGAGGTAGGTCGGATGCGAATCCTCCGTGTAGTAGAAATTGATGACGTTCTTTTTGGGGTCTGCGGTCAGAATCAGGCGTTTCTGGTATTCATCGGGCGTATAGCCGGAAATCAGCTTGAAGCGTTCCGTGGTGACTGCTTCGGAAGTTTTGTGCTGATCGCTGTTGACCGTGATGGTGCCGTCGTTTTTGGATTTGAAGACATTGGTGTTTGTGGCGAGGTTGATATAATTGACGGTATACTGCACCTCGTTGAGATGGACGTAATAGAACGTATACTCGATGTTGTAGGTATGTTCCTTTGTATCGTCGGTGCAGGGAGAACCATCCGGCAGCACTTTGTTGACGGTGACTGTGGGATCCGTCAGCGCGGTGTTTTCCATGAACAAAATCGCGTGATTGGAAAGCATCGGGAAATAGCCCGTGTTGAAGCCGGCGTAGAGTTCAGGGAGGGCTTTTGCGGAGAACGTTTTGGTGCGGCCGTCCTGAATCTGCCCCGTGGTATCGTCTGCGATTT
The DNA here is from genome assembly GCA_045600205.1 of Oscillospiraceae bacterium. Lineage (GTDB taxonomy): Bacteria > Bacillota > Clostridia > Oscillospirales > Ruminococcaceae > Firm-04. The sequence continues at coordinate 9,524 of JAZRXM010000032.1, read as the reverse complement.
TCTGATAAGTGCTGGGGTCAAGCTGATACTGACCGTTTGCGGGGTTGTCGTCGATTGGTTCTGCGCCGACATAGTGGATGGTGTAGCGGATCATGGTGTTTTTGATCCATTCGGCGTAGATGTTGAGGTCTTTGTTGACGGGCATACTGCCAGGCAGAAAAGATATTTTTTCGTGGGTTTCATCATCAATATAGAACCAGCCGACAAAGCTGTATCCTTCGCGGGAGATGGTGGGAGCATAGGAGACAGGGTCACCATGAATAACAGTAGTCGGGTTATCGCCGTAGGAGGTGTTGGTGATCGGCTGCTGATTCAGCATATCGTTGTAGGATTCGTAGAATGTGGCGGTATGGGACACTTTTTTCCATTTTGCGAAAAAAATCAGATCCTGGTTCGGCATGATGATGCTGAAATCCGCCTCTGTTCCGGGGATATATCCCGGTGTGGTATACCAACCTTCAAATTCGTAGACGCCTTCTTGCAAAGTTGCAGGATAGGGCGGCGTGACTTCCGAGAGTGCTTTGCCTTGGTAGGTCACATTTTCCAGCGGCTGTTCAAACATGACATCGGAAATCGTGGCAAATACATTGTTGTAGCCGTTATCCAACGTAATCGTATGGCGATTTCTGTCATAATAAATTGCTCGTTCCGTGTCAGATACTTCTATAGCTTTTACCGTAAGATATTGCATACCGTCAATAGTCTTTGCAGCGGTCAAATTTGCTCTTACTTCCTGAGTATAACGCAAATCAAGGTCATAAGTTTTGCCTTCATAGGTGTATGCACCGTTTCCTGTCAGACTTTCCGTGTAATAGTTTATTTGATACTTTTTGGGGTTATAATTGGAAAGAGTGGAGAGGATTTGACCGTTCGGGTCACACAAACCACTAATCATCGTGTTCTGTCTGGAAACTTGGTTGGTGCTCGCGGCTGCGGTTTTATATCCTGAGTATGTCCATCCGGTTAAATTTGACTGAACAGTGGTATAGCCGTAATTCTGACCTGCAAGCGGCCATGCGTTTGTAATATCCTGCGAATATTTAGCCTGAATGACTTGATAGATATAATTTCCAACGCCTGTTTCAACCAATTCCGTACCGTTACAATCGCCTGTCTGACCGTGGATATGCTCTGCGGTATCACAATGATATGGAGCATAGGTTGTTACGTGGTAGCTTTCGGGTCTTGTTCCGCCGAAATACAATCCTTTGATAGTGGGATGTTCAGTATTATTTTTACCAAGGAAATACCAAGTATCATTACAATAGAAAAAATAGTAAAAGTCAGACTTGCCTTTATAGCAAGCCATCATGCCATCCATGGGGTTTTTAATACTTAATATATAGCTTGCCTCATAACCATAGTGACCAGTCGTTGATGGTGGACCTTGGGCAGGCGTCAGTGTGCCTGTTGCGCCAAAGCTTTCGGGTGTCACAGTGGTCGCAGATGTCCCATAACAGCCCTCTAAATGGTGAAGCTCATATGTGACATAGTCGCGGGCGTGCGTTGGTCGTCTGCTTGACCACTTAATTCCGTAAAAAGTGGGCGGCGAGGCAGTATTACTGGTACCCCCGAGATAATACCATTGATCAACATAAAGATAGTAAGCGTAGTGGTCTTCATCAGCGTTTAAGTAGCAAGCCATCAAACCGTTTGTCGGATTTTTAATTTTCGAGATGAAATCAACATATCCATACTGATTGACAGGAGTAGGAATGTCATTGGTTGTTGCACCATAACACATCGGACTATGAAAATCCACATCAAAGCAATTGTCATGTGTATGCTCTGCAAGCGTGCAGTCTTCCACCAGCGAATAAGGACCTTCGTAATCCGTAAACACCAAAGTATACACATTTCGCGTGAAGTAGATGTTCAGATACGTTGAGGCGTCGCCGTTGACGGTCACGGTTTCTGCTTTGTCAGGATTGTACGTGAAGTGTTTGTCATCGCGCCCCTCGAATGACAGGTCTTTGTACGTTTCTGCGCTGATTTCAGAGCCGGATTCCAAATTTTCCACAGGCACATGGTTCACGTAGGAATAGCCGTCATCATTGGCATTTTCATACCAGAATACGACGGTCGCAGATACGTTATTGGTATCCCAGACTGCCTGAAATACAATGTCAAATGCAGGAATCGTGACGGCTTCTCCGTTTTGGAGTGCCGCAGCGATCGCCTCAGCCTGTGCGTTCTGTTCGGCCGTGCGGTTGGCATCGGGCATCACATCCCATTTCTGGAACGTATAGCCTGCTTTGGTTGGCGTTGCCAGACGGAATTCTGTGCCATAACGTGCATAAATCGGCTCTACGCCATAGCCGCCCTCCAACTGGAAGTTCATCAGATGATAGTCGCGGTCAAAGTACAGCTCGACAACCGTTGAGCCATCCGCAGCAACGGTCGCGTCGTCGTATTGCAGCATGGTGAAGCCTTCATACGAAATGCCCAGATTGGTCGCATTCGTAATGACCGTGCCGACTTTCGCTTCCTTGGACACTTCGGCTTTGTACGAATAGAAATCGTCATAGAGGTTTTGCAGATAGTGGCGCGTCAGAAAAGATGCCGATTGCGGCAGATATACAACGTAATACGTGATATTTTCTTGGATATTGGTGACATTCAGAGAAATGGTATTGCCGCCTTGCAGACTTGATTCGGTGACATCTTCTGCAAACCAGCGCGTTCCGTTCCAATCGCTGATGTCTGCAACATATGCCTTATAACCTGTACGATACGGGCTGGGTACATTCGCCGTATAGTTCGAGCCTGTTGCAAGCGTAGCAATGTAATCGTTGGAAACCGAACCGTTCATGGTCGGCGATTCGTTGTAGTACAGATACTTGATGGTGACGGTGCGTGTGGTATAGTCATCGGGGGCGTTGCCTGCTGCGCGCAGACGCATTCTTGACGGACTGCTTTCGCTTGAGGTGGGAATCGGTGCATCCGAGGTATCCGGCGGCAGGAGCGAAATCGTAATCGGGGGTGTCTGTTCGTTTTCGCCGTGATTTGTCACATCGCAGCGAAGTTTCACCTGATTGCAGCAGTCAGCAATACTGGCAAGCATCGGGTGACTGATTTCGCAGGTTGCATCTGCCTCACCGCGGATATCCACCCATTGTTCGGAATACGGAATCAAAGCCTGCCACTGATACGCATCTGCTGCTTGGACAGACAGCGTTGTTTTCTCAAGTGCAGACAAGGATAGTTCTGTGATTTGTGTACCGTTCTGATAAATGACAGGGAAAAGCTGGTCTGCCGAAGAAAAACGGATCCCGTCCGAGAACAGAAAACTGATGAGCAGGAGTACAGATACAAAATATATGGAAAGACTACGTTTTTTCATTATCATCGCCTCGTTCAAGTGAAATTCAGTGTATAGTTGATCGGATATGTCAGAGCTTTGAAAATAACGCATATATATCTATTTTCATTATAACATCTTGAACTTTGTTTGTCAATAAAACAATTCTGCATGATGCGTAGAAATTCGAGTTGATTTTTTGTGCAACTGGGCAGATTTGCCATCACCCGAAGAATCCTGTAAAATCAGGGGAATGGATTGCGATGATTGCCGCATGGTGTGTTGCACAAATATCATCGCGCTTTTTTGTATGGTTCGGCTATTTTTCTTCTGCTGTCTTGTTCATGACACCTTTCTATGCTATAATAATACAAAAATCACCGTGTTATCTGAGAAAAGTGATATGGGAGGATTCAGATGAAAAGATTTTCAAAAATGCTGACGGCTGTTTTTGCCGCGTTACTTCTTGTAAATGCTGTACCTGCGTGCAATTTTGATACGAGCTCCGTATCCGTTTCCGCATCTGCGGTCAAGGTCGCAGGTGACGCGAATGCACTGGACAGAGATATTTTCAAGCAGGCGTTGACCGATACGGGCGCAACCATTGTTCGTTTTGTGAAGAATCAACCTGCGGTCAGTGCCACGATGCCGCTGAATGCCGCAGAAACGGTATTGGGGGCATTTGATGCGGAAAGCAAGACGCTGTATGTCTATGCAAAGAGCAGAGGAAAGGTCATTGCGCCCGCCATTTGCAATTCGATGTTTTACAATATGAAACATCTGACCGAAATCGACTGTTCCGCGCTGGAAACCGGTCATGTCACAGATATGGGCGGTATGTTCGAAGGTTGCAGCGCGTTGACCGGGCTTGATCTCAGCGGCGTTGATACAAGCAACGTCACGACGATGTTCGATATGTTCCGCGGCTGCGTATCCTTAACGGCACTGGATCTCAGCAGCTTTGATACCGGCAGCGTAAAGAGTATGCACTCGATGTTCAATGCGTGTCGGGCGTTGACCACTCTGGACCTCAGCAATTTTGACACGAGCAAAGTCACGGATATGCGCAGTATGTTTTGTTCTTGTTCGGGACTGACAGAACTGGACATCAGCGGATTTGATACCGGCAGCGTGACGGAAATGGATAATATGTTCAATAGCTGCGAGAAATTGACCAGGCTGGATGTCAGTGGCTTTGAAACAGGCAGCGTCAGGAAAATGGACTATATGTTCTACGATTGTTACAGATTGACTGCACTGGATGTCAGCGGGTTTGATACAGGCAGTGCTGTGGATATGAGCGGAATGTTCGGCTATTGCACCGCATTGAGTACTCTGGATGTCAGCGGGTTTCAAATCGGCAGCGATACGGATATTTCAGATATGTTCGTTTACTGCAGGTTCAAAGACATCCAATGTTCCGAAGCGGACTTTGCGCGTTATGTCAAAGAGGGCGGTCTGAACCCCGATATTGCACGTATTCTTGCGCTGAAGGGCGATGTCAATCATGATGGCGAGGTCAATGATATGGATGCAACTGCGATCCTGATGGAATACGCCGCGACTGCGCTCTTAGAGCAGGCATCCACCTTTACGTCCGACCAGACGAAAGCCGCCGATGTGGACGGAAATGGTACTGTTGACACGCTGGATGCGACCTTCGTGCTGCGCTATTTTGCGACCACGCTGCTTGACGGCAAAGCGGATTGGGCGGCTGTACTCACTACATCAGCAGCGGGCAGTTCGGTTTCATGTTTCATGCGGTAAAATTCTGCGATGCCTCCGATTCTGTCACCGTGCCCGAATCAGGCAACAAAGTACCCCGATTTGCTCGATGAGGCACGCTAGATTGATACATTGCAATAATTACATACTTTAACCAACTTGATTTTTCCCCGTTTGTGTTGGATTTCGCAGCACTGCTACTGCTCGCTGTTTTTCATTTTTGGCATTCTGCTTTGAATCGGGTTTCATCAAAGGGGAGCGACTTTTATAATAGGAAAATAAACTGCCGCATCATTTCATCTAAGAATATATATCGAACCCTGTTAGATATTGTAAATATGTCTGAATCATCTTGCGGTATCATTGCATTCATTTGACTTTTTCTTCTCCATGTGTTATAATCTAACACGGTTAGCAAAAACAGGAGGTGAACCTATGACAAGAGAACAAGCCGTTCTGATGATTCAACGATTTGTCAGCACCCGTCCCCGCAGCCTTGTGCAGCAAATGGACGACAGTACGCACGGTATCGGATGCGTCCTCCGTTATCTTGAGGAAACGGACAGGGCTGTCAGCGCAGGCGAAATCAGTGCGCATATGAAGGTGAGTACCGCGCGTGTTGCAGTTCTGTTGCGCAATATGCAGGAAAAAGACCTGATCGTCAAAAGCCCTGACCCACATGATGCCCGCAAAACCATGGTGACGCTTTCAGCGCACGGAAAAGAAAGCATACGGCAGAAAAAAGAACAGTTCATCCGTTACTTTATGCACGTTGCTGAGTGTATCGGGGAGGAACGGTTCGAAGAATTCATCCGCATTTCCGAAGAAATTCATAACATTATGGACGCAGACTGTATCGCGGATTGGTTTGCATAATTTTTTTGACAGCACAATGCTAACCCCATTAGACATCACGTTTCATGAAGGGAGTCCTTTTCAACAATGATTTTTACCAACCTGAAAAAGAAAGACTGGCTGTATGTGTTGATCAGTGTAGTGCTGGTCGTTGTGCAGGTCTGGTTGGATCTGACCATGCCTGACTATACACAAAAACTGACCGCTTCTGTTTCGGCAGGCAGTATCCAAATGGAAGAAGTCTGGAAAAACGGCGGCATGATGCTGCTTTGCGCTTTTGGCAGCATGGCGGCTTCTATGGTCTGCGTTTTTTTTGCATCACAAGTTGCAGCAGGATTTGCCAAAACGCTGCGCGAGAAACTGTTTGAACGCATCATGCACTTTGGAAACAACGAGATCAATCATTTTTCTACGCCCAGCCTGATCACCCGTACCACCAATGACGTTGTCCAGATGCAGATGCTGATTGCAATGGGCTTGCAAATCATGATCAAAGCACCGATCACTGCGATCTGGGCAATCTGCAAGATTTCCACGACCAGCATTGAATGGACAACTGCCGTTATGATTTGTGTTGGGGTGATTCTCGTAACGATCATCGCCATTATTTCAGTGGTGTTCCCGAAATTCAAGCAGATTCAGAAGCTGACCGATAACCTGAATGATACGGCAAGAGAAAACCTTTCCGGTGTACGCGTCGTGCGTGCGTTCAATGCAGAAGCATATCAGCAGAAAAAATTCGAAGCAGTGAACGAAAGCATTACGCATAATCATCTGTTTACAAGCCGCACCATGGGCTTGATGATGCCGATCATGACCATTTGTATGAGCGGTCTGACGCTTGCTATTTACTGGATCGGAGCTTATTTGATGAATGAAGCCCCGATGACGGAACGTGCAGCGGTCATCGGCAATATGTCTGCATTTACGCAGTATGCACTGCAAGTGGTCATGGCATTTATGATGCTGGTGGTCATTTTTATCATGCTGCCGCGTACTATGGTTTCCGTGAAGCGTATCAATGAAGTGCTGCATACGGAATCAAGCATTCACTATTCCGAAAAAACCGTCACGCCGCAGGGAAAAGGCAAAATCGAATTCCGGAATGTGTCATTTGCCTATCAGGACAGCGGAAAACCTTGCCTGAAAAATCTGAATTTCACGATCGAACCGGGCGAAACCTTTGCCATTATCGGTGCAACAGGTGCGGGCAAAACAACGCTCATTAACCTGATCCCGCGGTTTTACGATGTGACGGAAGGCGAAATTCTCCTGAACGGTGTGAACATCAAGGAATATCCCGAGGCACAGCTTGAAAGCATGATCTCCATTGCGCCGCAGAAAGCAACGCTGTTCATGGGCGATGTTCGGTCGAATATTACCTATGGATGCAAGGAAACCATCGCAGATGATGATCCGCGCATTCAGCGGGCACTGCAAATTTCACAGTCTGACTTTGTAAGCACCTTGGAAAACGGCATTCATGCTTCCGGGGCACAGGGCGGTACGAATTTCTCCGGCGGTCAGAAACAGCGTCTTTCCATTGCAAGAGCTGTATTCAAGGACAGCGAGATCATGATATTCGATGATACATTCTCGGCACTGGACTACAAAACGGATATGCTGGTACGAAAGGGACTGAAAGCGCAACTGGACGGAACGACCATTTTGATTGTTGCACAGCGTATCGGTACGATCAAGAATGCGGATAAGATTTTGGTTCTGCACGACGGCGAGATGGCAGGACTGGGAACACATGAGAATTTGATGCAAAATTGTTCTATCTATAAGGAAATCGCGTTGTCACAGCTTTCCGAGGAAGAACTGAACGGAAAGGAGATGCATTGATATGCCGCATATGGGTGGAATGATGCGCACTGCCGGCGAAAATGAAAAAGCCGATTTTGGTGCGATCCGTAAAATTGTTGTATACTGCAAGCGGTATCTGCCGGCGATTTTTGTTGCATTGCTGTTTGCAGTGGGCGGTTCGATCGCAACGATCATCGGACCGGAAAAAATCAGTGATCTGATGAATAAAATCGTTGAGGGTATTGCGACGGGTGTCGATACGGACGGGGTCAAAGAAATCTGCATCACGCTGATCGTCATTTATGCGGCAGGTGCGGTGCTGAACTACGGTCAGCAGTTTATCACGGCAACGGTCACACAGTATACCTCAAAACGTCTTCGTACAGATATTGACAGGAAAATCAATCGTCTGCCGCTGCGGTATTTCGATACCACAACGAAAGGCGACATCCTTTCCCGCATCACCAACGATGTGGATACGATCAGTCAGACGCTCTCCACAAGCAGTGCAAACCTCATCAGTTCTTTGGCACTGTTTGTCGGTGTCATCATCAAAATGTTCCAGACAAACTGGATTTTGTCTGTGGTTACGATCGTATCATCCATGTTAGGATTTGTGTTTATGGCAATGATCCTGAAAAGGTCGCAGAAATACTTCAACCGCAAACAAGCGGACCTTGGCAGAATGAACGGTCACATCGAAGAAATCTATACAAACCACAATATTGTGCGTGCATTTGGCGCAAAAGCGAATGAAACCGATAAATTCAACGACATCAACCATGCGCTTTATGACAGTAATTGGAAATCGCAGTTTCTTTCGGGGTTGATGCATCCGATTATGACATTTGTCGGAAACCTTGCATATGCGTTGATTTTCATTGTTGGTGTGGCGTTTGTCGTCAATGGCAACGATGCTGTGACGCTGGGTACGATCACTGCATTTGTCATTTACGCAAAGCAGTTTTCGCAGCCATTGACCACTTTTGCGCAGTCTATGACGCAGATCCAGCAGGCTTCCGCCGCATCGAACCGTGTATTTGAGATACTGGAAGCAGAGGAAATGTCTGACGAGAGCGAGAAAGACAAAGTATTGCAGCATATTAAGGGCGATGTGGAATTTCGCAATGTACAATTCGGCTATCTGCCTGACAAAACCATTATTCATGGTTTCTCTGCAAAACTGAAGGCAGGACAAAAGGTAGCAATCGTTGGTCCGACGGGTGCAGGCAAAACCACAATGGTCAATCTGCTGATGCGTTTCTATGACATTGACAGCGGAGATATTCTGATCGACGGCATTTCCACGAAGCAAATGAAGCGGGAAAATGTGCATGACCTGTTTGATATGATTTTGCAGGATACCTGGCTGTTCAGCGGTACGATTCGGGATAATCTTGTGTATAATCAGGAAGGCGTGGAAGACGAAGTGCTGGACGAAGCGTGTGAAGCGGTTGGATTACGGCATTTCATTGAAACGCTGCCAAACGGATATGATACGGTACTGAATGACAATCTGAATCTTTCGGAGGGACAGAAGCAGCAGTTTACGATTGCGCGTGCAATTATCAAAGATGCACCGCTGCTGATTTTGGATGAAGCGACATCTTCGGTGGATACGCGCACGGAACTGGTGATTCAGGCGGCAATGGACAATCTGACGAAGGGAAGAACCTCGTTTGTGATCGCGCATCGTTTGTCAACAATCAGGAATGCGGATATTATATTGGTGATGAAAGACGGCGATATTATTGAGCAAGGTAGTCATCAGGAACTTTTGCGAAAGAACGGGTTCTATGCAGAGCTATATAACAGTCAGTTTGTTGTCGCTTAA
>JAZRXM010000031.1:0-17343 GCA_045600205.1 Oscillospiraceae bacterium | reverse complement strand
CCCTTTGGCGAGGTTTGGATGAGTTTGCTTGCAAACTCATTGGCTTGCCTTGCGGTGCTCCATTATGAATGCATCGCAGATACAACTTTATCTGCAAGCTGACCTCGATAACGAAATGTTACCGAGGCTTTTGTAAGCTGGTAGTCGGACTCGAACCGACGGCGGCAGTGCCGCACCCGTGACGCTCGGTCAACTGCATATAGAAAACCTCGATAACGAAATGTTACCGAGGCTTTTGTAAGCTAGTAGTCGGACTCGAACCGACGACCTGCGCATTACGAATGCGCTGCTCTACCAACTGAGCCATACTAGCATATGAAATTTTTGTAAGGTTCCGTGCGTGTCAGCTGATGACGACCTGTGCATTACGAATGCGCAAGCTCACCGCCGATGAGCGACTCTACACAACTGAACCATACCAGCAAAATTGAAAATCAGGCATAACCTGAATTATTACGAAATATATTATATCACATTGACGAAAAAAAGTCAATAGAAATCGCTTGAAAAATTTTTGTGAGAAAAAATTCGAAAAAAGAATTGTAATTTTTCGGAAAGTGTGCTATACTATATAAGGAGAAATTTCGACAATGAATCTTACATGGGTTAATCCCAAGAAAGGAGTATGGCTCATTCTCCATTTTCAGAGCCGATATCAATTATGGAACAATCCAAAAAGATGAAGAAGCGCAAGAAAAATGTATCCTGTCTGGGTGCATTGTTAATTTTTTGTATGCTGGTGATTGCCTGCTTTACCCTGTTTGTCAACCTCGGATTCCGCAACAGTCACATGGTATCCATCGGCAAAAACGTATTCTATTATAATGATTCCAATGAAATTGCAAAAACCATCCCCGAAAATTATCTCGTCATCGGCAAAAAGGATGCCGCGATTGATACGGACAAAGTTGTGCTTTACCAGTCCACAGCAGGTGATTTGAAGCTGGGCATTGTCAGTCTGGTAGGCTCATCCGCATCCACAGCCGAAGGCATCAGTGCCGCCCCGACTTACTATCTGACCAACGACCTCACCACCGCCGTGGTCGCAGTAACCTCTGACAGCATTCTGGCAGTCTGCAACACCAAGGATGGCATTCTGGGACAAATGGTCAATATCCTGCTCAGCAAAGCGGGTATCTTCGGCGGACTGATCGCACCCGCACTGATTCTGTTGTTCTACGTCATTATCCTGATGATGATGATGCACGAAAACGGCGCAGATGATGACGATGACGATACTGACCTTGCGTTTGTCAAGGCAATTCAGGAAAAGAAAAAGGTTCAGCAGACCGCAGAATTTACCAAGGTTCCGACGGAAAGCACCGAGCAGCCGCACCAGCCCGCAGCAAAAACTCCGAAGTACACAAACGAGGAGCTTGCTGCAATGGAGGAAAAAGAAGCAGCCGAGCGAGCAGAGCGTATCGCAGCAATCCGCAACCGTATGGAAAACCGTCAGAAAACGGATAGACCAGACAATGTACCGCTGTTTACGTCTGAATTCATGGCAAAAACGCACACCATGTCGATTCCGAAAGCTGTCACTGCCGAAGCAATGGCAAATTCGACCGCAAAACAAAAGGAAAAAACCGCAGAGTTCCCGAGAGAATATCCTGAAAAGCCGCCTGTCAAAACCATGGCGACATCGCAGATTGAAAAGCCGAGAACCGCTGCTCCGGTAAAAACGCTGGCAGATGCGCCCGCTGCAATGTTCGAAAAGCCTGCACGGACCGAAGCACCCGCGCCGAAAGCTGCACCGGTTGAGAAACCTGCCGTCAAGGAAGCTGATATTCCGACAGGGGATGAGCGTGCCAAGAGAAAGGCAGAAAATGCGCAGAAGATCGTATCTGCAAGCTACGAAGACCTGATGAAATTCCTCAATGATGAGGACAGCAAACTGTAATCAAAAATGCGGATGGCTTAATGTCATCCGCATTTTTTTATTTTAAAATGAGCTTCTTGAGCGTGTTTGCAGTTCGAATCGTCATTTGCATCCTTGCCGCGCAGAAAAGCAAAATAGCGCATGAAAATCACCTTGTAACGAAAAAAAAGATACTATTTTCCGGCTTCTTTTTCGAGAATTGCGAATGCTTCCTTGAGATTTGCAGCTCCCTCCAAACGCATCTGATAGCGGTCTGTCTGGAGGGTACGCAGGGTTTGTTTCGGCAGGATGCAGAGTTGAAAACCAAGCCGTTCCGCCTCCTGAATACGCAGTGCAGCGTTAGAAACGGCACGTATTTCGCCGCCCAAGCCCACCTCACCAAACGCGATCACAGTTTCGCTGATGGGTTTGTCCATGAGTGCGGAATAGAGTGCCAGAGCAGCAGCCAGATCGCCCGCAGGCTCATCCAGACGAAATCCGCCGACAATATTGAGGTAAACGTCCAGTGCGCTGAAAAACAGCCCCATACGCTTTTCCAACACGGCAAGAAGAATACATACACGGTTATAATCGAAACCCGTTGCGGTACGGCGAGGGGAGGAGAGTGTACTTTTTGCGGCAAGAGCCTGAATTTCCGCAAGGATCGGTCTGCTGCCTTCCATCATACAGCAAACGCAGGTTCCGGATACACCAAGCGGTCTGCCCTCCAACAACATGGCTGATGGATTTTCCACCTCGCAAAGCCCTGTATCTTTCATCTCAAACACGCCGATTTCGTTGGTGGAACCGAAACGGTTTTTGACCGCTCGTAGAATGCGGCAACTCTGATAGCGGTCGCCCTCAAACAGCAGCACTGCGTCTACTATGTGCTCCATGACCTTTGGACCCGCAATCGAGCCTTCCTTGGTCACATGACCGACCAGCAGCATCGGGATTTCCTTGGCTTTTGCGGTATGCAGGAACAGATTGGTACACTCGCGCACCTGCGGCACAGAGCCCGCACCCGAATTCAGCGATGCCAGATTCATGGTCTGAATGGAGTCAATGATGACGATATCGGGTTCTGTAGAAAGAATGGTTTCGCATATGGCTTCTGCATCCGTGACTGTCAGCAGATAGAGACTTTCGGTATCAACGTGCAATCGTTGCGCGCGCAGCTTGATTTGTCGCGCAGATTCTTCACCGGAAACGTAAAGCACGGAATGGTTCTCGCCGAGATGCTGGCAGATTTGCAACAACAGTGTACTTTTACCGATACCGGGTTCGCCGCCGAGCAGCACCACCGAACCTTTGACCAATCCGCCGCCGAGAACGCGGTTCAGCTCCTGCATACCCGTGTCGTAGCGGATGTCATCATTCGTGCCGATATCGGCAAGTTCCCGAATCTGCGAAGAAAGGTCAGCGGCGTGACGGGTGCTGCCACCTGATGCGGATACAGGAGAAGTGACCGCAGGCAGGGCTTCCTCGATGGTATTCCATGCACCGCAAGAGGAGCATCTGCCGTTCCATTTGGGATACTGTGCGCCGCAGGCAGAGCATTCATAGTAGGTTTTTGCTTTTGCCATATCGAAAAAATCCTTTCGTCTGATAAAAAACGCCGGTATCAGCACAGTGCATGGATACCGGCGGGATGTTTTGAATTCAGCGTAAACACATCATAATGACGCCAAGGAGCATGATAAATGCAATGGCTCCAATGAAAATGCGCATAAAAATGCTTTTTTGCCTTTTGGGACTGCTTTTTCGTTTTTTTGCCTGTTCGCGCTGCTGCTGACGGTTTGCACCCGAATTGGCAACAACAACTTTTCTTCCGGGAGTAGATTTCATAAGGCTCCTCCATTCTGCGTAAATTCGAAAAAATCCCACACCGCGCTCGGCACGGGTGGGAAGCAAATCAAATTGGTGCCGGTGGCGGGGGTCGAACCCGCACGGTATCGCTACCACTGGATTTTGAGTCCAGCACGTCTGCCAATTCCATCACACCGGCGCAAAACATATTATATCATAAAAACTTTGATTTGTCAAGAAAAAATCAAAGTATTTGTTTTCTGTACAAACTATCCAGTTTTCAGCAAAATGCCTCGCTGTAATTTTTCGGTTTGAGATATTGACGTTTTTATCAGAAAAGGCTATACTATAAACGATACAAACTGCGGCAAAGTCCGCAATAACATCAGAGAGGAGTATCATAATGATTTTTGAGAAGCTGAAAGAAATTATTCTGGAACAGCTCGATGTGGATGAAGAGGACATCACAATGGACGCTGACATACTGGAGGACCTGAACGCGGATTCTTTGGATGTTGTGCTGCTGATGAAAACGATTTCCGAGGAATTTGAAATGGCAGTTCCCGACGATGCAGTAGACAGCATCAAAACAGTCGGTGACATTGTCGATTACATCGAAAATTATCAGTGAGTAAAAATTGTCATCACACAAGCACCTGAAACCGATGTTTCGGGTGCTTTTTGTATCGCGCAAAAACATCCCCCTGTTTGCTTGCAGGGGGATGTTTTCTTTGCAATTTATCCAAGGATTCAACGGAACCGCTGTACGCATTCTCGTTTTACCAACGCTGCGAGCTCTGCGGGCAGATTGTGGCAATCATCCCACTCCTGTCCGAAATCAGACGCAAATGGCGCATATTCGTCATATAGCGCGGATGCCTTGTAGTTTGCAAGCAGCAGCGGCAATTTTTCATTATATTTCTCTGCACGCGCAATCGCCAGACAAAGTGCAATGTTCACTTCCTTGCGGCTGCCGACACACTCAAACGGTTTATTCGGCTTCGCACCGCACAGTTCTTCCAGAATCGGCTGCATATTGCCCATATTCAGGATATCGGAACCAAGCATTCTGCGGATCTTTTCATACGGCAGAAACGGCGACAGAATTACCGCTACAAACAGACATTTCGCACAGTTTCCGCACCATGCGTCCTTCTTCGCACCGACATTGCAGCTTCGGAAAATGCAGTGGTATTCCTCAGGCAAAGTTGCGAAATACCGCGCAATCTGAAATTCCGTCAGCGGACGCAACAAGCTGAAATATCGGATGCCGACCCGCAGATATTCCCGCTCATACTCGTAAAAATCGCGCTCAAAAGCGTAACTTTTCGAATACTGGTGGTTGACCTCCTGCGCCGACAGCGATACCGTTGCCTCGCTTGCGGAAGATTCATTGGAAAGCACCACCGTACCGATGCCGCGCAGATACGCGGTAAGAACGGCGGAAAACGCCACAATTGCCGAAAACGGCGTATGTCCGTTTAAAAAGCCCTTTCTGTTGCATTCAAGCATATTCGGGTCCAGTGTGCGGGAAACTTCACAGATCCGTTCTTTTTGAACTCCTGCTGCGATTGCCGCCGCCTCGGAAGAATCGCGGTGATTGATCATGTAAACAGATGCCTCGGAAAGATGATTTTTCAGAAGATTCAACGTGACAATGGAATCCTTGCCGCCGCCCACGGGAATCAGCATACCCGAAAGCACTTTTGTGGAAGGCGCATCGGGAAGCGGGTCGCCCTCGCAGGAAAACGACATGAATTCGTCGATATTCGTTTCAATGCCGTTGCGGTAGAAAAATTCACCCAGTCCGCCAAAATAGAGTTGCTTCCACCAATCCTGCTGCGCCTCTGTCAGTGTACCGCACAAAATGCGTACCTGCGGCGAACAGGTGATTTTCCAATAGCTGACCAATTCTGTCATGCCAAGCGAGAAAATCAGTCGCTGCAATGCTGCATCCGTTTCAGGATGCGCAGGCGGTGTACAGGGAATACTCCATGTCGGGTGAAAATCGCACAGCCCCTCAATTGAGAAACTGTATTCTATTTTCAACGCATCTGCGGTTGTTTCAATTGCATATCCGTGGTAGTTGAAAACAGGGTATTGCCTGCGGAATTCGGAAAAGCTCATGGCTTTCTCCTCTCTCTGAACTTTTTTCGTTTATCGTTCGACTTGTGCTGCGGCGAAATCATACGGTGCAAGCTTAATGGCACTGCCCTCCTGCGTTCCGCGCAGCAAGCTGAGAATTGTGAATTGATCTTTGAATTCAGGCTGATTGATGTCCACGGACACCTCGTGATCGGAGCGGTTGACCGCAATGACCACTGCCTTATGGTGATTCTCACGGAAACGCGCAAACACAACATAGTCCTCCGATAATTTGAGGAAGGACAGGCTGCCGTCTATAAACACATTCGATGATTTGCGGATCTGTGAGAGCATTTTTGTATATTCGATCAGGTCCATGTCCTCATGTCCCCACGGATAGCAGCGGCGGTTGAACGGGTCACAGTAGCCGTCCAGACCAGCTTCATCGCCGTAGTAGATACTGGGGACGCCGGGCAGGAAAAATTGCAGTGCCATCGCGCATTTGAGCTTGCTTTTGCCTCGCTCATACTGCTCAGGCGTCAGTCTTCGCTCCGCCATCCACTCCTTGTTTCTGCCGTTTGCGGGCTCGCCGCCCAGAACGGTAATTGCACGCTCAATATCATGCGTGGAAACAAAGTTCATCAGGACATCCACAACGGGTTTCGGGTAATTTTCAAGGATCGTCATAATGTTGCTGCGGAATTCATATGGATTGCAGCCGCCCAGATACCGCATGATCGCCGTGCGGAACGGATAATTCATGACCGAATCAAGCTGTGCGCCAAGCAGATATCGACGTCGCTCGCCATATGCTTCCTTGTTGGAAGCATCCTCCCAGACCTCTCCGATGATGATTTTGTCAGGATCATAGCCCTTGACGCACTCATTCAGATGATCGAGGAATTCACTGGGCAGCTCATCGGCAACATCCAGACGGAATCCTGCCGCGCCCAGCGACATCCAATATTCCAGTACACCATCCCTGCCACAGATATAATCCGTATAATCAGGCTCGTTTTCGCGGACATTCGGCAGGGTATCTATGCCCCACCAAGCCTCGTATACATTCGGATATTCGCGGAAACTGTACCAGTTCCGATAGGGGCTGTCAGGGGTGTTGTACGCGCCCTGCGGCGGATAGCGGTTAAACTTGTTGAAGTAAATGCTGTCCGCGCCCGTGTGCGAAAAGACACCGTCCAGTATCACGCTGATGCCATAATGTCCCGCTTCCTCACAAAGAGCCTGAAAGTCCTCATTGGTACCCAGAAGCGGGTCAACCTTGCGGTAATTTGCGGTATTGTAACGGTGGTTTTCATGCGCCTCGAAAATCGGGTTCAGGTAAATGCAGGTGACGCCCAAATCATGCAGATATGGCAATTTCTGCATGATGCCTTCCAAGTCACCGCCGAAATAATCGTTATTCCAGACGTGACCGTTCGCATCCGGCTTATAAAACGGCGTACCGCCCCAATCTGCACGAATCACGCGGTCAGAGGGGACATTTTCATGCGCCGTTCCGCTTTTGCAGAAACGGTCGGGAAAGATCTGGTATATGACACCGCCTTTCAGAAAATCGGGGGTGTCAAAATGCTCGTCGTAGACGGTCAGCTGAAACAGCTCGCCGCCGTTGATTGTACCTTCGTGACCGCCTGTTTTCTTCACATACTGCCACTGGTGGTCGGTCATATACGAAAAATAGTAATAATTTACGCCCGGAATATTGGTGGAACAAGTTGCGCTGTAGTAGATATCGTCGCCGTTTTCCCGCACGGTATTCATCGGAATGAAACGCTCCTTCATACCGACGGCAAACAGCACCATCATGGGATTAGAATCCAGTTTGGTTGTTTTGGGTAGACAGATTGTGAAGGTACAGGGTTCATTCCGACGAAGTGCGCCGAACACGCTCTTATAAGTGCGGTTCCAGCTGTCATATACAAGTTTCATCGTGGTTTCTCCCTTTCCTTATGCTTGGCTGATATCACACAACATGGGCGGTCAGGTGACCGCCCACGCGAATGTGAGAGAATTACAGATGCCAGATGTTCTTGGCATACTCGGTTACTGCGCGGTCTGCGGAGAAAATACCCGCTCCCGCAATGTTATTGAGGCTCATCTTCGCAAACTTCATGCGGTCCGAATAGCACTGTGCGGCATATGCCTGTGCTGCACGATAACTGTCGAAATCTGCGAGAACCATATACGGGTCGCGTGTACGGAGATTGGTTGCAATTTCCGCAAACGGATGACCGTCCAGACCGTTGTTGATGCGGTCGATGCAGGCGTGAATCAGGCCATGGTGGTCGTAAAGCCCCTGCGGCTGATAGTTTGGCTTGCGCTCGTTGACCTCCTCCGTTTTCATGCCGAAGATGATGATATTTTCATCTCCTGCGGCATCCTTGATCTCAATGTTTGCGCCATCGAGCGTACCGATGGTAATGGCACCGTTGAGCATCAGCTTCATGTTGCCCGTACCCGATGCTTCCGTTCCTGCAAGCGAAATCTGCTCGGAGAAATCCGAGGCAGGCATCAGCAGTTCCGAAAGCGTGACGCAGTAATTTTCGAGGAACACCACAGAAAGTTTTTCTCTGATCTTCGGATTCTGGCGGATCTCCTCGGAAAGTGACCAGATCATTTTGATGATCTGCTTGGCAAGATAGTATCCCGGAGCGGCTTTCGCTGCGAAAATATAGGTTTTCGGCGCAAAGTCCATATCCGGATTTTCCAGCAGCATCAGGTATTCTGAGAGAATGTTCAGCGCATTCAGATGCTGCCGCTTGTATTCATGCAGACGCTTCACCTGTACGTCAAAAGCACTGTCGGGATTCAGAATGATACCCGTTTTCTGCTTGACATATTTTGCAAAAGCTTCCTTGTTGCCGCGCTTGACTTCCAGCAATCGCTTCAGGACGGTTTCATCGTTCTCAAATGCACGGAACTTCGAAAGTTCTGCGCCGTTTTTCAGGAACGATCCGCCAATCGTATCATACAGCAGGTCGGTCAGCGCGGGGTTGGACTGATACAGCCAGCGGCGATATGCAATACCGTTGGTGACATTCGTGAATTTTTCAGGTGTATCGCAGAATTCATCATGGAACACGCGCTCCTTGATGATTTCGGAGTGCAGCTTCGATACGCCGTTGACATTGTGCGATGCCGCTACGCAAAGCTTCGCCATGTGGATCATATTGTCCTGAATAATGGACATTCTCGTGGTTCTGGCACTGTCATTTCCCGTGCGCTCGTATACGCCTGCGCAGTAACGGTTGTTGATTTCCAGAATAATCGAGAAAATACGCGGCACAACGCGCTTCATCAGGTTGACATCCCATTTTTCCAGAGCCTCAGCCATAACCGTGTGGTTCGTATACGCAAAGACCTTTGTGGTGATGTTCCATGCCTTATCCCAGCCGTAGCCGCAGTCATCCAGCAACACACGCATCAGCTCCGGAATTGCAAGCGTCGGGTGGGTATCGTTGATATGAATGGCGACCTTATCGGCAAGATTGTCGAGGGTGCCGTAAATGCTCATGTGGTTGTTGACAATATCACCGATTGCTGCGGCGCAGAGGAAATACTGCTGACGCAGGCGGAGCGATTTTCCTTCGAGGTGATTGTCGTTGGGGTACAAAACTTTGGAAATTGCATTGGCGATGGAATTCTGCGCAAGTGCTTTCGAATAATCGCCCTGATTAAACATATTCATGTCAAAGCTGGGGGCTTTCGCAGACCACAGGCGCAGGACGCTCACGGCGTTGCTGTTATAGCCCGTCACATACATATCATACGGAATTGCGGTGACAGAACTGTAATTGACATGGGAAATGTGGTGATACTGCTGATCCCAGTATTCGTGCAGCTCACCCTCAAAATGCACCTCGATTGCCTGTTCCGGGCGCGGATCCAGCCAGACTTCGCCGCCCGGCAGCCAGTTATCCGGCAATTCGGTCTGCCAACCGTCCTCCAGATGCTGACGGAAAATGCCGTACTCATAACAAATGCTGTGACCCGTTGCGGGATAGCCCGTGGTTGCCAGACCATCCAGATAGCACGCAGCCAGTCTGCCAAGGCCGCCATTGCCCAAACCCGCATCCGGCTCGTAGTCATAAATGCGATCCAGATTGACGTCATACTGCTTGAGCATTTTGGCAACGTCATCAGCAATTTCCAGGTTGTGCAGATTTGTTTTGAGGGAACGTCCCATCAAAAATTCCATGGAGAGGTAAAACACCTGCTTCTGACCAATGGAATTCACATGGTTGATATATTTCTGACGCTTGGCGCGCATCAGATCGCAGATGACAGAGGAAAGCGCAGTGTAGATCTGCTTGTCGCTTGCCTCATTCGGTGTGACGTTGAATTGTGCCGACAGACGGCTGAGAAATTCCTGCTTGACTTTGTCGAATTGTTTGGACATAGACGATAACTCCTTCTTTTGGTAAATTTCATCTGCGGGCAGCGCAGAACTGTCAGGATAGTGTGTAAACGCATGATTTTTGACAGTTTACACTGCAACCAGGATACTATCATATTATACCCGATTCCCGCCAAAAATGCAATAGCCAAAATAAACAATAATCATCGCATAAAACATAAAACCCAAACAAAATTTCAGATTCTCATAAGCAGAATGCACAATTTTTACGGAAAAGTTTTGTATCAAAACAAAATATCGTAAAGGCAAAAAGAACGAGCAGAAGATTCCGCTCGTTCTTTCTTGATAAAGTGGTATCTCTGATGGATTGTAACGGGAATCCATCTCAGCAGCGTCTATGTGTCGTTTATTTTGTGAGCTGCTCCAGTGCCGCAAGCTTGACACAGATGCAGAACAGTTCCATTGCGAGCTTCAGTTCGTCCACAGAGGGATAGGTCGGAGCAATACGGATGTTGCGGTCATCGGGGTCATTCTTATACGGGAAGGTTGCGCCTGCGCCTGTCAGCGTGACACCGCCCTCCTTGCAAAGCTGTACCACGCGCTTTGCACAGCCGTTCGGTGCATTGAACGATACGAAATAACCGCCCTGCGGATCCGTCCACTCGGCAATGCCCAGCGGTTTGATCTCTTGCTCCAGCGCGGAAAGTACCGCATCAAACTTCGGCTTCAGAATTGCACGGTGCTTTTCCATATGTGCCTTCACACCGGCTGCATTCTTGAAATATGCCACATGACGCATCTGGTTGACCTTGTCAAAACCGATGGTCTGGACACCAAGGTGCTTCGAAAGTTCTGCGAGGTTTTCCGCAGAAGTGTTGAATGCTGCTACGCCGCCGCCCGAAAACGTGATCTTCGAGGTGGACATGAACTGATAAAACAGATTCAGATTGCCCGTTTCCGCACACGCTGCATTGATGGTCAGCGGCTGCTTCGGGTTCTCGACAAGATGGTGGATGCAGTATGCGTTATCCCAGAAAATACGGAAGTCCTTTGCTGCGGGCTTCAATGCTGCAAAACGACGCACAGTCGCATCACTGTATACTACGCCGCCCGGATTCGAATAAATCGGAACGCACCAGATGCCCTTGACACTTGCATCGGATTCCACGTATTTCTGTACCATATCCATATCAGGACCATCCTCGGACATCGGCACGGGAATCATCTCGACACCAAAATACTCGGTCAGACCAAAGTGGCGGTCATAACCGGGAACAGGGCAGAGGAACTTGACTTTATCCAGTTTGCACCACGGTGTGCAGCCCGCAATACCTTTGACAAATGCGATCTGGATGCAGGCAAACATCAGTTCCAGACTGGAGTTGCCGCCAATGAACATTTCATCGGGATTGGCACCGATCAACTCTGCAAACAGTTTTTTCGCCTCAGTGATGCCTGCAAGAACGCCATAATTTCGGCAGTCATCTCCGCTTTCTGAAATCAGATTGGAGCCTGACGGCAGAGCGTCCAGCATGGGCATGGTCAGGTCGAGCTGTGCGGGGGCAGGCTTGCCTCTTGCCATATTCAGGCTCAGTTTCTTTGCCTGAAATGCGGCATACGCCTCTTTGGTTTCCTGAAGCAGAACTTCCAGTTCAGCTTTGGAGCATTCACGATACGGTTTGATTCCCATAACGGGTGCCTTCCTTCCTGAATTAAAAAATCGAAAAATACAGAGCCTCTTTTGCTCTGACAACCTATTCTAGCATATTTTTCAGAAAAATGCAATGGATTTTTGCAAATTCTTCGTGTTTCGGGCAGTTTTTTTGCCGCTCAGGCATTCTTGCCGTACTGAATCACGCAATCCGGATGCAGATGATACCGATTCTGATGGTATTTTTCCAGTATCGCCTTGTCGCCATACTTGGCACAACGCATGGCAAGCCGTACCGAATCGGTCTGCACATTTACGTAAAATTCTTCCACGGTTCCGATGTAAGAGCCGTTATCGTATACATCCACCTGTTTGACCAAGGCGGAAACATCACGGATATCTGCATTTTTCAGGATATACTGCCCTTTGATCCTGCACGGACAGTAAATCGTATGGTTGATGCCAATCACAATCACCGAATGAATGCAGCGATAAACCGTTCCCTGCTTCGCTTCATGCAGCAGTTCTTCCTCAGAGATCTCATTCTGTTTCGCCGTTTTCAGCAAGCTGCGGTATATGGCTCTGCCGTTCAGCGCAAAAATCGGACTGCAAATCACCATTTTGAGCGATACGTCATGATCCTCAAAATACTCCGCCTGCCGCCGCATGGACTGACTGACAGTATCCCGCCGTTCCCGCAGATATTCATCGTCCAGTTGTTCGGAGGAATACAGATGCAAGGGGATGCGTTTGCGCACGCGAAGATGCCAGATACCGCCAAAAATACTGACTGCTGTCAAAATGCCGAAAATCGTGTGTGCCCAAAGGGTCTCCCGAAAGCTGAGATTTTCATGTGTCCGAAAATAATACCACATGAGAAACAACAGATGGGCTGCTATCAGAAACCACGTAATCGCTTCCACAATCAGGGCAATATCCCGCTTTTGCTTTTTGTCCATCTGTATCCCCCCTGTTTTTGTAACTTTGCTTTGAAAATCCTTTATTTCTGCTTCGCAATATGCCTGCACCAGACACCTGCACGATAGAAACTCAATGACAGCACTGTTGCGATAAACCAACTGACAGGCCACGCCAGCCAGATACCCGTTGCGCCAAACGATGTTCTCAGGAAATACGCGAGAATCACACGCAGCACAAGATCGATCAGCGTTGCCGTCATGAAATACACCATGCTGCCGCTGCCGCGTAAAATTCCGTCCGCAAGCACTTTCAGACAGATGACACAGTAAAACGGTGACACAATCCGCAGAAATTTTATGCCCGTTTCCAATGCAAGCGCACTGCCATCCTTGTTCATAAACAGCTTCACCACAGTCGGGGTCAGCGTCAGATACAATGCAGTAAACACGACCGCTGTCCCGCACGCCATTTTAATTCCCGCACGAAATCCCTCGCGGACTCGCTCAGGTTTTGCAGCACCCAGATTCTGCGCGGTAAAACTGGACATTCCGCTGCTCATGTTCGTAAAGCAGGTGAGCGCAAACGTGTTCAGTTTGATTGCCGCCGTATATCCCGCAATGACCGATTTGCCAAATGCATTGACAAAGGTCTGCACAACCAGATTACCCACCGAAATGAAACTCTGCTGCAAAATGCTTGGTACCGAAATCGCCACGATATCACGAAAATCACGCCACGAAAATTTCGGTACATGACCGTTTTTCGGAATCGTTTTCTTCTTTTGCAGCAGCACCGGCACTGAAATCATACAAGCTGCTGCCTGCGCAATCAATGTTGCCCACGCGCAGCCCGCCACGCCCAGATGTAATCCACAGACAAACAACAGATCCAGCACGATGTTGCTCAGAGATGAAAAAATCAGCAGGTAAAGCGGCGTTTTGCTGTCGCCAAGACTGCTGAACAACCCTGTGATGACATTATATAGATGAACAAACACAAAGCCTGCTGTATAAATTCTCAGATAGATGCAGCCATCCGCAAATATTTCAGACGGGGTCTGCACCAACTGCATTAGAGTTTTACTCGCCGCTACACCGGCAATCGTCAGCACCAGCGAAATCATCAGACCACTCAGCAATGCCGTAGAAATACACGAATGTGTGCGGTTATAATGTTTGCTGCCGTATAACCGCGCCAGCACCACTCCGCAGCCGATCTGACTGCCCACCGCAACCGCCATGAACAGCATCGTGATCGGATAGCTTGCCCCAATTGCCGCAAGTGCATCCTCTCCGATATATTTGCCTGCAATCGCGCTGTCCGCAATATTGTATAGCTGCTGAAAGAATACGCTGAGAAACAACGGCAAAGTAAACCGTATCAGAACACTGCCCGCATTTCCCTGCGTCAGATCTTTGGTTGCCATAAAAATCAGTTTTCTCCTTTTTGCTTGCGGTGCTTCCTGCACCATTCCTTGATTTTCTCATACTGCTCACGGGTTTTGCGCCGCAGTGCCTCACGCTTCCGATGAATCGCCGCAAGCGTGCGCTCATCATCAGGAAACCACCATTTCATTAGCAAAATCGCAATTGCAAATGTAAACAGCTTCTCAGGCGTACCGGGCATCCACAACACGCCAAGATATACCATCGCAATACGCGTGACCCATTTGAGTCCGAGATATGTGCCGATGCCGAATGCGCAGTAAGCCCAACCGTTCGTAATAAACCACGCACACGCGCAGCAAAGCAGTAAATGCGGATTGGTCAGTGCCCGAACCCATGGTCGCAGTTTTTCTTTCAGATTCTTCATGTTTCCCGCTCCCGTTCCCGCTGCACGACAGGGATAAACGCCGCTGCCAGCCGATTTTTACCACGTTCCCGCACATACAGCCAGCCAATGACCGAAAAAAATACCGCACCAATAAAATTGACAAACAAATCCTTGATCGTATCTGCCAAACCAATGTCCAGATAGCCATCAATGGTCTGTACTGTTCCATCCGCGGCTTCAATTGTTGTTTTGACAATATCATGTACCGCAATCGGAATGTTCTGCGAGGAAGGATCCAGCGTGACTGACTGAAACTCATATATTATAGTATCTTTCTGCATATCCAACAAAAGCAGATGATCCATGCTGAATTCGAAAAATTCCCACAGGATACCGATGGTCATGGAAAAACAAAATGCAACCAATGCCTGAAATGTCGGGGATAACTGGAATTTTGCCTTCTCATTTTCATTCAGCAGATCTACCAGACAGAATCCGAATGCCGCAAACAAAAAACCGTTTATCGTATGCAGCATCGTATCCCAATATGCGTATTTGATGTAATAGCACTCAATTTCACCAAGAATTTCCGCACAGAAGATAAACACGAATACCGTCACTTCCAGCACGGTCGGCAGCTTGATGCGCAGCGTTTTCTCGATAAACGGCGGTACCAGAAACAAGATCAATGCCAGAATGCAGCAGGCAAAGCTCTCCCACAACCCCTGCATCGCAGAGCGAATCGCTACGACGATCACCAGCATACGTAGGATCAACCAGACTGCAAAGACAGGTCGATTGCTGCGGATCTGATCGACCAATAAAC
The DNA here is from genome assembly GCA_045600205.1 of Oscillospiraceae bacterium. Taxonomy (GTDB): domain Bacteria; phylum Bacillota; class Clostridia; order Oscillospirales; family Ruminococcaceae; genus Firm-04. Next base: position 2,045 of record JAZRXM010000031.1, on the reverse strand, counting down.
GGTGTGTAATGCGCCTTGGCTGCTTGCGTGCCATGTGAAATCCCTCCTGTCAAAAATGTGCGGAACAGTGCATCTTCTGTGTTTTCATTGTATACAGCAGATGCGGAAATATGCTCATCAAGACGAAAAAAAAGCAGGGTAAAACCCTGCTGCCAGAAAGATGAGATCAAATAATTGTGTGTAGAACAAAAGAAAGGAGACAACAAAACGAGTGAAAAAATAACATAACATTATTTATCACCAATATCATTATACAACATGGGCTTCGAATCGTCAACCATTTTTTTCGAATTTTGGTCGTTCTCAGGAAATTTTCGTCAAACAGTACAAAATAAAAACCAAATTTTGTGCATAATATCGTTGCCATTGACAAGATGTGGAAAAACTTCCAAAAAACATTACCGCAAATTTCGAGGAAAAATCGCACAAATGGCTTTACAAAGGCAATTGTTTGTGATATAATAGAATGCGTGAAATACTGCGCCCTAGGACGAGTGCGCCCTTTTGCGCGGATTCCCATTATTATTTATCCACAAGGAGGAATATTCCAATGGCACCTATCGTTCGCAAGAAGAAGACGATGGACGGCAACAATGCAGCTGCTTGGGTCTCCTACGCCTTCACCGAGGTTGCGGGTATTTACCCGATCACACCTTCCAGCCCGATGGCAGACTACGTTGACCAGTGGGCAGCACAGGGTCAGAAGAACATCTTCGGCACTACTGTCAAGGTTCAGGAAATGCAGTCTGAGGCAGGCGCAGCAGGCACCGTTCACGGTTCCCTCAACGCCGGCGCACTGACCACCACCTACACCGCATCTCAGGGTCTGCTCCTGATGATTCCGAATATGTACAAAATCGCAGGTGAGCTGCTCCCGACCGTTTTCCACGTTTCCGCTCGCTGCGTCGCTTCTCACGCTCTGAACATCTTCGGCGACCACTCCGACGTCTACGCTTGCCGTCAGACCGGTTTTGCTATGCTCGCTGAAACCAACCCGCAGGAAGTTATGGACCTCGCTCCTGTTGCACACCTCGCTGCACTCAAGAGCAGAGTTCCGTTCATCAATTTCTTCGACGGTTTCCGTACCTCCCACGAGATCCAGAAGATCCAGGTCTGGGACTACGAAGATCTGAAGGAAATGTGCGCCATGGACGCTGTCAAGGCTTTCCGTGAGCGTGCTCTGAATCCGGAAACCCCGACCATGCGTGGTTCTCACGAAAACGGCGACATCTTCTTCCAGCACCGTGAAGCTTGCAACTCCTACTACAATGCAGTTCCTGCTATCGTTGAGGAGTACATGGACAAAGTCAACGCAAAGCTCGGTACTGACTATAAGCTGTTCAACTACTATGGTGCTGCTGATGCCGACCGCGTCATCATCGCTATGGGCTCCATCTGCGACGTTGCAGAGGAAGTTATCGACTACATGAACGCAAACGGCGAGAAGGTCGGTCTGGTCAAGGTTCGTCTGTTCCGTCCGTTCGCTGCTGATAAGCTCATCGCTGCAATTCCTGCAACCGCTAAGAAGATCGCTGTCCTCGACAGAACCAAGGAACCCGGCGCTCTCGGCGAACCGCTGTTCCTCGATGTTGTTGCTGCTCTCGCTGCAAACGGCAAGTCCGATATCAAGGTCATCGGCGGCCGCTACGGTCTGGGCTCCAAGGATACTCCTCCTTCCAGCGTATTTGCTGTATATGACGAGCTGGCTAAGGCTGAGCCGAAGGCACAGTTCACCCACGGCATCAACGACGATGTTACCTGCCTCTCCCTCGCAGAGAAGGAAGCTCCCAACACCGCAGCAGAAGGCACCATCGAGTGCATGTTCTGGGGTCTGGGCGGCGACGGTACCGTTGGTGCAAACAAAGTCTCCATCAAGATCATCGGCGACCACACCGATAAGTTCGTTCAGGCTTACTTCCAGTATGACTCCAAGAAGACCGGCGGCGTTACCATCAGCCATCTGCGTTTCGGTGACAAGCCTATCAGAAGCCCTTACTACATCAACAAGGCCGACTTCGTTGCCTGCCACAATCCTTCCTATGTTA
>JAZRXM010000030.1:0-10018 GCA_045600205.1 Oscillospiraceae bacterium | reverse complement strand
GCGGTAGTCGAAGTGGTTTTTGCGGTTGTTGCGGTACCATTCGAAGTGGTTGCCGTTGTCTTTGCGGTAGTCGAAGTGGTTTTTGCGGTTGTTGCGGTACCATTCGAAGTCGTTGCCGTTGTTTTGGCAGTAGTCGAAGTGGTTTTTGCTGTTGTTGCGGTACCATTCGAAGTGGTTGCCGTTGTCTTTGCGGTAGTCGAAGTGGTTGTTGCTGTTGGTGCGGTACCATTCGAAGTGGTTGCCGTTGTTTTGGCAGTAGTCGAAGTGGTTTTTGCGGTTGTTGCGGTACCATTCGAAGTCGTTGCCGTTGTCTTTGCGGTAGTCGAGGTTCCGGTCACGGTCGTTGCTTCGGTCGTAGTTGAAACCTGTGTGGTAGCCGTTGTCGTGGTAGTAGTCGTGGTTGTCGTGGTTGTCGTAGTGGTGGTAGTAGTTGTTGTCGTTGTGGTTGTAGTCGTTTCCGGCAGCACATGGGTCGGATCCAGAACAGGTGCTGCATCCTCACCAATCAACTGATAGAAACAAGGCTCACCAAGCGGAGCGTTCAGCAGTTTCCAGACCACACCGCCTGCAAAATCTTCTGTCGATTTGCCTTCTGCGCCATTTGTGATATCCGAACCGTTCACGCCGCCGATCTGACATACCGAGTTGTCGTAAAAGCAGGAAACTGCTTTGCTTTCATCAAACAGGCCGCTAATTCCGCCCTGCTGTGCAGTCGCTGCCAGAGTACCGATGAAGTAGCAGCTTTTCAGCGTGCTGACCTGCGCAAAACCGCAAACACCACCAACCTGCGTATCACCAGTGATGTCTGCAATCGCATAGCTTGCAGTCGCGGTGCCGCCAACCAGCTCGCCGCAAATGCCGCCAACTGATTTCTGACCGCTCACAGTACCCTCTACGGTACATTTTTCAATGGCACCGATCAGCATTCTGCCGGAGATGCCACCTGTATACTGCTGACCACTGACAATACCGTTATACGCTGATTCCATTACAGAACCGTTGATCGCAATGCCGCAGATGCCGCCGGCATTCTGATCGCCTGATACGGTATTCATACCATTGCACGCCGAAATACTGCCGCCGTTCAGATATCCGCAGACCCCGCCGACTTGCTTCACGCCCTGCACGATGCCGTCAAAGGTACAGTTGTCAATGATACTGTCGTTTGCGTAACCGCAGACCATGCCGACGCAGTTTTTACCCTGCACATAACTGTCTGCAATGGTCAGGTTACGAACTTCCGCGCCGTTCAGCTGGGCAAACATTCCGACTTTTACACCGTCTGCCTGCACACAATATAGACCGCTGATGCTATGACCGTTTCCATCAAAAATACCTTCGTAGCAGCAGTCCTCGCGCACACCGTCCTCATCGGTATCCAGATACCAACCGATTGGTTCCCAAACGCGATATAGGATCTCATCCGTTTCCTCCGCTGCCTGAATAGCAGCCAGCAGACCGCCATCCTGCAAAGCAATATCTTTTGTCAGAACGGCATTCAAATCGGTATTGCCCTGATTGACCTGCTCTGCAAACCAGTAAAGCTCACCTGCATTGCTGATCTCCAACACAGCATCTTTCTTGCCGTCGCCATCCAGATCATAAGTATTCTCATTCAGCACGGCAGGCATGAAATCGCCGCAGTCATCGCAAATGCCGTCTGCATTCGCATCCAAACAGGTATGTGTATCGGGGTCTGTTGACGGTGCAGCATCCTCCGCAGAAACAGGAGTACCTGTCATGCTTGTCGCCAATAACGCACAACTCAAAGTGGCACTCAGTAGGCGGTGCTTTGTTCTTCTCACCAGAAAATTCCTCCTTCAAATTCATCAGGCAAAAAGCCGTTTGCAATGGACAAACGGCTTTTCCCCTGCAATGAAATATGTAATAATTGCTCCAATCATACAGTTTTTGCAGGAATAACAAGTGCTGCTGCGGGAGAATCCGACGGTGCTGTAACGGTTTTCAGAGCAGTACATCCGCTGAAAATATCCGCACCGATGCTTTGCAAGCCGCTGCCAAATTCCGCAGAGGTCAGTGCCGTGCATCCTTCAAATACATAATCACCGATGAACGTGACCGTATCCGGAATCACAATGCTCTGAAGCCTGCTGCAATCCATGAACGCGCCGTCCTCAATGGACACGACATTCTCGCCAAAGACAATCTCTTTGACATAATAATTGCTGCGGAACGCATCCTTTCCGATCACTTCCACTTTTTCCGGAATTTCAACGGTTTGCTTAGTGGAATAGCAACGATACAATACTTTGCCGAGGCATATATTAGAATGGAGCTGTTTCGCATTCAGTTCGTAGTTCGTACCATAAAACGCATTGATACCGATTTCCGATACGATATCTGAACCGTAGCAGGAACTGATGCTTTCTAAGCCGAAGCAAGCATAATCAGAAATTTTCTCAATTGTCGGGGACAAATCAATACCTGTAACGATGGTTGCTGCTGACAGGATCGGATGCACGCCATCGCCCAGAACTTTGACAGGCAATCCTTCAATCATACTCGGAATATAGATTGTACCATAATCGGAACAGCTTTCCGATACAGAATCAATGACCACATAATCGTCCTCCACATGATATTCCATACCACGCGGCACGAGAATAATATTGCTTTCCTCGGTCAGTTCACGGAATCGATAGGTCGGACATGCCTCAAAGGTGATCTTTGTATTGTATGGTGTATATTCTCCTGTTTCTTCGTTCTTTTCTTCACCAAAGGCATGCTCTGAGTACTGGATGAGGTTGGCAACGATGGTTTTCAAATTCGGGCAGTTAACAAGGCTGTCCGTATATAAATAGAACGAACCGGGATACAGGATCGTCAACTTTTCCAGCGACGTACAACCACTCAGGACATCACCGTACAAGGAAGAAATCGACATCGGAATTGTCAGCTCTTTTAAAGAAGTGCAATTCTTGAATGTTTTGCCATAAAGCGTGCTGACATGTTCAGGAATATCGATTTTCTCCAAAGAAGTGCAGCCTTCAAATACACCATCCGACATATATGTGATACAGGAAGGCAGCGAAATTGATTTCAGCGAAGTGCAATTCCTGAACACGTATTGTGAAAGACTGCTGGCGGTAAATGCATTGCCGAAATTGACTGTGGTAAGCTTGGAACAGCCTTGGAAAGCGCCCTCTCCCAAAGAGGAATTAATATGGAGAAGATCAATTTCTTCCAAAGCGGAGCAGTTTACAAATGCCCAGGAAGAGATGTATTTAACGTTGGAAAGGTCAATTTCTTTCAATGCTGTGCAGCCTGCAAATGCTTCAGAACCAATGTTCGTAACGTTGGAAAGGTCAATTTCTTTCAAAGCCGTACAGTTTAAGAAAGCAGCGGAATTCATATTTGCCTGCATCGGACTCAGCACGACTTTTTCCAGATTGACACAGTCAGCAAACATTTCACTCGGAACGGATTCGGAAATAGAAGAATCAAATGTAACGGTTTTGAATTTGGAACCTTTCAGGGTACTTCTATAATAGTAAATGGATTTTCCGTTCAGATTGTACGGCAAAACCAGATCCTCAACGGTATCCTCACAGCCGACCAGACAAATGGATGTAGAAAAACTGTCGTAATAATGATATTTCAGTCCTGTTTCTTCATCTGTATAGATGATTTTTTCAGGTGAAACAGGTTCTACAATCGTAGATGGGTCGATCAGTTCACCTGTTGTTTTGTCAAGCAGTTCCAAGGGATTCGGGTATGCTTTCAACCGTTGGTACGAAGTAGTGTTATAGTATACCCGCAGAACCACCGTTTCAGGAATCGTACCGTAGTAATCGGATGCAGAAGAACAAGATGATATGCTCATTGGAATGCTCAGTACAGAAAGTGCCGTACAATCCTTGAAGGCACTCATGTCTATCTGAGTCATGCCCTCAGGAAGTGTCACATCCGTCAGACTGGTACAGCCTGCAAACACCTGACGCGACAGAGTTTGCATGACCTGCGGAAGCACGACTTTTTTCAGTGCAGCACAACCATAGAAAGCCGATTCACTAATTGTCGCACAACATTCCGGAATCTGAATCTCTGCAAGAGAGGTACATTTATAAAATGCATACGAACCGATGGACTGGAGATTGCTCGGCAGGGTCACTTTTGTCAGATTGGTGTTATTATAGAACACAGACTCGTTCAAGGTTTCGACCTGATCAGGAATTACGATTTCTTTCAATGCAGCACAACCATCAAAAACTCTGCTGCCAAGAAATTGCAGACTCTCAGGCATATGGATGGTTTCCAGATTTTTGCAATAATAAAATGCCATATTGCCAATAGCAAAAATGGAATCCGGCAATTCCAGCGAAGTCATAGCGTAACATTTGTTGAATACGCTGGCGCCGATTTTCTGGAGTGCGGGCGGCAGGATGACTTCCGTCAGTTTTTCGCATCCGGAGAACAACGAATCGTCCAAAATATTCAGTGCAGCAGAGAGCTTGACCTTTTTCAACTCAGCGCAGTTGCTGAACGCCTTCGCGCCCAAGGAAGTGACACTGTTCGGCACTTCGAATTCTGTAAAGCCGCAGCCTGAAAATGCGGAATCGTAAATGGAAGTCACGTTGCCGCGCATCACCACTTCCGTCAGTTTTTTACATCCTTCGAATGCGCTTGAAAAGATCGTAGTGATTGAGGACGGCAGTTCAATTTTCTCCAGCGAAGTGCAGCCTGAGAACATACCATCATAGAGGGAACTCAGCTTCATGTTCCAAGGGAATTCCACATCGGTCAGAGAAGTGCATTTCTCAAATGCGTTGTATGAAATAAATGTAACAGTAGAAGGAATCTGAATATGCTTCAAAGAAGAACAGCCTGAAAACGCATGACTTGAAATAGAACTCAGCCTTGCAGGCAGCCGAATCTCCTCCAGTGCAGTGCAGTTCTGGAATACATATTCGTTGATGTATGTCATCGAATCAGGGATCGATACTTCTTTCAGTGCCTTACAATCCAGGAACATATACGTGCCCAATGATGTCGTTCCATTCGGGAGCACGACTTTTTCCAGCGATGCACAGCCTTTGAATACCTCTGCTCCACAGGATTTTGGCTGAACATATGTGAGCGATGTAATCCCCAGACCGGCAAAACAATCCTTGCCGAGAGAACGTGCTGCACCGCAGAATTCCAGTTCCGTGATACTTTTACAATTTGCAAAAGCTCTCTCACCAACCGTTGCGTCAGCAGCCAGCGAAATCTTACCGCTCATGGATAAACATCCCATAAATGCTTCCGTTCCGATGCTGATTGCATCAGTCGGGAAGTTCATATTCAGTTTTGAGCAGCCTTGGAATATGGAAGCAGGAATGTTTTTCCATGCTCCGCGGTAATCCACCGCCACAAGCTTGGAACAACCGGAAAACAGACCTTCTGGCAGAGTATATGCCGAAATATCATCTTTGAAAACGACGATTTCCAGATTCGACAAATTAGAGAACAAATTCTGCGAAAGCGGCATATCCTTGGAAAGAACCAGCTTGTGGATGGAAGCAATGCCGCTGAATGCATATGCATCGTAGGTGCAGGTTGCAGAAATGCTCCATTCTTTCATTGATTTCACGGAAGACAGCGCGTACGAACCAAGATGCGTCAGCGAAGCAGGCAGTTTATCAATAACCAGTTTGAAACAAGAACGGAATGCTGCTTCCTGAATATCCTCCAGCGTATCGGGAAGTTCTGCATATTCCCAAGAAGAACAGCTCTCAAACGCAGATTTTCCGATCACCGTTACCTTGGAAGGAATCTTGATGGATTTCAGCGAGCTGCAGCGGTAGAAAGCACTCGCTCCAATGGTTTGCAGGTTCTCAGGCAAAACGACTGTCTTCAATCCACTGCAGGAATAAAATGCCTCGTTTCCGATTGCAGTTACTGAATCAGGGAGCTTTACTTCCTGCAAAGAAGAACATTGACTCAACATAGAACTCTCAATGGTTTGCAGCTTCGAAGGCAAGTGAATTTCTTTCAATGCCGTACAACTGGCGAACGCATTGCTGCCAATCACTTCGATATTATCCGAAAGCGATATGGATTGCAGAGCAGAACAACCGCTAAACGCACTTTTTCCGATCTCTGTCACCGTATCAGGAATCGAAACGGAAGTCAGTGAACGGCAAGAATAGCAAAAAGAATTCGGAATCTTGGTCAGACCTTCCGGTAAAATCAGTTCCTCAAGGTAGGATCCGGAGTTCATGGTCATTGAACCCAAAGAGGTTGCCGTACCGGTAAACGTCAATTTTCTGAAATATCCGCCCAAACCGACATTATTCGCAGTGAAATCCCCGTCCAGATGCAATGTTAATTCAAACGGATGAGAAGAAGAGGCATACCATGAACTGGATGACATCTTTACATCACTTCGTAAGCCCACGGAAACGGAATCCAGGGATGAGTCCTGATTAAACACATAATTGCCAATATATGCCATATGATCTGACAACTGCACCGTTTTCAGATCATAACAATAAGCAAAAGCATAATTGCCAAGATACTCCAATGATTCGGGGGCCGTAAAACTCTCCAATGCAGTGTAACCAAACGCATATTCGTTAATGGTAGTGAGTTTGCTTCCCATATCGAGCGTTTTCAGCTTGTTGCATTGGTTGAATGCATACTGACTGATCTCGGTCAGTCCATCGGGAAGATGAACCGTTGTCAGCGATTGTGCATACTCCATGACATCTTTTCCGATGACTTCGACATTTTCAGGGAAGGTAAATTCTGTGATCGAATTGCAACGATAAAAAGCGTATTCACCGATGCTCAATACACTTGCAGGCAGAGTATCCAACACCAGATTGCTGCAACCGTAAAATGCACTATTTCCGACACTTTTCAGGCTGCTTTTGCTGTCAAACACAACCTTTTCGAGTTTGGTGTCGGATTGAAAGGCGTAATTAGGCAATGCGGTCAAGCCTGCACCAATCGTGGCTGACTGCAAGGAAGTACAGCCATAAAAACAGGAACTGCCGATTTCGGTCACAGAATCCGGCAAAACAATGGCAGTCAGTGCGGAACAGGTATAAAAGGCAGATGATCCGATCGTTTGCACGCCTTCCGCCAATGAAACGGTTTCTAATGCGGTACAATTGCTGAATGCACTATTTCCAATCGTCAGGACAGAACTCGGCACAGAAAGCTTTTTCAATTCTTTCTGACCGGATAAAGCATTATTGGCAATTGCCGTGACGGGCAGACCATTGATTGCGGAAGGGATCGTCAGTTCCTCGCCGCTGCCCTTGTAGCCGACAATGATGACCGCATCTTCCTCGATCCGATACACCAGACCGAGCGTCGGTTCTTCATAAAGGGGAATGGTAGTTGTGGTGGTAACAGTGGTGGTCGTTTTCGGGACGGTTGTCCCTGTGGTAGATACCGTTGTCACCGGAGCCTTTGTGGTAGTCACAGTGGTTGTCTTTGCGACCGTGGAAGTTGTAATCCCTGTGGTTTTCGTCGCAGTGGTTGTGGTGGTCGCTTTGGTAGTCGTTGTAGTAGCTGCGGTATCCATAATGCCCGCTTTCACAGCAGCGGACGGCAGAATATCTGCCGCCACTGCACGAATTGCGGAATATGTTTCACCGTTATCAAATTTTGTTTCATTGAAATTCAGGAGCATTGCCGCAGCAAGAACTGCCGCGAGAATGCGCCGATTGTGCTTGTCAAACGGTTTCCGATTCATTCGATGGTGCCTCCTTTTTCAGATAATCCTCCATAAACTGCTCAAACGAAGTAGATCCCATATCGTCCTCAAACAGATTGTACTTTGCATAGTACTGCAAAATGGCAATGGCATCTGCGGTATCCACGACAGCATTGCCATCTGCATCCGCAATGTTCTTCTGAAAGTCGGTATAGGTTTCGTCCTCATTTTCCAGCATGGAAACAGCAAAGATTTTCAGTGCCAGAACAGCATCCGTAACATCTACGGAACCGCTGAAATCAATATCGCCCAATTGATGTGCATTGAAGCCGCCTTGTGTCAGGACAATATAAGTGGTATTGTCCGTATGATCTGCGTCAGCAACTTCGGTCGATACATACAGTTTGACGAAATCGTGATAGCGATCGCCCAGCAGAACCGAAGCATCCACAGTATAAACAGCGGTTTCGTGCGGAGCAATGTCAGGGAGCATAAATCTTGAAGTGACTACGCCATCAGAATCCGTACTTGCCGTAATGAATGCAGGTGCAGGTACATTGCTGTAATTGGTGATCAAAAGGGTAACCTGCGTGGATTCGCCGTTTTCATCTTCCAGATACATGATCTCTGTTTCAATGGAAAGATCTGTCAGTGTCAGATCAATTGCAGCAGTGTTGTTTTCGGGTGCGGAATCGTGGTTGGCATCCGAAACAGAAACATGATACGTCACCGCACCGTCGATTGTGCCGAGTGTCGGTTCAAAGTGCAAAACGGATTCCTCGCCCGAAGCAATCGTATCCTCAAACACCTGAGATGCGATTTCCGCACCCTTTTCATTGGTAAGAGTCAGCGTCATGCTGCTTGCCTTCACGGAACCATTGTTGCGAACCGTAACATCAATCGGAAATACGCCTTCCGAAACAGCCTTGGTTCTGTCAAAATCAACATCGGTAACTGCCAGATCATAGATATCTGCCACCATGCCGCAGCATACATTGCAGTGTGAGGTCAGATTATCTTCCTCGCCTTCCACGGTAAATGCATTGACCGTATATACGGTATCATCGTTGAATTTCGCAGCAGAAAGCTTGTTGAACGTGCCGTCTGTTACGGTATCCAGTACGATCGGAGATTGAATTGTACCGGTTTCTGTGTCATAGCTTGCAGAGCACAGTGCCGAACCATTCCCGGTTGCTGCAAGGAACAGAATACGGTCGTCACAAATGCTGTACTCACCTGTCAGTGAATAACCTTTGCTGTTCAGGATGCTTTGCGTGGTACCTTCTTCCTTGCCGCAAGTACTGAGGACGCCATCCTGAAGCCAGACAAAATCGGATTTCTCACCCATCGGGAGTCTGGAATAGGTCACATGGGAAATGATGCCCTTTGAAAGCAGTTTACCGGTGCCGGCAATCGATTTCAGCATCAGCTGAGAATTGGAAAGATCATCCAGTTTGCCGTCAGGAGAGATTACATAAGCGATCTGAAGCTTTCCGTTTTCGTCCAAACCGCAGGTATAATCCAGCAGATAGACTTTTTCTGCCAGTCTGACAGGTTCAGAGAAGCCTTCCTCTGTCAGTTCTGCCGCTGCAACATAACCGGTCTGATCGACAAAGAACAGGTCATCAGATTCGCTGGACTGCCAAAGCAGATAAAGCTTGCCGTCTGTTTCCTCCATGAATTGCAGATTCATGGCAGTGCCGCCGTTTGCGTTGGCATCGAGTGTCTGGTAATTGACGAATGCGCCTGTTGCCGCATCATACTTTGCGGTTGCGATCTGCAACTGTGCAGCAAATTCGGACAGTGTCATGGTATTGGCATCCTCGAACACTTCCTTGGATTCCAGATATGCCACATGAATACCGTCAGAAGCCGCATAAATTGTCGGGTAGAAGTCTGCGCTGTTGTTGCTGTCGATTGCCTGTGGATTGCTCCATTTGTCGGTTTCAGGGTCAAAGACGGAGAACACCGCCTGAGATGAATTTCCTGTGCCGCGGCTGACATCCGTTTGCAGCCAGACCATCATCAAATTGTTGCCATCCGAGCAAAGAACCGGCTGAGCATCGCTTTTTGCATTGGCAAGCAATGTGGTCAGAGAGCCGTCATCGGTAATGGTGTCCGTCCAGACCGTCGGGCGTTCCAATTCTTCCCTGGTCATTGGGCGGAAGAACAGGTCAGGTGTGCAGGAGGTAATGCGTTCTGCTTTGTTGGCTTCCATTTCTTCCTCAGCACGCTTCATTGCATCGTTCCAGTCATCATCAAAATTCCGACCGGTCTGACGATAATATTCGTCCTTGTACTCTTCGAATGTCATACCGTTCTGGACTGCCGTTTCCAACGCTTTCGTCA
>JAZRXM010000029.1:0-188252 GCA_045600205.1 Oscillospiraceae bacterium | reverse complement strand
ACTTTCTTTCCGTGCTTCCTGCTCTCTCGAAGCAGCTTATCTATTATAGCACTTTACTTCCCTTTTGTCAAGCCCTTTTTAAAAACTTTTTTCGCTTTCCTTTGGCTCGATCCCGGTTCTGCTTTCCTTCGTGCTACTCTTATCTGTCCCCTCTCCCGAGGCGACTTGTTTATTCTACCACATCATCCCTCAATTGTCAACCCCTTTTTTCGACTTTCTTCTCTTTCTATGCTTTATACAAAATGCAGCTGCTATTCAGAAAATTATCGTGATGATTTGACCCTCCGGATCGGCTATATACCGGAAAGATGCCGTTTCGGTATACGATGCAAGTACACTTCCGACCTGATTTCCTGTTTTGATGTCCTCGATTGCCGATTGATATACCGCAGGAGTCGTACAGTAAAACTCTATGACGCGGCTGCTGTTCTGTACCTGTGCCGCCCATTCGTCCACTTTTAATGTCAGCTGTGACAGTTCATTGAGTATCATTCCATGATTGATATAGTACTGCTTATCATCGCCCGTGCAGGCAGGTGGCTCATAGCTGGACAGATCCGCCCGATGCTTCGCAAACCGCTCATCCGATACCGCAAAATAACGATGCGATACTGTTCCCTTCAGCATCTGTTCGTCATCCCAAGTGACGTCTACATTATAGTACTTTCCGCCTATCTGAAAAATGTTCCAGACGTGCGCTTCACCGTTTGCGGAGATACCCGATACACAGAATGCCTCCATTCCCGCACGTCTTGCCACGTAAGTGAACGCTTTTGCATATCCCTCACAAAGTGCGTTCCCCTTCACCAGACAGCCATATGCTTCAGAGGAATATCCCACCTGATAGTACACGCATCCCCTGGCGATCGCGTCATGGATATCCAGTAGTTTTTCCAGATCCGAATCGCCATATTTCAGATTGTCTATGATCCGATCCGCTGCTTTTTCGAGTTCTTCGGTCATTTCCTCGCATCTGTCTGCATCAAGATCATACTGGATCTCTGTTTCGGTCATGACCGGCGAAAGCTGATAGTAGTCCGCGACATAGAAAAACTGCGGTTCCTGCATCCGAATCATCAGATAGACCCGCTCGTATTCTTCGCCGCTGTACCGATACGGCAGCCTGACATTTTCCCGATGTTCCGACATTGCCTGATAGAGCGTCGCATAAAGAGCGCGTTCCTTGGGATTCAATGTCCGATACGGATAGCGAAGCGCAGCATCCTCATCCGTAAGGGTGCTGCGCTCTGTTTCGGATTTCCGGAACGGTCCGCCTTGGAACATCAGCAGCACAAATATCACAGTTACGGCAATTGCAAGCGCGGCTATGATTTTTCCCTGTTTCTGCATATGGTTCTCCTATCGGTCACTCAGCCGATTCTGTTTCCTGCTCTTTCGGGAGCACTTCCGCCTGAATTCGGCTGATCCAGTTGTCCTCATATGATAATAGTGTATAGCGCACGCCGCTGTGTTTTATTGCAGGGCGTTCTCCCTCATTCGGGATTCTGCCAAGCAGATGCACAACAAACGCGCTCATGGTATCAAATTCGCCGTTTTCCTCTGAATGTACGCCAAGCCGCGGCAGAACATCCTCGGGGTCTGCGGCACCGTCAATCGAGTAAACACCTGCGGAAATCTCCGTGAATTCCGCTTCTTCGTCATCGTATTCATCCTGGATACTGCCGACAATTTCTTCGAGCAAGTCCTCCATGGTGACCATGCCCGCTGTACCGCCGTATTCATCTGATACAATGGCAAGCTGCATTTTATCGCGGCGCATTCTCTGGAATACGTCACGGCACTTTGCGGTTTCGGGCACAAACAATGCCTCGCGCATCAATTCGGTGACAGGACAATCCTCCGCCTTCCCGACCAGCGGCAGCAGATCTTTGACCAGCACCACACCCACAATGGTATCCACAAGATTTTCGTAGACAGGAATACGGGAAAAACCCTCCTCCATCGCAATGGCAGCCGTTTCCGAAGCAGTTGCGGTACTTGGCACGGCGATCATATCCTTGCGGTGCGTCATGACTTCCGAGATCGTAACATCATCGAATTCGAAGATGTTGTTGATCATTTCGCGCTGGCTTTCCTCGATACCGCCCGTTTCGTTGCCGGCATCCACCAGCAAGCGGATTTCCTCCTCAGTGACGACTTCTGCGGCATCCGACCACGGAATGCGGCAAATCCAGCAAAGCAGACGGGTCAATCCCGTTCCGACCAGCACAAACGGCGCCACGCAGATGCGCAGCAGGTTGACGGTCGGTACACAAAATACTGCGAGCCCTTCCGGAGAATGCGCTGCAATTCTGCGCGGCAAAAAATCCGTCACTGCCGTCATAAAGAGCGCGGCAGCAGCAGTCAGCAGCACAGCGGAAAGCAAATCAGCAAAACCCGTTGGTAAAACCGCTGCAAGTTTTGCGCCAAATGTCAGGAAGGTCAGCACGCCGATCCACACGGCAGAGAGAATCCGATGCACAGAAAAGCAGCGCAGCAGTCCGGCTGGCTCATCGAGGAGCTGCTCCAGTTTTTTATAGCGCGGCTCCTCCTCGGATTTCGCCCGCACATGGGCATCATTGACCTCTGTCAGTGCGGTTTCGCAGGCAGAAAACCAGATTCGCAGCAAAGCAAACGCCGCAATCAGAATCAGAAGCCATAATCGGTCACTATCGCTATCCATAGTATGTATCCTTTCTTTCATCTGCCGTATCTCGTTTTTTCATACGGCTTGCTTTTATTATAGTATAAACGCAGAAAAATGTCAAGTAAAAATCAAAAAGGGTATTCATCCGTTTCTCGAATGAATACCCTTTTACGGAATACGAAATTCGGCCAGACACAGTGGCTCAGCCATTCGCACGTTCCACTTTGCCGGAGCGCAGGCATCTGGAGCAGACATAAATGTGGCAGGGAGTACCCTTCACGATTGCCTTGACACGCTTCACATTAGGCTTCCAAGTACGATTGGTACGACGGTGAGAGTGAGAAACCTTGATACCAAAAGTGACGCCTTTTCCGCAGATTTCGCATTTTGCCATAGCTGGCACCTCCTTTACAGACTTGTGAACAGTATCTATTGTAACAGATAACGGTACAAAATGCAAGCCTTTTTTTCAAATTCGTGAAAATTTATCAGATTTCACAGAAAATGCCGTTTTCGGGCTTGAAAACAGCCGCAATTTATTGTATAATAAGAAACACACCCTGTTTTTTATCCCCGAAAGGAGAATTCTGACATGTTCGATTTTTCAACACAAGCATTAATTGAAAAACTCACCCGCCTGATGATTATTTTTCTGGTTTTGCCTGTCCACGAGTTTGCACACGCTTGGACAGCAAAAAAACTGGGCGATGATACCGCGGAATATCAGGGCAGACTGACACTCAACCCAATTGCACATATTGATCTCGTTGGCGGACTGCTTCTGTTCTTTACAGGTTTCGGCTGGGCAAAACCCGTCCCCGTGGACCCGCTCCGCTTCAACAGAAAGCACACCCTCCGCGGTGGTATGGCACTCACCGCAGTCGCAGGACCCCTCAGCAACCTGATTGCCGCTCTGCTCGGCATGAACATTATTCGTATTTTCACACTGCCGCAGTTCGCTGAAGTCTTTTTCCAAGCCGATATCGAAACGAAGCTCACATTTCCGCTGATGCTCTATTATTTCCTGTTCTATTTCATTCAGATCAACATCGGTCTGGCGGTATTCAATCTGCTCCCTGTTCCACCGCTGGATGGTTCCAAAGTGCTGGCATATTTCCTGCCCAACAAGGCAAACGGCGTGATCCGCTGGATCGAGCAAAACCAGATGATCGTTTATCTGGTGTTCATCGTTCTGCTGAACACCTCTATTTTGCAGATTCCGCTCAGTTGGCTCAGCAATCTGATCTTCACAGCACTCTATTTCCTCACAGGCTGGATTCCGCTTCTGTTCGGTTGATGTGCCATGCAGAGTTTATCATTTCATCTGCCCGTTTTTGACGGACCAATGGATCTGCTGCTGCACCTGATCGCCAAACACAAGCTGAATATCCATGATATCGAAATTTCCATCCTGCTCGAGCAGTATCTCCTCTATATTCAGGAATGCGCCGAGCAGGATTACGAACTTGCAGGCGAATTTCTCGAAATGGCAGCCAAGCTCATCTGGATGAAAACCGCCGCACTCCTGCCGCATCAGGAGGAAGCAGAGGCGGTCAAGAAAGAGCTGGAAGGCGCACTGATCGAGTATTCCCTCTGCAAACTTGCCGCGTGCAGCCTGCGTGACCGCTATCTGGGCGATGTGCTGTTTGTCCGCAAACCCGTGCAGCTTCCTGTCGATATGACCTACCGCCGTGAGCATCCCCCGACACTGCTGCCCGAAATTTATGCGCAGATGGGACTCAAAAAAATGCCGCAGGGCGAGCACGAAGGGCGTCTGGATGCAAAAATTCACGAAGTTGTACGCATTCAGCAGCAAGTCACCAGTGTCTATTCCAAGGTGGTATTCATTTTGCGGCAATTTTTCAAACACGAATCCGTGTATATTTCCGCATTGTTTGACGACCTGACCGTGCGCACAGACCGTGTCGCAGCATTTTTGGCAATTTTAGAGCTGACCAAATCGGGTCGTATCCTCATCAGTGAGGACGGCACGACCCTTTCTATGCGGAATCCTTCCGCACTTCGCAGCGGCAAGCGTATTCGCCGTGCACCGGAAGCTACAACATATAAAGGAGCAGGAACGTGAATATTGATGCAACACGCGCCGCACTGGAAGCGGTGCTTTTCGCAGGCGGCGAGCCGATGGAGCCTGCCCGACTGGCACAGGCGTTGGAAATGGATGAAGAAACCATCAACCGACTGGCTGCGCTGCTTGGCGAATACTATGATAAAAACGGCAGTGCGCTCCAGTTGATTCGTCTGGGCGGTTCCTATCAGATTGCCACCCGTGCCGAGTACGCCGAGCCGATTCGTCGTGCCCTCGAAATCAAACGAAACACGCCGCTTTCTAATGCCGCAATGGAAGTCCTTACCATTATCGCATACAATCAGCCCGTGACCAAGGGCTTTGTGGAGCGTGTGCGCGGCGTAGACAGCAGTTCCACTGTCAATACACTGGTCGAGCGCGGACTTCTGGAGGAGGCAGGGCGCATCGAGGTGCCCGGACGGCCTGTCACATACCGCACAACTACGCAGTTTTTGCGGTGTTTCGGATTACAGTCCATTGCAGATCTGCCGCCGCTGCCCAACAGCGCAGAGCCGACCATGTTCGATTTGCCGCTGGATTTTGAAGCAGCCGAAGAAACCGACGCAGATACAAAAAATATCGCAGAGGAAAACATCGAAACGATCGAGGACGACATTCCTGCTGAGGAATTGGCAGAATAATCCAGTATTATTGATATCAGCGCGAAAAATCTGATAAAAACGTTTTTTTCACGGAAAATTCTTGACATGGATAGCCAAACGTGCTATACTAAAAAACTGAAATTTCAGAAAGAAGGATTTGAAATGAAAAAAACAAGTATTTTCTTAGCTGTGATCGCTTCGGCAGCCGTACTGACCCTGACCGCCTGCGATGAAAAGGCAACCAGCACAGTCGGCAATGCAGACGGTACGCCTGCCCAGACACAAAGTGCTGATTCTGCGCAGGAAAGCACAAACGAAAAGCCGCCTGTCCTGAAAGAGGGCACGCTTATCCATGTGCTTGGCATGAACATGGGCTATGAGTACGAGGAACAATACGACGAAAACGGCAAAATGCTCCTGTATCACGAGGCGGAACACCAGAAGAAAATCGTATACGAGTATGATGCAAACGGCAACCTTGTGAAAGAAACCAAGGACTGGTTCGATGACTGCGTTTATAAGACCGTCACCGATTACGATGCCAACGGCAATGCCACGCACGTTCTCCAGACGCTTCTTTCCTCCGATAACCAGTACCACACCGAATTTGAGCACACCTATACCTATGAGTG
This sequence comes from Oscillospiraceae bacterium, assembly GCA_045600205.1. Taxonomy (GTDB): domain Bacteria; phylum Bacillota; class Clostridia; order Oscillospirales; family Ruminococcaceae; genus Firm-04. The sequence goes on along the minus strand of JAZRXM010000029.1, from coordinate 182,285 downwards.
CGACGAAGCGGGCAACCCCATCCTCTGCAAGGACGAAGATAACCGCAAGGTCTGGGAGCGCGAATATGTCAACGGCGTGCTGAAAAAGCAGACAGACTACGCTTTTGCCTCCAGAGGAATGTATGTATCCAAAGAAACGGAATATGATGACAACGGCAACAAGGTCATGTATACGAAGTATGACGAAAAGAACGAACTGGTCATTCACGAAGAATACGACAGCAACGGCAATATGACGAAACAGTCGGGGCGTGTCTACGGCAACAAAGATCAGGGTGAAATTGCCTTTGAATACGACAATAACGGCAACATGATGAAGCGTTCCGATCTGACCTCAGGTGACAACTGGACGTTTGAATACGATGCCGAGGGCAACGAACTGTGCATGACGACTCATCGGGCGGACGGCTACGAGGAATCGAACAATCCGCGCAGATACGAATACAAATACGATGAATTCGGCAACAAAATCGAGCAGACCTGCTTTAGTTCCGATACGATGCTCTCGCACTATACATATGAATATGTATACAAAGACTGATTTCCTGCCGTGATATCTGAACACCAGTTTACCCCTTGACAAATCGCAGAAACTATGTTATAATAAATTCTTGCGTAAAGGGAGTAGCTACCGCCCGCAAAACGGACGGATTTCATCGCGCCAGACCCGCACGGGGAAGCCATTTTTACCCCGTTGCCGCCTTGAAATTGAAACAGCAAGACTTTCGCTTTGCATCCCCTGCCACTCGGCATTTCGGACGTAAAGCGGGGGTCTTTTTTGTTTATGCGGTCAACCCGCAGGAAAGGAATCTGCCTATGAAACACTATCTTGTATCAGCCGATGAAGTATTGCAGGAAGTCAAAAGTTCCGCTAGCGGTCTGACGGCGCACGAAGCTGCCGACCGTCTGGCAAAAAACGGCGAAAACAAACTCGCAGAGCCGCCAAAGACCTCACTGGTCATGCGCTTTCTGGCACAGCTCAAGGATCCCATGATTCTGGTTCTGATCGCGGCTGCTGCCGTATCAGCGATCACAGGCATCATCTCAGAGGGCAAACTGGAAGCAGATGTGTTCATCATTCTGTTTGTTGTCATCGCCAATGCCGTTCTCGGTGTATATCAGGAAAACAAGGCGGAAGCTGCAATTGCTGCATTACAGGCAATGAGTGCATCGCAGAGCAAGGTGCTGCGTGACGGCGACCTCAATGTGGTGGAAAGCCGCACGCTGGTCGTTGGTGATGTGGTGGCACTGGAGGCAGGCGACAGTGTCCCTGCCGACTGCCGTATCCTCGAATCTGCCGCACTGAAAGCCGAAGAATCTGCGCTGACAGGCGAAAGCGTCGCCTGCGATAAAGACAGTGCCGTCCTTTCGGGCGAAGAAGTCCCGCTGGGCGACCGTAAAAATATGCTGTACATGGGTTCCAGCATCGCCTATGGCCGTGCGACCGCAGTCGTCGTAGCAACAGGCATGGATACCGAAATGGGTAAAATTGCCGGTGCAATCGCAGGCGCAGAGGACGACCAGACTCCGCTCCAGAAAAAGCTCGCACAACTGAGCAAAATCCTTTCCTTTGCCGTACTTGGCATCTGTATTTTCATCCTTGGTCTGAGCATCGTGCAGAAGTTGGTCAAGGGTGAGGTGCTGACTCTGCCCGCTTTCCTCGATTCCTTCATGATTGCAGTATCGCTTGCAGTTGCAGCAATTCCTGAGGGTCTTGCAGCCGTTGTCACGGTTGTACTTTCCATCGGTGTCACCAATATGTCCAAACGTGGTGCCGTCATCCGCAGACTGACCGCCGTAGAAGCACTCGGTTGCGCAGAGGTCATCTGCTCGGATAAAACAGGCACGCTGACCCAGAATAAAATGACTGTCGTGGAGCATCAGGCAGAGGATGAGCAGCTTCTGGGCAAAGCAATGGCACTCTGCTGTGACGCGTCACTCAATCAGGATGATACCGTTGCAGGCGAACCGACCGAAGCAGCTTTGGTCGCATATGCGAACAAAATCGGTCTGAAAAAGTATCTGCTGGAGGAGCAGGCTCCCCGTATCGCAGAAGCACCGTTTGATTCCATGCGAAAAATGATGTCCACCGTCCACAAGACCGCGAATGGTCTGGTGCAGTATACAAAGGGCGCACCGGATGAAGTTTTGCGCTGCTGCACAGGTGTTTACGAAAACGGAAGTGTCCGCCCCATGACCGAGGACGACCGCAAAAACATCCTTGCGCTGAACAAAAACATGGCTGACCGCGCACTGCGTGTCCTGATGGCAGCATACCGCGAATATGACGCACTGCCGGATGAGATCAAGCCCGCAGCTCTGGAGCATGACCTCATTTACATCGGCATGACGGGTATGATCGACCCTGTCCGCCCCGAGGTCAAGGATGCGATCGGACTTTGCAGAAACGCAGGCATCCGCCCGATCATGATTACAGGCGACCACCGCGATACCGCCGTTGCAATTGCCAAAGAACTGGGTATTTTGCAGGAGGGACAAAAAGCCCTCACGGGTGCGGAGCTTTCCAAGATCCCCGATGAAGAATTCAACGAAACGGTTGTAAATTACAGCGTTTATGCGCGTGTGCAGCCCGAGCATAAAGTTCGTATCGTCAATGCATGGCGCGGCAAGGGTAAGATCGCTGCGATGACAGGTGACGGCGTGAATGACGCTCCCTCCATCAAATCTGCCGATATCGGCGTAGGCATGGGCATCACAGGTACGGACGTCACCAAAAACGTCGCAGATATGGTGCTGACAGATGACAACTTCGCCACCATTGTCGGTGCGGTCGAGGAAGGTCGCCGCATCTACGACAACATCCGCAAAGCAATTCAGTTCCTGCTTTCGAGCAACCTCAGCGAGGTGATTTGCATTCTGATCGCAACGCTGGGTCTTGGCAAACTGACAGGCGGTTCGTTCACGATCTTCAAGCCTGTTCACCTGCTGTGGATCAACCTGATTTCCGACTGTTTCCCCGCAATCGCACTTGGTATGGAAGCAGCAGAACGCGGCATCATGAAGCGCAACCCGCGTGACAGTAAAGCGCACATCTTCGCAGATGGTCTGGGTATCAACCTGTTGTGGCAGGGTGCGGCAATCGCAATTCTGACGCTGATTTCCTATGTCATCGGCGCACAGACCTCTCCCGAAGCAGGCAGCACTATGGCGTTCATGACGCTTTCTTTCTGCGAGATGTTCCATGCATGGAATATGCGCAGCCTGAAAGGCTCGATTTTCCGTATGAAATCGCACAATAAGATGCTGGTGTTCGCAATTGGTTTCTCGTTCCTGCTGAGTGTACCCGTACTGCTGATTCCCGCACTTCAGGGTATTTTCTCGCTGGCAGCCCTGAAACCTGCACAGTACCTGATTGGCGTAGGCTTGGCAGCGCTGATCGTCCCGCTGGTTGAGATCGTCAAAATGTTCCAGAGAAGAAAGTAATTCGTTGTATTTGCAATGTATTTGTAAATAATAAGAATCTAACGCATCCATCTCAGAAGTTTCACGCAAGCTTTTGAGGTGGATGCCTTTTTATGAAAAGGAGGTCGGAGATACCGCCATGCTTGACAAATCTCGCGCTTTGTGCTACAATAAAAATGATATTGATTTTCAATTTCAAATTCATTCTGTATTCGGAGGCGACGTCCATGCAGCGGCACGGCGGCTATCAGACCAAACAAAAATCCCGGATTTTAGAATATTTTGAAAAGCACGCAAATGCGCACTTGACCGCTGCGGAGCTTGTACAAGCCCTCACCGAAAACGGTACGCCGATTGGTGCCGCAACCGTCTACCGCACACTGGAACGTCTGGAAACGGAAGGGCTGGTGCGCCGCTATACCCTCGATGAGCGCGGCGGAGCCTGTTGGCAGTACGCGGGAGCACAAACCGGGGTACAGCACTGTCACGCCCATTTTCACCTGAAATGTATTGAATGCGGTGCACTTTTACACGTAGATTGTGAATATCTGCAAGGCATCGGCAAACATATTCTGGCGCACCACGGCTTTGTCGTAGACCACTCCCGCACGGTACTCTACGGTCTTTGCGAGCATTGCCGCGAGAAAAAATAATTGATTTTATCTGAGAAAGGATTTCTGTCACCTATGAAATTCCCCCGTTTCTGCAAGAAAATGACCGCTATCTGCTGCGCAGCTGCCGCAATTTGTACGCCCCTTGCGGGATGCAGCACCGCCGATGACGGCAAGCTGAAAATCGTCACGACCGTGTTTGCTTCCTACGATTTTGCGAAGCAGCTCACCGCAGACCTTGACGTCCCATGCGAAGTATCCTTACTGCTGACCCCGGGCGGCGAGAGCCACTCCTATGAACCGACACCCGCTGATGTCGCCAAAATTCAAAGCTGTGACCTGTTCGTGTATGTCGGCGGCGCATCGGAAAAATGGGCGGAAGACCTGATCGTCAGCACCAAGCGCACGGAAAAGCAGAATCTGCGTCTGTTTGACTGCATCGTGCCGCTGGAGGAAGAACATATCGAGGGCATGGAACCGGACGAGGAAGACGCGCATATTCACGCAGATGCGGACGAAATCGAATATGATGAACACATCTGGACATCTCCCGCAAATGCCTGCCTGATTGCAAAAAGCATCGCAGATGCATTGAAAACGACAGTTCCCGCATCGGCTGATAAAATATCATCCGCAGAAACCGCGCTGACCGGAGATCTGGATGCGCTTCAAGCGGAATATCAGGCAGTTGCTGATAAAGCAAGCGGTAATACGCTGATTTTTGCGGACAGATTCCCGTTCCGCTATCTGACACAGGCATACGGCTGGAAGTACTACGCCGCATTTGCAGGCTGCAGCAGTGATACGGACGCATCTGCCGCAACACTATCCTTTTTGATTTCAAAAGTCAAGGAGGACGGCATCAAAACCGTGTTTTATCTGGAAAATTCTTCGCAGAAAATCTCCGATGCGGTTTGTCAGGCAACAGGCGCAAAGGCGGTCATGATGCAATCCTGCAACAACGTATCGCAGGCGGATTTTGACGCAGGCAAGCATTTTCAGGCGTTCATGCGCGAAAATCTTGCTGCAATTGAGGAGGCACTCGGTTAAACCATGGCATATCTGACCTGTGAGAATATCACCCTGCGCTATGAATCGCTGACGGTGATGCAAAATCTCAGCTTTACCGTAGAAAAAGGCGATTATCTGTGTATCGTGGGCGAAAACGGCTCAGGCAAAAGTACGCTGATGAAATGCCTGCTGGGATTAAAGCCCGTGGATGCGGGCAGGCTGATTCTCGGTGACGGACTGAAGCGGAGCGAGATCGGTTATCTGCCTCAGCAAAGTGAGATTCAGCGTGATTTCCCTGCGTCCGTGCAGGAGGTTGTGCTGTCAGGATGCCTGAACAGCAGCAGACTGCACCCGTTCTATACCAAAGAGGACAAACGTCGTGCGGCTGAGCAGATGGACTGCATGAAGATCACTGCACTTGCCAAACGCTGCTACCGCGAATTATCAGGTGGACAGCAACAGCGTGTTCTGCTTGCAAGAGCCCTGTGCGCTACGAAAAAGCTGCTCCTGCTGGACGAACCCGTAACGGGTCTGGACCCTGTGGTGACGACAGAACTGTACGGCATTCTGCGCCATATTCACGAGGAGCACGGCATCACGATCATCATGGTAACACATGATGTGGAATGCGCGGTACGCCACGCAAAAACCATCCTGCACATCGGGCGCGGCGAGAGCTTTTTCGGCACTTGTCAGGATTATATGCAGAGCGAGGTCGGACGGCATTTTCTGGATGCGTCAGGCGTTGCGGAAGGCGGAGAATGCTGCGCACATCATCACGGCGCGGTGCAGGAGGCGACAGACCATGAATAATCTTTCTGCAATTCTGACGCCTGAATACGTCACGGTGATTTTGCTGCCTGCGCTGATTGCGGGTATTGCCGTAAGCCTTTGTTCGAGTCTGCTGGGCGTTTCGCTCGTCCTGAAACGATGCTCCATGATCGGCGATGGTCTTTCTCATGTCGGCTACGGTACGCTGTGCATTGCGGTGGCAATGGGCTGGGCACCCATGCAGGTGACAATCCCCGTGGTCATCGTGGCGGCATATATTCTGCTGCGGCTTTCGGAAAGCGGCAAATCCCGCGGAGATACGGCAATTGCAATGTTTTCGACCTCCGCACTGGCAATCGGTATTCTGGTATCCTCCAAAGCAAATCTCACCACGGATGTCAGCCACTATATGTTCGGCAGCATCCTCGCCATGACACGTACCGACGTCATTCTGAGTGTCATTCTGAGCATTTGCGTGGTACTGATCTATCTGTTGTTCTATGACAAGATCTTTGCAGTGACATTTGATGAGAATTTCGCACGCGCAACGGGTCTGAATGTACGGTTTTACAATCTTTTGATTGCAGTTCTGACGGCTGTGACGGTCGTACTCGGCATGATGATGATGGGCGCACTGCTGATTTCCAGCCTGATGATTTTCCCCGCAGTGACCGCAATGCGCCTCTGCAAGAGCTTCAAGCGTGTCATTCTGACCTCTGCGGCAGTGTCCGTGGGATGTTTTCTGCTTGGATTGCTGCTGTCGCTCTGGCTGGATGCTGCGGTCGGTGCAAGCGTGATCGTGACGAATCTGGCGGCATTTGCGATTGCCTCGGTGATTGGCAAGATCAAAAAATAAAATATGGGAAGCATATGGGAAATGAATGATACAATGCATCATTTCAATGGTATTTTCATCGGTTCTATCGTGATTTTCGTGGTCATGTTCATCGCCGCACTCGTTGTGATGATTCTGATGCTTCGCAAAAAGGACGGCGGTGAGCGGTTTGAATTGCAGGTTGCTGCCAATCTGGTCGGTCTGATCTGCGAGGGCGATTACGGCACGGTGACGGTACAGGGTACGGAATGCGTACAGTTTGACCGCCGATAAGCAATCATTCTGCGTATATTTTTCGGAAAGGGGTAATCGACTGTGAAACAGCATCTGAAAGCGGCGGTCTACGGCTTTGCAATCGGAGATGCGCTGGGTGTCCCGTTTGAATTCAAAACCCGCGATTCATTTCATTGCAGCGGCATGATCGGCGGCGGTACATGGAGCGAACCGGAAGGCACCTGGAGCGACGACACCTCCATGCTGCTGGCAACGCTTGCCTCGATTCAGTCATGCGGCGGAAAAATTGACCCCGATGACATGATGCAGCGATTCTGCGACTGGTACGAAAATGCGGCATATAGCTGCAACGGCTCGGTATTCGACATCGGCATGGCGACCCGCACGGCGCTGAAGAAGCATATGGACGGAATCCCGTCATTTCTGTGCGGTGCAGCGGATGAGCGCAGTAACGGAAACGGCTCGCTGATGCGTATTTTGCCGCTTGCCTTCACCGATGCGGATGACGAACAGATCAATGCAGTCAGTTCCCTGACGCACGCACACGACATCTCAAAGCTGTGCTGTCGGCAGTATATTTCCGAAGCGCGGCTGCTGATGCGAACAGGCGATATATCGGAGGAATGGATCGCACGGATGCGGAAAATGCCGAAAGAACGTGTACGTTCCACAGGATTCGTCGTGGATACGCTGAGTGCGGCAATGTGGTGTCTGGTGAATACGGACAGCTACGCGGATGCGGTGCTGACAGCGGTCAATCTGGGCGGCGATACCGATACGATCGCTGCGGTCACGGGTGGACTGGCGGGCATTCGCTATGGCTTTGAGGAAATTCCGGAAGAATGGATAGATAAACTGCGCAACAAACGGGAACTTGACGCATATTTATTCTGACAAAAGGGGGCTTGGCGGTATGAGCGGCGTACAGATGATAGGTGTCGCGGCAGCTGCACTGCTGACGGGTGCGGTATTGGAAAATGTCGTACCGCTGGCTGTTGTGAAGGACAAGGTAACAATGCCCTCCGGTATGATGCCGCTGCCGCGCATTGTACAGGTTTCCGATTTACACCGCAGACAGTTCGGACCGCACAACAGCCGACTGATCCGAAAAATCGGCTCTCTGCGCCCCGATGTCATTGCGATGACGGGCGATCAGATCTCGCGCACGGTGACAGACCTCTCCGAACTGGAGCGTCTGCTGTGGAAATTACGCGGGCTGGCAACGATCGTCATGGTGCCCGGCAATCACGAACTGGATCTGCCGTCCGCTCTCTACGACCGCTATCGGCAGGTCACGGAGCGCTGCGGCGTACACTATCTGGAAAACCGCACGGAATTCATTGACGGAATTCCCTTTGCGGGTCTGACGCTCAAACAGGAACATTACCGCATCGCAGGCAGCTACCATGATCTGGAAGACTGCACCGCAGAGGATATCACGGATGCGCTGGGCTACTGTCTGCCCGGTACGGTGCTGCTGGCACACAATCCGCTGTTTTTGGAAGCCTATGCGAAATGGGGCGCGGCGTTGGTACTGTCGGGACATATGCACGGCGGTATCGTGCGGCTGCCAAAAATCGGCGGGCTTCTCTCCCCTGAGCGCAAATTCTTCCCGAAATACGACAAGGGCTGCTACACCCTCGAACAAACGACCATGATCGTCAGCGGCGGGCTGGGAAAACTACGGTTCGGCAATCCTCCTGAACTGCGTGTGATTACTTCCGTATCGCAACCGCAGCTTGAAATGTCACAAAACGGGGAACTTCCGCGGTAATTTCGACACACCGCTCAAAAACTGTACAAAAATTGACACCAAGAGCCTTTGCTTCTCACAGGAAAAGCAAAGGCTCTGCATTTTGCTTGACGAGAATGGGAAAACTTGTTATAATATCTCTGTATGGACATGGCGGGATTCCGCCAACTGATTGCCTTGAATGGCAAAAGGAGAAGTATGAACGAGCGCAGAAAATACAGGCATCTGGTATCTGCTGTTTCAGGATTGCTGCTGGTCGGCATCCTGACGCTGGAATTTGCGTATGTATGGCAGAACTATTATGCCTCTGTGATTGTGGAACCGTTTTTCCGCCGTGGCAACTGGGTCGTTATTTTGATTTATACCGCGCTGACAGGGGTGTTTTTCAAAGCTTACGGCTGCACCAGATACGGCTATCTGAAACGCAGCGACCTGATCTACTATCAGGCAATTGCGATCACCATGGTCAATTTCATCAGCTATTTCCAGATCAGTACGGTCGGACGAAGATTTCTTCCGCCCACACCGCTGTTGATTCTGACGCTGATGGACTGGCTGCTGATTGCCTGCTGGGCGGTTCTGATCAACCAGCTTTATTTTCGATTATACCCGCCTCGCCGTCTGGTCATCGTGTACGGCTCGCGGCACGCCGCAGATCTCGTCATGAAGATGAGTATGCGTGTAGACAAGTATATGATTTGCGAAAGCATCAGCGCAGACGAGGGCTTGCCCGCGATCACCAAGACTCTGGAGGGCTTTGACGGCGTCATTCTCTGCGATATTGCCGCTGAACTGCGCAATGATCTGATCAAACACTGCTGCGCGCACCGCATGAGAGCCTACGTTTCCCCAAAAGTTTCGGATATTCTGATGCGCGGCGGTGAGGAGATCCGTCTGTTTGACACACCACTAATCCTCTGCCGCAATGAGGGACTGACCCTCGGACAGAGAGCCGTAAAACGCTGCTTTGATCTGTTTGTATCGGCGTTGGCATTGCTGCTGCTTTTTCCGCTGCTGCTGCTCTGCGCCATCGCGATCAAAGTATCGGACGGCGGTCCCGTGTTTTACCGACAGACCCGCCTGACCAGGGACGGCAAACAATTTGATGTGCTGAAATTCCGCAGCATGATCCCCAATGCGGAATCGGACGGCGTTGCAGTGCTTGCCGCGGAACATGACAGCCGCATTACGCCTGTGGGGCGCATTTTACGCAGATTCCGTCTGGATGAACTGCCGCAGCTCATCAACATCCTGCGCGGCGAAATGTCCCTTGTCGGACCGCGCCCTGAGCGTCCCGAACTGACTGCCGAATATGCCAAGAAATACCCTGAATTTCTGTATCGTTTGCAGGTCAAAGCGGGGTTGACAGGCTATGCACAGGTAATCGGCACATACGATACCGAGCCGTTTGATAAGCTGAAAATGGATTTGATGTACATTGAGCAGTATTCGTGGATGCTTGATCTGCAAATTCTGCTGATGACAATAAAAACAGCATTCTTCCCGCCGAAAACGCACGCTGAGGAGCTTCTGGAACTGAAAGAAGCCGTCAGTGCCGTATCTCCGCCGCAGGAAAAAACTGCCGATGAAAAGGAGCATATCAATGAATAATTCTCTGAATATCGCCGCCGTGATCATGGCGGGCGGCAAAGGTGAACGTTTCTGGCCAAAAAGCCGTACCAATTACCCAAAACAGTTTTTATCACTGACAGGTGACGGCGAAACCATGATCCAAAAGACGTTCAACCGTCTGAACGGACTGGTGCAAGCAGACCATGTGTTTGTTGTGACTAATGCCAATTATCTGCATCTTGTCAAGGAACAGCTTCCAGAAATACCGCAGGAAAACCTGCTTTGTGAGCCTGCCGCCCGCAACACCGCACCGTGTATTGCACTGGCTGCCGCAGTCATTCGCAAGCGGTTTGGCGATGCCGTAATGCTGGTGCTGCCCTCTGACCATCTCATCCGCCATGAGGACATCTGCATGGATATACTTTGCTGCGCGGCACAGGCGGCTAATGCGGGAGAAAATCTGGTCACCATCGGCATTACCCCCGCCTACCCCGAAACAGGCTACGGCTACATTGAATTTTCCCGCAGTACAGATACTCCAGACGGTGTATATCGGGTAGACTGCTTCAAAGAAAAGCCTGATATTGTCACTGCACGCAGCTACGTGGAATCAGGAAGATTCCTGTGGAACAGCGGAATGTTTGCATGGAAAGCAAGCACTTTTCTGAATGCAGTGCAGCAACATCTGCCCGCAGTCTATGAAATCACTGAAAAGCTCGAAGCCGCTTGTGATACGGATGTATTTCAGGCAGTGTTGGAGGAATTATTCCCGCAGATGCCATCCATTTCAGTGGACTTCGGTGTCTTGGAACACGCAGAGCATTTGTTTGTGATCCCGGGCAGTTTCGGCTGGGATGACGTAGGCAGCTGGCCTGCGCTCAAGCGTGTTGCGAAAACCGATACCAACGGCAACTACCGTGACGGTGATATTCTGACCGTTGGCACGAAAAACTGCATTTTTGCAGGCAACAAAAAGCTGATTGCCGCAGTCGGCATTGAAAACATCATCGTGGTGGATACGGACGATGCACTGCTGGTCTGCAATGCGGATTCCGCACAGAATGTCAAAAAAATAACGGAAATGCTGCACGAACAGGGCAGAGGCGATTTGCTCTGAATATTGGCAGAAGGCTGCCGCTCAAAACATCGTACATTCATATATGAAAGAGGTATTTTTTATGAAACACGCACTGATTACAGGTGTCACAGGTCAGGATGGCTCTTATCTGGCAGAGCTGCTGCTCGAAAAGGGCTATGAAGTATACGGCATCATGCGCCGCAAGAGCGTTGTCGATTACGGCAATGTCACACATCTGAAAGATAAAATCCACTTCATCTACGCAGACATGACCGACATCGTGTCGCTGATCTCCGCGATGAAAATTTCGCAGGCAGATGAAGTATACAATCTGGCAGCACAGAGCTTTGTCGCAACCAGTTGGGAACAGCCGCTTGCAACCGCAGAGATTGACGCATTGGGCGTTACCAATCTGCTGGAGGCAATTCGCATTGTCAAGCCGACCGCACGCTTCTATCAGGCATCGACTTCTGAAATGTTCGGTCTGGTGCAGGCAATCCCGCAGGATGAGAACACCCCGTTCTATCCGCGCAGCCCGTATGGCGTAGCAAAGCTTTACGGTCACTGGATCACGAAAAACTATCGTGAAAGCTTTGGTCTGTTCACCTGTTCGGGTATCCTGTTCAACCACGAATCGGAGCGCCGCGGCAAGGAATTCGTCACACGTAAAATTACCGATGCGGCTGCAAGAATCTCTCTGGGCATTCAGGAATATGTCGAGCTGGGCAATCTGGATGCAAAGCGTGACTGGGGACACTCCAAGGATTATGTCCGTGCGATGTGGCTGATGCTCCAGCAGGATAAACCCGATGATTATGTCGTTGCAACGGGCGAAACCAGAACTGTCCGCGAGTTTGTGGAGTGCGCATTCCGCGCAGTCGGCATTGATGTGGAATGGCAGGGCGAAGGCGTCGATACCATCGGCATCAACAAGGCAAACGGCAAGACCGTTGTCAAAGTCAACAAGAAATTCTATCGTCCCGCAGAGGTCGAACTGCTGCTGGGCTGCCCGAAAAAGGCAGAGAGCATCCTTGGCTGGAAGCGCGAAATCGCGTTTGATGAACTGGTATCCCGTATGGCAAACAATGATCTCGCACTGGTCAAGCAGGAGATCGCTGTCAAGGGTCTGAACGCATGAAGCACATTGCATTTGATGCAACCCCGCTGGTCGGGGATCTGATTTCAGGCGTGGGCTGGTGTGAGGCATATCTTGTAGACGCTTTGACCACGCTGCACCCTGAAATGCAGTATCGCTACGAATATTTTTCGCTGCGCACACCCGAAGAAAAAATCAAGCGGCTGGAAAAATTCCGCAAGGAAAATATCCCGCTGCGTTCTGCGACCATGTCACCGCTGCTTTACCGCACGGCATCGACCTTTGTGCCGGTGCCGTATTCGGCATTTTTCGGAGATTGGGCAGATATTACGCACTTTTTCAATTATATCGTCCCGCCAAAGGTACACGGCAGAACGGTCGTGACCGTGCATGATATGGTACTGCACGCATATCCCGAAACGGTGCGCCTGCGTACCAGAGAAATGCTGCGCATGGGACTGAAAAAATCCATGGAGCGCGCAGACTGCATTGTGACAGACAGCGAATTTTCCCGCACGGAGATTGCAAAATACTATCCTGAATATGCGGACAAAGTGGAAGTTGTGCCCTGCGGCGTCGATACCAAACGGTTTCATCCCGTGGAAGATGCGGAAGAAATCGCAAGGGTCAAGGCTGCGCACAACATCAGCGGGGAATATTTCCTCTATCTCGGCACACTGGAGCCGCGTAAAAATCTGGAGCGACTGATTCAGGGATACGCGCTGCTTTGTCAGAAATATCATGGCGAAGTGCCGAAACTGGTGCTGGCTGGCGGCAAGGGCTGGATGTACGAAAGCATCTTTGAAACCGTGCAGATGCTGCATCTGGAGCATCGGGTACTATTCCCGAATTATATCCCCTCGGAGGATATGGCGGCACTGTATTCGGGTGCAACGGCATTTGTTTTTCCGTCACTTTACGAGGGATTCGGTATGCCGCCGCTGGAAGCAATGGCTTGCGGCACACCCGTGCTGACCTCGAATGCAGCCTCGCTGCCCGAGGCAGTTGGGAAAGCGGCAATTCTGGTCAATCCGTATCAGGTCGAAGCAATCGAATACGGCTTGGAGCAGCTGATGACCAGACCCGAACTGCGTGCAGGAATGTCAAAGCTGGGACTTGCCCGCGCCGAGCAGATGAGCTGGGAAAACGCCGCAGAAAAGCTGTTTTCCATATACGAAACACTGGGCTGATAACAGGAGGACGATGCACCCGTGAAAGCATATCAGACGAAAAACGGCAACTGTCCGCGCAGGACAAAGCCGCGCATTCTGGTGACAGGGAAAGCCTATGACCCGCATATCGGGGGCATTGAAACCGTAATGCAGCAGGTAGCGGAGGGATTTCGCGGCCATGCCTGCGTTTCGGTGCTGACCTGCCGCGATTCGTTTGGTCTGACAAAAAAAGAGCGCATCCACGATGTTTCCGTTTTGCGCTGCGGCAGCATGGGTACCTTTGCGTCCTGTCCGCTGTCCCTGTCATATCTGACGCAATTTCGAAGAAAAGTCATGTGCGCGGATGTCGTTGAACTGCACCTGCCGTTTCCGCTTGCGGATCTGGCAACGGTGCTGTCAGGCTACAAAGGGCGCGTAGTAGTGGCGTGGCACAGCGATGTGGTCCGTCAAAAGACGCTCCTGCGCCTTTATAAACCGCTGATGATGAAATTGCTGCGCCGTGCGGATGCCATTATCGTTGCCACGAAGGCACATATTGACAGTTCACCCTATTTGCAGCAATTTCGTGAAAAATGCGTCATCATTCCTTACGGCATCAACGCACAGGAATATCTTTCCATGCCGCACAGCCCCGTACTGACCGACCGTTTGCAGAATCCGCAGGCGAAAAAGGTACTGTTTACGGGGCGGCTGGTATACTATAAAGGCGCGGATGTGCTGCTGGAAGCGTTTGCGAAAGTACAGACACCCGCAGAACTTTTCTTCGCAGGTACGGGTGTTTTGGAGCATGACCTGCAAGAACGTGCTGCGACTCTGGGCATTGCAGAACGCGTACATTTTCTCGGCAAGCGCATGACGCCTGAACTGCGCGATGCCTTTGCGGACTGCGATTTGTTCGTATTGCCGTCCGTTGCAAACAGCGAGGCGTTTGGCATTGTGCAGTTGGAGGCAATGGTCTACGGCAAACCTGTCATCAACACTGCACTGCCTACGGGTGTACCGCTGGTCAGTCTGCACGGGCAGACTGGATTGACTGTACCGCCCTCTGATGCAGATGCACTGGCAGCGGCAATGGAACAATTGCTTTGCGATGACGAATTGCGTGAAAAATACGGAAATGCTGCAAAACAGCGTGTCGCAGATACGTTTGCGATTGAGCAGGTCTTGCAGCAGACATGGGATGTTTTACTCGCAGACACGCGCTTTGCGGGAAAACCTTTTGCATCATCGGAGGATTCTGTGGGGAGGAATCAGGATTGAAAGCGTTGGTTATCGGGGGTGCGGGCTTTGTTGGTCCGTATCTGATGCGGCATCTGTCACAGGATTTGTCATATGATACGGTTGTGACAAAGCTGCCGCATGAAACATTGGATGCGGAAAAATGTGAAGTCCGCGATATGGACTTGCTGGATGCGGATGCGGTACTGCATCTGTTACAGGAAGTAAGACCGGATATGATTTTTCATCTGGCAGCCCAGAGTTCGGTTGCACTCTCATGGAAAAAGCCGCAGTTGACCGCAGAAATCAACATCATCGGCACAATGAATCTGCTGGAAGCGGTACGACAGCTTGAAAAGCAGCCGCGTGTCCTGCTGATCGGTTCCGGCGAGGAGTACGGCTATGTGCGTCCCGAAAACTGCCCGATCACGGAAGATACACCGCTGCGCCCTGCCAATTTCTACGCTGCGACCAAAGCTGCTGCCGAATCCATGGCAGCGGTCTATACCCGTGCCTATGGCACATGGATCGCCTGTGTACGTGCATTTAATCACATTGGCGCAGGTCAGACCCCGCGGTTTGTGGTGGCAGATTTCTGCAAGCAGGCGGTGGAGATCGAATATGGTCTGCACGAACCTGTCATTCTCACGGGAAATCTTGCGCCAAAACGTGATTTTACCGATGTCCGCGATGTGGTACGGGCATACGGCTCTATTCTGCGCGGCGGAAAAAGCGGCGCGATCTACAATGTCGGCAGCGGTCATGCGGTGACCGTTTTTGAGGTATTGCAGGAAATTCAGCGGCTTTGCACGGTACCGTTCACCATTTCAACCGATGCCGCCAAACTGCGTCCGACCGATCTGCCCATTATTGAAGCGGACATCACCAAGCTGACACGGGATACAGGCTGGCGTCCGCAGATTCCGCTGCGGGATACACTGGCAGATACCCTTGCCTATTGGCGAAAGGTACTGCGTCCGACGGCTGAGTGACCCTTGGGAGGAGAGCATAGGAAAAATGCGTTTGCTGCGTGAACTCTATCAATACCGTGAAATGATTGCAAGTCTTGTCCGCAAAGATCTGAAAGGCAGATACAAAGGCAGCGTACTCGGTTTTCTCTGGACGTTTATCAATCCGCTGCTGCAATTGCTGATCTATACGGTCGTATTTTCTGTGATTATGAAAAGCGGCATCAAAAATTACTATCTGCATCTGTTTGTCGCACTGGTGCCGTGGATTTTCTGTTCTTCCGCGCTGACAACGGGTTCGCATCTGGTGCTGGACCAGAAGAACATGATCAAGAAAATCTACTTCCCGCGTGAGGTGCTGCCTGTTGCGTACACGACAAGCAGTTTCTGCAATATGCTGTTTTCGTTTATCATCGTATTTGCGGTGATTGCGATCATGCGGCTTGGGGTATCATGGGCTGCACTGCCATGGCTGGTACCCGTGATGCTGATTCAATATCTTCTGGTGTTGGGACTGAACCTGATCACCTCCTCCGTGACGGTCTACTGCCGTGATCTGGAGCATATCATGGGTGTCCTCAGCATGGCTTGGATGTATCTTTCCCCTGTGGTATACGGCATTGATTTTATCCCGCAAGCATGGAAACGGTACTATCTGCTCAACCCGATGGCACCACTGATCTTATCCTACCGTGACATTCTTTATAACAAAACCGCACCGGATCTGTCGCTGCTGTTGCAGGCATTTGCGGAAAGCATTGTGATTCTGGTACTTGGCATACTGATTTTTGAAAAGCTGCAAAAACGGTTTGCAGAGGAGCTGTAATTGATGCAAAAGACAGAACATACAAGATCTGACAGAAAAAGAAATCTGCTGCTGTTCCTGATATTCTGCTGTGCGGCAGGATGGTTGTTCTATCAGCTTTACCCGCTGCTGATGGGTACGCACGACGATATGTTGAATTATGTGCTGATGCGGCGGGGCACTACGTGGTCAAGCGGTCTGGACGCCGCCAGGCGCGGCAGGATCTCGCAGATATGGGATTATCCGCTGCTTGGATTTCCGTTTTTGCTGAACAAGGTCTGGTTTTACAAACTGGTGGTCTACACCTGCTATCTGTTCGATGTCTGGTCGATGTGGCTGCTGCTTTCCCGTCATGTCAGCCGCGATTTTGCCGCGCTGACTGCCATTCTGACGGTTGCATGGTCCACGCTCACACCGTATCACAACCTGTTGATTTCTTACGGCTGCTGTCATCAGCTGCCGCTGGGATTGGCATTTCTGTCGCTGTATTTCTACTGCAATTTTCTCCGCGACGGCAAAAAAACGCAGCTTCTCCGGAGCAGTCTGCTGCTGCTTGCCGCCGTCATGATCTACGAAGCATTTTCCACGCTGGTGCTGATTTTCGGTCTGCTTGCCCTGCTGCATCGGGAGGACAAAAAAACGTCCTTTTTCGGACACATCGGCAAAACATTCCTGCGTGTGATTCTGCCTGTTTTCCTTGTTGTTTCGTATATTCTGGTATACTATCTCTGGCAGTGGAAATATCCGTCCGCATATGGCGGTACGGCACTCAATTTCTCAAAGCCACTGCTCTCTTTGAATGCTTGGGGCAAATTTTCTCTGGGGTATTTCCCCTTGGCGGGCTTAGTCAAACACATCGAGGAAACCAAGCACGACTTTGCATATTATATCGGGCAACTGCCGCCTGCGGTCATTGTCATTGCGATTCTTGTCTGCGTGGCAGCAGTCCTCCTGATTCCACGCATTCAGATAAAACGGCGTGTTTACTGGCGTTTGCTGCTTTGCTCTTTGCTTGGTACGTTCCTGCCCTGCGTTCTGATCTCATTCAGCACGAAATACCGCGATTGGAGCGAGCGCGGCGTGATTGCCTATCTGCCGTCTTATTACAGTTTCTTCTTCCTGATGATATTTCTGGTCTGCATTCTATGGGGCGCATATTACGTACTCAAGCCGAAATGGCTGCGTGTCACGATGCTGACCGGCATTCTGATCTGTCTGTTTGGTGTCACACTGACAAGCGGCATTGTCACGAATATCTGGCACAGACATTATCAGATACAGACCTTGCGCTACCGCAATTTTGACTATGCAGTATCCACCGAACCGATTACCGCCTGTGATGACAACTGGCAAATTTATGCGCCCGACAACATCGGCATCCATAAGTTAGACGAATTCACAGAACTGCTGCTCAACGTATATAATCCCGCAGATGTGCGCTATGTACACGAGTCTGACGCGATTCTGGAGGACCGCAGCATCCTGTGCATGAGATGTCCTGAAAACTACGCATTTGCTGTCATTGGTGAAACCGATGATTCCCTGTCCGCAGAAAAACTCACCCTGCGCACCTTAGTACCCGAACAGTTTGACGTATCCCTGAAAACGGTAAACGGCGAATTCGTCACCTTTACGGATGTTGCAGAGGGCGATGTCCTTTCCGCACCGAATGGCGATGCATTTGATATGTCTGTCCGCGTGCGTGTGGTCGGCTGAAAGGAGCGTGCAATCATGCCCGCAATTGAGATTCATGACCTGAAAAAGAAATTTCGCGTGTATGCCGACGCAGGGCATTCCCTGAAAGAGAAGCTGCTCTCAAAAAAACGGCGCAGCTACGAGGAACGCTGGGTATTGAACGGCATTTCGCTGCAAGTGGAACAGGGCGAGGCGATCGGTCTGGTCGGACGCAACGGCTGCGGCAAATCCACATTGTTGAAACTGATGAGCCGAATTCTGTTTCCGGAATCGGGCAGCGTAAAAATCAACGGCAGGGTATCCTCTCTGATTGAACTGGGCGCGGGATTCCATCCCGACATGACAGGCAGAGAGAATATCTACACAAATGCGTCCATTTTCGGATTAACGCACAAGGAGATCGACGAGCGACTGCAAGAGATCATTGATTTTTCCGAAATGGAGGAGTTCATCGACAATCCCGTGCGCACGTATTCCTCAGGCATGTATATGCGGCTTGCGTTTTCGGTAGCGATTCATGTCGGCGCAGATATTCTTCTGATTGACGAGATCCTTGCAGTTGGCGATGCGGCGTTTCAGGCAAAATGCTTTGAGCGCCTCATGGAGATCAAAGCATCCGGTACGACCATCGTCATTGTATCACACAGCATGGCGCAACTGGAGCGCATCTGCGACCGCACCATCTGGATTGACGAGGGTAAGATCCGCATGGAGGGCGCACCCAACGAGGTGCATCCGCTCTATCTGGACTATATGGGACAGCGCACGCAAATGGCAGCATCTGCGAAGAAAACAGCGCAATCTGAGGATCCATCACAGCAAACCGCTGCCCACTGGACGGATATCTGCCTGCTGAATGAAAAAGGTGAGCGCATCGAGCGATTTTGTACGGGAGACACGGTCACGCTGCAACTCAGCTACGAGGCAGACACGACCGCCGCAGAGGAAGCACTGATCGGACTTGCGCTTTATCGCGCAGACAAGGCACTCTGCTACGGCACCAACACGCAGCGTGAGCATTTGCAGCCGCTGAAATTGCAGCAAAAAGGAGTCATTCGCTGCACCTTTTCGCCAATGAACCTGATCGCGGGCACGTATTGGTTTGACGTTGCCCTGCGCAAAATGGATATGTTTGCCTATGACTACGCCGCGCAGGCGGTGCGGTTTGCAGTATACGATCCGATTGATGAAACAGGCGTAGCCCGTCTGGAGCATCACTGGACATTTTCATAGGAAATACAACAAAATTGAAAATTATGCAAGGAGGGAAGCAATATGGCAAAGGATGATAAGCTGAATCAGAAAGTCAAGCAAGTCCACGAAAAAGCCGAAAGTTTTCAGGGCGTGCAGCCGCAGGGAAAGGGAAAATTTCTCAAACGGCTTGGCAGAAAGATTACCGCATGGTATGTGCATCCGTTTGGCAATGCGCAAAATGAATTCAACGCAGCAACGGCAAATGCAATATCCGAGGTGATGGAACGTCTGCAAGAGATTTCGGCAGATACCGAGCGACAGTTTGCGGTATCCGCGCAGGATCAACGGCAAGCGATGGCTCGGATGGTGGCGCAGCAGCAGGAGCGTATGAACGAGCTTTCTGCACAGGTCAGCGCGAGCCTTTGTGCCGCCTCCCCCGCAAGCCGCAGAGATGTCGGGGTACAGCCGTTGACCACATTGCCGTCCATCGGCTCCGATGCGCTATATCAGGAGCTTCATGCGGTACAAAACGCGCTGAATGCCGCGCAGACCGAGCAAGCACTTGAAAAACTCAACGAAAGCTATACCACGCTTTTGCAGCGCAGCATCGAGGAAAAAAAACAGACCCCCGCAGGACGCATCATTGCGCTGGTGACACGCAGTTTTGCCAGCGGAAACGGTATGGAGGCAGTCAAAAACGAGGTCTGGGACCTCTACCGCCTGCTGAAATCCGCCAGCCGCTACCAGTGCTGCATCGTATCCGTGGAGCCTGACGATACCGAGGCATCGGTGCAGGGCGATGTGTACTATGTCCCCGACCGTTTGCTTTCGCAGTGGATGAACGAAAAAGACCCGATTCTGTTGATTTTCTGTGACAGCAATGTCGGAATTTTGTCTGCGGGCGGACGCTGTATGCTGATGCGAAACAGCATTCTGCGCCTGAGTTCGGAGAATCCCGCGCAAGGATTGGGCGGCAGTCAAATGCAGGAAATGCTGCATTTATCGGATTTCGGTGTGCAGCGATACTGTACCGCATCCAGATCCGCCGCTGACCGCATGGAAGCCCTCGGATTCCGCCGTCCCACCGTGTTTTACCCGTATATCGACACGGACAAGGCAATGTTCTGCCGCCGTCCCCGTGCATATGAAAAGAATAGATTCTGCGTTGGTTTTGCATCCTCTCCGATGAGTGGGGAGCAAAGCGAATCCCGCGGAATCCCCGCACTTTGCGAGCTGGTACAGCAATGTCCTGAGATGCAGTTTGTAGTGCTTTGGCGCGATGAAACCGCCGTTCCGATTCCTGAGGTACTGCAATCTGCCAAAAATTGCGAAATCCGCACAGGCAAATGCGATATGACCGCATTTTATAGTGATATCGACTGCATTCTGATTCCTTACGCAAACGAAAATTACAATCACGCCTGCTCGATGTCCGCGCTGGAGGGAATGCTTATGGGTATCCCGACGGTTTCGACTCCCGCAGCAGGTGTTTCGGAGCTGGTATCAGCTACGGGACTAGGCTTGGTATCAGAGGATATCTCCGCATCTGCAATGAAAACCGCATTATTGCAGCTTCGCTCGGATTATGCGGCATATCTCGGCACATGGCGCATTGACAAGCTGCGGAATCTGTTATCGGGCACAGCTTTTATCGGATTTGCCGAATATTGCGCAGAGCACGCCGCACCGTATGGTGTCGTCACAATATATGAATGGGACAGACAGCTCAAACTGGAAAATAAGCATCTGGTCAAGGGGCACGCCGCGCTCAAAGCGTACTATCAGCGACAGGAAATCGCAGAGGACTATACCAAAGAGCGGTTTGTGACCTACCCGCAAAACTGCTTCGATTTGATGGAGCGACAGAGCGTATCGGTTCTGATAAATCATTATTTCTCGCAGCAGCGTGAAAATCTGCGATTGCTGGATCTGGCTTGCGGAGACGGCAGAATCTTGCAGACGCTCCTGCAATTCGGGCATTGCACCGCAGGCGATGCCTCCCCCGCCATGTTAACGCAGGTTGCAGGCAGATTCCCCGATGCTGCACTGGATACGATGCAGATTGATCTGATTTCCGACGAATTATCGGAGAAATTTGATGTTATCACCATTTTCCGTTTCATCCGTCATTACGAATACGGCACACGCAAACAGCTATGGCAAAAATTGCGAAACGCACTGACCGATCGTGGCGTGTTGCTGTTTGACGTTCCGAATCTCAATTTCGAGGTGCCGAACCGTCAGCGGACAGGATGGGGAAAATATAATATCTACGATGTTTTCTGGAACAGTGAAAGTATCCGTCGGGAGCTTGCGGACAACGGTCTGATGCTGGACGCGCTGATTCCCGTAGGACAAGGACTTTATCCCGTCCCCGCCGGCTACCGTAATGAACCGATGACATGGACCGCGGCAGTGCGCAAATCATTTTGAGCCACCGCCAAAACAAAGGAGCGCAATAAATGACCGATTATTCCGATGACACACTGGCGCGTGCAATTTATGGCATCGCAAACGCAAAAATGGCGGAGCATGGGAAAAAACTGCCTGTTTCGGAGGCTGTATTCTCCGTACTGACCGCCGCTACCCCCGATGGTGTATCCTACCCGGCAATGGAGCCTCTTAACAACGAGGACTTTTTGGATACAGCGTTTCTGCTGCTGCTTGGAAGACCGATTGACGATAGCACAAAAACTGCGTGGAAAGGAAATTTTCCGTTACCGAAAGAGCAATTTCAGACCGCTGTGCTGAACTCGATCCTTGGCTCTGCGGAGTACCAGCGCAACTGCATCCCGCTGCGTGATTGCCCGCTTGCGGTCAGCCTGCCCACGCCGCAGCTGACGGTTTGCGTGGTCAATCAGGGTATGCCCGACCGTTTGGTGCGCGTTTACCAAAAATTGCCGCAGCCGCTGCGCAAGGTTGCAAAGAAAATCGCAGGAAAGGGGCAGTGATGATTCATGCACAAAACGCACGTATATATTGATCTTTCCCGTCTTTGCCTGACCACATTCACGACAGGGATTCAGCGCGTGGCAAAGGAAATTGTCCTGCGAATGCTGAACAATCCCGCGTTAGAGGTCACACTGCTGGCGGATTTGCCGAGCCATACCGCATGGCGCATTTTGCCAAACGACGCATTTGCTGCATTTTACACTGAGCAAATCGGTTCACCCTATGGCAGTGGGAGGATCCGCATCATCACGCCGCAGGAAATTCCAGCAACAGCATTATTTTTCGATATCGACAGTGCGTGGAATATGCCGATGCACCGCAGCTGGCTGTTCCCGATTCTGAAGCAGCGCGGCGTCACGATCATTTCGCACCTTTACGATTTGATTCCCGTAACGCACCCGCAGTTTTTCTATGAGCTGACGGTCACGCAGTTTTTATCGTGGACGACCGCTGTTTTGCAGTATGCAGACCACATCATTTGCAACGCAGATGCGACAAAATCCGTACTTGCTGATCTGTGTGGTCAACTGCATATCACGCCACCGCCATGTAGTGTGGTGCCGCTTGGTGCCGATTTCAAGCCCAAGGCGACAGGCAGCGATGCCAATGCAAAAGACGAGCAACTACTTGCAAATCTGACGAAGCATCGCTATTTGCTGATGGTTGGAACAATCGAGCCGCGCAAAAATCATGCGCTGCTGCTCAATGCCGTAGACCGTCTGTCTGCGATGGGTGTCAAGGTCGTATTTGCCGGACGAATCGGCTGGAATATGGCGGATTTCGAGAAAAAAATGGCGCATCACCCAAAGAACGGCAAGGATTTCTTCTTTGCGAATTCTCCCACAGATGCGACAATTTCCGCACTTTACGAAAACGCGCTTGCGGTTGCATTTCCAACGCAGGATGAGGGATTTGGTCTGCCGATTGTGGAGGCATTTCAGCATGGCACGCCCGTGCTTGCCTCAGATATTCCTGTGTTGCGGGAAGTGGGTGGCGCACTTGCGGATTATTTTGACAATACCAGCGTAGATTCGTTGATTTCAGCAGTAGAAGCTTTGCTTGCCGATGAAGCAGTATACACACAGAAACGAGCTGCGATCGCCGCATATCAGCCGCGCACATGGGATACCGCTGCGGCAGAAATGGCGGATGCGATTTGCAGCGTATCGGAGGTGGAGGGCGATTTGCCTTCTGATTTGCGTATCAAGCAAATGGTTGTGCTGACCGCAAGAAATGAAGACCTGCTGCGCACACTCCCCTACTGGGACGCATATCTGCCGTTCATCGAGGAACTTCTTGTTTGCTGTCCCGAGCGAAATATCGCGGAGCTGCAAGAAAAATGGCATGGCAGGATCCGCCTTTCGTTTTTCACGGATGAGCAGCTTCTGGATGGGACGCCCTTGCCACAGGATCACACCATGCGCAACTTTTTCCTGCGCTGCCTGCTGATGCAGAAAGCACCGCTTGACGATGTTTTCGTGATGACCGATGATGATTATCGTCCACTGCTGCCGCTTCCGCAGACATTCTTTGTCAAAAATGCGCGATATCAGGCATATTTCTGCTATGATCTGCGATTATGGAAAGGCACGCAGGGGGCATATACTTCTTACGACGAGAGTATGTTCCGCACCCGCGACTGGCTGCTTACGGAAAAAATGCCATGTTTGCAGTATTCCTCGCATCAGCCGCAAGTGATTGACCGCCGCATTTATCTGGAAATGCTTGGGGCATATCCTGAAATCTGCACGCAGGGACTTGATGAATGGAGCACGTATTTCAACTACGGCATAGCGAACTATCCGCAGCGATTTTGTGCAGAACCATATTGTTCGATGGCATGGCCGGGCGCGATCACCGATTGGAAACTCCGGGTACAGCCCGTGCATTTCTGCTTTGAGAATTTCTACGATGCGCTATACGAGGACAATCAGGTATTTGCGGGTCTGCATCGGGAATACAACGCAGAAACTGCGATTTCCGAAAGCATGGAGAAGATCACGCGCTGGAGCAGAGAACTTACAAAGCAGCAGGCAGAGCAATCTGCGGCAGAGATGAATGCAGGTGTATATCAACGGCTTTACCGTCTGCCTGCGGAATTTGCGCTGACAATTGATGCAGCAGGAAAAGCCGTGTTCCGCACGCCGCAGATGTTGTTTATCCGGAGCGGCAGCCAGACGCGGTTTCCGATTGCAGTCGCGGAGATTCTGCGTCAGGATCCGAATACGGTACTGCAAATGCGCCTGTGTGATGCGTCAGGCAACACGGTTGTGCCGTATGCGCCGATTCAGCTTTGTGCAGTCAACAGCGGACTTTTGCCCGAGCTGATTCTCTCCGTACCGCCTTACCCGATGCATGGTCTGCTGATGCTGGATCTTCTGCGCTCCGAGGACACCGAACCGCTTGCGGTCAGCATTCCCTGCGAGATCATATAAACAAAACCCGCTCTCCGAGTGCATCGGGGGCGGGTTTTTCATTATTCATCCTCAGCGAGGGAATTTTCATCGGCATCGAGGGCAGCCTGCTGAGCGTTGTAGCGTTTGATTCGCCTTTCATAGAGGAAATAATTGAGCAGGAAATCAACAATTAAGCCAATCACGAAATGTCGCAACATGAGCAGCACATGGAATTCATCATCCGACGCAGTCAGAAAGATAGTCAGAAAAACAGCAAATCCAACTGACTCTGCCACATAAAGCGCGATGCGTTTCCGTTTATCGGTAAGGCTTAGTTCTTTGCCCATAATTTTCGGCGAAATGATGATGCCGTTTTGCTTTTCAATCGAAGCCAGACAAATCACAATCAATATCAGCAGGATGCCTTCTGCGAGAATACTTTGTCCTTTGACGACACGGATAACCAACATAGTAATGGCATAGAGAAATGCGATAACGCCGCAGGCAGCCCAAGCCTGATTATTAATACTGGAAATGCGTTCATCTGTGTGATATTCTGTGGTAAGTTTGTCGGCAACTTTCTTTTGCCAACCTTTGTATTCTTTCATATGTGTTGCTCCTTTCTTATTCTCGTTCGGACGGGTTGGTCCAGAACAATTCGTCGAGCGTTTTGCCGAGTGCGTCGCAAATGGCAATGCAGAGATTGAGTGTCGGGTTATAGTTTCCGGATTCGATCATTCCGATTGTCTGGCGTGTGACGCCAACGGCTTGTGCGAGTGCTTCTTGGTTCATGTCGTGTTCCATGCGGGCGATTTTCATTTTTTTGTTTTTCATAGCAGAGGCATCATCTCCTTTGATGATTTCATTATACACCATAATTTGCAAAATGTCAAGTATATTTTCCATTTTGCAAAATAAAAAATGCAGGCAAGAATGGTTGCCTGCATTTCAATTCATCGAGGATACATTATTTTCTTCTTTCCAGAGCCTTCAATCTCTGGTTGATTTTGGCAAGTTCCTGCGCCACAGGGTCAGGAATATGAATCTGGTCGAGGTCAGGCACGCGCACACCGTTCATTTTGACCACACGAGCGGGCACGCCGACAGCAGTCGCATTTGCCGGCACTTCTTTCAATACAACAGCACCTGCTGCAATTTTCGCGTTATCGCCGACCTTGAACGGACCGAGTACCTTCGCACCTGCACCGACTGTGACGTTATTGCCGAGTGTGGGGTGACGCTTGCCGCGGTCTTTACCGGTACCGCCGAGTGTCACGCCCTGATAGAGCGTGCAGTTATCGCCGATAATGGTAGTTTCGCCAATGACAACGCCCATGCCGTGGTCAATGAACAGACCCTTGCCGATGGTCGCGCCCGGATGGATCTCGATGCCCGTAAAAAACTTCGCAAGCTGAGATACAATACGAGCAAGGGTCGGACAGCCGCATTTCAGCAGCTTATGGGAGAGTCTGTAAGCGAGCAGGGCGTGCAGACCCGAATAGGTGAGGATGACTTCAAGGGAACTTCTGGCAGCGGGGTCGCGGTCACGAATCAGCGCGACTTCCTCACGCAGTTCTTTGAGCATAGCAATGCCTCCTTTGTGTGTGGGGGGACAGGGCAGGTTATTTGTTGGGATTGATGTCTTTCCAGTAGCCGACAAGATATTTTGCGCCCGAATAGACGGTCAAGGCGGCAGCGATCCAGAACAGGAGCTGCAAGAAAGCCTCGATCCAGAACCAGATGCCATCGGTAATGGGCAAACCGAACGCATGGAAATCCATTCGGAATGCCAGATACGCCATGAATGTGATAATAGCGATCATTGTGAAAGCGGTTTTGAGTTTGCCTGCGAATCCGGCAGGAACGACCGTTCCCTTTCCCGCGACCACCAATCGCAGGGCATCGACCATAAATTCGCGTATAATAATCAGCAGATACGCCACAATATGGATATGTCCCTGATGCAGGAAGCAGGAAAGCGCGGTAATGACGAGCACCTTATCTGCAAGCGGGTCAAGAAATTTACCGAAATCGGTGATGAGGTTGTATTTGCGGGCCATTTTACCGTCAATCGCATCGGTAATGGAAGCACCAACGAACACGAGTGCGGCGATGAAATAGTGCGCAGGAAATTGCCAGTAGTAGAGGAGCACAAACAGCGGCACCATAAAGACACGAGCGATCGTCAGCTTATTGGGTGTATTCATGGTCATTGTGCAATCACCTCGCCCATCAGGTCGTAATCAAGGATATCGGTGATTTTCACCTGCACATACTGACCGATTTGCAGTCCATCGGAGGGTTTGCCCTGAATGAACAGTTTTCCGTCAATATCGGGAGCATCGGCGGCGGTGCGACCAAACCAGCACTCGCCCCACTTATCATATCCTTCAATGACCGCTTCGGTGACAGTGCCGAGGCGTTTTTGGTTATATTGCTCAGAGATACCCATTTGCTGTTCCATGAGGAGATCTGCGCGATGGCGGCGGATTTCCTCATCAATTTGGTCAGGCATTTTGGCAGCGGGGGTATTTTCCTCCTCGGAGTAGGCAAAACAGCCCATCCGCTCGAACTTCAGATCCTGCACGAATGCGGAAAGTTCGGTGAAAGCGTCTTCGGTTTCGGTAGGGAAGCCGGTCATCAGCGTGGTGCGCAAGGTAATCTCGGGAATACGTGCGCGGAGTTTCTCAAACAATGCTTTCAGCGATGCGGCATCGCCCTCACGGCGCATAGATTTCAGCACATCGCCGTTGCAGTGCTGAATCGGGATATCGAGATATTTTACGATTTTCGGTTCTTTTGCGATGACGTCGATCAGTTCATCAGAGATGCGCTCAGGGTAGCAGTAAAGGATGCGGATCCAGTGGAAGCCCTCAATGGCACAGAGTTTGGTGAGCAGTTCCGGCAGCAGCGATTTGCCGTCGTTCAGGTCTTCGCCGTAGCGTGTGGTATCCTGTGCGACCACGACCAGTTCAGTGACACCGTTTTCCGCGAGCCAGTTTGCCTCTTTGAGTACTTCGTCCATGGGTACGGAGCGGAATTTTCCGCGAATCTGCGGGATTGCGCAGTAGGTACAGCCGTTGGAGCAACCCTCCGCGACTTTCAGGTACGCAAAAAACGGCAGTGTCGAGATAATTCTGCCGCCGGTCAGGGGCATATTGCATTTCGGCGCAAACTGAACCACGCGCTCGCCTGCCTGAATGCGGTCGAGAATGGCGCAGATTTCGGTTTCGTCGCCAATGCCGACAATGGCATCCACTTCGGGGAACAGTTCTGCTGCCTCCTCCTTGTAGCGTTCTGCGAGGCAGCCCGTCACGATGATATGCTTGAGCGTGCCCTCCGCCTTGAGCTGTACGAGTTCGAGAATAGTTTCGATTGCCTCCTCCTTCGCGGACTGAATAAAGCCGCAGGTATTGACAATTGCGATGTCTGCATCACCCGGCTCAACGGTAAGCTCGAACCCTTTCTGCCGCAGCAGATAGAGCATACGCTCCGAATCAACGAGGTTTTTGGCACAGCCGAGGGATACCATACTGACGATCATGGATTGATTCCTCCAATTCAAAGTATCATGCAGGGAATGCCGTCAGGGGATGAGTTCTCCGCAGAGAGCCCAGTTTTTGACGGCGTTTATCTGAACAGGCAGCAGTTTTCCGACCAGATCCGGAGAGCCGCCCGTGGGAATTTCGATGTTCATAGCTTCGCGGTTTTTACCTGTCATCTTGCCCGATTCCGGGTCAAACTTCTCGATGAGCGTGAGGCAGGTTTTGCCGAGGAAGCGAGCGTTATGTGTTTCGGAGATATCGCGCTGCACGGCGAGCAAAGTCTGCATTCTGGCAGAAATTTCCTCCTGTGAGGAAACCTGTTCCATCTCGGCGGCTTTGGTACCGGGTCGGCGGCTGTAAATGAACGTGTAGAGGTTATCGTATCGCACTGTCCGAATGAGGTCGAGTGTTGCTTCAAAATCGGACTGTGTTTCGGTCGGGAAGCCGACGATGAGGTCGCTGGAGAAGGAAAACAGTTCCGACCGCTCGCGAGTATAATCAATGAGGGTGCGATATTTTTCGATGGTATAGCGGCGGTTCATCTCCTGCAGAACGCGGTTGCTGCCCGATTGTACGGGCAAATGCAGGTGATGTTCGATGTGCTTGGAGTGCAGCATCGTGTCGATGAGTTCAGGGGTTGCGTCCTTGGGGTGCGAGCTCATGAACCGCAGGAAATATTCGCCGTCAATGGCATCGAGTTTTCGGAGCAGCGCGGGGAAATTCATTGGTTCTGCGAGGTCTTTGCCGTAGGAATTGACATTTTGTCCCAGCAGCAAAATCTCCTTGTAACCCGCAGCAACCAGTTCGCGGACTTCCGCTTCAATGGCATCGGGTGTACGACTGCGTTCTCTGCCGCGCACATAGGGTACAATGCAGTAGGTACAGAAGTTATTGCAGCCATACATGACGGGCACGCTTGCGGAGATGCCGCTTTCGCGGACAGTTGGCAAGTCTTCCGCGGGAATGCCCTCCATGCCCGAGGTTTCGTAGCGTTTGCCGTCCGCCTGATAGAAAGCGAGGATGCTTTCGGGTAATTTTTCCATTGCGCCCGCGCCCAAAATCAGTCGGACAAACGGATAGGATTTGCGCATCAGCTCACGGACCTCGTCCTCCTCTGCCATACAGCCGCAAAGTCCGATAATGAGGTTCGGATTCTGCTCAAAGAGGGGTTTCAGGCTGCCGATCTGTCCGGTCACGCGGGATTCCGCATGGGCGCGGACCGCGCAGGCGTTAAACAAAATGACGTCTGCCTCGGCGGGGTCATCGGTGAGCGCGTAGCCCAAATCCTGTAAAATGCCTTTATATTTTTCGCCGTCGCAAAAATTGAGCTGACAGCCGAAACTGCGGACATGCGCCCGCGGGGGATGGTCGAAGCCCTCCAGAATGGCACGGATTGCCTGTTTGATTTGTAAATTTTGCTGTGTCATGCCGCGCTCCTTTCGAAAGGGCAGAAATCAGGATTCATCCTCAAACCATGCACGGATGGCGTCACGGATGTCGGCGTAATCGAATCCGCGGCGGACGAGGGCAGCCGTAACCTTTTCGATGGATTTGCGGTCGTCCTCATCTGTGAGGTATCTTGCGTATTTTTTGGTAATCAGCTCTGAAAGCTGTTCCGCGATCTGTTCATCCTCGCTGTAATTGGCGAGGGCGTCCTCGATCAATTCACGGGAAAGCCCGCGTCGCTTCATTTCGAAAGCGGCTTTCCGCAGACCATAGTGTCTGCTTTCGATGTAGGTACGTGCCAGTTCCGCAGCGTAGCGAGCATCGTCGAGGAATCCGAGCCGCACGAGTTTTTCAATGGTCTGCGTGACCGCGGATTCCACGGGATTTTTCGCAGACATCAGCTTATCGGCAAGTTCCTTGCAGGAATAGCTTCTGCGGTCCAGGCAGTAGAGCGCGTACTCGTAGGTGCGGTGCAGAGCCGCCTGCTCCTGCAAATAGGCGATATCGTCCTCGGAGAGCGGCTGCCCGACCTTCAGATGCTCGGCTGCGAGCAAATCGCCGTGCAGCCAGAGCGTCTGTTCATCCTCCAATGCAATGCGGTAAAGTTTTCCTTTATCGTGCGTAATCTCGAGAATTTTCGGCATTATGATTCAACAGCGGGAGCAAATTCCTCGAAGCTGTCGTCGTCGGAATCGTCCGCAGAAGCTGCACTTTCGACAGCAGCTACGGCATTGCTTGCTTTTTCCTTTGCCGCAGAAACCGCTGCCTCCTTCTTGTTCTTTTTGGAAGCCATAACGATGCTTTCTTTCTGCGCCAGGATTTTCTTTTCGATCTCCTCGCAGAGTGCGGGATCGTTTTCGAGCAGTTCCTTGACGGCATCTCTGCCCTGACCGAGTTTGCGTTCTCCGTAGCTGAACCAAGAGCCGCCCTTGTGGACGATGTCGAGTTCCACAGCGAGGTCAAGGATCTCGCCGATTTTGGAGATACCCTTGCCGTACATCATATCGAATTCGCACTCACGGAACGGCGGTGCGACTTTATTCTTGACGATTTTGACTTTTGTGCGGTTACCGATGACCTCCGCGCCGCTTTTGAGTGCTTCACCCTTGCGGACCTCCATGCGGACAGACGCATAGAATTTGAGGGCACGACCGCCCGTAGTCGTTTCGGGGTTGCCGTACATGACGCCGATTTTTTCGCGCACCTGATTGATAAAGATAGCGACGCAGTTGGATTTGGAAATGACGGAAGTCAGTTTGCGCATTGCCTGCGACATCAGTCTTGCGAGCTGACCGACGTGAGAATCGCCCATTTCGCCTTCGATTTCGGCGCGGGTCGTCATGGCAGCAACGGAGTCGATCACGATGACGTCGATACCGCCTGAGCGCACGAGTGCCTCGGCAATTTCGAGAGCCTGTTCGCCGCTGTCTGGCTGTGAAACGAGCAGATTATCAATGTTGACGCCGAGTGCTTCGGCATAAACGGGGTCGAGGGCGTGTTCAACGTCAATGAAAGCCGCCTCGCCGCCGAGTTTCTGCGCTTCTGCAATAACGTGCAGCGCAACGGTGGTCTTACCGGAACTTTCCGGACCGTAGACCTCCACGATTCTGCCGCGCGGCACGCCGCCGATGCCCAGAGCCATATCGAGGGTGAGCGAGCCTGTGGAAATGGCTTCCACGTTCATGGTTGTGGTCTGACCCAAGCGCATGACCGCGCCTGCGCCGTACTGCTTCTCGATTTGCGCAATGGCGTTATCGAGAGCTTTTTTGCGGTCCTCCTTGGAAATCGGGAGGTCGAGTGACTTCTTTTTGAGTTCTGCTTTCGCCATAGTATCTGATCCTTTCTGATAAGTTACAGTTTTCGTTTGCCGAGGACCACACGCGGGACGCCACAAAGGTCCGGAATGATAATAACGTCTGAAAATCCGGCATCTTCAAGTATTTCCTGAACGCACTCTGCCTGACGGATACCGACTTCAAAGGCGAGCATACCGTCCGGTTTGAGTGAATCGCGCCAGATCTTCGTAATTGCGCGATAAAAGTCGAGTCCGTCCTCGCCGCCCGCGAGAGCCAGAGCAGGCTCATAGGTGACCTCCGTCTGGAGTACCTGCATATCCTGTGCAGTGAGGTAGGGCGGGTTACTGACGATCACATCAACATTTTCAAACGCATCTGCGATAGTTTGCGAGCATACATCCGCCTGTTTCAGCGCAATGTCCAGATCGTGCAGACGCGCATTTTTTTCGGCATATGCAAGTGCCTGCGTGCTGAGATCCACGCCGCAGACCGATGCATGGGGAAGGTGTTTTTTCAGTGCCAGCGCGATACATCCGCTGCCGGTACAAAGGTCGATGATTTGCAGCGCATCCTGTTTCGATGTACGCTGTAATATTGCATCTACGAGTGTTTCGGTATCTGCGCGGGGAATCAGCACGCCCTCGCCGACAAACAGCGGCAGACCGTAAAATTCCCATTTTCCCAGCAGATATTGCAGCGGCTCGTGGTTTGCTCGTTTCCGTGCGATTTGCCAAGCATCTGCTTCACTTTTCGCATCTTCAAGAATCCACTGTGCTTCCAGCGGGGCATCGGGGATGCCGCCCGCCTGTAAGATCTGCGTGAGTGTTTCGTGCAGTTCAGCGCGATTTTTCACCACTCGTCGTCCTCCAAATGCTCAGGGATGCAGGGGGTCAGTGCTGCAATCGCGCATTCGATCATGGAATCATCGGGTTCTTTGGTGGTAATGCGCTGTACCCAAAGACCGGGAGCGGAAAGAATTCGCGTAAATGCGTTATTTGAGCGACCGGCGATGCGAATCAGCTCGTAAGAAATGCCCATAACGAGCGGCAGCAGCGCGAGGGAATACAGCACGCGCTGTCCTGTCACGGTAAACGGATTGAGGCATCCGACAAAAATGCTGATAATCAGCACCAAAAAGATGAAGCTCGTGCCGCAGCGCGGATGAAAACGAGTCTGTTTGCGAACATTTTCGACAGTCAGCGGGAGTGCCGCCTCAAAGCAGGCAATGGTTTTATGCTCTGCGCCGTGGTACATATATGTGCGGCGGATACTTTTTGCAAGTCCGGTCAAAGCCATATATCCTACAAAAATCGCCATTTTCACAATGCCCTCTGCGCAGGAGCGGAGAATACGGCTGTTCGTCAGCGGTTTGATCCAGCCAACGACCCAGCGCGGCAGATACAAAAACAGCCCGAAGCAAAGCACAAGGCTCAGAATCAGGGCAATCACCATGATACCGTCATAGATTTTCTCACCAAATTTGTCATCGAGCCATTGTTCGAACTTGGTTGGTTCCTCGTAATCATAGTGTTCGGATGCTTTTTCGAGATAATCGCGGCGGCGTGCAACGGTTTCCGCGTCAGGCGGTACAAATTCGGGCATTGGCTGTTTGGATTCCTTCGCTTTTTCCTCGGCTTTTTCCTTTTCAAAAGCGGTCAGCCACTCGACGAATTTTTCCTGCTGTTCTGCTTCGGGTAATTTATCAATTTTTTCGTGTTTTTTCCACGCACAGTATTCATCGAGTTCCTCATCCATCTGCTTTTCGGCTGCTTTCATGGTGCAGCGATACGCATCGATCATGGAGGTGACAAAGTTCACGCAGCCGCGTACCAGCGGGGTTTTTGCGTACCACGGTCTTGCCAGACGCTGCTCACCGGTCTTGGGATCCGTTTCAAATTTTGCGGGAATATCCCATGTTTCCAGGTCAATTTCGCCGTTTGGCAGACGACAAGCCATTGCCGCACGAAAAGCACCTTTCATCATAATGCCTTCCACAAGTGCCTGTCCGCCAATTTTTGACTTGTGCGCATATGCTGCTTTGGCGGCAGCCTGCGCATCCTTGTTCTGTACTTCTTCTGACATGATGTATCCTTTCCAGATGCTGTTTTTATCATACCCGTTGCAGGAAGTGTCATCTCCCTTTTTGCGCCGGAAGCGTAATAATGACCGTTGTACCGACTCCTTCTTCGGATTCTATATCCAAAGTGCCGCCGTGCATGGTCACGATCTCATCCGCAACAGCGAGTCCGATGCCGGAACCGCGCTTGGTATGATTCGGTTTATAGAATTTGGTTTTGATCTTGGGCAGGTCTGAAGCTTTGATGCCGCAGCCATGATCTTTTACGGTGATACGGACATCATCATCGTCCAAAGCCTCCGCCGTGATCTCCACCAGACCATCTTTTTCGGAATATTTGATCGCATTGTCAATGATGTTGATGAACACCTGACGAATGCGGCTTTTGTCGCCATAAACAAAGGGGAGCATTTCCGGTTCTTCATAGGTCACACGGATGCCGTCTTTATGGGCACGTTCTACATAAATCAGAACAGCATCACCCAGTTCTGCAAGGACATCCATTGTGGCAAGCTGCAAGGTAAAGTGACCGCTCTGCATTCTCGAAAAATCGAGCAATTCCTCCACCATGCGAGATAAACGCTCGGTTTCGCCCACAATCACGCGCAGACCTTTCTGCGTCATTTCAGGGTCAGTTTCGCCCTCCGTGATCGTTTCCGCCCAGCCCTTGATCGCGGTCAGCGGAGTGCGCAATTCATGCGATACAGAGCTGATAAATTCGTTTTTCATGGATTCCATTTCGCCCAAAGCATCCGCCATGTGGTTGATGCTGACGCACAATTCACCGATTTCATCGGTGTTGCGCTGATGAATGCGGGCAGAGAAATCTCCGCTGGCTATTTTTTGCGAGGTTTCATTGACTTCCTGAATCGGTCGGACAATCGATTCAACAAAGTAAAGACCTGTCAATCCCAGCAATCCCAGAATCGAAAGGGCTACCAGAATGATAATGAATCCGATCGTGCGCACGGTACCGTCAATGGCATCCAACGAGGTGATCACTCGAATTGCACTGTATTCCGTGCTGATTTCCGAAATCGGATAGGATACCGCCATGGTATGCTCGCCGTTTTCCGTGTAGCCGACATGAAATCCGTAAGTGCCGCTGCCGTTGACCGCACTGTCGTAGTCAGGCATGGTCGTTAGCTGCTCCGAAGAAAATCCCGATGAAGTCAGCACGATTCTGCCTTCGTTATCAATCGCCATCAGCTCCATGCGCTCTTTATCAGAGAAGCCCTCCAAAGTGGAGCGCAATTCCGTACTCAGCTTGGTACTGTTGTCAGAGGCGTAACGCGTCAGGATGCCGTTGACGGCATTCAGCTTGGAAACAAGATACTGCTGCGCGGAGTTGTAATAATAACTTTTGACCAGCGAGATCATCAGCACACCGATAAACACCAGTATCAGAAAAATGACGCCGAGGTGATTGGTCGCCCATCGGCGCATGATTGTTTTCTTCGCCATGCTGCTCCTCAGCTATTTTCGCTCCACTTGTAGCCGTAGCCCCAGATCGTGATGATATAACGGGGATTCGACGGCTCATCTTCGATTTTCATTCGGATGCGGCGGATGTTGACATCCACAATTTTATCATCGCCGTAGTAGCTTTCGCCCCAGATATGCGTCAGGATGCTGGCACGGTCGAGGGCGGTGTTTTTGTTGTTGAGGAAATATTCAAGAATCTGATACTCAACCTGCGTCAGGTCGATCAGTTCGCCGTTTTTCGTGATCGTGCGGCTCTTGAGATTCAGAACAAACGGTCCCGATTCAAGAACTGTCGCTTTTTCGTTTTTCATAAAGCTCATGCACACCCTGCGGTAGATCGCATCCACTCGTGCCGTCAGCTCCGAGGGCGCAAAAGGCTTCGTGATGTAATCATCTGCGCCGATCATCAATCCGTTGACCTTATCCATCTCCTGTGACTTGGCAGTCAGCATGATGATGCCGATGGTCGTGGATTTTTCACGCAGACGCTTGCATACCGTAAAGCCATCAATACCGGGCATCATGATGTCCAGCAGCACAATGTCAAAATTGCCGTGCTCCTTTTCGAACATCTGGAGGCAGGCTTCGCCGCAGTCCACATCTATCACATCGTAGCCTGCGCGCTTCAGATTGATGACGACAAAATCGCGGATGACTTCTTCATCTTCGCATACGAGAACTCGTTTCATGTTTTGGAACCGTCCTTTCTGTTCGGGCGTAATTATGTGTGTTTCAGATATATCGCAATGCAAACAGCAGGTCGCTCGGAGAAAACGGGAAGTTCCTGCTTTTGTTTTCTATTTTCGTGAGGTAGTACGAATCACCGCGCTGATGCTGGAGCGTATAGCCGCTTGCCTGCAAAATCGAAGCGGCATCCTGCGTTTCCGCAACCGCAATGTGCAGCAGCGGTACTTTACACACTGGCAATCCGTCCTCCGATTCAGCTTCCGTGTCAAGCTCGTAGAACACCAGCTCATCGCGTTCCATGACGGCTGTGACCTTCTTTTCCCAGCGTTCCGGCAAAAGGAACACATAGCCCTTCGCTGCATCGTAATAAGAGGCGGATTTGCGCAGCAGCATTCCTCCGCGGCAAACATACCAGCATACCATCGGCAGCTTATCCGTTTCCTCCGCGTTGCTGTATCCGTAAAAGACGGTCTGCACGGGAATTTCCACTTCGCCGTCCTTGTCAATGTCCATGCTGGCATACGCGGAAGAACGAGAGGAATTCAGTCGCTCGGGACTGTCCACATACTGTATCTGCAAATCTCCGTCCAGATACGTGATGATCTCGGTCTGGAGCGTGGTGGCACCCGTCAAACCGTCAATGTATATGGCGGAACCTGTGCTCGCCAACGCACTGTTTTCCGTGGGCAGCTTGCCGTAAACCACATGGCTGATGTCCGTAAAGGAATCCGGCAGCGGAATCGGTCCGGACTGATAGTATGTTCCATTGCGGTCCAGCGCATATACCGTTGCGGCTGCTGAGGTGGTCAGAGTCGCGGCAGTCACGACAAGCAGTTCCTTCGCATTGTCATGATTGAGGTCGCAGACATCTACGTAGGAATACTGCGGGGAAAGCGTGTGGATCAGGTCACCGTTTTCGTAATGCAGCACCTCCGCAGTACGCTCTGCGCCATCTACCTTACTGTATCCGATGATGATATTGATGCGTTCATTCTCTCCCAGACGGGAAATCGTCAGCCATTCAACCTCCGCACCGGCAGCCGTGGAGTGGGTAATGGCGTGCCAGCCGCCGTTTTGCTGGTCCAACAGGCAGATGCGCAACGGACTTTCCTCAGGCGGCGTGTTGCCGACCTCATAAAATACGATTGCCTCATCTGCTCCGTCATTATCTAAATCGGCAACGGTAAATGCAGAAAGATATTCACCTGATTTCGGGTATTTCAGACTGATGTTGGAACCTGCGGACTGCTGCAATGCCTGATAGATCTGCTCCTGCTCCATCGTCAGACGCGGCGCGGAAAGCAATGTATCAATACCTGCGGTCAGATTGCAACTGCTCAGTTCCGTACCAACCAGTGCAAGCAGTGCCGTGCATCGCAGGAAAA
Organism: Oscillospiraceae bacterium; assembly: GCA_045600205.1. Lineage (GTDB taxonomy): Bacteria > Bacillota > Clostridia > Oscillospirales > Ruminococcaceae > Firm-04. The sequence goes on along the minus strand of JAZRXM010000029.1, from coordinate 145,080 downwards.
TTTTCGGGAAGAACATCTGCCTTACTGACGCTCATCCAGCGCGATGTACGGACCGGACTTGCTGATGGACTTATACGCGGGACGGATGATTCTGCCGCCCGTGAGCACTTCCTCGATGCGGTGCGCCGCCCAGCCTGCGATTCTGGAAACGGCAAACATCGGGGTGAACAATTCCTCGGGAATGCCCAGCATCCGATATACCAGACCCGAATACATATCCACATTGGCACAAATGCTCTTGGCAGCAGCTCTCTGCGATTTTTCTGCAAGCAACTGCGGCGTCAGACGCTCAATGGTATCCAGCAGACGGAAATCTGCTTCGATTTCCGTACCCTTGGCAAGCTGCATTGCCTTTTCTTTCAGCAAAACGGCACGCGGGTCGGAAAGCGTATAGACCGCATGACCCATACCGTATACCAGACCTGCACCATCGTTTGCCTCGCGGCGGAAAATTTTGCGGATCAGGTCGGCGATCTGCCCCTCGTCCTCCGGGTTTTTCAGCGTTTTCTTGAAATATTCAAGCTGCTCAATGACTTTCAGGTTTGCGCCGCCGTGACGGAAGCCTTTTAACGCACCAATTGCTGCCGCATACGCAGAATACGGGTCAGTACCCGATGAAGTCAGGACACGGCACGCAAATGCAGAGTTGTTCCCGCCGCCGTGCTCTGCGTGCAGCATCATACAGATATCCAGCAGATGCGCTTCTTCCGGTGTGTACTGACGATCCAGACGCAGCAAAGACAGGATCGTCTGAGCGTTGGTTTCCTCCTTGCGCAGCGGGTGCATGACCAGACTTTCACCGTCAAAATGCTGACGCTTGACCTGATAAGCAGAGGTCATGATGACCGGCAGACGGGCAATCATGGAGATCGCAATGCGCACTTCGTTTTCCAGAGAATGCACTTCACAATCAGAATCGTAGGAATAAAGTGCCAGTACGGAACGTGCCAGCTTGTTCATGATGTTGTTGGAGGGAGCTTTCGCGATCATGTCAATGACAAAACCATCGGGCAGCTCGCGGCTTTCCGCCAGAAGCTGACAGAATTCATCCAGTTCCGTTTTATTCGGCAGCTTGCCAAACAGCAGCAGATACGCGGTTTCCTCATATCCGAAGCGTTTTTCCTTTTCCACATTCTTCACCAGATCGTTGATCTGGTAGCCGCGGTAGATCAATTCGCCGGGAATCGGATCCATTTCGCCCTCGTTGAGGACATAACCATGGACATTGCAGACCTTGGTAATGCCCGCAACAACACCTGTGCCATCGGGCTTGCGCAAGCCGCGGTTGACATGGTATTTATCATAAAGAATCGGGTCTACGGCGGAATAATCACGCAGTCCCTCGCATAAAGATTGAATCAGAGCAGAAGATTCGGAAGTGTCCATAAGAAACGTCCTTTCGGGTTTTATAATTCGGCTTTTCGCCGTCAGTGTACAATGTACAATTACTATTATTATACCGCTCTTTTTGAGTTATGTCAAGTAATTTTGCGCTGATCGGCATCAAAAAACGCATTTTGGAGAGGAGAAATTTACCATGCGGGACAAGCTCTTGTTTTATCTGTTTACGGCAGGCGCAATGCTGACAATCCCTGCGCTGTCATTGCTGCCAAGCGGTACCGCAAATGCCGACATTCTGCCCTCGGCAGATACATCCGTATCGCCCGAATCCAACGAAAATACGCAGAAATGCTATCGGGTACTGGACGCTGCCACGGGAACGGTATCGGAGGTGCCCGTGCGGGATTACCTGATTGGGGCAGTCTGCGCGGAAATGCCCGCAAACTACGAAACAGAAGCGCTCAAGGCACAGGCGGTCGCGGTTCACAGCTACGCGGAACGAATCGCTGCAAGAAATCGGCAATCGCCCGATGCCGCGTTGCACGGCGCGGATTTTTCCAATGACGCGAATGTGTATCAGGGATATTATACCGAGGCGGAACTGCGGTCAGCTTACGGCGATGCCTTCGATGCAAGCTACGCTAAGGTCGCGGCGGCAGTAGATGCGGTCGCGGACAAGCTGCTTTGCTACGAGGGAGAACCCATCGTTGCGGCGTTTCATGCGATTTCCGCCGGAAAAACCGAAAGCGCAGAGAATATCTGGGGTGAACCGATCGCCTATCTCACAGCGGTGGACTCCTCTGCGGATACCGCTGCGCCCCATTTTCTTGAAGCTGCGACGTTTTCTGCGGACGCTGTACGCGAAAAACTACAAGCCCTCGGTACAGGGTTACAACTCCCCGATGACCCCGCACTTTGGATTCGGGTGACGGCATCAACGGATGCGGGAACCGTTACGGCGGTGCAATGCGGAAATCTTGTGTTTACAGGTCAGCAGATACGGTCCGCTTTCGGGCTGCGGTCAGCCTGCTTTACGGCGGCATACAGCGCAGACGGACAGTTTGCCTTTACGACCAAAGGCTACGGGCATGGGGTCGGAATGAGTCAGTACGGTGCAAACGCTATGGCTCAAAACGGCAGCAGCTATGAGGAAATTTTATCACATTACTATCCGAATGCAACGCTGGTGTGATACGCACTCCTGAAGGTTTTTACATCAAAAACGCCATAGTATCTATGAATTCTCATAAACACTATGGCGTTTGTTCTTTTATACGGGATTATTTGCACTGATAATCTGCACCAATGCCCAATGCACGCATATTATTTTCAATGGTATGCGCACGCTTTGCAGGTGTGTTCTTCTCCAGTGCCTTGCGGACCGTTTCCATCGAGAACAATCCGGTTTCACCCAGCAGTTTGCCCAGCAGAATGATGTTCGAACCCTTCAGCAGGTCGTTGTCATCTGCAAGCTGCGTTGCCGGTACCATGAAGTAATCAATATCATCACGGGTGCAGGGCGCATCAATCAGAGAACTGTCTGCGAATACCTTGCCGCCCTTCTTTACGGTCGGAACAAAAGCATCAAAAGAAGGTCCGTTCAGAGCAATCAGCAAATCAGGCTCCATTACCTTCGGAGAACCAATCGGCTCATCGGAGATGCACACGGAGCAGTTGCACTTACCGCCGCGCATTTCGGGACCGTAGCTCGGAAGCCACGAAATCTCCTTGTTCTCAAACAGTGCGCAGTATGCAAGCAGCTTGCCGGCAAACAAAACGCCCTGACCGCCAAAGCCTGCGAGCAGAATTTCATAGGTCATTTCGTTGCGCCTCCCATCTCAAGCAGTTTTGCATTTGCAACATTGGTATCTACATCCTTGTAGATGCCCAGCGGATAGTAAGGCATACACTCCTCCTGCAGACGCTTGATGCATTCCTTCGGAGTCAGGCCCCAGTTGGACGGACAGGTGGACAGTACCTCTACGATAGAGAAGCCCTTGCCGTCACGCTGATTCTCAAATGCCTTGCGGATCATCTTCTTGGTTTCACGGATGTGCGGAACGGTATCGACTGCGGTACGGACTGCCAGTGCAGTACCGTCAAGGGTCGAGAGCATTTCGCAAACGTGAACAGGATAACCTGCGGTTTTCGGGTTACGACCATACGGAGAGGTGGTGGTCACCTGACCGGGCAGTGTGGTCGGAGCCATCTGACCGCCTGTCATACCGTAAGTACCGTTGTTGACAAAGATGATGACAATGTTCTCGCCACGGGTTGCAGCGTGAACAGTTTCTGCGGTACCGATTGCGGCAAGGTCACCGTCGCCCTGATAGGTAAATACGTTCAGGTCGGGTCTTGCACGCTTGACACCCGTTGCTACAGCCGGAGCACGACCGTGGGGTGCTTCGATCATATCACAGTTGAAGTAGTTATATGCAAATACGGAACAGCCGACAGGGCATACGCCGACGGTTGTGCCCTCAATGCCCATCTCGTCGATGACTTCCGCGACAAGACGGTGAATAATGCCGTGAGTACAGCCTGCGCAGTAGTGCAGACGGACATCGCACAGCGACTTCGGTCTTTGGAATACGACTGCCATTACTGTGCACCTCCGTTCAGTTTCTTGATTTCATTCAGAACCTCATTCGGGGTCGGAATGACACCGCCCGTTCTGCCGAAGAAGGATACAGGCAGCTTGCAGTCAAGTGCGAGCTTGACATCGTCAACCATCTGACCCATGTTCATCTCAACAGAGAGGACGTTCTTTGCGTTCTTGCAAGCGTCAAGGAGCTGATTCTTCGGGAACGGCCAGAGAGTGATCGGACGGAACATACCGACCTTGATACCCTCTGCTCTTGCCTTATTGACAGCAGACTTGACGATACGGGAGGTTGCGCCGAATGCAGTGACAACGATTTCAGCGTCATCGCAGAGGTAAAGCTCTGCATCGGATTCGGTTTCCTCAATTTTTGCGTACTTTTCGTAACGCTTGACAACCTGCTCCTCAAGGTCGTTTGCCTCGATGTACAGGGAGTTGATGATATGATGCTCGCGCTCCATCTTGGTACCGGTGGCAGCCCATGCAGACTTGTCTGCCTGCTTATCGGAGATCTCAGGGAACTCGACAGGCTCCATCATCTGACCAAGCAGACCATCGGAGAGCAGCATAACGGGCATACGATACTTTTCGCCCAGATCAAAGGCGCGGACTACCAGATTGACCACTTCCTGAACCGAGTTCGGTGCAAGGATGATCAGACGGAAATCGCCGTGGCCCAAGCCCTTGGTTGCCTGCCAGTAATCCTGCTGCGAAGGCTGAATCGAACCAAGTCCGGGACCGCCGCGCTCGACGTTGATAATCAGACAGGGAACATCCGAACCTGCGATGTAGGAAATACCCTCAGACTTCAGCGAGATTCCGGGAGAAGACGAGGAGGTCATGACACGGGTACCGGTTGCGGCACCGCCCAGGACCATGTTGATCGCAGCGACTTCAGACTCCGCCTGAAGGAACACACCGCCGCGCTTGGGCATCTGCTTTGCGAGATACTCAGAAAGCTCGGTCTGCGGGGTGATCGGGTAGCCAAAGAAGCATTTGCAGCCTGCACGAATGGCAGCTTCCGCGAGTGCTTCATTGCCTTTCATCAAAACTTTTTCCAATGAAAATCTTCCTTTCTGGATTATTTTTCAATGACGATTGCGCAGTCGGGACACATCATTGCACACATTGCGCAGCCGATGCACGCGCTCTCATCGGTGCAATAAGCGGTGAAAACGCCTTCCTTATTGCGCTTTTCGTGCTGCAGTGCCACGATTTGCTTCGGGCAGGCTGTTGTGCAAAGCTCGCAGCCCTTGCAGCGGTCAAAAATGACTGTCATTTTTGCCATAAGTAACACCAGTCCTCTACTAGATTTCAAGTGCAGGGAAGCAGCTTTCGCCGTTCTTCGATGCTCTTACCCCTCATTATAACACAGAAAACATTGAATTGCAACCCCAAATCTGAATTATCTTTCAAAAAAATTTATCCGAATCCCTTGACAAGCACATATGAACGTGCTATCATATGAACAAGTAAACATATGAATGGACATTCAATTGTATGAACGAGCGAAATTTGATATATCGCCAATACATCTTTCGGAGGTTTTCTATGGAACATTGTCATTCACATGAGGAAATTTTATCGTATGTACGCCATGAACTGCCCACCGATGAGGTACTCTCGGATCTTTCCGACCTCTTTCGGCTGTTCGCAGATACCACCCGCGTCAAAATTTTATACTCCCTGTTCGAATCGGAAATGTGTGTCTGTGCCATCGCCGAACTGCTCGGCATGACCCAATCGGCAATCTCGCATCAGCTAAAAATTCTCAAAGACGGCGGACTGGTCGGCAACCGCCGTGAGGGCAAAACCATTTACTATTTTCTCGCGGATGCCCATGTACGCACCATGATCTTGCAGGGCTTTGAGCATCTGCTGGAAAATCACGAGGATACGCAGAAAGGAGTGCGCGTATGAGCTGTGAATGTCACGAACAGGAACACGAGGAAAAGGAGCACAACCCGTATGAAACGCTATGGCAAATCGCGGGTACAATTATACTTTGGATTTTCTTTACCTTTCTGCCTCCGTATGGAAAACACACGATCCTGAACCATGTGATACCGTATTTGGTCATCAGCACCGAGATAATCGTATCTGCGATCAAAAAAATGTGCCGCGGCAATTTTTTTGATGAGGAAATCCTGATGACCGCTGCAACGCTCTGTGCATTTGCAATCGGGGAATATAACGAAGCGACCGCCGTCATGATCTTCTTCCGCATCGGCGAATTTTTTGAGGAGCTGGCAACCGAAAAAAGCCGCCGCTCCATTGCGGGATTGATGAAACTGCGTCCAGAAAGCGTAACCGTGCTGCATGGTTCGGAAGGAGAAACCGTATCACCGGAAAATGTACGTGTCGGCGATATGATCCGAGTGATTGCAGGCGAGAAAATACCGCTCGACGGCGTAATCGTATCAGGCGAAACCACGGTTCAGACCGCTGCTTTAACAGGCGAAAGCGCACCTGTCAGCAAGGGCATTGGCGACCGCGTGCTGAGCGGCTCAGTCAACCTGACAGGCTATATCACCGTGCGAGTGGAAAGCGAATTGGCTGAGAGTACCGTTTCAAAAATCCTCGAAATGGTAGAGCACGCCTCTGAGAAAAAAGCACGCAGCGAGGCATTTATCACCAGATTTTCGCGCTGCTATACGCCCATCGTCGTTGCCGCAGCGCTTCTTCTCGGTCTGATTCCCCCGCTGCTGCTCGGGCAGGCATGGACAGAATGGCTCCGCAGAGCATGCATTTTCCTGATGGTTTCATGCCCGTGTGCACTGGTCGTTTCTGTGCCGCTGAGTTTCTTCAGCGGAATCGGCGGGGCATCGCGGCAGGGCATTCTGATAAAAGGTGCCAATCACCTCGAAACGCTTGCAGGCATCGACACGGTCGTGTTTGACAAGACGGGTACGCTGACCTGCGGCGTATTCGAAGTCACGGCGATACACCCCGAAAACTGCGCGGAATCAGAACTTTTGGAATTAGCGGCGGCTGCGGAACAACACGCGGCACATCCCGTTGCAGAGTCGATTTTACGCGCATACGGTGGAAAAATCAACGAGAATCGCATTGCACAGACCGACGAACTCGCCGGCATGGGCATTCACGCGGTAATCGACGGCAAGGATCACTACATCGGCAATGAGAAAATCATGGACAAAATCGGCGTATCTGCAAAGAAATGCCACCATAACGGCACAATCATTCATATTGCCTGTGCGAATGAATATCTCGGGCACATCGTCATCAGCGATCAGATCAAAGAAAATGCAGCAGATACAATCAAAATGTTACATTCGCTTGGTGTCCGCAAAACAGTAATGCTCACCGGCGATTTGCAGACCACAGCACAGGAAACCGCAAAGGCAATCGGCATTGACGAATGGAAAGCAGAATTGCTGCCCACTGAAAAGGTCGAAGCTGTGGAGAAATTACTGCAAAGCGGCAGCCATGTGGCGTTCATCGGGGACGGCATCAACGATGCGCCAGTGCTGATGCGTGCTGATTTGGGCGTGGCGATGGGCGCATTGGGCAGCGATGCGGCTATGGAAGCCGCAGACGTTGTTCTGATGGACGACAAACTGCCAAATCTCGTACAGGCAATTCAAATTGCACGAAAAACCGCGCGAATCGTGCGCGAGAACATTGTGCTGGCACTGACGGTCAAGGCAGTGATTCTTGTACTGAGTGCGCTCGGCATGACGAATATGTGGCTGGCGGTGTTCGGCGATGTCGGCGTGCTGATTCTTGCAGTATGCAATGCACTGCGCTGCATGGGAAAACCACAGGCTAACAGTTGTCCGGCTCTGTAAAAATAAAATGGGGGAACCCCTTGGCAGGGTTCCCCCATCCCCCCTCCTGACCTGTTGTATGGAGGGAGATATTTCGAGAAAAATTGAGTAAACTTTTCACATAGAAGCCTTACTGTACCTGCGTCAATTCACGGGGCTTCTGCTTCACAATGATTCCAACGACATTCGGTCCCGCATTGCAGGTGACCGTTGTGCCGATGCTCCAGCTTTCCGCAGGCGGATAACCCAGCTGTTTCGTCAAAAGCTCGGTAAGTGCTTCCGCATAGGAAGGGTCACAGCCACGCATAACAATGTACGGCGAATGCGGAATCATCTCCGAGGTCGCATACTCCGCAAGCCTTGACACGATATTCTGCTCGCCACGAATTTTCTGTATCACCGAGGATTCACAGTCGATAATCTGACAAAGCGGTCGCAGACCCAACAGTTCGCCAGCAAACGCCGCCGCCGCACTGACACGCCCCGACTTGCGAATGTATTTCAGCGAAAGCGGCACGAAAAACAACGCCGCCGAAGAAGTCCAGTTTACCAAATATCCCAGAATTTCCTCGACATCTGCACCGCGACGAAGCATTTTTGCCGCTTCTACCACACAATAGCCGTAAGTCGCCGTATAATTTCTGCCGTCCACAATGTGAATCTGCATCGGTCGGTCAGCAGACATGGTTTCTTCCTCAAACTGCATCTTTGCAAGAATCGCGTTGCGGTTGGTGGCAGAACCGCCCGCACCAATCGTCACATAAATGACATCGGTGTAGCCTTCTGCGTAAAGTGACGCAAACGCCTCCTGCAACTCAAACGGCGTCAGCTGCGCTGTGGTCGGGATCTCCTGTGCAGCCTCGATTTTATCGTAAAATTCCTCTTTTGTGAAGTCCTGCACCTCACGGAAGGACTGCCCGTCCACCGTAACAGGAAAACAAAGCATCAAAATACCTAACTCATCGGCAAGTTCCTTGGGAATATCACTACAAGTATCAGTCATCAGTTTGATTTTCGATGTCTGCGGCATAAGTTTTTTTACCTTTCCGGAGGTTACTCCTGTGAAATATCGTAGGTGCGCGGAACTGCTGGTTCCCAGCCCGCTTTTGCGTAGCGGCCATCACGGGTCAGCCCTGCAAAATCATGCTGACGCAACACCTCGTATGCGGCAATTGCCACGGAATTTGAAAGATTCAGACAGCGCAGCGTTTCCCGCATGGGAATCCGTACACAGCGTTCAGGATGCGCTGCAAGGATGCTGTCATCCAACCCTGTGTCCTCTCTGCCGAAAAACAAAAATGTTTCCTCGGGATAGGTCACATCGGTATACAGCGTGCCCGTTTTTGCGGTAAAATAAAAATAGGGGTTCGGTGCATTCTGCGCTGCGGGGTATGCCTTGAAAAATGCGTCCAGATTTTCATGGTGGAAAATTTCCAGCTTATCCCAGTAATCCAGACCCGCCCGCTTGAGTTTTGCGTCATCCAGCTTGAACCCAAGCGGATAAACCAGATGCAGCGTTGCGCCTGTCACCGCACAGGTACGCGCAATGCTGCCCGTATTCTGCGGAATGCGCGGCTCCACCAGTACAAGATGCAGCTTATGCAAGAAAAATCATCCTTTTTCTGAAAAATAACTCTGTATCATCCGTATATCGCTGACCGTTTCGGGTATCCTAGAGATATCTTCGTATCCCAAAAGATACGGAGAGAAAGCGAGGAACGGAAGAATGAACGGAAGTAAGTCCCTTTTCAAGGGCATGGCGGCAGGTCTTGCCGCAGGAACCGCTTTCGGTGCAACAGGCTGGATGCTTTCCGGCATCGGCTGCACAAAGAAGCTGCGGCTCAAACGACGCACCGAAAAAGCAATCCGTGCGCTGCGGGATGTCATGGAATGCATCACCGAATTGTGGCGTTAAAGGCTGTTTTTCTGGTTTTTCCGATAGCCCATATAGCTTTCGAGAATCAGGACTGCCGCAACGGCATCCACGACAGCCTTGCGCTTTTTGCCGCGGGTATTGGTCGTATTGAGAATCTGATGCGCGGATACAGTCGTACACCGCTCATCCCAGAGCGTGACGGGCAGCCCCGAAAGTTCACCGACCAGCTTGGCAAACGTTTCACATTTCTGTGCACGGTCGCCGCAGCTGCCATCCATGTTTTTGGGGTGTCCGACAACAATTTCTTCTGCGTGGGCGGCAAGCGCTGCCTGCGCAGTTTTTTCTGCACATACGTCAAAACGACGCTCTGTAAGTACCCCCGCGGGCGATGCGATCATCTCCGATTTATCGCAGACGGCATAGCCTGTGCGGGTGTCACCAAAGTCAACTCCGAATAAAATCATCGTGTTTGCGAATCCTTTTGTGTTTCGTAGCGGCACCATTTCGAGGTGCGCAGCGTGGAGCACTCGGGCGGAAGATGCGTGGAATCATTCTTGAATACCAGCGTCCAGCCCTGCTCCGTATCATATGTCACGCAGGATACAGCGGTATTATCCGCCCAGCCGACGTCTTTCAGCCGTGTGATATCCTGAAATTCCACCGCACACAGAAAATTACGCAGCGCACAGCCGTGTGAGATCACCGCAATGGTCTGTCCTGCGTGCTGCTCTGCGATACGGCGCAAAGTATCGGTCATCCGTGAAAAAACATCCGTGATCGGCTCGCCGTTTGGTGCGCGGAAATGCCACATTTCCTCCGTCCACAGGCGATATGCCTCGGGAAACAGCGTCGGCAGCTCCGACCAGCGTTTACCCTCCCAGTCGCCGCCGCCAATCTCGCGCAGGTCCTTTTCCTGTATCAACGGCAGTTTATGGTATCGGTTGACCGCTTCTGCGGTCTGAATGGTGCGCTGATAGGGACTGACATAGACAGCCTGCAACGGCACATCGCGAAACCGTTCCGCCAGATATGTAAGCTGCTGCTCGCCTTTTGACGTCAGCGCGGTGTTGATGTTGCCTTGGAAAAATTCTTGTGCATTGCCCTCTGCCTCAGCATGGCGGACAAGGTAAATCGTTGTTTTCATTACCACGCCTTGACCGTTCCCGTCAACTCGGCAGCTGTTTGGATCCCATTTTCATCCAGATAAGCGTTCAGCTCGTCAATGATGCGCAAAGGCGCATAGGGGTCAGCCACAATCGCCGTGCCGACCTGTACCGCAGATGCACCTGCCATCATCAGTTCCGCGGCATCTCTGCCGGACTGCACGCCGCCCATGCCGATCACGGGGATCTGTACGGCATTTGCCACCTGCCAGACCATACGCACGGCAACAGGGAATACGGCAGGACCCGAAAGTCCGCCTGTATTGTTGCGGAGAATCGGTCTGCGGGTGCGCAGATCAATGCGCATACCCAGCAGGGTATTGATCAGCGAAACGGCATCTGCGCCCTCTGCTTCGACAGCGCGTGCAATTTCGGTAATGTCGGTGACATTCGGGGAAAGCTTGACCACCAACGGCTTTTTGGTCGCCGCACGAACCGCTTTGACCATACCTGCGGCGGTTTTCGGGTCTGCGCCAAACGCCAGACCACCGTTTTTCACATTCGGGCAGGAAATGTTCAGTTCGAGCATCTGCACATCGGTTTTGTCAAGTTTTGCGGCAGATTCTGCACAGGCTTCCGGAGAAGGTCCTGCAAAATTCGCAAGAATCACCGTGTTCTGTTTCAGAAGCCAAGGCAGTTCCTCCGCTAAAAACGCTTCCATGCCCGGATTTTGCAATCCGACAGAATTCAGGATTCCTGCGGGCGTTTCCGCAATGCGCGGTGCGGGATTGCCATTCTGCTTTTTCGGAGTCGTACCCTTGGCGGCAATGCCCCCCAGACGGGAAAGGTCGTAATACTGCGCATATTCTCTGCCGTAGCCAAATACGCCGGAAGCGGGAATGATCGGGTTTTTAAAGTCCACGCCGCAGATCTTGACGGATAAATCAGCCATTACCAAACCACCCTTTCTGCGTTGAATACGGGACCATCTTTGCAAACATGCGCTGCATGAATCTCGCCATCGTTGATGAAAACATTGCAGGCACACACAAGACACGCACCAATTCCGCAGCCCATACGTTCCTCCAAGGAAACCTCACATGATACGCCGTTTTCCTTTGCCATAGCGGCAACGGCACGGAGCATCGGCATCGGACCGCAGGCATAGATCATATCGGGGCGGTTTGCGGCGATTTCCTCTGCAAGCGGAATCGTGACCAGCCCGTGAATGCCCGCAGAACCGTCATCGGTGCAAAGAACGGTTTTACAGCCTGTTGCAGCAAAATCCTTGCTGAGAACTGCTGCCTTTTCGGTGCGGTAGCCACAAATATAAGTCGCATTTTTGCCGTAATACTGTGCCAGCGGAAGCATGGGCGGATTGCCGATGCCGCCGCCGATCAGAACAACACGTTTGTCAGCAGGCAGAAGCGTAAAACCGTGACCAAGCGGTGCCAGAATGTTGACACGGTCGCCTGCCCGGAGTTTCGCCAGTGCCGCAGTACCCTCGCCGCGCACCTCAAACACAATGCGCAGCGTACCTGCCTGCTTATCAATGCCGCAAATCGAAATCGGACGGCGCAGGGAGAATTTTCCCTCAGGCAGTAAATGTGCAAACTGTCCCGCGACCGCCTTTGCAGCCGCCTCGGGACATTCAATTACCATATCCCATGCCGCTTCGGTACATTGCGTCATGCTTTTGACCGTACCAAGCAGCTTTTCCGTATACTGATCCATTTCAAAATCCTTTCGCGTCAGCCGATGTGGATGTACTGCGTCAGATCATCGCGCATCCGCAGAGCCTCGCGGCGGGATGCCATTGCAAAGTCACGCTCATCGCAGCCTTCTTTCTTGTATGCACAAAGAATAGCTCTCGAACTGTTGACGATCGCGCCCAGACCCTTTTCATCAAAACCGCCTGCAATACCCTGTGCGCCGCCGCCCTGTGCGCCGTAGCCGGGAACCAAAAACATGGTGTGCGGCAGACGCTTTCTCAGCTCGACAAGCTGTTCGGGGTATGTGGCGCCGACCACTGCACCAACGGCACTGTAACCAAATTCACCGATGGTATCTTTGCCCCATTCCTCGCATTTGTCACCCATGCGTGCGTAGAGCGGTACACCGTCGATCAGCAGATCCTGAAATTCGCCCGAGGACGGGTTCGAGGTCTTGCAGAGGACAAAAATGCCCTTGTCATTTTCTTTGCAGACGCCCATCAGCGGTGCAATACCGTCTGTGCCGAGATATCCGTTGACAGTCAGTGCATCCGCACCAAACGGCTCGCAATCATTGGAACCGATACGGCAGGAACCAAGATGTGCAGCGGTATACGCCTCCATGGTCGCACCAATATCATTGCGCTTGCCGTCCGTGATGACGTACATTCCCTTGAGTTTTGCGTAACGAATTGTACGCTCCATGGTTTTCACGCCGTGGTGACCGTACATTTCGTAGTAAGCAGCCTGCAATTTCACCGCAGGGACAATGTCGCAAATCGCATCAATGATCTGCTGATTATAGCGGAAAATTGCCTTTGCAGCAGCTTTCAGGGTTTCGCCGTCTTCCTCAAAAAAGCTTTTCTTGAGGTAATCCGGAACATAATCAAGTTTCGGATCCAGACCTGCAACGGTCGGGTTTTTCATTGCGATAATCTTTGAAATCAAACGGTCAAAAGACATATGAAGTGCCTCCTAATGAAGTTTTCGTTATATAAATGTACAGAGCATCGTCTGTCCAAATTTCCGCGATTATATTATATCACAAATGCAGGATTGCGTCAAGCGATTTCGGCTGTTTGCGCGAAAACTGCGTTTTCTGTCAGTATTACACAGAAACACGGCTTTTTATTTGTGCAGGAATTTAAGATGTTTTTTCAAAATCCTTGCGCTGTTCTGTTATGAATGCACCGCAGGCACTTCAACATCTTTTTGCGGAAAAGTTGACATCTGCGCAAAGCTGTGATATAATAAACTGATATATTATGGAATATTGTGTGCAGAAAAAGCGAGGCGGTTGCAAATGCACGGTAAATTATTCGTTCTGGAGGGTCTGGACGGCTGCGGAAAATCAACGCAGCTCCCGCTCGTTTCAGATGCTCTTTGTGCGCTGGGACTCGATACCCGCGTCATCAGCTTTCCCGATTATAACGACCCGTCCTCTCAGCCCGTGCAGCTCTATCTGAACGGCGCACTGGGCAGCGCGCAGGACGTCAATGCCTATGCGGCATCCAGTTTCTACGCAGTGGACCGCTACTGCGCCTACAAACAGCACTGGGGCAGAGATTTCGAAGCGGGACAGAATATTCTGTCAGGACGATATGTCAGCTCCAACGCAATTTATCAGATGACCAAGCTGCCCCGCAGCGAATGGGACGCCTATCTGGCTTGGCTTGCCGAATATGAGTACGAAAAGCTCGCCCTGCCGCGCCCTGAACGTACTGTTTTTCTGGATTTACCGCCCGAAACTGCACAAAAACTGCTATCCAAACGGTATCAGGGCGATGAGCAGAAAAAAGATGTCCACGAATGCAATCTGCCGTTTTTGATACAGTGCCGCGAATCCGCGCTCTATACCGCGGAAAAAGCAGGCTGGCACATCGTATCCTGTCTGGACTCGGACGGTCGGCTGTTCACCATCGAAGAAATGACCAAGCGGATCGTTGCCGCTTTTACCGAATAAATAAGGAGGACTTTATTATGGTATACGTTTTTCTCGCAGACGGCTTTGAAGAAATCGAGGCTCTGACCCCCGTTGACTGCCTCCGCAGAGCAGGCAGACAGGTCTGCACGGTCGGTGTGACCGGCAAAGTGGTCATGGGCGCACACAAAATCCCTGTCGGTGCAGACATCACCATTGACGAATTCACCGCAGACGCAAACCTCGAAATGATCGTACTGCCCGGCGGTATGCCCGGTACGCTCAATCTGGGACAAAGCGATGCCGTCAAGACTGCGATCGAATATGCCAACACCAACGGCAAATGGATCGCCGCAATTTGCGCCGCACCGACCATTCTCGGAAAAATGGGCATCCTGCAAGGCAAAAAAGCAGTCTGCTACCCCGGCTGCGAGCAGGATCTGAAGGGCGCACGCAACGGATACGATACCGTGGTCGTGGACGGAAAACTGGTCACCTCCAAGGGTCCCGGCACCGCAATGGAATTCGGTCTGAAACTGGTGGAATGCCTGCTGACCAAAGACGTCCGCAAGCAGCTCGCAGAAAGCATGATCGTGAAAAAATGAACGGAAATACTGAGAAAAAAATGCTTCGTCAGGATATGATGCGTCTGCGGGCGGAAATGCCCCTCGCAACGCGTCATGCCGCTGACGAGGCAATTTGCCGTGCAGTACTTGCACACCCCGCTTTTGCCGCCGCAAAACAGGTTTTCGCTTACGTTGCAATGCCCCACGAAGTCCGCACACAGGAACTTCTGACTGCCTGTCTGGATGCGGGGAAAACCCTCGCACTGCCCGTCTGCAACACGGTCAGCCATACTATGACCTTCTATCGCCTTGACCGTATGTCGGAACTGACCACGGGTGCTTATCGCATTCCCGTGCCGCCCGTTTCCGATGACCGCATCTGCGATGCCGACAGCGATACCCTCGTCCTGCTGCCCATGCTCGCCTTCGATGCGGAAGGATACCGTCTGGGCGCAGGCGGCGGCTACTACGACCGATTCCTTGCCGCACACCCCGATGTCAAAACCATCGGACTGTGCTACGCATACTGCGGTGTGGAACATCTGCCGCATGATGAATACGATAAAAAAATGCAAACCCTTGTCACAGAGAAAAGAACGGAGGACTTCCATGGCTGATATGCAAAAGCCTGCTGATACGGAAAATGATGCCGCAGCAAAGAACGTACAACCCGATGAGATTGATGAACTGCTCGATGAGATCATGAGCGAGGACACAGATGCAGCACCGAAAAAGTCCGCAGATGCGGAATCCCCTGCTGCGATTTCAGAAAAGCAGACAACAGATCCGGCTCCGCAAAAGCAGCCGACCGCTGTGTCCTCTGAAAAGAATACTCCCGCACCTGCTGTAAAATCCAACGCAGCAGATAATGTGCCCGCTGTACCCGATGAGGAAGAATACGATGACGAGGAGGACGAAAGCTTCTTCGGCACAGGCAAAAACAAAAAAAAGCGCAAGCGCAAAAAACTCATCCGCAAACGCCGCAAGGGTCGCGGGATATCCTGCGCACTCATTGCCCTGACCTTCATCATCTCCGCCGCCGTGCTTTCTTCCGTCACGATTCTTGCAGTCGCAAAGGAAATGTACGGCATTGACAAGGATATCGAGAAAAAGAATATCACCGTGCCCACAGGCGCAACCGTTGCGGACGTCGCAGACCAGCTTTATGACGAGGGTCTGATTCGTCTGAAAAAAGTGTTCCGCGTCATTTCCCGTATGAGTGGAATGGATACCAGCTATATCCCGGGCGACCACGAACTTTCTCCGAATATGAGCTACGAAGCCATGATCGCGGAACTGTGCAAGAACCACGCAAACGACCGTGAATACGTCCGCGTGACCTTCACGGAAGGCACGAACCTGCTCGATATCGCAAAGCAACTGGAAGAAAGCGAAGTCTGCGATGCCGAAGAATTCGTGTTCTATTTCAACGCGGGCGGCTACGGCTTCAAATTCGAGGACTATATCCCCAAGAACGAACCCCTGCGGTTCCAGAGCCGTGAAGGCTACTGCTTCCCCGATACCTACGAATTCTATGTCGGTGAGGACCCCGAAATCGTAGTTCAGAAAATCTACGAAAACTTTGACAAAAAAATCACCTCCGCCGATTACCGCGCAATGGATGAACTCGGCATGACGCTGGATGATGTCATCACACTGGCGTCGATCGTGCAGGCGGAAGCCCCCTCTTTCGATGACATGAAAATGGTTGCCGGCGTTTTCCACAACCGTCTGAACAACCCGGGCGTATTCACCATGCTGCAATCCGACCCGACCAGAAAATACGCGGAGGAAGTCATTCAGCCGTATCTGGCAAGTCAGCAGCGTGAGGATCCGCTCATGTGCAACGAATACAACACCTATATCGGTCAGGGATTGCCGCCCGGAGCGATCAACAACCCCGGAAAAGACGCGATCACGGCTGTTTTGTACCCCGAATCTTCCAACTATTACTATTTCGTCGCAAACGTCCAGACAGGCGAGACCTTCTACGCAGAAGACCTCAAGGCGCACAACGACAACATCGCAAAAATCAAGCAGCAGCAGGCAGAGGCAGGTCTTGCAGATGACGGCGATAACTAAGCCCGAACTGCTCTGCCCCGCAGGCGACCGCGAATGTCTGGAAGCAGCGGTCGGCTATGGCGCGGATGCAGTTTATCTGGGCGCGAAAATGTTCGGAATGCGCGCTGCTGCAAAGAATTTCGATATGCAGGAGCTGAAAGATGCTGTCGATTTTGCACACGCAGGCGGTGTCAGGGTCTATCTGACGGTCAACGTGCTGCCACGCAACCGCGAACTGGACGTATTTCCGACATTTTTGCGGGATGTGCAGGCTTGCGGCATTGATGCCGTCATTGCGGCAGACCTCGGCGTGATTACCAAAATCCGCGAAATAACTCCCGATTTACCAATTCACGCATCCACCCAGACAGGCGTGGTCAACTACGCAACCGCCACCGCACTCTGGAACATGGGCTGCGAGCGTGTGGTGCTTGCCAGAGAACTTTCTATTGAAGAAATCGCAGAGCTGCGTGCAAAAACGCCATCTGCACTCGAAATCGAAGCATTTGTGCACGGCGCAATGTGCATGAGCATTTCGGGCAGATGCCTGCTCTCGGAATACTTCACGGGACGCGATGCAAACCGCGGTGCCTGCGCACAGTCCTGCCGCTGGAAATACGCGCTGATGGAGGAGAAACGTCCGAATCAGTTTTTCCCGATCGGTGAGGACGAAAACGGCAGCTACATCCTCAACGCAAAAGATCTATGTATGGCGGCACATCTGGAGGAACTTGCCCAAGCCGGCATTTCCTCGTTCAAAATCGAGGGCAGAGCCAAAGCGGCTTACTACGTGGCAGGCGTGACAAACGCCTACCGCATGGCAATGGATGCCGTATTCAGCAAGCCAAAATCCGACGTACCTGCGTGGGTTTTCCGCGAGCTGGAAATGGTAAGCCACCGCCCGTACACCACGGGGTTTTACTACGGACAGCCGACCGACAGTATCCACAACGCCACTGCAAGCTATGTGCGCAACTGCGATGTGGTCGGCATTGTGCAGAAAACAGAAAACGGACGGCTGTACATCAGCCAGAGAAACCGCTTTTTTGCAGGAGATACATTGGAAATCCTGATGCCAAAATCGCAGCCGATTTCCGTTTCCGTGAACGATTTGCAGAATGCGGACGGCGAGGTCATCGAAAGTGCCAACCATGCCGTCATGGATTGCTCGATCGCCTATCGCGGCGCAGAGATCCCTGCGGGCGCATTTTTACGCAAACAGGTCGATGAATAACAAAGAGAGCGTAAGCAGATGCTTGCGCTTTCGATTTGTTGACAGAAGTACCCTGCCTTGAAATAGAGTTCCTCTCTAATGCCTTAGACAGGACGATATGGGAGTTTCGTCGTCTGCGGACGCCGACCAAAGGCTCGCCTCTGGCAAGGTTTGGAGCGGAGCTCCATTATCAATCCGTCGGAGACACCACTTTGTTGTTAAAGGAGAATACCATGCTTTTTGAGAAAATCGAACCGCTCTTGCTGAAAGTGCAAAAGCCCTCGCGCTATATCGGCGGCGAGCCCGGCAGCATCATGAAAGACAAAAAAGACATCAAATGCCGTTTCGCCTTTTGCTTCCCCGACCGATACGACGTCGGCATGAGCAATCTGGGCATGAAAATCCTCTATACCTGCATCAACAACCGCCCCGAATACTGGTGCGAGCGCGTATTTGCGCCCGATACCGACTTCGAACAGGCAATGCGTGAGGAACATCTCCCACTTTACGCCCTCGAAAGTCTGGAGCCGATTCGCGATTTTGATTTCATTGCATTCACCATCGGCTATGAGCTTTGCTATACGAATATCCTCAATATGCTCGATCTAGCAGGCGTGCCGCTGCTGCAAAAAGACCGCGGTGAGTCGCTTGCTCCGATTGTTTGCGCCGGCGGCTCCTGCTGCTGCAATGCGGAACCGCTTGCCGATTTCTTTGATTTGTTCTTCATCGGCGAGGGCGAGGAGCTGAACCTCGAAGTCATGGACCTTTACACCCAGATGAAGGATAAAGGGGCGTCCAGAAGCGAATTTTTACGCGCAGCTGCACAGATCGAAGGCGTCTATGTTCCCTCGCTGTACGACATTGCGTACAACGCGGACGGCACCGTTGCTGCCATCACCCCCAAAGACGGCGCACCCGCAAAAGTCCGCAAACGCATCATTTCTGATTTCAATACCGCAACAGTTCCCGAGGAATTTGTCGTGCCGTACTCCGAAATCGTACACGATCGTGCTGTGACTGAGGTTTTGCGTGGCTGCATCCGCGGCTGCCGTTTCTGTCAGGCAGGATTTTTATACCGCCCGTTCCGCGAAAAATCACCCGAGGTCATCTGCGAGCAATCCCGCACGCTGATCAACCGCACGGGCTATGAGGAGCTCTCCCTCTGTTCCCTTTCCACCTCCGACCATTCGCAAATCGAGGAAATGATGGACGGACTTCTCACCTTTACCGAGGACGAACACATCAACCTGAGCCTGCCCTCCCTGCGCGTCGATAATTTCAGCACCGCGCTGATGAACCGTATTCGCAAGGTACGCAGCAGCGGTCTGACGTTTGCACCCGAGGCAGGTACGCAGCGTTTGCGCGATGTCATCAACAAAAATGTCACTGAGGAAGAACTCCTTCGCACCTGCAAAATTGCCTTTGCAGGCGGACAAACTGCGGTGAAACTATACTTCATGATGGGTCTGCCCACCGAAACCGATGACGATATCCGCGGCATTGTGGAACTTGCACAGCGTGTGGTGGACTCCTATTTTGAAATGGATGAGCGTCCGAAAGGGCGCAGTGTACAGATTTCCTGCTCCGTTGCGACATTCGTACCGAAACCGTTTACGCCGTTTGAATTTCATCCGCAGGATACCCGCGAGATGATCGAACACAAGCAGAAAGTGCTCGAAGAAGCAGTCGCGGGGCACAAACGAATCCGTGCAAGCTGGCATTCCCCTGATACAAGCATTCTGGAGGCGGTACTTGCCCGCGGCGACAGACGTCTGGGCGCTGTCATCCTCGAAGCGTGGAAGCGCGGCTGCCTGTTTGATGCGTGGTCGGAACATTTCCGCTTTGATTTGTGGCAGGAAGCGTTTGATGCCTGCGGTCTGGATATGGCGTTCTATGCAAGCAGACCGCGCAGTTATGACGAAATCTTCCCGTGGGATCACATGGATTTCTTCGTAGACAAAGAATTTTTGATTCGTGAAAATGAAAAGGCAAAACAGGCTGCCGTCACACCGCACTGCCGCATGAACTGCGCCGGCTGCGGCGTATCCAAAGTGACGAAAAAGCCTTGCTTTACGTACAAAAAGGAGGACGGCGAGATATGATTTCTGTCAGAGCAACATTCGAAAAACGCCGCCGTGCAAAATACATCTCACACCTTGACCTGATGCGCTGTATGCAGCGTGCTTTCCGCCGCGCAGGTGTACCGATCTGGTTCACGGAGGGCTTTAATCCGCATGCTTACCTGATGTTCCCGCTGGCACTCTCCCTCGGCTACGAAAGCGGCTGCGAGTGCATGGATTTCCGCATTGACGGCGAAATGTCCATGCAGACGGCATTGGAACGACTGAACCGCGTTCTGCCGGAGGATTTGCAGATCGTCCGCGTGGCTGACCCGATTCGCAAGCACACGGATATCGCCTTTGCGGATTACCGTGTCTGCCTGGATTGCGCTGAAGATACGCAGGCAGACGATTTACGCGGCGCGTGGGATGCGTTCATCGCTCAAGAAGAAATCCTCATCGAAAAGAAAACGAAACGCGGCTCGGCAATGATTGATTTGAAAGCACAGGCGCAGGTCAAGCTGACACAGACGCTCGATGACGGGCTGTTCCTTGAACTGCGGATGCCTGCCGGTACTTCGGTCAATGTCAATCCCTCGCTGCTGACAGATGCGTTTTGCGCGTATTTACAGAACAATGCGCCGCATCTCAAAACAGGAATGCTTCATGCGGAGCGTCTTGCGATTTTGTGCGCAGACGGCTCGGAATTCCGATAAAAACCAAATAAAAAGCAAAAGCCGCCGCGGTCTTCCGCGACGGTTTTTGCTTTTTGAAAGGAACATAAGAATGTAAAAGGTCTGATTAAAGCATACCGCCCTGCTCATAGAACATGTTCTCGACCGCAAGGGTGCAGCCTGCAAGGAAGCTGCGCTCGCTTTCAATCGGGCTGAACACGAGTTCAGGCATATACTCCTCACCGCCGACCAGATTGCACATCGTCTTATAAAGCTGTGCCTTGGTCTTTTCTCCGAATCGGAAGCTCTGGAGAATCACACGGTGTGCAAAGTGCGCGACGCTCAGGTTGTGAATTGCCAGCGCCATCATTTCGAGAATATCGTTCATGATCTCGCCGACGCCCGGATCGCCCTCCTCGTAGGAGTAACGAATCTTCTTCATATCGCAGGCTTCAAACTTTCCTTCGCACGCTTTGTAAAGAATCGGTGTTACATCCTCGGCAAAGACGTCCTTCAGTCTTTCAAACAGTGCCTCGGGACGAAGCTCTGCATGAATGGAGCCATCGGGATAACCTTCGCACTTTCTGCCGTTTCTGCGGACCACGCAACGCTCGATGTAATCCGTGTTGATGGTGTAGTCCTTCAGCAGATCGTTATCGGTGATGACCGCGCAATTATACTGCGCGCCGGGATACAGGAGAACCTGATTCTGACGGGGGCCGTCCTTGTAATCGAGGTTTGCCATCGCGTAAAGACCGATTGCATTTGCGCAGTGAACAGGAACATTCAGCTCCAGTTCCATCATATAGCGCAGCTTGGAGAAGCTGAGTACGCCATCATTGATCTCTGCACGCATCTGCTCCCAACGGGAAGGCACGATGCCCAAGCCGAGTCCCAGAACCTGTTTCGCAGACAGGTTGCTGTTCTTCATCATCTTGTGGCACGCATTCGCAATAAACGAAATGATATCCTGCTGGTCGGTGTCCTTACCGATGGTAATGTACTCCTTGTCAAGGACTTCGCCATCCAGCGTGGCAAGACCGACGCTGATGTTGTCCTCATTGATCATGGCACCCAGTACGAACTTGTAGTTTGCATTGATGCCGATGAGGATCTTGCGGCGACCTTTCTGGAGGTGCTTGTAGTCGATCGGTGCTTCACCGAGTTCCTCCAACACGCCCTGCGTAATCATTTCATTGGTGATGATGGTGACCGCCGCACGGGTCAGTGCAAGCTGTGCTGCAATATCCACACGGGAGGTCGGACCGTTTTCACGAATGACACGCAGAATCTGTCTGCGGTTTTGACGCTTCAAATCAAGCTTACTGATACCTTTTGTTTCCATTAGATTACACCCTTTCTTCTCTGTTAATCTTCTTTTTTGTTTTTTTCTTTTTTTTAGTTTCTACTTATAGTTGAAACTGATACCAATCCTTACAATTTATATTATATACTCTACTTGTTAACATATTATGAACGTTCCGTGAATACAGTGTAAATTCATATTGTTTTTACTAAATTTTTCCTTTGGTTTGTAAATACTGTTTCGATTTATACATTTTGTTTACCTACTAATCTTTTAGCACATTCCAGAATTAGTTTCACTCGTTTAACAATTATATTAATTATACAAACATATGCTATGCGTAATATCCCCAGCACGTTTCATAGCAATTATACAGACAGGACATTTTTTATATTTAATTACTCTATAAAGCTAAAATAAACCGATAATAAATATAACACAAGGCATGATATAAACCAATAAAATTACCAGTACAAAAGCCCCCGATACAGCCCACAACGCTGCCTGACGCAAAAATTTTAGCTTGTATTTTGCATCAACGGCTCTGCGCACGGATAGCCAAAGGGTTGTCAGCAAAATGCCCAAAACCGAAAGCAGTTCGCCGCAGCGCAGCCCCCGCGGAACAAAATCAAGGGAAACATCCGCCGCGCCCGCAGGCACCTGAACAGCCGTCATACAGGTATTGACACGAAAAACCGCCGCAGGCTGCCCGTTGACTTTCGCCGAAAAGCCTTCATCATACGGAATTGCCAGAACCAGCAAGGAGGGCTCTGCCGCCTCGGAATGCGCAATGTATCTGCCTTTTCCGTCGTAGTTTACCGTCGCACCAACTGCGTTTTCGCAGGCAGAACGCAATTTATCCATATGAAATCCGCAAACGCCAAGGCTCTCGCAGTCAAACGATTTCTCAATCAGAACGCGCACTTTTACGTCTTTATCAGATGCCGTGCCAAGATATACCATACCGTTGAGCGCATTGTCAGGGTACTCTGATGCGATGCGGGTGCCATTGAAATATATAGTTGCCGCATTTTTGCGCGGGTTATAGATTTGCGTGCCCGTCAAACTGAACAAATCAAAATAGAGTATCTGTTCATCCTCCACATGGAACGTGTAGGTCAGCGCACCGACGGTTTCCTCATCGTCCAGTTTACAATGGATCATTCCTGTATCTGCGTCTTTCTCAATCGACAGTTTTTCTGTTTCCGTGATTTCATAATCGGTGACAAGGTCGGACACGCCAAGCATCCGCTCGGCAATCACATTCTGTATGCCGCTGCGGCTGCCGCTCGGTAAATCCGCAATTTCTGCGGGATTTTGCTGCGTCAGGACGCCAAGCGGAAGCTGAATGTCATTTTTCGCGTAGGACAGGGTACCGTTTGTCCAAACACGCTTCATTTCCGGTGTGAAATCCCAGTTTTGCCCCAACAGATACCGCACATTCCACACCGCATCGGAAAGCACCGTACCGCCCGTTGCCGATACCTCCATCCAGTAGGAAGTATATCCGAATTTCTTCATCCCTTCCAGATAATCCTCACGGGTCAGTGAGGTGTAATGCGACAGTGACGGATATCCAAGCGCACCAACCATATTCGCGTGCGTATATTTCTTCGCCAAACGGACACGGTAAAATCCATCCGAATCGTCAATCTGATGCGCCGCCGCCATTGCCGTCGTATAAGAGGAATCGACGCTGCCAGCAGCACCCATATAGCAGGTGAAATTGAGTGCAAACTCGCCGCAAAACATCGCGCACAGAATGACCGCACAACTCCGCAGGGAAAGCTTCCCTTTACGAAAGCTCAGGATGCACAGCCCGTAAATCACCGCAGCAAGCACGGTCAGCAGCAACATCCACAGGCAGGCGATCTCGCTGACCCAGAGCGAAGTGACATAGCTTGTAAGTTCCTCTTTTTTCGTGCGATAGAGCAAAACGGCAACTGCCGCGTAAACAATCAGCAGCAGAATTGGCACCGCCATTGCAGTTTTCCTGCTTTTTTGCAGGGTCGTATCAGAGGTGAGCAAAAACGTGGAAAACGTCAGCAGCAACAGCAACGGGATAAAGCACCAGCGGAACGGAAACGCCTGATAACTGCCCATGTGCCACATACGGTTGATTGGGTCGATCAGCATGGCCGGCAGAAACAAAATCGCAATCACACGCCGCCGCAGATGACTTTTCTCGTTTTCATCGCGGTACTGCCAGAGCAGAAAATACGCCGCAAACGCAAGTGCCGTACAGCCAAGCAGAGAGATCTTATCCGGTAATGAATCCAATACCACGCCGGACTGCACGGATGCAATCAGGTTGCTGCTGCGAGCCGATGCCGTCACCTGCAACAGTGTTGGCAGCCAGACAAACGCCGTCAGCATTGCCGCCAGCAAATTGCAGATCCAGAAGCGCAAAGACGTTTCACCACGCTCCGCTTTCGGAACGTAAAACCAGATTCGCAGTGCGATATAAAGCAGCAAAAACAGCACGACCATATAGCCCGTGTAAAAATTGAGAATGATGATGACCGAAAGCGCCAGAATATACGGCAAATTTCGTTTGCCGTGCAGGAGCTTGTCCACCGCAATCAACATCAGCGGCAACATTGCCTGCACATCCAGCCACATCAGGTTTTGATAGTAAAACAAGCCGTATCCGCTGCAACTATACATCAAAGCAAGCAGTACCTGAAAAATCGGCGGCAGCTTCGGACTACGGTATCGCAGCCAGACCGCCGCTGTAGCGGCACAAAGCGCAAGCTTGAGAGGTACCAGCAGATTCATCAGGAAATCTGCACGGAGATCGGTCAGCAGCACCACAAATGACAGCGGATTGCTGAGGAAAAAGAAAAATACGCCCCAGAAATTCATACCGCCCGCAGAAAGCATGGTATAAGTGAGGGATTCCCCTGACCGCAGGATTTCTTTCATTTGCAGCAAAAGCGGTACCGCCTGCTGGTTCATATCGCACCACGCGATGGTTTTGCCGCCAAACGGGTACAGCTTGAAAACCGCGTATCCGACCGTGAACAGCAGCAATGTGAACAATCCCGCAAGAAGCGGCGGAATTACCCGTTTAAGTTGTTTCAACAGGATGTCCTTCCCTTCAATCGCAGGCGGCGGCAGCTGAATGCTCCGCCCTTCCTGCAAAAAATGTTATGAAATCGGCGTATCGCGCAACAGCAGCGGCTGCAACTGCTTCCCGCGTAATGCGGCAGCAATTGTCAGCGGAACTTGCGTGAAATCCGCCACCAGAGAGCAGGGCTTTGCGTTTGGCGCATCCTGCCCGAATGGTACAAAATAATAGTATTTGCGGCACAAAAGCTCCCCGATATTCCTTGCGGAAGCGGAAAGCCCGTCATTGGTCGCCATGCAGAGAATCACGGGTTTTGCACCGCGCAGATGTGATTTCACCGCCATGGTCACGGTGTTGTCCGTGATGCCGTTTGCGAGTTTCGCCATCAGATTGCCCGTGCATGGGCATACCACCAGCGCATCCGTGAGGTTTTTCGGACCGATCGGCTCTGCAGCCGCAATGCTTTGGATCAGTTTGCCGCCGCCCAATGCTGTAAGCGGTGCCAGAAAATTCTGCGGCGACCCAAAACGTGTCGTAATCGACGCAAAATGTTCCGATACGATCGGCAGCAAATCCGCCCCCGCCGCGATGCATTCCTGCGCCGCCTGCAAACCCTTTGCCGCGCAGCAAAATGAGCCGCACATCGCAAAACCCAGACGGCATCCCGCGAGAATTTGCTCAGGCATTGCCGTCACCTCCCTGCGCAAAATGCTCCGCAAGGATCGCATTCACTGCATCAGCGACGATTTTCCCTGCCGTTTCGGGTGCAGTTTTCGCGGGCAGAGCAGACGCCTGTATCACACGAATACCGCAGTCTTTTGCGGCTTCGAAGTCAACCCCGTATGGCGTCGGAGCGATACAGTTCTGTCAGCCGCCAAAGCTTCCGATTCCCCGACTTGCCTGCGGATTCTGCCACACCAAGCCGTTCCAAAAGCAGCAGCAGCATCCGCATACTGCCCTCATCAGCGGCAGACGTCAATGCGGCGGCATCCCGCGCAGAGAACACCTCAGGCAATTCCGCAACAGGCAGCAACGCAAGATAATCCGACGGAGCAGAAAGCGTTTGCAGACCATGCAATGCCGTCGGGACACGGTCGAGCTTTTCGCCGCGCACGCCCTTACGCGGTGATTTTTGTCGGTATTCCGCCGTTTCTACCGCCGCAAGGCAAATCGAAAACCGCGGATTCGTCACAAACTCCCGCAGCGAATAGATTTCCCGCATTGCGGTATAGGGCGATTCATGCTTCGGAGATTTTCGTTTGGAAAGCAACACACCGTTTTCATCCACGGTATAAAGCCATTTCGGATTGGCAATCGGATGCACGACCGTCACGGGACAAACCGCCAGAAAAGCCGTCAGCTTTTCTTTCAGACGAGAAAGCCCATGCGTCTGAATCTCGAATACGCCGTCCTCGGTCACGGCATCCGCGATAAATCCGCCGACAGGCAGCTCATGACAGGATGCATCCGGCGCAAAATAATGCTTCAACACGATATGCAGGGTCTTTTCACGCATGGTGCCGATCCCCTTGCATCCCATGTCGTATGCAGCCGCCTGCAACGCCGCAGCAAAGCGTTTGTCCTCCATTACGATGCGCTCCTTTCCAAATGAAAAGCACGGTGCCGTAAAAAACACCGTGCTTTTTGTGCTGAATGATTCAGACCACTCTGCGAGAAAAGGATTACTCCTTGACACCGCCTGCGGCAACGCCGCCGATGATGAATCTCGACAAAATGACGTAGACAACTACAACCGGCACGATAGAAAGCGCAATTGCGGCGAAGTTTGCACCGAAATTCGGATTTCTGTCGATTGCGGTAACGCCCTGAACCATCATCGGGATGGTGGTCTGGTTAGGACGGTTGGATACCAGTACGAGGGACTGGTTGTAGTAATCGTTCCACTTTGCGATGAACGCGAAGATTGCCTGAACGGCAAATGCAGGCTTCATCATCGGGATGGAAATGGTCAGGAAGGTGCGGAACTCACCGGAACCGTCAATACGCGCAGCTTCGATGATATCCAGCGGGAAGGATGACAACATATACTGTCGCATGAAGAACACGATCGCAGGTGCTGCAATCGAAGGTATGATCAGCGGAATATAGTTGTTCAAGAGGTTCCAGTTTACGAGCATTTTCATGAAACCTACGGCAGTAACCTGCGAAGGCACCATCATGACTGCAAGGATAAACGTGAACATCGGACCCTTCAGCTTAAAATCATAAACAACAAGACCATATGCGGTCAGACCAGAGAAGAACACGGTCAGAGCGCAGCAGGAACCAGCAATAATCAAGCTGTTACGCATACCGACAAGCGGATGGAAAAACGAGGTATACAGCGTGTTGGTCTGCAACTCTTTGATGTTCTTGAACAGGTAATTGCTGGGGAGGAGCGAAATGCCCTTGATAATATCATTGTGGTTACGGGTCGCGTTGACGACCAGAATCCACAGCGGAACCAGGCAGATCAGCGTGAGCAGAATCAGCGCCAGGTAAATGAGCGCAGACTTGAAGAAGATCTTTCTTCTGAAGCTTGCAGTGCTGTCACCAGCATACGATACTTTACTCATAAGCCGAATCCACCTCCCATTGCTGCTCTTTTCTTCGCATCTTTTGCAGCCTGTTTTCTCTTTTTCTTGATCTCAATGGCATCCTTGTCACGCTGCACATAGAATACGAGCGCACCGAGGATACTGGTGATGACAAAGAGAATGACAGACGCAGCAGCGGAATAGCCGTAACTCGGGTTCATATAGTCTTTGTGGAATTTCTCGAAAATAAAGACAGCGACCGTCTTGATGTAATCGTTGAGCTGAGAACCGGTATGGAGCATATACGGGATATCGAACATCTGCAAACCACCGATCATGGAGGTGAGCAGCGTATAGACCATAATGGATTTCAGCAGCGGGAAAGTGATCTTCCAGAACGTCTGACGGGAATTTGCGCCGTCGATTTCAGCCGCTTCAAACAGCGACTCATTGATACCTTGAATGCCCGACATCAGCATGATCATGGTGTTACCGAACCACATCCATACCTGAATGAACATTACAATGATACGGGATGACCACGGTCTCGAAACGAATTGGTAAGCCTCCTCGCGGAAACCGTTATTGATCAGGAACAGGTTTGCAACAGAGAACTGGGAATCGCCGAACAGGGACAGGAACAGACCTGCAACAGATGCAGCCGTAATAACGTTCGGCAGATACATGACAACTTTGAAGAAGCCTTTGCCCGGCATCTTGACGCGGAGGTCCGTAAACCAGACCGCAAGCAGCAGGGAGAGGCAAATCTGAGGAATGAAGTTACCGACCCAGACCAGAACTGTATTCTTGCAGCAATTGATAAAATCCGTATGGATACCCTTTGCCTTAAAGCTGGCACCACCGAACAGAATCGTCTTGAAGTTTTCAAGGCCGACAAAGTCGTTGATGGTTGTAGGGGTAGAAACCTTTTCAGGTACACCATTGCCATGGAAAGCAAGGATAAAAGTCTGGAGCAAGGGCCAAAGCATAAAGATGAAGTAAACAATAAAGAACGGCGCGGTAAAGAAGTAGCCGTATCTCGCATAGCTGACAGATTTGATCCGTCTTTGTGCACTCGTAGCCATTCAGCACACCCTTTCAAAACAAAATTAGAAAGATTGACAGACATAGTAAAATATACGCCTATAGGGCCGAAGCCCTATAGGCACATATTCCGTTTGCTTATCAGGCATTATTCAATTGATTCTTTGTGGCAATGTCTGAATATCTGCAATCTCACATTGAGTAAAAATTACTCAACATCAAGGCCTTCGATCTCAGCAGACTTGGTCTTGAACTCGTTGATAACAGCGTCAACGTCCTTCAGGTCGCCCTTGCAGTACTTGTTAACAGCGTCATTGAAGTTGTTCTTGATCTGAGAATCGAAGCGGGTGATCTTGCCATCGAGGTCGATCTTGTCAGCAGCATCAAGCAGAACTGCAAACTGATCCTCGCCGTTCAGCAGCGGGTTCTTGTTGGACTTATCGTCAACGATCTTCTTCATAACGGTAGGATTGTTCACGAACTCAGACTTCTTCAGAGCGTACTTCTCCATGGAAGCCTCATCAACAGTGAAGAACTTGATGAAGTCGTGAGCCAGAGTGCCGTTGTCGCACTTCGGGCTGACTGCCAGCCAGGAACCGCCCCAAGCGTAGGAAGAAGGACCTTCGCAGATGTTGTACTTGCCGTACAGCTTCTCGTTCTTCGGAGTGCCATCCTCGTTTACGCCGCCCTCAGCGTTGGAGAGCATAGAACCGGAGCCGAGGCACCAAGTGCAGAAGAAGTAACCCATGGTCTTATCCTTCTCGGAGATTGCGTACCAGCCGTCATCCCACTGAGCTTCCTTGGTAACATAGCCCTTGTCGTACCAACGCTTTGCAAGGTCTGCATAGTCCTTGCAGTAGTCCTCAACAACCAGCTTGTTGTCAACAACCCACGGAGTAGACTTGTTGTACTGGTAAACCTGCCACATACCACCGAGGGTATCAGCCATAGCAACGCCCTTAGCAGCAGCGGTCTCAGCGGTCTTCTCGAAGGTTTCCCAGTCTTTGCAGAGAGCCTGCATCTCATCGCGGGTCTTTACGCCCAGGATGGACTCAGCCAGGTCAGTTCTGTAAACGTATGCACCGGGAGTAGCCTGCCAAGAAGCAGCCTTCAGCTTGCCAGCGGTGTTGGTACCGACAGAAACGGTGTAGTCATAGCAGCCCTTGAAATCATCAGCGGTGAAGCCGAGGTCAGCGAGGTCTGCGCAGTACTCATCGTTGTCGATGTAGTCACGGATCCAGTCAGCTTCCAGAACGAACAGGTCAACGTCATCGCCGCCTGCGAAGTACTGGGTGTACTGCTCTTTTGCACCAGCGCCGTCTTTACCAACGTTCTGGTAAACAACCTTGTCGCTGCCGAAGGTGTCGATCATAACATTCAGGTCATCACCGGTCCAGCAGCAGATGGTCATTTTGTCACCGGTATCTGCAAACTTGTTCTCAGCAACAGGCTCGGTGGTGCTGGTGGAATCTGCAGTGCTGTCATCAGCAGGAGCAGTGGTGGTAACGGGGGTGCTGTCACCGACGGAGCTATCCTTCGGGCCACAGCCAACGAATGCGGTAGAAGCGATTGCAAGCATTGCAACCAGAGCAAGGGACTTCTTAAGCTTGTTCATAATCAGTTTCCTCCTTAATTTTGTTGCGAAAAATTGCTGCGTTTCGCAACTTTGAAATTTTGCCGTCTGATGCGGCGTGTAATTTCGCTGCTTTTATTTCGCAGCGCGAACACCATATAGGCATTCGCTGATAAGCATAAACAACAGCTTTGACGGTTCGGTGTCAGGCTTCCTTGCCGCCCGTGCATGTCATCTATGTTTTCACAATGTACATAATACACGATATAACTAAAAAAGTCAATGCAAAAAATCGTTTCGTCATCATTCTTGTGCGTTTTAACCGATTATTTTTTTAAAAATCCGCAATTTTTGACTTGTACAGCATTTTGAAATCGAATTCTAGGTAGTTTTTCGCCAATTTATTACAAAACGGTAACAAGAAGTTACGATACGACATTTTATGTTGCACATACATTTATGCTTTCTTAAAAAAATACTTGCAATTTTCGCTGAAATGGAGTATGATAAGAACACATACTATTATAGTACAACGGAGGAACTTATGGCTCATTACCCCTTCTCAGAACGACCCGATTTGCTCGTATTTACGTGTTCGCACGTATTGGACGGTGTAGCACCCGTTACCATGGTATGCCACCATTTCTCAGATAATGCATGGGAATTTCTATGCGACGGCACCCACACCGACGAGGATGCTGTTGTTGTCAGTATTGCTGAATTGTGCGCCGCTGACCCCTCACTGAATCTTTTGTGCGATTTGCCTGTAGGCGGTTGCGCATTCCGTCAGTCGCCCGCACACGCATGGCAGTATGGACGAATTGACGGCGAGGATTTTTACCCCGCCGCCCAGACTCGTATGAATTAATTGCTCCGAAGCCATCCCCGTATGGAGTCGAAGCCAACTCCACAACAAGTGCCCGCTTGTCAAGAACAGACAGCTCTGCGTGTCCGAGGACAGGCGCAGGTACGGTATTGAAAATCAGCCTGCAATGCGGCAACGCCTCACAGATACGCGAAAAATGCACACTGCGGCAGCCATTCGCTTCGCTCCGCGCAAGGCTGCGAGGGGAAACCGCGATTTAATCGCGCCAACGCCTGCGAAATGCCAGACAGGTCACATTCTCCGCCTTTTTGAACTGCTTGGAGAAGTAGCTCTGGTCATTGAAACCGCACAGTTCCGAGATTTCCTCCACAGGCTTGTCCGTAAACCGCAGCAGACGCTTCGCATAATTGATGCGCAGACCGATGATATGCTGGAAAATCGTTTCGCCGTAAGCACGCTTGAATTCGCGTGTCAGGTAGTATTTGCTGATATAAAAACGACGGGACAGGTCATCCAGCGAAACCTCTGTGGTGAAATTCGCGTCAATATAAGCAAGCACGGTTTTCAGTTTTGCCTGCAAGGCAGTATCCGTTTCCTCGCTGATGCTGTTGACAGTCAACAGCATGGTCAGCAGATTTGCCAGCATTCCGGAGGTCAGCACCTCGGTGTCCGCATAGGTCTCCGCATTCAGGCGCATCAGCTCTTGCAGCGCGGACACGAACTTTGTGGTGGAAACAGGATGGAATACCGGCGGAAGCTGTGCCGAAAACAGCTTGTAGTACTCCTCTGTGGTGCAGCCGTTGAAATGTACCCAGTTCAGTTCCCATGGTTCTGCGCCGTCACTCTGATAAGAATGCGGTGTGCGGCAATCAATGAAAAAGCAGTCGCCGCCCTCCAGATGATAATTTTGTCCGTTATAATTCAATGTGCCTTTTCCCGCCAGCACGACCGTAAACAGGAAGGACTGCAAATTCTGACGTCCCGTGTGCTGACTGCCGCCTGCTTTCAGGTGACCGCACTCCTGTATATAAAAAAAGGCACGGCGTGCGGTTGCACTCGGCGTTTTCATGATTCGGGTATCCAAAGGATTCGGAATGTTGTCATTCATCAGACTCATTTGGGGCATATTGACCTCCTGTTATCATCTTGCGATTTGCATGAAATGTCCTTTGGTTACCATTATACAGGATTTTCGCAAGTTTTTCAAGTGGATTTTAGAATAATCTTGCGGCTGGATTTTGTGCAAGATTCCAAATACGTCCCATACAAAGGGAGAAAATTGCTATTAAGGTATCTGCAATGCATTCGTAATGGAGTGCCGCTCCAAACCTCGCCCAAGGGTATGATATACCCTTGAGAATCCCATGACAGAATTGTAAAGCGTTCATCTTACAAAAAAACTGAGGCTCTGCTTCCCATCCACCAAGAAGCAGAGCCTCAGTTTATATCATTCTTGAATCATTGCAATAGCTGCATCATATACGAGATTCCACGATTCCGGTTCTGTGCCCTGAATATGTGCTCTCAAATGATGCGCCGCAATTTTCTTTTCCATGATCCGTCAATCCCCAATAGATCAATAATTTCCGGACTTGTCCTCCAACAATGAGAAATCAATCTCATAATAGGTGACCTTGCCGTCATCATCTACGGTCGCACAGCGTACATGAATGCGGTCGCCGCCTTTCAGCCCTGCAATTGCCGCTTTTACCGTGTCGTAATCGGAAATTTCGTGACCGTTCATGGTAAGCATCCAGTCGCCGATTTTAAACGTGGTTTTTGCAAGATCGGAATCCTCATCCACGCCGCAGACCAGTACGCCCTTGCCCTGCAATTCCGCAGGCACCTCAATCTCGTCCATATCCGCAACGACGTCTGCATCATAGAATTGAATGCCGATACGCACTCTGCCGCTGATATAGCCGTTTTCCATCAGCTCCGTGATGATCGGAAGGGCTGCATTAATGGTAATTGCAAAACCCAATCCCTCAAAATCGTTGCCCATCAGAAATGACGAGCCGTATTTCGAGGAGGTAATGCCGATCACATCGCCGTAGCGATTGACCAGCGCGCCGCCCGAATTGCCCGGGCTGATGGCAGCGTCGGTCTGGAAACATTCCATGGCATAGGTCGTCTGCTCCACCTGAATCGAGCGCTTCAGACCCGAAATCACGCCCGAAGAAATGGACGCGGTGAAACCTGCCGGATTGCCCAACGCGCAGACTTCCTCACCAAGCTGTGTTTCATCCGAATCGCCAAGCGATGCCGGCTGAAGCCCTGTTGCATCAATTTTCAGAATGGCAATGTCGGTTTTGGAATCATGACCGATCAGCTTGCCGTTATATTTTTTGTTTTCGCCAACCGTCACCTCGTAGACGTCTGCATCCGCAACAACATGCGCATTCGTCACGATATAGCCGTCTGCGGTCAGGATAATGCCGGAGCCAGAGCTTTTTTTGACGCCGCCCGCATAGGTGTAAATTTCCACAATGCTCGGCATGACGGTTTCTGCAATGCCTGCCACCGTATATCTGCCGTTCTCGTCAGTCATTTCCTCGGCTCTGACCGGCTTTTTGTTTTGAGTCAGCGTGACATGAACAACATCGCCCGCCTGATATCCGCCTGACGGCGTGCCTTTCTGCACATCCCAGACAATGCAGAACACCGCAAAGCCCACAATGGTCAGAAACAGCAGAATCAGCATGATGACGCCGCCCACATTGGATTTTTCGCGTGGGTTCTCCGTAGCAACCGCAGCAGGGGCTTCCGATAGTGAAATCGGTTCTTCCCTGACTTCCACCGCAGGTTCGCACAGCAGTTCCTCAGTATCAACAAAATCGGATTTTTCCGCATCTGCTTCGATTTCAGGTGCATCTTCTGTCGATATTTCCTCCGCAGCAGACTGCTCATCGGCAGACGTCAGATCCTCAGCGGGCTTTTCGGTTTCGTTTTCAGTTTCATCAAACATAAATCGGAATCTCCATTTCGGGTATCGGTTCACCTGAATTTCCTGCTTTTCACATTTTTCGCACGTTTTTTCTGTTCCTCCGCGTAGCGTTCCTCCTCTGCGCGAATTGCCTGCGTGCGCGGAATATTGACCACAAATTCGGTATAAGACTTCGGTACACTTTTGACTGCGATGTTTCCGCCGTGCAGGCGCACAATGCGGCTGACGATGGAAAGTCCCAGACCAACACCCGTGGTATCTTTTCCGCGGGAGGTGTCCGTCTTATAAAACCGCTCAAATACGTGTGAAATTTCATCTTCGGTCAAGCCGTCGCCCGTGTTGCGCAGATGTACGTGCGCCTGCTTGCCATCCGCCTTGACCTTGACGGAAAGTGTGCCGCCGTCATTGACGAATTTGATGGCATTTTCCGTCAGATTATAAAACACCTGCTGCATCAGGTCGGTATCACACTCCACGATGGCACGCGGGCAATCCTCCAGACCTTCCACGGACAGATGCTTGGCATCCACCTTTTTCTCAAACAGCAGCAGTGTTTTAATCAGCAGGTGCGTGATATCCACAGTTGCATAGCTTGGTTTGAGCGTTCCTTCCTCGAATTTCGAGATATTCAGCATCGAATGCACCATACGGGTCATTCGCTGCACCTCAGAAGAAACCGTGCGCAAATACTGTTTTTCCTGTTCAGGAGGAATGGTACCGTCCAGAATGCCGTCCACAAAGCCGCCGATGGTGGTCATCGGCGTTTTCAGCTCATGGGACACATTGGATACGAAATTCTTACGGCTCTGCTCATTGTTGTCAATGAAATCCGCCATGCGGTTCATGGTTTCCGCCAGATAGTCCAGTTCGGAATCACCGCCTGTCGGCTCCAATCTGGTAGAAAAATCACCCTTCGCATACGCCTCTGCGGCATGCGTGATGCTGACGATCGGTTTCAGAAGCTGTGCGGTATTCAGATAAAACAGTGGTGCGGCGATCAAAGCCAGCAGCAGCACCGTTGCAACCAGCACACCGATCATCTGCGCGGAAAATTCCGAAAGCTGTACAGTCGGAATCACCAGCATCAGGTAATATTCATCCTCATCCAGCGTAAAATAGGATACATGGCAGGCACTCGAATCAGGAATATTGCCGTAATTCGTACCGAATTCGCAGAAATAATCTTCTTTTTTCGCGGTTCGGCGCATATAATCAGAGAGCACGATTTTGGTGTAGTTGTAATCTGTGCGGACAATACTGTCCTCGCCGTCATTGAACAGATAGCAGTCAATGTTGTAGGCACTGGTATAATCCTGCAACTCCACCTCGATCGCTTCCAGCGGCAGTCTCGGCGCATTGTTGTAGTAAAGGTCCTTGATACGTCGCTGCAGCACAAATGCCGTCTGATTATATTCCTCGACCGTTTCTTTCCGATACTTCCAGTTTCCGAAAATCGTGACGATCAGTCCGGAGAGGGCGCAAAAGAAAATCAACACGATTGTGCAGAAATAGAAGATGCGGCTGTATACACTTTTCAGCATTGCATTTATTCAGCAGTGTCGTCCACTTCAAACTTATAGCCGACGCCCCAGACCGTGCGCAGCGACCATTTCTCGGAAACGCCTTCCAGTTTTTCGCGCAGGCGCTTGATATGAACGTCGATGGTACGGGAGTCACCGTAGTATTCAAAGCCCCACACCTCATCCAGAAGCTGGTCGCGGGTATACACGCGGTTCGGATTCGATGCCAGACAGAACAGCAATTCGAGTTCCTTCGGCGGGGTTTCCAGCACCTTACCGTCCACTTTCAGCTCATAGCGGATCATGTTGACGGAAAGCTTGTCGTAGTGGACTTCGCGCACTTCCGTTTCCGCGGGAGCCTGCCCCACACGTCTTGCGACCGCACGGATACGCGCCACGACTTCTTTTGTATCAAACGGCTTGACGATATAGT
Organism: Oscillospiraceae bacterium; assembly: GCA_045600205.1. Lineage (GTDB taxonomy): Bacteria > Bacillota > Clostridia > Oscillospirales > Ruminococcaceae > Firm-04. Next base: position 108,904 of record JAZRXM010000029.1, on the reverse strand, counting down.
CATCCGCGCCAAGGCCAAGACCCAAAACCTTATCAAAGGTTTCGGATTTTGCTGTAATCATGATAATCGGAACATTCGATTTCTTGCGGATCTCACGGCAAACCTGCCAGCCGTCCATACCGGGCAGCATAACATCCAGCAGCACGACATCAGGATGCAGCGCGTTGAATTTGACCACTGCTTCCTCACCGTCGTTAGAAATCATCGTGGTGTAGCCCTCTTTTTCGAGGTACACTCGCAGCAAGTCGCAAATGTTTTTGTCATCGTCTACAATCAGAACCTTATCCATTGCCATAGGAAATTCCTCCAATCCGTTTTTCGTTTTATGATATCAGAGTAAAACGTCTGCAAATAGAATGCTGTCAGAATTGTATTCTGATAGATTTATACATCTTATAGTATACTATAAAAAGCCGTTCAGAATATGAATGCAATGTGAATAAATGATGAAAAAAGTTTGAATTTCTTTGTTCATCGTACCATCACGAGAATTCTATATTGTACAGAAATTTAATCCGATTGAATCATGTATTGTGCAATCCTATGAATTGCGGCAAGACTCCAAAAAAAGCCTTGATTTTTTCCGGAATCATGGTACAATAGATTTAGCACTCAGAATAAAAGAGTGCTAAACATTCAAACAGTGCGTGCCGTTTTCGCAGAAAACAGGCACCCCGATATGAGAACAGGAGGAACTGTTATGACAATCAAACCACTCGCAGACAGAGTCGTCATTAAAATGACCGAAGCGGAAGAAACCACCAAGGGCGGCATCATTCTGACCGCATCTGCACAGGAAAAACCGCAGGTCGCAGAAGTTGTTGCCGTCGGACCGGGCGGCGTCGTGGACGGCAAGGAAATCACCATGTACGTCAAGGTCGGTGATAAGGTACTGCTTTCCAAGTACGCAGGCACCGAGGTCAAGCTGGACGGTCAGGAATATACCATTCTCAAGCAGTCCGATATCCTCGCAATCGTTGAGTAATTCGGCATTCGATTTCCGACATTGAATAAAGGAGTGTTTCTACTATGGCAAAAGATTTGAAGTACGGCGAAGAAGCAAGAAAGGCTTTGCAGGCAGGTATCGACAAACTGGCTGACACCGTAAAGATTACCCTTGGACCGAAGGGCAGAAATGTTGTTCTGGATAAGAAATTCGGCGCACCGCTCATCACCAACGACGGCGTGACCATCGCAAAGGAAATCGAGCTGGAAGACGCTTTTGAAAACATGGGCGCACAGCTTGTCAAGGAAGTTTCCATTAAAACCAACGACGCAGCAGGCGACGGTACCACCACCGCTACCCTTCTTGCACAGGCAATCATCCGCGAAGGCATGAAGAACATCGCAGCAGGCGCAAACCCCATGATCCTGAAAAAGGGGCTGGACAGCGCAGTCAAAGCTGCTGTTGCAAGCGTACAGGCAAACTCCAAAGCCGTTGACGGCAGCGCAGACATCGCAAGAGTCGCAACCATTTCCTCCGCTGATGAGAAAATCGGTGCGCTGATCGCTGAGGCAATGGAGAAAGTTTCCAAAGACGGCGTCATCACCATTGAGGAATCCAAGACCGCTGAAACCTACAGCGAAGTCGTGGAAGGTATGCAGTTTGACCGCGGCTATGTCAGCCCCTACATGGTCACCGATACCGACAAAATGGAAGCAGTCTACGATGATGCATTCCTGCTGATCACCGATAAAAAGATCTCCAGCATTCAGGAGATTCTCCCTCTGCTGGAGCAGATCGTCCAGAGCGGCAAGCGTCTGGTCATCATCGCTGAGGATGTTGAGGGCGAGGCTCTGACCACACTGATCCTCAACAACCTGCGTGGTACCTTCAAGTGCGCAGCTATCAAGGCTCCGGGCTTTGGCGATCGCCGCAAGGAAATGCTCAAAGACATCGCAACCCTCACCGGCGGCGAAGTCATCACCGCAGATCTTGGTCTGGAACTGAAAGATACCCAGCTCGGACAGCTCGGTCGTGCGCGTCAGGTTGTCATCTCCAAGGAGAACACCATCATCGTGGACGGCGCAGGCGACAGCGCAGCAATTCAGGCTCGCGTTGCACAGATCCGCACCGAAATTGAAAACTCCACCTCCGATTTCGACCGTGAAAAGCTCCAGGAGCGTCTGGCAAAGCTGGTTGGCGGTGTCGCAGTCATCAAGGTCGGCGCACCCACCGAAATCGAAATGAAAGAGAAGAAACTCCGCGTGGAAGATGCTCTGGCAGCTACCAAGGCAGCCGTTGAGGAAGGTATCGTAGCAGGCGGCGGCGTTGCCCTGCTGAATGCAACCAAGGCTGTTTCCGATCTCGTTGCAACCCTCGCAGGCGATGAGAAAACCGGCGCACAGATCATTCTTCGCGCACTGGAAGAGCCGATTCGTCAGATTGCAACCAACGCAGGTCTGGAAGGCTCCGTTATCATCGAGAATATCCGTCGCGCTGACAAAGTCGGCTACGGCTTTGATGCATACAACGAAACCTATGTGGATATGATTCCCGCAGGTATCGTTGACCCGACCAAGGTTACCCGTTCCGCACTGGAAAATGCAGCATCCGTTGCAGCAATGGTGCTGACCACCGAGAGCCTTGTGACCGACATCAAGGAGCCGATGCCTCCTACGCCTCCGATGCCCGCAGGCGGCATGGATTATTGATCCGCAAATAAAAAAGAAAACTCCCCGTTGTGCAATACAACGGGGAGTTTTTTTGTGTAAATCGAAAGAAACGCCGTTTATTCCTTGATTTTAACGGATAAATTTTCCCATGCGCCGTCTGACGTCTGCATCTGTACGCCGTGCGGCACCGTTTTGCAAATCCGTACAAACGACATTCCTGCAAGCAGCTTCGCCAAATGCTCCGCCTGTGACTGCATTTCGCATCCGCCAAACACCGCCGCACCACTCCCCGATAACACGGGATTGATACCGCAGCTGCTCATCACCAGACGAATCCGCTTGATTTCCCGCAGCTTCGTCACTGCATCAAACGCATTGCCACAGACCGTAAACAATCTTTGCGGCTGAGGATCGCACAGCTTTTCCAGCACCGCATCTGTGTACATCGGCAGCGAATCTTCCAGCAAATCCAGCTTTCGATAGCCTTCGGGTGTAGAAACGCCCTCATTGCCCTTGGCAAGTACCAGAGTGCGTTCCGGTACGTCCGCAAGGGGTGTGAGCTGCTCCCCGATTCCTTCCGCAACAGCCGTTCCGCCGCAGAGAAAAAACGGAACATCTGCGCCGAGTTTTGCTGCCATTTCCAGCAGCTTTGCATCAGATACGTCCAAATCCAGCAATTTGCGGATACCAAGCAATGCAGCCGCGCAGTCAGAACTGCCACCGCCCATGCCTGCCTGCGAGGGAATCTGCTTTTCCAGATGCATCGAAATGCCGCAGGGCTGCTCCCCCAACAGCATCACCGCTGCCCGATAGACCAGATTGTGTTCGTCGCAGGGGATGCCCGCCTCTGAGCAGGTCAGAGCAAGTGGCGCATTTGCCTCTGTGTGCGTGATTTTCAGCGTGTCGTAGCAGTCCACTGCCTGAAACACCGAGCGTAAAGTGTGATAGCCATCTGCACGTTTTCCCGTGATATCCAGAGAAAGATTGACCTTGGCGGGCGTGCGCAGTATGATTTCATTCATCGTATTCAGACCTGATTCCAGCTTTCCAGTTCACGATAGAGTCCCAGATACAGCTCGGCAGAATTTGCCCAGCTGAAATCACGGGACATCGCATTCTTTTGGATCTCCGCCCAGCGTTTTTTGTCCTCGTATGCAGATTTTGCGCGAATACACGCACCCAGCATATCATGAGCGTTGTAGGTTTTGAATGTAAAGCCTGTGCCGTCCGCATCGCCTGCGTCCTTGACAGAGTCTTTCAGACCGCCTGTTTCACGGACAATCGGCATGGTACCGTAACGCATGGCGTACATTTGCGCCAGACCGCACGGCTCGCTCTGTGAGGGCATCAGGAACATATCGCAGCCCGCGTAGATACGGCGGGAAAGCTGCGGGATAAAGCCCAATGTCACGCTGACCTGCTTCGGATACCGCCATGCCATTTCCTTGAAGAAATCCTCGTAAACACGCTCGCCGCTGCCGAGCACCGCAAATTTCAGACCCTCGTGCAGCATTTCCTCAAAGACATAGCGGATGAGATCAATGCCCTTGTGCGCCACAAATCTTGAGCAAATACCGATCAGCGGTGCATCATCCTCCGGCAATCCCAGTTCTTCCAGCAGAGCCTTTTTACAGGCTGCCTTGCCTTTCATATTGTTGATGTCAAAATGCGCATATGGCGCAGTCAGTGCCTCATCGGAGGCAGGGTCATAGCCGTTCACGTCAATGCCGTTTAAAAATCCCGTCAGTTTATACTGTTTGCTGTTCAAAGCACGATCAAGACCATGACTGTACCACGGGTCGAGAATCTCCCATGCGTAGGTCGGGCTGACCGTTGTAATTTTATCAGCGGTTTCGATGGCACCCTTCATCATGTTGACATTGCCGTCATATTCCAGCAAATTCGTATGATACATCGGAATACCCATCAGTTCGTTGATGACCTCTTTGCCATAAACACCCTGATATGCGATGTTGTGAATGGTAAAGACCGTGTGAATGTTATCAAAGCCCTCCTGATACTTGTAGAAAATCTGGTAGTATACAGGGGTGAGTGCGGTCTGCCAGTCGTTACAGTGCAGCACATCAGGCTTGAAATCAATGACACGGAGCATTTCCAGAATAGCGCGGCTGAAAAATACGAATCGCTCGCAATCATCATAGAAACCGTAAATGCCGTCGCGCTTGAAGTAATACTCATTGTCGATGAAATAGTAGGTAACGCTGCCGTATTTTGCGGTGAAAATGCCGCAATACTGCTTTCTCCACGCGACATCCACGGTAATCGAGGTGAGGAATTTCATGTCCTTGCGGAGTTCCTCCCCGATTGCCTTATAGAGCGGAATAACCACGCGGCAATCGTGACCTTTGGCGTTGAGTGCGGCAGGCAAAGCCCCCGCAACATCAGCAAGACCGCCTGATGCGACATAGGGCCTTGCCTCACTGGATGCATATAAAATATTCATGTGCGTGCCTCCCTTTCTCTTTTTTTCCGATGAAACAGCCTTGCTCAAATTTCTGCTCCTTTCCCGATAAACAGCGGATAGCCCTTTGAGCCTGTCAACTGACGTTCATCTGCGATATTGACATTGCGGTCTGCAATGACGTTACGAATGGAGCAGCGCGCGCCGATGACACTGTCCTGTGTAATGATGCTGTCGCGCACCACCGAACCTTTTCCGATACGGACACCACGGAACAGCACGCAGTTTTCCACCTTGCCCTCAATGACGCAGCCGTCTGCAATGAGGGAATTCTTGATGTGTGCCTCCAGACCATAGTGAACGGGGGCATTATCCTTGGTGTTGGTGTAGATCGGTGCCGTTTTGGTAAAGAGGGCATCGCGTTTGGATTTGTCAAGCAGATCCAGTGTAGCGTTGAAATAACTCGGCAGGGAGTCGATTTTTGCAAAGTAGGTCTTATGCTCATAGGCATAGATACGGTAGCCGGCAGTGCGATCCAGCAGAATATCTCTGCGGAGGCTGCTTCTGCCGCGGCTGATGGATTCCTTGACGATTCTGCGCAGGAAATCCTTGCTCATAATGAACATATCGAGTCCCAGATTGCAGTTGCCCGTCATGGGCGGATCTACCATGACATCATTGACAAAGCCATCGCCGCCGATGCCGAAAATGGTCGCGGAAGAATCCGCAGTCTGGTCGTAATAGCCCTTTGCGTAAATCGCTGTGATGTCTGCGCCACTCTTGATATGCGCGGCAATTGCGGGACGAAAATCAATATTCGTTACAACATCGCAGTTGGAAAGCACCACGTAATCTGCCTGTGCGTGCTCTACAAAACTCCACACATTCCCGAGCGCATCCAGTCTGCCGTTATACAGCGTGGAACTGGTATGGCTGAACGGCGGCAGCAGATGCAATCCGCCCATTTTTCTTGCCAGATCCCACTCACGACCGGAACCGATGTGATCCAGCAGAGAACCGTAATTGCGCTTTGTGATGACGCCGACCTGCGAAATGCCCGAATTGACAAAATTCGACAACGGAAAATCAATCAGGCGGTAACGTCCGCCAAACGGTACGGAACCCATGGTGCGGTGTTTCGTTAAGTCAAAAATTGCTTCGTCATGGATGCTGGCAAATACCAGACCCAAGATATTCTGATTATTGCTCATGATGTTCACCTTCCTTTATATCGACTCAGAGAGAATCTGTTTGGGTGCGATGGCTTTGCCCTCGCTGACGCGGATATTGTGTCCGACAACTGCAATGCTCCACTCATCGCGGTTGGGATAATCCTCAGGATTTCCGCCGATGTGCGCATTTTTCTCAATGACACAGTTTTCACCGATGATCGCATATTCCACGACCGCGCCCGCCTTGATGACGGTACCGGGCATGATGATGCTGTAACGCACTACGGCGCCCTCCTCCAGCGTAACACCGCGGAACAACACGGAATTATCAGCTTTTCCGTTGATAATCGAGCCTTCCGTGATCATGGAACGCTGAATATCGGCGGACGGTCCGACATACTGCGGCGGCATATGCTCGTGGCGGGAATAGATCTTCCATTCCTTGTCGTAAAGGTCCAGCGGAACATTCGGGGAGAGAATATCCATATTGGCATCCCAGAGAGATTCCAGTGTTCCGACATCTTTCCAGTAGCCCTCAAATGTGTACGCAAACAGACGCTCATCCGCTTTCAGCATTGCAGGAATGATGTCCTTGCCGAAATCTTTGGAGCCTGTGTTGGCGTTTTCGTTCTCGATCAGGTATTTCTTGAGCTTTGACCATGTAAAGACGTAAATACCCATGGAGGCAAGCGTGGATTTCGGTTCCTTCGGCTTTTCCTCAAAATCGGTGATGCGCATTTCGCTGTCACAGGTCATGATGCCCAGGCGGGATGCCTCCGAAAGCGGCACATCCAGTACGGCAATGGTGAGGTCGGCATTGTTTGCCTTATGGAAATCCACCATTTTGGAATAGTCCATTTTATAGATGTGGTCACCGCCCAGAACAACAACATATTCAGGGTCATAACGCTCGATAAAGCTGATGTTCTGGTAAATGGCATTGGCGGTGCCTTCGTACCATGAAGCACCTGCTGAAGTTTCATAAGGCGGCAGAACATGCACACCACCGTTCATTTTGTCCAGATCCCACGGTTGTCCGTTGCCGATATAGTCATTCAGCACCAGAGGCTGATACTGTGTCAGGACACCGACGGTATCAATGCCCGAATTAGTGCAGTTGGAAAGCGGAAAATCAATCAGACGATATTTGCCGCCAAACGGTACGGCAGGTTTTGCCATGTCATGTGTGAGGGCGTACAGACGGCTTCCCTGACCGCCTGCAAGCAGCATTGCAACGACTTCTTTTTTGATATACATTACGAAATAGCCTCCTTCGTGTAAATCTTTCATACATTCATCATTTTAATTTCATTCTGTTTGTGTTATGATAGAAATTTCATTCTGAAATTCAGGTTTCGGATTTTTTCGGACGTCCGCGCTTTTTGGAAGTGGTCACCTCCGCTTCGATCGGTTTCGCTGTTTCCTTTTTGGTACGCGGTTTGCGCGGCGTATAGCGGTAATACTGTACGGAAAGCGGCGGCAGGGTCAGCGTCACAGACTGGTCAAAGCCGTGCATTTCAAAATCGGTGGTTTTGACCTTTTTCAGCGATTTTCCGCTTCCGCCATACTTGACATCATCGGAATCAAACACGAGTGTATAACTGCCCTCCTGCGGCACGCCGATCTTATAATTTTCGCGCTGCACGGGTACAAAATTACATACCACGATCAGTTCGTTTCCGTCATCATCTATACGGCGGAATGCAATCACGCTCTGACGATAGTCGTCATTGCTGATCCACGAAAAACCTTTCCACGAATCGTCATCCTGCCAGAGCGGCGGGGTGTTTTTGTAGAATTTATTGAGTGCTTTCGAGAATTCCAGCAGACCGTTGTGTGCGGGATAATCGAGCAGCAGCCAATCCAGTTCTGATTTGTAATCCCATTCCTTCATCTGTCCGAATTCCTGTCCCATGAACAGAAGTTTCTTTCCGGGATGCGCAAACATATAGCAAAGAAATGCACGATAAGACGCGAATTTCTGCTCGTAGGTGCCGGGCATTTTCTGGAGCATGGAGCATTTGCCGTGTACGATCTCATCATGAGAGATCGGCAGGACATAATTCTCGGAGAAACAATAGAAGAACGAAAACGTCAGTTTTTCGTGATTATACGAGCGATACAGCGGGTCCATGGACATATACGAAAGCATATCGTTCATCCAGCCCATATTCCACTTGAAATTGAAGCCCAGTCCGCCGATGTCGGTCGGTTTGGTGACCAGCGGCCATGCAGTCGATTCCTCTGCGATCATCAGGACATCGGGGTGGCGGCGGAATACTTCCTGATTCAGTTCCTTCAGGAATTCCACAGCTTCTAAGTTTTCTCTGCCGCCGTTGATGTTCGGACGCCATTCTCCGTCGCGGCGGTCGTAATCCAGATAAAGCATAGAGGCAACCGCATCCACGCGCAGACCGTCCACATGGAAAGAATCCAGCCAGTAGCAGGCGGAGGAAATCAGGAACGAGCGCACTTCTGCACGACCGTAGTCAAATACGCGGGTACCCCAGCCTTTGTGTTCCTGTTTCAGCACATCAGTGTACTCATAGCAGCAGGAACCGTCAAATTCGTAAAGACCCTGCGCATCTTTCGGGAAGTGCGCAGGCACCCAGTCGAGGATCACGCCGATGCCCGCCTGATGAAATGCGTCGATCATGGCACGGAAGTCATCGGGGGTACCGAACCGTGAAGTCGGTGCGTAGTAGCCCGTGACCTGATAGCCCCACGAACCGTCAAACGGATACTCCGTCAACGGCATGAACTCGATGTGCGTATAGGACAGCGATTTCATATACGGGATCATTTGCTTGGCAAATTCCACGTAATTGAGCGGATTTCCGTCAGGGTACGTGCGCCACGAGGCGAAATGCACCTCGTACACATTCATCGGACTTTTGTAGATATTCTGCGACTGTTTCTGCTTTTGCCACGCACTGTCTTTCCATTGGTATTCGGACTCGTAGATTTTCGTGGCGTTTTGCGGTGCGGTTTCAAAATGCTGACCGTAAGGGTCATTTTTGAGCTGAATTTTGCCTGCCTTGGTCTGAATGCTGTATTTATAGATGGTATACTGCGGAAGTTTCTTCACTTCTGTTTCCCAGATACCGTCTGCAATTTTCTGCATCGGATTGACATCGCGGTTCCATTCGTTAAAATCACCAACAACGGACACGCTGACCGCATTCGGAGCCCATACACGGAACACCGTATACTGTCCTCTGCCGCGTTTCACGGTGTGCGCACCAAAGAACCGCCAGCTTTCAAAATTCTTTCCCTGATAAAAAAGGTGCAGCGGGAACGCATCGGGATCCTGCGTTTGCTGTGTGATTTTCTCTGGATTCTGCGTCATATTCTTCATATCATCTTCCCAAAGTTCATGCCGTTTTCGGGCAAGCGAACCTCTGTCCTTTCTCTTTTATTCTGAAGGTTTGTGCGGAATCGGGCAGGGACAGGGAAGCCTTGCCTGATTTTCCCTTTGATTATTTTAACATATCTTGCAAGATGTTTCAAGTCTTTCTTCAAACAAGACTAAAATTTCTGCTTTTTCCCCAATTTCAACTTTATCTTTTATACGTTTCAGACAAAGAAAATCAAAACGTCGCTTTTTTTTCGATGATTATCACTGTACATTAAAAATCAGACGCCGAACAGACAGCCGCCGCCAGTACAGTAACGTCGTCCTGCGGCGCACCTTTGGCTTCACGCTGTGCTTTTGCGCAGATTGCATGGGTCAAAGCCTGCACGCTCTCTCCCGAAAGCAGTTTTTGCCGCACATACGGAAAAAGCGTATCATCCAACCCGTCCGAAAGCAAAAACAGCAAATCGCCGTCCTCCAGCTGAAAGCGGGTAGAATACGGCTCGGATTTGGGCAAAATGCCAATAGGCGGCGTGGCTGCCTGACAAAGTGTCACATGGTCGCCGTGCTTGAGCAAAGTCGGACCCGCCCCGTACTTATATAGTACCGCAGAGGCATTTTCGGTGTTGATTTTCGCTACATCCAGTGTTGCAAAGCGTTCTTCGCCCGATTTCGTCAGCATGATGGCGTTGACCATACGGGCGGCATTTTCGCATTCCATGCCCGATTGTACCAACTGCCGAAAACTGTTCAGCACAATGCGGGAATCCACCGCCGCATGACGCCCCGTACCCATACCGTCGGAAATTGCCAGATACACATTGCCTTCACTGTCAGAAAAGCTGTCCCAACAGTCTCCGCAGGGTTCATCCTCGTGAACAGCGCACTGTGCCGCAGCCGTCTGAATCTCGAAACCGCCCTCACTTTGCAGCACCATACGCTGACCCTTGGGAGTAATGGTTGTTTCACGACAAATCAGAGAAAGCTGCAAAATGTCCTGTAAGTATTCTGTCACAGTTTCGGCTTTTAATTCCTCGCCCGCACGCAAATATAATTCCATCGTAATGCGCTGACCGCGTCTGCCCGAAACGGCAGCAGCCCGCACGGGGATTCCGAAGCGTTCCAGAATATCCGCAACATATCGCGACTGCTCTCTGTCGTATTCCCGCCCGACTTGTTTCGCCGCATCCCGCAGCAAATCCTCGGCAATGTGCATCTGCGAAAACAGCATCGTCTGCGAATCACGCAGACGCGCGGCATCGGTACGTGCCAGAATGTTTTCCTTGCGAACACGGTAAAAACTCTCAGTAATCCGTTCCGGCGACAAACAGCCCTCCGGCGCAGATGCCTTTGCATCAGATGCCAGTTTTTCAAAGCATCTTCTGGTATCTGCGGCGGCATCGCCCTCCCAGCAGGTCTTTCGGCTGCGACATTTGGCACACACCAGCTCCCGCACACGCTTTTTCGGCGGATAAAGCGGCTCTGTACGGGTCAGCATATTGACGATCCGCTCCGCACTGCCGCGTACATCCGCTATCGAATCGGACAAAAATTCCATACGCGCCTCGGCAAGTGCCGCCAAATCCGTATCGGTATCCGTCCATTGCAGCAGGCAGTCTGCAAGCTGCGAAACAGGCAGAAATAAAAACAACACCCCGCCGATCATCATGTTGACCCACACGCGCAAAACAATGTCAGGCTGCTCCGTCAGCAGCAGACCAATCGCACAAATGCTCTGAAAGCCCGCAAACAAAACGCCCTTGCACTGCGCACTGAATACACCCGCCGCCATGCCGCCAATCCCGAGCATGACCGCAAGCCCCGCCGTTTTGCTTTCGCTGAGAAGCAATGCGCAAGCCGAAAGAGTACCGCAAACCATACCGCCGACCGTATGATAGCGTTTTGCAGCGGAAAGCACCGCAAAACCAAGCAACACCTCGCCCAGACTGACCGAAAAAATCCGTGCGGAACAAAGGGCTGCTCCCGCCGCAATATAACAGATGCCGCAGTAGAAACCATCCTTACCGCGCAGCCGCATCGGCAGCCCGAGCGTGCAGCCAAGCCGTACCCTTGCCCCGCAAAAACCCAGCAACGCCGTCACAACAGAAGCAATGCCCCACAGCAGCCACTCCCGACCGTGCAGTAGTCCTGCCGCTCCAAACATCACCGCAGAAACCAAGGTCGTACCCCCTGCAACCGCCGCCGCGATCCACGGGGCAGTCCGCTCATTCAGCACGAACCGCGCAAGCGTCGCCAGAACTGCCGCACAAATCAAAATCGGCATCTTCATCGCAATGCCCGTCAGAAAATAGACCAGCAAGCAACCCGCAAGTGCCGCAAGTGCGTAAAGCGGCGGCAGACAGGCAGCAAGAGCCGTCGGCAACGGCAGCAGAAACCCACACGGCTCCGCCGCCGCCAGCATACACGAAAACGCCGTACACAGGCAGATTCCGATGGTACTATCCAATTGAGATCTTCCATGATTCCGTTCTGATTGCAGCATAATTCTTCCTCTTTCCGCGCAAATGCGCTTTCCAAATTTGACATACAAGAAAAGAATACCACAGCAGATGCGCAAATTTTGTCGAATCCGCAGCAGATACCGAAAATCATCTCCGCAAATGAAAATTTCGTGAAAGTAGGATTTTTTTTCAAAACCCCTTGCCATTTTCAAAAATATCATGTATAATAGACTAGTATTGATTTTTTTCAAAATTCAAAGGAGGCTTTTTGTTCCCATGAACCTGCTGAAACGTGCGCTTGCAGGCATTCTGACCGCCTGCACCGTACTCACAACCTGCACCGCCTGCGGAGAAAAAACCGGCGTTGCAATGACCATTGACGGCAAGGATGTTCCCGCCGGCATCTACCTTTATTACGTTGCAACTGCTTATTCCGATGCAATGGATGCCATCAACAGTGACGTTGCAGATACCTTCAAGGACTGCGAAACCACGAAGGACGTCAAGAAAATCATGAAATCTTCCATGATCGACAATGTACAGGCTTCCCAGTGGATCGAGAACAAGGCCGTAGAATACTGCCAGGCTTACGTTGCCGTAAACAAGGAATTCGACAACCTCAAGCTTTCCCTGACAGGCAGCGAGCTTGCCAGCATTGACTCCGCAGTGGAATCCAGCAAAGTGTACTACGGTCAATTCTTCAAGGAAAACGGTATCGGCGACAAGTCCATCAAGGAGATCCTCACCCTTTCCTATAAGGAAAATGCGATCTATGACGCATACTACGGCGAGGACGGCTCCGAAGGCATCACCGATGAGGAACTCCGCGATGATTACATCAAAAATCATCTGCGTACCAAGTACATTGAGATGCCGCTGAAAGACGGCGAGGGCAACCTGCTCAAATCCGACGGCAAACAGGTCATTGAGAATATGGCAAACGACTTTCTCAAGCGTCTGGAGAAAAAATCCGGCAACGAAGCCGAACTGATGAAGGAATTTGATTACCTCATCGAGGAAAACAAGGCGTACATCACCTCCGTTTCCGAGGCTGCCGTTACCACCACCGATGAAAACGGTCAGACCATTACCACGCCGACCACCGCAAAGGTCACCACAATGGAGGAAACTACCGCCCCCGGCACCACAGTTTCTGACGAAAATGCAGCAGCTACCACCGTGGTTGCAGATGCAGGCAATACCACCACAACAACCACCACGGTCGTGACCGATACGACAGGCGAAACTACTGCTCCTGTCACGGGCGGTACCACAGGCGATTCCGAAACCACAGGCAATACCACCACAACAACTACGGCAGTCACCCCGACTGTCGGCTACGATGTCAGCAACGAGGAAATCCTCTCAGTTTCCACTGCTCCTGCTGAACCGACCGAATCTACCGAAACCGACACAGTCAGCTATACGCCCTGTGAAGCTGTCTATAAATACCTCGCAGACAGCGCAACACCGCTCTTGAAGCCTACTCTCATCAAGGATGAGGAAGCCTACTACGTTGTCATGAAGATGGACATCAAGGACCGTATGACCGAAGATGACCTCTGGACAGAGGATATCAGGTACAATGTCTGCTACAACCTCTATCACGAGAAATTCATGGACACAATGACCGAAAACGGCAAGCAGCTTTCGATGTCGCGCAACGAAAAAGCATTCAACCGCTATAACGTGCTGGATGTGGACGTCATGGGCTACATGGCTGCAACACAGCAGAGCTACTACGACTACTACATGGCACAGCAAAACGCTTACGGCTACTAAACAACGAAACAGGGCACTCTCCGATTCCGCGAGGGTGCCCTGCGCGTATACCGACCACAACTACAACTCAATTCGAAAGGATGAATCTGAAATGTCTGTTTATTCCGTACACGAACCCGTTATGAATTCTCTCTACGCCCGTCTGGAGCGTACCGCCGATGCGCTCTGCATCAACCGTATGGACGCGCACTGGGTCAAAACCCGCGAAGAAGCACTGGAATTGGTCAGATCCATGCTCACCAAAGATGCCGTTTGCGCAACGGGCGGCTCGATGACCCTTCAGGAATGCGGCGTCATGGACTTGCTGCGTTCAGGCGATTATCAGTTCCTTGACCGCGAAGCAGTCCCCGCAGAGCAGAGAAATGATATCTACCGCAAGGCATTTTCCGCAGATTTCTACCTTTGCAGCAGCAATGCCATCACCGAAAACGGCGAGCTATATAACGTAGACGGCAACAGTAACCGCGTTGCAGCTCTCGTTTACGGTCCGAAAGAGGTCATTATCGTGGCAGGTGCCAACAAGATCGTGCCGAATCTTGCCGCCGCCATTGACCGCGTCAAGCGCATTGCCGCACCCGTCAACGCTGCAAGACTTTCTCAGGAAACACCCTGCACCCGCATCGGAAGCTGCGCAGGCTGCAACGGCGATATGGCGGCAGGCTGCCACAACGATGACAGAATTTGCTGCAACTACGTCGTTTCAGGCGCACAGCGCATTCGCAACCGCATCCATGTGATCCTCGTGGCTGAAAACCTCGGCTACTGATTTCACAGAAAAATTTCACAAAATTGCAAAAAGGGGCTTTTCATTTGCGAAAACTTGTGCTATAATAATTTTGTAAACCCATTTTTCGCAACGTACATTCGAAAGGAGCTGCATTCCTATGAAAAAACTGATGCAAGTTACACTGCTGCTCATCATCGCTGTCAGTGCGGTTATTTCCATTTCCTACGCGCTTGACCTCTACCGCACGAAGTACGTGCCCCGCTATCTCCCAGGACGTGCCTGCTGAAATTTCTGTTTCGGCTGACATATAAATCGATTTCAAAAACCTATTTTTCAGAAAAGAGGAACTCGCAAAATGGATATTCGTTTTGAAAAAGCATCTGTCCTCAAACAGAAGCCGGCTGACGAAACCAAACTCGGCTTTGGTCACGTTTTCACCGACTATATGTTCATCATGGACTACACCACGGGCAAGGGCTGGCATGATGCCCGCATCGTTCCCTACGGCAACCTTTCTTTGAGCCCTGCTGCTCTCTGCCTGCACTACGGTCAGGAAGTGTTCGAGGGCATGAAGGCTTATCGCCGTGCTGACGGCGGCATCCAGCTGTTCCGTCCGATGGAGAACTTCAAGCGTCTGAACAGTTCCAACCAGCGTCTGGTTATTCCGGAGCTGCCCGAAGAAATGGCTATGGAAGGTCTGATGGAACTGCTGAAGATCGAGAAGGACTGGGTTCCTTCCGCTGACGGTGCTTCCCTCTACATCCGTCCGTTCATCATCGCTGTTGACCCGTTCCTCGGTGTCCGTCCCGGCGATGAGTATCAGTTCATTATCATCCTCTCGCCCTCCGGCGCATACTACGCTTCCGGTCTGGATCCTGTCAAGATCTACGTGGAATCCAAGTACGTCCGTGCGGTCCGCGGCGGTATGGGCTTCACCAAAACAGGCGGCAACTACGCTGCTTCCCTGATCGGTCAGGATGAGGCACACAAAGAAGGCTATTCTCAGGTTCTCTGGCTCGACGGCGTTGAGCAGAAGTACATCGAGGAAGTCGGTGCAATGAACATCATGTTCGTCATTGACGGCGAGGTCGTTACCCCTGCTCTCCAGGGCTCTATCCTCCCCGGCATCACCAGAAAATCCGTGCTCGAACTCTGCAAGAGCTGGGGCATGAAAGTATCCGAGCGCAGAATCTCCATTCAGGAAATCGCTGACGCTTACGACGCAGGCAAGCTGGACGAAGTATTCGGCACCGGTACTGCTGCGGTCATCTCGCCTGTCGGTCACCTCAAGTGGGGCGATAAGATCATGACCATCAACAACAACAAGATCGGTCCGATCTCCCAGAAGATCTACGACACCATGACCGGTATTCAGTGGGGCACTGTTCCCGATACCTTCAACTGGGTCGTTCCTGTGGAATAATTCAAACAGCAAACAGCACAAAGCAGCATCCGAAAATACATCGGGTGCTGCTTTTTTCTACAAATTTTGCAAAATTGCTTGACCCTCACGTTACGTCATGGTGTATGATATATGCAGACGAAAGGAGGCGGCAAGATGAAAACCGTCAAGGAAGTCAGCGAAATTTCAGGCGTCAGCGTGCGCACATTGCATCACTACGATGCAATCGGACTGCTGAAACCGACTACGGTCACAGCAGCAGGCTATCGGCTCTACGACGATGCTGCGCTTGCACGCTTGCAGAGCATTTTACTGTTTCGGGAACTGGAATTTCCGCTGAAAGACATCAAAACCATGCTGGACGCGCCGCAATTTGATATGCAGGCGGCATTGGAAACACAAATCACGCTCCTGACCATGCAGCGGGAGCGTCTGGAAAAGCTGCTGGCACTTGCCCGCACATTACAACAAAACGGAGGGAATCACATGAATTTTCAGGCATTCGACAAATCAAAGCTGGAAGCCTACGCAGAGGAAGCAAAGGCAAAATGGGGCGGTACACCCGCTTATCAGGAATACGAGCAAAAAAGCGCGGGGAAATCCGCTGAAACCATGCAGGCATACGGAGAAGGGCTGATGGAAATTTTCACAGAATTCGGAAAAATCAAAGGCACACCCCCCGATAGCGCTCCGGCACAGGCACTTGTCCGCAGGCTGCAAGCGTATATCACAGAGCATTTTTACACCTGCACGGACGAAATTCTCGCAGGACTTGGTCAAATGTATGCGGCAGAGGGCGAAATGAAAAATAATATTGACGCGAAAGGCGGTGCGGGTACCGCTGATTTTGCAGCAAAAGCAATCAAAAAATTGGTATCTCCGATGGATTAAATAGGGCTTTGCCTCCCCGCCAAAGGGAATCATTCCCTCTGGTGGGGGGACGAAATCCCATGATCCATCCATCGGAGATACCTTTCTTACTCCCCAAGATATGCAGAATTGGGCTGAACGATCAAATCATGATGATGCACAGAGAAATCAAGAAGCTGCGATACTTCCGCACTGTACTCCGTACCCGCCGAGCCAACCAGACAATCATCACAAAGCTTGCCGAGAATGGTGCTGCCGTTGATTGCCGTGACGTTCATCCAGATGTCATCTTCATCATCCTCCAGCTCCACATTGACGCATACGTATGCTTCTTCAGGCTCCTGTGCAAAACAGTTGCAGAAAATACCGAAGCGTTCCTTGGCAAGTGCCGCTATTTTTTTACCCGTCACAATATACTGACCATAGCGGAAGTTTTCGAAATCTTCTTCCGTCAGCGTATTCATACGCTTCAATTTCGCTGAACCATCTGCGTTTTCACCATCATAGATAAACAGCACCGCACGCCCCTTGAATTCATCGGCATCCTCACCGATCAGTTGTGTGCGAAGTTTTGCCGCGCCACTGTCATCGCCGTAGTAAGCGAGTGCCTGCTCTGCAGGCAGCCAAGCCAGAAGCAGCGGAGAACCATCCGCCAAGCGAAGCGCCTCAAACGGCGTTGCGGCATCGGGCATCTCACCGCGCAGCAGGAATTTTTCAGCCACAAAACATAACAAATCACAGAATCTTGCATAATTCTGCTTGTCAGCATCCCAGAACTCCAACTCGCGCATACTGCAACAGCCCATGCCATTTGTCGCAATCCATACAGCATTTTCATCCTGCTCGCTGAACAATCGGATGTTGTAAAGCAGATCGACAATGGGCGGCACACTGCTTTCCGCTGCCATTGCGACCCAACGGTTCGGCAGCAGTTTGAAGCGCGTAAAATCAATGACTGCAAGCGCATCGGGGCAAATCAGATTCAGGAACTGCATCTGGAAATGGAGCGCAATGTCAGGCTGATGCTCCTCAAACGGCATGATGCATGAAATCACGCCCTCTGCCTGCCGAATCTGCTCCGGCAACGTGTTGGGAACAGGGAACCCGGGTCGGAATTCTCCGAGCGGCGGCACGTTCTGAACGGTCAGCACCACCTGATACACAAGATCTTCGTCCATAATCTGGAATTGCAGCACATTATGTTCCTGATCGGCACGCATCAGTTCCGCATGGAATCTGCCATCCGCTTTGAGCAGTTGGCTGACAGATTCCAGTGAAAGTGCATCGGGCAGGGTCTTACAGATCGCACCCAGTACCGATACTTCCTGCGGGGCATCTCCATGAATGAAATCCACCGCATCTTCGTCAAAATCAGGATATTTTTCGTTCAGCTTATCGGTATAATAGCGATTGCCGTTGCGGGCATCAAACCGCTCCGCAAGCTGCTTTGCCTCGTTGTAGAAGTAATCAGCCAATGCCTTGGCAGAATAATGGTGATCTTCATCGAACAGCGGGAATTCACGCGGAAAAATCAACGTGATATCCTCGGCGATCATATTGTCAAACAAATGATAAGCACCTGCTGCAAATTCCATTTTCAGCATCAAATCGCGGCAGGAAAGGAAGTTACTCATCTCGCGGCGTAAAATATTGCAGCCCGTATGACGATCAAATTTCGCATAGAATCGCAGCAGATTTGCAGAACAGTTCAGCAGTTCGATTCTGCCGCGTACCATCGGATAAAGACGTTTTGCGTAGCGTTTGGCGGTCAGATAATCGCCCTGCTTTTGCAGATACGCGATCCACTCACTATAAGTTTCCTCAGGAACTTCCGCGCAACTCAACTCGCGGTTGAACAACGGCTGACTAAGCAGCTCTGCTTTCTCACGATTTCCACGCAACAACTCACATTGTACATTCCAGTTTGCCTCACAGGCAGAGCAGTCTTTCAGTTCATCCGGTTCTTCCTGTGCGTAGCTGCCGTACTCCGCAAGCGGAAGAAATCTGCCCGTATCACAGGAATGCTTCTCGCGCAGATACTTTACGCTTCTCTGCGTAAAACCGTACTTTTTGCAGCGTTCCTCGTAATCATTCATCAATCGGTCCATCTCCTCCAGAGAAACCTGCGGAAAGTTGGGCAGATTGCAGAGAACATTCTTGAAATCCCACATCAGATCGCTGAGGTATTCCTCCTGCGTATCGGGGTTTTCATCGAAAATTGCGACCATTTCAGGAAATACGACCAGCGCATCCAGTGCATCGGATTCAAAAATCGACTCGTGAACATAGCGGTGACGGAACGTGAAACGCCAGTGTGCATCCTGCGCTTCATCTGCGGCGGCAATGGCTTTTTTGATTGCACGCAGGCGGGCTGTGCCATGCTCCAATTCCTGATATTCACAAATATAGCGTTCAGCATCAAACATAGAGTGTATCTCCTTTGGTATATAGAAATAATGTAATTTCGCTGATTTTACAGCAGATTGTCATATTCGGCAAGGGCATCCGCAAAGTACGTGGATTCATTGCGGGCATCAAACTGTGCGGCAATTTCCGCGCAGGATTTACGAGTCTGTTCTGCACGATCAAGCAATTCCTGCGGTAAAAAAGTACGTCCCTGCTGATCCTTCACGGTCATGCCCTGTTTGCCCAGTGCCTTGCAGAGCAGATAAACACCGCGGTCAAACCAGAAACACAAGTACGGATTGCGTGAATTTTCGCGTGCATCCGCATTTTTTTGCAGATAATCCCAGCCATCCTGCGGATGATAGAGCGCATAAAAACACATCAAAAGCCCTGACTGCTCCATTCGAAATCGTTTTCCGTTGCAGAGCGGAACCAACATTTTTGCGTACTTTTCAGCATTTTCCGTTTCCTGTTTCCGCATGGATTCCTGTAAGAAAAATCCGTAAGGTTTGGCGGGGCATTCCTCGGTCCGAAAATTGTGGTCGAGAATATATTGAAACGATTTCTCGGCTTTTTCACGCTGTCCGAAACGAAGTTCCCACTGCACACGATTATCGTAAATGTTCGACTCTCCGTCTGACATATCGTCAACCGGGGCATTCAGGAATTCCTCGTAGTCCATGCGCATCCGCGCCATATCGAAATAGCTGTAAAACTGCGTCCGCAGGTTATAAAACGGCTGAAGCGAGTAGCCTGCACAGCGCAATTCTTTGCGAAACTGCGAAAACCACTGCACAATCTGATTTTTCGGAATCTGCGGAAATTCAGTTGCCGCCTCCAGAATCCACTTAAATGTCCAGATGACATTGTAGCGGTGGATATCCCGCAACTCCTCATGATTTTCGTAAAGTGCGTAATACTGTGGAAAATCTATCAACGCCTGATAGCGGTCACCCGTAAACACCGATTCCTTGATAAGATCGCGGTGGAATACGATTTGTGCATGAAAATCCTGTGCCTGCTCTGCTTCTGCGATTGCCTGACGAATTGCCCGCATCCGCGGGTCACCTTCTTCGACCTGCCGGTAAGCAGCCTGCAAAGCAGCGGGGTCAAATCCCTGCGACATGGCGTATTCTCTCCTTTTCGAAAAATATATCATTTATTATATCATCTTTTGCGCGAAATTGCAAGGTCTTTCGAAGCGTTTGGCAGAGTGTACAAGGTTCATGCATAGGTTTTAGTCAGGCTGACGAATGATATATTGCACAAGCAACAGCCCGAAAATGAATTGCAAAATACATTTTTTGCACAAAGTTGCAAAAACCCCTTGACAAATATATCGAGATGCGATATACTGTATACAGGTTCGATACATCGAGGTGCGATACATCGAATCACAATAGGAGGCGAACTCATGGACGAGAAAATCAAACGCGTTTACGTTCCAATGACCGAAACGGGATTCTACATTCTGTTTTGTCTGCAAAATGAAATGCACGGGTACAGCATCGGACAAAGCGTGAAGGAAATGACCGACGGCGAGGTCAGCATATCGGCAGGCACCATGTACGGCACCCTTTCCAAAATGGAAAAAGACGGGCTGATCACATTTGTACGCGAGGAAGAAAAACGCAAGCTGTATTGCATCACACAGCTTGGTGCAGAGATTCTGGAACTGGAATGCCGCCGCATCAGACGGCTTTACCGCAACATCGGAGGGAAAGAAAATGGCTGATACAATCAAAAAATGGAAGTTTTTCACACTTTGCGATTACGAAAAAGAGGAAGCATACCTCATCAAAATGCACAAGCAGGGCTGGAAACTGGTCAGCCCTTCCATCGGATGCTACACGTTTGAACAATGTGCGCCCGAAGAATATGTCTATCGTCTGGATTTTGCAGCGGAGTACCAGGACCGCGAAGAATATTTGCAGATGTTCCGCGATTATGGCTGGGAATATCTGGGTGAAGTCAATGATTTCACATATTTCCGCAGAAAAGCAAACAATGAAAATGACGAATGCAACGAAATTTTCAGTGATAACGAATCCCGCCTTGAAATGATGTCAAAAGTTCTGCGCTGGAAAATGGTGCCCATTCTGCTGCTGTTTCTTTGCGGCATGGGTCCGATGATCTACAGGGTTTTTTCCGGCAGTGTGTCGTTTTCGAGCTTTGTCTGCGGTACTTACGGTTTTCTGTTTGCACTGTATGCCGTATTCTTTACGTATAATTACCTCGGATTTACCCGTTTGAAGAAAAAATATCGCAGCGGAAGCCGCGAATGATTCCATTCTTGACTTTATTGCGAGTATGTGCTATAATATTGTGCGAAACAATTTTCCATCAACAGAAAGGAAACCGCTATGCAGCTTTATAACTCGCTGACCCGCAAAAAGGAAGAATTCACAACAGCAGAACCAAATAAGGTGAAAATGTACACCTGCGGTCCGACCGTTTATCACTACGCACACATCGGAAACCTCCGCACCTACATGATGGAGGATGTCCTCGATAAATACCTGCGCTACATCGGATACGATGTTCTGCGCGTCATGAACATCACCGACGTTGGTCACCTGACCTCTGACGGCGACACCGGTGACGATAAAATGCTCAAAGGCGCAAAACGTGAGCACAAAACCGTCATGGAGATTGCGAAATTCTACACAGATGCATTCTTTGAGGATTGTGCAAAACTACACATCAAAACACCGGAAGTCGTACAGCCCGCAACCGGCTGCATTGATGACTTTATCCGCGTGATTTCGTCACTTCTGGAAAAAGGCTATGCCTACGAGGCAGGCGGCAATATCTACTTCGACACCTCGAAACTGAAGCAGTACTACGTGTTCCTCGATTTCAAGGAAGAAGATCTGGAAGTCGGCGTGCGCGAAGGCGTTGACGCAGACGAAAACAAACGTAACAAAGCGGATTTCGTACTGTGGTTCACCAAATCAAAGTTTGACGATCAGGAACTGAAATGGGAAAGCCCGTGGGGTCTTGGCTACCCCGGCTGGCATATCGAATGCTCTTGCATTTCCATGAAATACTGCGGCGAAACCCTCGACCTGCACTGCGGCGGTATCGACAACGTATTCCCGCATCATACCAACGAAATCGCACAGTCTGAGGCGTATCTGGGACATGAATGGTGCAAACACTGGTTCCATGTTCTACACCTCAACACCACAAGCGGCAAGATGAGCAAATCCAAGGGCGAATTTCTGACCGTTTCTCTGCTGGAAAGCAAAGGCTACGCACCGCTGGCATACCGTTTCTTCTGCTTGCAGTCGCATTACCGCAAGTCACTGGTATTCTCTTACGAAAACCTCGATAATGCAGCAATTGCATATAAGAAGATCATATCAAAGATCCACTCTCTGCTGAATGCCAAGGACGCAGTGGATGAATCGCAGAAGGACGCATTCCTTGCAAAATTCCGTGAGGCAATGGACAATGACCTGAATACGGCACAGGCAATCACGGTGCTGTATGATGTTCTGAAAGCAGATACGACCGCAGCAACAAAGCTCACGTGCGTGGAAGCAATGGACAGCGTATTGTCACTTGGACTGATTGAAAGTGCCAAGGCAATGGCTGACGAATCCGAAACAGTAGAGGCACCTGCTGAGGTATTGGCACTGGTTGAGGCAAGAAAAACTGCGCGTCAGGCAAAAGATTTTGCGAAAGCAGATGAGATCAGAGCACAGATTCAGGCACTCGGCTGGGAAATCCGTGAAACCCGTCAGGGCACCTCACTGGAGAAAAAAGCATAAAACAAACATCCGCAAAGCGAAACCCGATTCGCGCTTTGCGGATGTCTTTTTTCATATGCGCAAGTTACGATATCCTGAAAAAATTTTCTTGAAATATCCGCGCAAGTGTGCTATAATAATATAGTATGCGTGAACCGCAACCGAATTACCACTGAAACGAATGTGAGGTCTATTACCATGGAAAAAATGATTGAACTTGCAAAATCCCTCGGCAAAGAATTGCAGCAGGATGAACGCTATCTCGCGTTTCGCAAAGCTTCCGAGGAAAACGATGCCGACGAATCCCTCCAGAATCTGATCGGTCAGTTTAATCTCAAACGCCTCGACATCGGCAACGAACAGGATAAGCCGGAACCTGATTCTGAACGAATCAACGCCCTGAATGCCGAAATGAAGAAGATTTACAGCGAGATCATGTCCAATCAGCATATGCGTGATTATCAGGCTGCCCGCGGCGAATTTGAGCAGCTTCTCGATTCCATCAACCGCATCATTGCAATGAGCGCGGCTGGTCAGAATCCCGATGACTACGACCCCATGGCGGAGCATAGCTGCACCGGTAACTGCTCCTCTTGCGGCGGCTGCCACTGATTACCATGGATACGAATCAGATTCCGCTCGACAAACTTTCTCCCATGATGCAGCAGTACCTCTCCATCAAAGAGGCTGCGGGAAACGCAATCGTTTTCTTCCGTCTGGGAGATTTTTATGAGATGTTCTTCGATGATGCCGTACTGGTATCCAAACTGCTGGAACTGACCCTGACAGGTCGTGACTGCGGTCTTTCCGAACGTGCACCCATGTGCGGCGTACCCTACCATGCCGTGGAACAGTACCTCAAACGACTGGTCGGCTTCGGCTACCGCGTTGCCATTGTAGAGCAACTGGAAGATCCTGCCAACGTCAAGGGCCTTGTGGAACGCGGCATTATCCGCATTGTCACACCGGGTACGATCATTGAGTCCACCATGCTCGATGAATCAAGCTGCAATTACCTTGCGGCAGTATGGACACAGGGCGAGGAAACCGTTTTTTGTGCTGCCGATATCTCCACGGGTGCGGTCAATCTGCACCACGCGGACGGTAAAAATACCAACGATGAGTTGATTTCCCTCCTCGACCGCTACCAGCCCTCCGAACTGCTGATTTCCGGGAGTTTCCTTGACCGCAAGCCCGTCACGGATTACCTCCGCACACGCACGACCTGTATGGTCACGCTGCGTGATGACGTCTGCTTCTCGCAGCAAAAGCAGCGTGATATGGTGCTGAAACAATGCTCAGCAGATTCTTTCTCCGCGCTTGGGCTCTCCGAAACAGGCGCAGACAGTGCATGTGCCTGCGGTCTGTTTCAATATGTTGCAGAAACACAGTGCGCTCTGGTCGGACGCTTCACCGAAATCAAAATTCACGGCAAAGAGGGCGTCATGGGATTGGATGCCAACGCCCGCCGCAACCTCGAACTGACTGAAACACTCCGTTCCCACGAGAAAAAAGGCTCGCTGTTCGGCGTGCTTGACCAGACACAGACCGCCATGGGCAGACGTATGCTTCGCACATGGCTGGAACAGCCGCTGACCGCTCCTGTACGCATTCTGGAGCGTCTGAGTGCTGTAGAGGTTCTATCGAAAAACACCGTAGCAACGACCGATTTGCGTGATTTGCTGGACAAGGTTTTCGATCTGGAACGCCTGATGTCCCGCGTCATGTTCCAAAAAGCAACCCCGCGTGACCTCAAAGCCCTTTCGCAGACCGCATTGCAGCTTCCCGATATCAAAGCCTTGCTGAAATCGCTCCCGCAGAGCAAGCTGCTGCAATCGCTGGAAACGCAAATTTCGCCTCTGGACGAGATTTCCGCTCTGATTGAACGCGCCATTGTGGACGAACCGCCTGTGCTGCTCAAAGACGGCGGCGTGATTCGCGACGGCTTCCATGAGGAACTTGATTCTCTGCGCCACGCAATGAATCACGGCAGCGAACTGATTGAAGAAATCGTGGAGCGCGAACGGGAACGCACAGGCATCAAAAACCTGAAAACAGGCTATAATCGCGTATTTGGCTACTATCTTGAAGTCAGCCGCTCTTACTTTGATCTCGTACCTGATGACTGGATCCGCAAGCAGACCCTTGCGAACTGCGAGCGTTTTCTCACGCAGGAACTGAAAAATGCCGAGAATACCATCATCGGTGCAAAGGACAAGGCATTGGCATTGGAAAGCGAAATTTTCTCGCAGTTACGTGAATTTCTCGCAGAAAAGCTTGCCATTGTCCAACAGACCGCCTCGGCAGTGGCACAGGTGGATGTCCTCTGCTCGCTTGCCGTTGTTGCAGTCGAAAATCAGTACTGCAAGCCGGAAATCGCCGTGGACGGCAAAATCGAGATCCACGACGGCAGACACCCTGTTGTCGAGCAAATGCTGACCGACAGCGTGTTTGTGCCGAATGATGTGCTGCTTGACCAGAAAGCCAATCGCCTCGCGATCATCACAGGTCCGAACATGAGTGGTAAATCCACGTATATGCGTCAAACGGCACTGATCGTTCTGATGGCGCAGATGGGCAGCTTTGTTCCCGCCTCCTACGCCAAGATTTCCGTTGTGGATCAGATTTTCACCCGTGTCGGCGCATCGGATGACCTGACCGCAGGCGAGAGTACATTTATGGTTGAAATGCACGAGGTTTCTACTATTTTAAAGCACGCAACCAAGGATAGCCTTGTCATTCTCGATGAGGTCGGGCGCGGCACTTCCACCTTTGACGGCATCAGCATCGCCCGTGCAGTCGCTGAGCATATCGCAGGCAAACAAATCGGCTGCAAGACCCTGTTTGCGACCCATTACCACGAGCTGACCATGCTGGAAGGTCAATGTGAAGGTGTACGAAATCTCAGCATTGCCGTGAAAAAACACGGCGATACGATTCGATTTCTGCGCAAGATCGTAGGCGGTGCCGCAGATGACAGCTACGGCATTGAGGTTGCCAAGCTGGCAGGTCTGCCGACAAAGGTCACATCCCGTGCAAAAGAACTTCTGACTGAACTGGAAGCGCAGAGTCGCGCCGAAAAAGCTGCGCACCAAGCCAAGCTCGCCGAGGAATCGCAAGGGCAGATCAGCTTTTTTGCCGATGCCGAAGCACAGGTCATTCAGCAGCTTTCCAAAACGCACGTCGGAGAACTTTCCGATGCCGAGTGCCGTGAACTTTTGCTTGATTTAGCGAATCTTTTGCACCAGTAAAAGGAGTATCCATGCGTACATCTCTACCCTATGAGGGACTTGCCCTCATCACCGATCTGGACGGCACACTGCTGCTGCCCGATAAAACCCTGAATCCCATTGACGCGGCTGCAATCGCCGATTTCCGCGCAAAAGGCGGATTATTCGGCATTGCAACGGGTCGCGGCGTGCAGGCAACCAAACCCTACTTTGATCTGCTGCGTCCCGATGTCCCCGCGATTCTCTATAACGGCGGTGTGCTGTACGACACCAAAGCCGATAAACCCGTAGAGCAGACGCTTCTGCCGCAGTGCGCAGAGCCGCTCATCCGCAGGCTGATGCGTGATTTTCCGAGTGCAGGCGCGGAATTGCTGAATTTTGAAGGCGTTTTCGTCCTGCAAGACGGCGAATACGAGCGCAAACACCTCGCCATCACCCACATTGACCCTGTTTTCCGCACGCTGGAGGAACTGCCGGTCACGGGATGCTGTAAATCGCTGTTTGCTGCCGCACCGGAAGTCGTTGACGAGATGCTGAAAGTCGTGGCGCAGCCTGAATATGACGGTATCGCTTTTACCCGCTCACACGACTGGTTTCTCGAAATTCTCCCGAAGGGCGTATCGAAAGGCTCTGCTTTGCCGCTTTTACGCAAATATCTGCCCGCTGACACGATCATCGGCACCACAGGCGATTTCGATAACGACATCGAAATGCTCCGCCGTGCCGACTACGCCGGATGCCCCGCAGATGCACAGCCAATCGTGCGTGACACGATCGCACAGGTTGGCGGCTATTGTGCCGAGAAAACCTGCGCCAACGGCTTTTTCGCGGACTGGATCGCACAATTTCTCTCCAGATACGCATAAAAAAGAAAGCCGAGGTGAAATTCCTCAGCTTTCTTCGGTTGATAGTTTTTCGCCTCGCATCACATACTGTGATTGTTCAGCTTGATGGCGGCGCGTGCCTTGTTGACAATGGTCTTGTCGTTTTCATAGGTCAAAAGGCGGGTTGCGTGAACAATATCGACCCAGCGGATGTCCGCAATTTCCTCCTCTTGCGGTACGTAATCGTAATTACGCGCCAGAGCAAGAAAATAGACCACGACCTTCTGGGTATCTCGCTTAGGCGAGTAGGTCACCGTTTCGCGGAATGTCTGGTCAAGAATGACATCCAGACCGGTTTCCTCTTTGATTTCACGTCGGGCTGTTTCCAGCTCGGTTTCATCACCCTCCACATGACCTTTCGGGAACGACCAGTGGCCGCTGTTGATATGTTTTATCAGCAAAATCTCAATATTTCCATGAAACCGCCGATAAACGATTGCGCCGCAGGATTTTTCATGCAGCATTTTCCCATGAGGTCCTTTCTCAAAAATATTGCAACGGATGTTGTTGATTCTATTATAGCACAACGCCGCCGATTTGTAAACACCTTTTTCTTTTTTTCATTAGGCATTTTTTAAGCGGAGTCATCCGCAGAAAGGTTGGTAAACTACCATGAACGCAAAAACCGCATTCAGCGCAGCAGACATCTTGCTGCCGAAGCAGTCCGCAATGTCCGAGGCATGGGCAGTCTGTGCCTGTGACCAGTACACGGGCGAACCTGCCTACTGGGCAGAAACCGAGCGCATTGTCGGCGAAAAGCCCTCCACCCTGCGCCTGATTCTCCCGGAACTTTACCTCGAAGATAATGACGTCACCGAGCGAATTGCGAAGATCCAGTCCTCCATGCAGGATTACCTCAAAAACGATGTATTTGATACCTATTCCGATGCGATGATCTACATTGAGCGCATCCAGAGTGACGGCAAGTGCCGCGCCGGTCTGATTGGCAAGATCGACCTCGAACAGTACGACTACACCAAGGGTTCGACCTCTCTGGTGCGTGCGACCGAGGCAACCGTCGCAGAGCGTATCCCTCCCCGTGTTCGTATCCGCCGCGGTGCTGCTCTGGAACTGCCGCACATCATGATTCTGCTGGATGATGCGAAGAAAACCGTCATTGAGCCGCTTTCTGCCGCAAAATCGGGCATGAAGCAGGTTTACAATACCAAGCTGATGCAGGGCGGCGGCTCGATTCAGGGCTGGCTCATACCCGCTGATGCACAGGTAAAAATCCTCGATGCCCTGACCGCACTCGGCAATGCTGAGAACTTCGAAAACGGCGTGGCTCCGCTGGTTTACGCAATGGGCGACGGCAACCATTCTCTCGCAACCGCCAAGGCATTCTACGAGGAATGGAAAGCAGCGCATCCGAATGAGGACACCGCGAACTGCCCTGCACGCTACGCACTGGTGGAACTGGTCAACCTGCACAGCGAGGCATTGCAATTCGAGGCGATCCACCGCATTCTCAACGGGATTGACCCCGCAAAGCTGCTGGCTGATATGACTGCGGCGCTCGATCTCCGTACCGATGCACCTGCGGCTCAGGCAATGGAAATCCTCGTAAACGGCAACAAAACCACATATTACATTCACAAGCAGACTTCCAATCTGACCGTTGGCAGCGTACAGAGTTTCCTCGATGCATGGCTGAAGGCAAACGGCGGCAAGATCGACTACATTCACGGCGCAGATGTCGTGGCAAAGCTGGCACAGGCTGAGGGCAGCATGGGCATTCTTCTGCCTGATATGCAGAAATCCGAGTTGTTCCCGACCGTCATCAAGGACGGCGCACTGCCCAGAAAGACCTTCTCGATGGGGCATGCAGCTGACAAGCGTTTCTACATGGAGTGCAGAAAAATCGCGGAGTGAGGTATCAGAAGTCCCTTTCTTCAACAATACTTGTTCGACAAAACGAATCCGCCCGTATACCACAAACGGTATGCGGGCGGATTTGTATCTTTATGAAATCTGCTCCATTTTGGATACCTGCCAAGTCGGCACGGTATTCACATTGTTTTCTCGTATCAGCGTGATTCTTACATTTTTAATCGGAGCTGTTCCGGTATTTTCAACGCGCTGCCATTCCGGTAAATCAGGCAGATATGCAACCTCGGCATACCAGCAGTCACCGTCCTTTTCCAGCTCCGTCACTTGCGGAATATACGAAAAATGCAGAATATCCGTTGGAATCCGATAGCTGTTATCGGTCGCATCGTAGTAGCAACACAAATCATTCGCCGCACCAACAGTCTGATGCTGCGGGATTTTCTCAGCCGGAAGTTCAAACAAACTGCGGATTTCTTGATCCACATCGGCAGCAGGGATCCTGCAAAGTCCCAATTCTTCTGGATATTTCGCAAGACCGCCATGCGTCAGAATGGACCAGATGCCTGCCATGAGCAGCTGCTCATCAGAAAGTTCCGCCGCACTCTGAAACATCGGGCAGTCCATGACCACCAGCGGCATGACTTTCTCTGCAACTTCCGCTTGATAAGCGTCCTGTGGGCTGGCAGGATGAAAATGTCTGATTGCAAACCGCACCGTAGAAAATATGCCAATCATTGCAAATACGACTAAAATCGCGCCCAAAACCGTATATCGGTGCTGCCGTTGCTGATGCGTCCATTCGGGGCTGTCATAGGTTTGCGCGGGCGGCGTGATATCCTCATTCATCATAGAGCGCAGTCTGCCGCGAAAAGTTTGCTTCTGCGAAGAATCTGTTGCAGCATCAGGCGCAGCGGATACCACAGGCGGAACGATGTCGTCAGAGTATGCCTCCGATTTCGCAGACATTGGTTCGGATATCTGCTGCGATTCTTCCTCGAAAATCGGCTCTGTCGGCTCCGCCCCGCAGGAATCCTGTTCTATGACATCCTCAGCTTCCGCAATTTCGTCCGCATCAGGTTCGTCAACATCATCCGCAGCTTCAGGATGGATTGCATAATCCTCTGCTTCCTGCTCCTCCTGCTGCGGTACATTCATTCGCCGTTCCATGCGAAGCTGCTCCAGAAGTGCCTCTATTTCGCTGTCGTTCATGCGCTCACCGCCCTTTTGTACGTCCTTTTTGGCATTCAGCGGATCTGACCGTCGCCGTTGATCAGATATTTGACCGTGGTCAATTCCATCAGACCCATCGGTCCGCGTGCATGAAGCTTCTGCGTGGAAATGCCGATCTCTGCACCGAAGCCGAACTCGCCGCCGTCTGTAAAGCGCGTAGATGCGTTGACATATACTGCGGCTGCATCCACCTCACGCTGGAAACGGTTTGCATTGTCCAGCGATTTGGTCACGATGCACTCACTATGATTGGTGCCGTACTGCGCAATGTGTGCGATTGCTTCGTCAATGCCGTCCACAATCTTGACAGCAAGCTGATAATCCAGATATTCGTTGGCATAGTCGTCCTCATTGGCGGGCAGTACGCACTCGCCGAGAATCTGCTGCGTATCCGCATCGCCGTGCAGCGTGACGCTGTGGGCATCCAGACGCGCTTTCATCATCGGCAGGAATTTTGCAGCGGCCTCGCGATGAATCAGCACGCTTTCCACCGCGTTGCATACGGACGGACGCTGTGTTTTGCCGTTATCCACAATGTTGACAGCCATTTCCAGATCTGCGGAAGCATCGACAAAAACGTGGCAGTTGCCCGTACCCGTGCGAATGACAGGTACCGTGGCATTCTGCGCAACTGCATTGATCAGACCTGCGCCGCCGCGAGGAATCAGCACATCAAGGTACTGCGAAAGTTTCATCAGTTGATTTGAGGATTCACGCGTGGTATCCTGTACCAGCTGAACGACATCTGCGGGCAGCCCGACAGAGGCAACCGCATCACGCATGATGTTGGTCAGGCAGACATTCGAGGAGAATGCCTCCTTGCCGCCGCGCAAAATCACGCAGTTTCCTGCTTTCAGGCAGAGTGTTGCCGCATCCACCGTCACATTCGGACGGCTCTCAAAAATAATGCCGATGACACCCAGCGGAACACGGGTTTTCTGGATTTTCAAGCCATTCGGGCGGACAAAGCCCTCGTCCACCTTGCCAACCACCTCGTCCAGCGAGATGAGTTTGCGCACGCCGTCCGCAATGCCCTCGATTCTTGCTGCATTCAGCAGCAGTCTGTCCTGCATTGCCTTGGACATATTGTTCTTGACTGCATTTTCAAGGTCAACCTGATTTTCCTTGATGATTTCGTCAGTACGTGCAATCAGTGCATCGGCGATTGCCGCAAGCGCGTCATTTTTCTGTTTGGGAGATGCCGAAGCAAGGGCCGTTGCGACTGCCTTGGCATTTTTTCCAAGTTGTTCAACGTGTGTAAGCTGTTCCATGATTGCTCCTCCTCTGTAAAATCGTTATTTCTTCGCAACAAATCTCGTACCGATCTGCTGATCTTCAAACAGATCGTAGAGGTTTTCGGGGCGTTCACCGTTGACGATCACCATGTCGATTCCCGCCTGTGTTGCCATTTTTGCCGCAGCAATTTTCGTTGCCATACCGCCGCGTGCATTCGGTGTACCCGCGCCACCTGCAATCGCCTCAATGGATTCATCAATGTCATAGACCACGGGAATCAGCTTGGCATCTGTATTTTTATGCGGGTCATCGGAGTAAAGTCCGTCAATATCGCTCATCAGAATGAGCAGTTCAGCCTTGCCAAGCCCCGCAACAATTGCCGCCAACGAGTCGTTTTCGCCAATTTCCAGCTCCAGCTCGTCAATCGCAACGGTATCGTTTTCGTTCACAATCGGAATGACACCGATTTTCAGAAGCTGCTCGATACAGTTGCCCGCATTTGTACCGCCATCTGTGCTGAGGACTGCTTTTGTCAGCAGCACCTGCGCAACCGTAACGCTGTAATTCGCAAACTGACGGTCATAGAGATACATCAGCTCACATTGTCCGACTGCGGCACACGCCTGCTTTTCCGGAGTCGCGGTCGGTCTGCCATTCAGACCAAGTTTGCCGATGCCGAGTCCGACAGCACCCGAAGAAACCAGAATCAGCTCCTTGCCCGCGTTATGCAAGTCCGCCATGACTCTGACCAGATTGTGAAAACGACGCAGATTCATACGTCCTGTGGGGTGGGTAAGGGTAGATGTGCCGAGCTTGATGACGACACGCTTACAATCGGAAAGCTTTTTCAAGGCTTGTTCTTTATTATCCAAAATTATGCGCTCCTTTTGGTATGAAATACAGATTCATTATAACACAATTCTTTA
Source organism: Oscillospiraceae bacterium (assembly GCA_045600205.1). GTDB lineage: Bacteria > Bacillota > Clostridia > Oscillospirales > Ruminococcaceae > Firm-04. The sequence continues at coordinate 76,599 of JAZRXM010000029.1, read as the reverse complement.
TGTATTGCAATCGGTCTTTGCAAAAAAATTTGCCCCGCGTCAAGGCAGGGCAAATCGTTTATTTTTCATCCTCCGCATTGGAAAGTTCCTCCAGCAGAATCAAATGCTGCACGTATTCGCTGGATTCCTCCTCGGATTCCGCTTCTTCCTCAGATTTGGGTAAAGTCTGCAAGTCGTAGCCAAGCGTATGCTCCAGAAATTCATCGGAGAATTCCCTGCGCAGCTTCTTGCTGATTGCTTCATCCAGAATCGCATAGAATACTGCAAAAAACGGGACTCCGATCGCCATGCCGACAATGCCGAACAATCCGCCGCCTAACAGACACGCAAACAGTTCCCAGAAAGCAGGCAGACCGATGGATTTACCAACAATTTTCGGGTCAAGGAAATTGCAGTCAAACTGTTGCAGCGCGATAATGAAAATCAGGAAATACAGTGCTTTCCACGGATTTTCCATCAGGATCAGCAGCACACACGGAATCGCACCGATGATCGGGCCGAAAAACGGAATCACGTTGGTCACGCCGATGATGACCGCAATCAGCGCGGTATACGGCATATTCATCACCACAAGCCCGATAAAGCAGATGATGCCGATGAGCGTGGAGTCCACCAGCTTGCCTAGAATCGCAGTACCAAAAGTACGGTTGGCTTTGACCATGCCTTTGTTCAGGCTGTCCGCCAGATCTTTGTTTACAACTGCGTAAAGAATGCGTTTGAACTGTCGGATAAAGATCTCCTTGCTGATGAGCAGATAAACCGACACGATGACGCCGACAATCACATCGTATAGAATGCCGAGCGTACCCGCTGCGCCGCTCCAGATTGCCGAAAGGACCGTCTGTGCGGTTTCGGTCGGATCTACACCTGTCTGCAAATTGAAAATTCGCTCGCTGAGCTGCTCCAGATACCGGCTGATGCGGTTGTCATCCGCGAGTATTTTTTCTACGCGGTCGGCAAGGATATCCATATACTGCGGCAGCTTCCGGATCAGCGTTTCCACGCCATCCATGACCTGCGAAAACGTTGCGATCACAAGAAGCGTGACCGCGCCGACAAACAACAGTACCGCTAAAAATGCACTGATGCCTCTTGCGGCTGTTTTTGTTCCCGCAGGATGCTTTTTCTGAAATGGCCGCAGCAATTTTATCATGCGCTTTTCGAGCCATGTCTGTGCAGGATTCAACAGATATGCGATGACCAGTCCCGCAAACACGGGTCCCAGTGCAGACAGAATTTTGCGTCCAAAACGCAGCAGACCATCAAAATGCTGAAGCGCAAACGCAAACATGATACAACCGCAAAGCACCAGCAGCAGCGTCACAGGACGCATCTGCGAAAGTACAATCGGTTCCCGCCGGACTTTTTTCTTCATGGGAGAGGTCATCTCCTTTCCTTATCAGCTTTCGCTTTCTTCGGAATTTTCCTCCACATCCGTCATATCTTCATCGTCCTCTGCCAAAATGCTCTGATAATTCGGGTCCGCAAATGATTCTTCGGATTGGGATTCAGCAGGCTGTTCGGGTACGGATTTCTTTTTTCTGACAATGTCCACGATTGTCAGAATCACAAACAAAGATGCCGCCACAATGCCGATGATGATAAACAGCAGCTTGAAATTAAAATCATCCTGCTTGAAGGAAACGCCGTTTGCCTTGGCAAAACGTTTTGCATCCGATTTGGAATTGCCGTGGAGAACAAAATCTTTGCGCAGAACGGGTGTGTTATCCTCTGCATCCTCCGCAGGAGTGGAAAAACCAACTGCATAGTTGCCAAGCGTTGTGCCGACAGGAATCGTCATCGCCGTCAGATTCTCGCAACCGCAAAATGCGCAGTCACCGATGCTTTTTACCGATTCAGGAATGGTAAATTCCGTCAGAGCGGCACATTCGTAGAAGCCATAGTTTCCGATTGCGGTACAGTTTTCGGGCAGCGTCAGATTTTCCAAAGCGTTACAGCCCGCAAACAGGCTTGCAGAGATCTCCGAAAGATTTGCGGGCAGACAGTTGACTTTGTGCAGCGAATAGCAATCGGAGAAGCAGCCCTCGGGCAGAACGCCCTGCAAAGTCTGCGGCAGTGTGACCGTTTCCAATGAAAGCGAACCTGCAAACGCATACGGGGCAATCTCGGTAACGGTATCTGCGATCGTGCATTCCTTGACACCGTTACCCGAAGGGTAGATCAACAGACTGCTGCCGTCTTTGTTATAAAGCGCACCGTCCTCACCGACGGAAAACGCCGTATTGTTTGCATCCACGGTAAATGCTTTTATCCCGATGCATCCCAGAAATGCAAGCGGCTCAACGGTTTTCAGGCTTGCAGGCAGCGTGATCGATTGCAGATCATAGCAGCCGACAAAGGTGAGCGCAGAAAGCGTTTCCAATGATTTCGGCAGTGTCACCTCGGAAAGCTCATAGTCATAATAGAATGTGGCACCCAAAAGCGTTGTCAGCGTTGTTGGCAGTTTGACCTTATCCAGCGCAAAGCAGTAGGCAAACGCATAAGAGCCGATTTCGGATACACTGTCAGGAATGCTCAGTTCGGTCAGCGATGCACAATTATAAAACGCGCCGGAACCGATGGTTTGCAGGGTATCGGGCAGTTTGAGCGTCTGAAGTTTCTCGCAGCCCGTAAACGCATTGTTGCCGATGGTGCGGATTTTTGTTTTGCTGAAATCTACCGCAGTCAGCCCCGCACATTCTGCAAACGCGCCATCACCGACCTCCAGAATCGGATAACCGTCAATGTTATCGGGCAGGGAAAGCGAAGTAGTGGATACTTTGCAAGCCGTAATGCTGACACCGTCCGAGATTTTGGTATAGGTCAGCATCTCATCGGTAAAAGTTTTTTCTTCTTCCGCAGATACGGATAATCCCGCCATGCTGCCAAGCAAAATCCCGATTGCAGCAAATCCTGCGCAAATTTTCAATGGACTCATTTCTCGTTTTCTCCCTTTGTAGACTTCTTTTTCTTGGAAATCACCTGACCCTTGTTGGGTCCTGCGCCGACATAGGCAACACTGCTTCTGCGGTATACCAAAAATGCAATCAATCCTGCAACCGCACAGGCTGCCAGAATCAGCAGCACCACCAGCCACGCCTTGGAATCCGTGCGATACTTCAGTTTGCCCGCCTTTGCATAGCTTGCTGCTTTGGAGCCTGCCTCCGTATACAGACGAAATCCTTTCATCTGCTCCATGGCTTCGTTTTTCTCGTTATAAGCAAACCCAAACGAAAACTTACCGATTTCCGTGACCGTTGCAGGAACCGTCAGTTTTTTCAGTTTCGTGCAGTTCATGAACGCATAATCACCGATTTTCGAGCAATGCGCAGGAATCGTGACATCTGTCAGACTTTCACAGTAGCCGAAAATAGCAGAAGGCAGTTCAGAAAGTTCCTCCGGGAGCGTAATGGATTTAAGCGAACTGCATTGATAGAAAGTTTCCTCACCAAATGTGCGGATATTGGAAAGCGCGATCTCTTCCAGATTCGTAGCTCCGATAAATGACCAGTCAGCCAGTGCAGTCACGCCGACAGGTACGGTATATTTGGTGTCCTTTTTGGCTGCGGGATACTTCACCAGCTTGGTCATGCCCTTATCGAACAGCACACCGTCCTCTGAACAGAAAGCGGCATTGTCCGCACTGACCTCAATACTTTGCAGTGCCGAACAGCCGTCAAACACATAATTATCGAGGTTGATCAGGTTGGCAGAGAATTTCACGGTTTCGATCCCCGTGCAGTAGGCAAACGCCATTTCGCCAAGCGTATTCAGATTTTCCGGAAACACCAGTTCTTTCGGACATTTCGTATTATAAAATGCCGATGCGCCCACCGAAATCAGATCGTCGGGAAACTGTACGTTTTCCAGTGCGGTACAACCCGAAAAACAGGATTCGGGAATCGACATGACATGATCGGAAATGTCGATTGCGGTCAGTGCGGTACAACCGAAAAATGCACTTTCACCGATCGTCCGCAGGTCCTCGGAAAGCGTAATATCCGTCAATGCCGTGCATTCGTAAAACGCACCATTTTCAATGGTATGCACGGTTTTCGGCAAAGTGATACTTTTCAGCCCCTTGATGCCGTAAAAGGCACTTTCCGCAATTTTAGAAACGGGTCTGTCCTCGATGGTTGCAGGTATTTCCACATCGCCCGACAAATCGCTTCCACAACTGACAATGGATGCGGTCTGGTCCTCCTCCAGATAATAGGAGATCTGCGAGCCGTTGTACACGATCATACCCGAAATATCGTATCCGAGCATTTCGCCGCCCTCCGCCGCGCCTTGCAATGTCGGCAGAAGCATGGAAGTCAGCACGATCGCGGATGCACACGCAAAAGAGCGCAGCTTCTTCATTTTCATATCTTGACGCTCCTTGCTTGTTTTATTTGGATTCCTTACCGCCGCGCAGTACCTTGACAATCGCAATCATGATGCCTGCCAGAACAACTACGCCGCCTGCAATCACGCCGATGATCAGACCCTTGTTTTCGCCAAGCACGGAATCCTTTTTCTTTTCGGTTGATGCGGCTGCTGCCGTCGTCACATCCGCAGCACTTTTCGCTGTGGTACTGTTGCTGTCTGCATCCGTCAGAACGGTTTTTGTTTCGTCCGATTCACTGCTTTCATCCGGCTCTGCGACAGTGGTGACCACCTCGCCGTTGGAGATAAATTCAAAGTGGTTGCCGTCCTCCACATCTTTTGCGTAGGTTGCAGCTGCCGTACCGAGAGAACCGTAAATCACGAAATCATCCCGCTGATAGAGGTTGTTGGAAGAATCAATGTTGTAGCCGAAAGCCGAAGAACCGATGGTTTCCACGGTGATCGGAATGGTGACGGATGTCATTTTGGTTGCAGCAAACGCAGCCTGACCGATCGTTTTGACGGTTTCGGGAATCTGGATCTCTGTCAGTGCAGTTGCGGAAAATGCGCCGTCACCGATGCGGGTCACACCGTAGGGAATGTTGACCTTTTTGAGCTGCACGCAGCGATAGAACGTAAAATTGCTGATTTCCGTCACGGATGCGGGCATTGCAAATTCTTCCAGATTCACGCAATCGGAAAATGCCGCCGCACCAATGGATTTAATCGTTTTGGGCAGCGAAATGGTTTCCAGCACACGGCTGTACGCAAACGCACTGGATCCGATCTGTTCAATACCCTCCTCAATGACCATATCGGGCTGCACTTTCGTCAGCGGATAACGCACCAGTGTTTTGCCGTCCTTGGTATACAGGACGCCGTCCTTTGCCTCAAAGAAAATGCTTTCCTCGTAGGTGATGAATTTTTCGAGCGCGGTGCATTCTGCAAAGGCAAAGTCGCCAAGTCCGATCAGGTTGACAGGCAGCGTTACAGATTTCAGCGTATAATTTCCTGCAAAAGCCGAATCGCCGAACGCAATGACCTCTTTGTCGTCAATCTCATCCGGAATCACAACATCCGTGGCGTTGCCCAGATATTTTTCAATGCAGATACCGTATTTGCCCTCATTTTCGGTATCCACCATGACCGAGCATTCGAAATCGCCGCTGGTAATGGTTTCAATGGTATTGCCGTTTGCATCCACAATATCCGCAAAGCAGGGCATTGTGGAGCTGACTGTCAGCAGAGCAACCAGTGCAGATGCCGCAGAAACGGCGGTTTTCGTTGCAAATGTGTGTTTTTCCATGGTACATCTTCTCCATTTTCAATTTTCATCAAACAAAAAAGGGCGAAAACAAGGGCTACTGACCCCGTGTTTCCACCCCGAACGACTGCTGCGTCCCCTTCACAGCAGCCGCTTATTTGTTCCGCCTGCGCGGAATTATTCAACCGTAACGGATTTTGCGAGGTTACGCGGTTTATCGACATCGTTGCCGCGCAGCACCGCACTGTAGTAAGCAATGAGCTGGAGCGGTACGACCGCGAGCATCGGCATCAGCAGATCGTCAATTTCAGGCACTTTGAAGCAATAGTTCGCAATATCGCCCTCCGGCGTATAGGATTCGCCGCAAACCAGAATGGTCATGGCACCTCTTGCCTTGACCTCCTTGATATTGGAAACAGTCTTTTCGTGCAGTGCTTTCTGGGTATCCACGGCGATAACGGGCATTCCGTCATAAATCAGGGAGATGGTACCGTGTTTCAGCTCGCCTGCTGCGTATGCCTCACTGTGGATGTAGCTGATTTCCTTGAGTTTCAGGGAGCCTTCCATAGAAAGTGCGGAATCCAGACCTCTGCCGATGTACAGCAGGCTTTCCGAATCGGTCAGGCTCTTTGCGATTTCCTTTGTTTCAGCCTGACGCTCCAGAATCTTCTCGATATAAGCAGGCGTTTCCAGCAGCAGCGCAGTCAGACGACGACATTCTGCCTCGTCGATTCTGCCCTTCGCGAGAGCCAGCTCAAATGCAAACAGATACATGACTGCGATCTGCACCATGTATGCTTTTGTCGAAGCAACAGCGATTTCGGGACCTGCGTGCGTGTAAACCAGCATATCCGCCTCGCGCGCAATGGACGAACCCTTTGCATTGACGACCGCAAGAGTCTTTGCGCCAAGCTTTTTTGCCAGACGCATCGCAGCAAGGCTGTCAGCGGTTTCGCCCGACTGAGAAATAATGATAATGAGGTCCCCCTCACCGATCAGCGGCTCACGATAGCGGAATTCCGATGCAATATCGACAATGACAGGAACTCTCGCCAGCTTTTCGATGACATACTTGCCGACCATTCCCGCATGCATTGCGGTACCGCAGGCAACCACGTAGATATTGCGGAAATCTTTCAGCGTTTCTGCGGTAATGCCGCACTCGCTTAGATTCGGCAAACCATCTTCAATGCGCGGCATAACCGTGCGCTTGATGGATTCCGGCTGCTCGTGGATCTCTTTCAGCATGAAGTGGTCGTAGCCCTGTTTTTCGGCTGCATCCATATCCCAGTCAGCGGTCAGAAGCGGCTTCTGAATAGGGTTGAACTTCATATCGAAGAACTGTGTGCCGTCCTGCTTCAATACAGCGATCTCGTCATGTTCCAGCAGATAGTACTGCTTGGTGTATTTCAGAATGGCAGGAACATCGGATGCGATAAAGCTTTCGTTTTCGCCTGCACCGACGATCAGCGGACTTTCACGGCGGACTGCATAAATAGTGTTCGGGAAATCTGCGAACAGAATGCCCAATGCAAAGCTTCCCGTGACTTCCTGCATGGTCTGGGCGATTGCTGCAAGCGGATCACCCTTATAATTGTAATCCAGAAGCTGTGCCACAACCTCGGTATCGGTTTCAGATACAAAAGTGCGACCTTCCGAGATCAGAAACTCCTTGAGTCTTTTGTAATTTTCAATGATGCCATTGTGTACCAGAGTGACTTTTTCGCCGCCTCTGTGCGGATGAGAATTGACATCAGAGGGTTCGCCGTGGGTTGCCCAACGGGTATGACCGATGCCTGCGATGCCTTCCGGTTTGCCTTCTTTCTCCATTTTCTCGGAGAGATCAGCCAGACGACCCTTGGATTTTGCGATCTGAATGCCGTTGTTTGCAAAAACAGCAATGCCCGCGGAGTCATAGCCGCGGTATTCGAGCTTGGAAAGCGCACTGACAAGAACATCTGCACAATTGCGCTGTCCGACATAGCCGACGATTCCACACATAAATTTTTATGATTCCTTCCCCAGATTTCTGTTATATCCGTAGCTGCGCGTTTTCAGCGAAGATACGTTTTTTGCATGATATACAAGATTTATTATAGCATACCCGCTTTGAAATTGCAAGCCATTTTTTCAAAAAAGCGGGTATTTCCCAATTTTAACACGGTATGCTCACCCACTGACCACACGCTTCGGGTCACCATTCAGGAAGCCGCAAACATTTTCCTCTGCGATTTCTGCAAGGCGCGTTCTCGTTTCGAGGGGCGTCCATGCGATATGCGGAGTAATGACGCAGTTTTTGGCGGCTTTGAGCGGTGTGTCGGGTCGCATCGGTTCGGTATCCAGCACATCCACATAGGCAGCCGCAATACGCTCCTCATTGAGTGCATCCGCGAGTGCCTGCTCTACCACAACGCCGCCGCGTGCGGTATTGATAAGGATCGCTGTTTTTTTCATAGATGCAAGGTTTTCCGCATTGACGATACCCTTTGTCCCCTCGTTGAGCGGACAGTGCAGTGTCAGAATATCTGCGCAGGCAAACGCCTCTGCAGGCGTGACAAGCGGATAGGGGCAGTCTGTCGGGGTCGTGCGTGTCGAAATGACGATCTGCATTCCGAATGCTTCTCCGATTTTTGCAACTGCTCTGCCAATACTGCCATAGCCTATGATTGCCAGTGTTTTGCCGCGCAGCTCCCCTGTGGGGTACGGAAAATACGAGAAGGTGCGGGAAGTTTCCCACTTTCCCTGCTGCACATCCGCCGCATATTGCGAAACGCGCTCGAAATGATCTAAAATGTACGCAAACACAAGCTGCGCGACTGCATCCGTGGAATAGCTGCCTGCATTGCAGACCGTTATGCCATGCGCCTTTGCAGCAGGAATATCCACATTATTATAGCCCGTTGCCAGCAAACCGATATATTTCAGGTTCGGGCAGGCATCCATGACCTCATTGGTCATCAATACCTTATTGCAGATGACCAATTCAGCATCTCCAATTCGGGAGATGGTTTCTTCAGGCTTCGTCAACGGATAGACATCCACCGTATCCGCAAGCTTTTGGAAGCGTTCCGGCGAAAGCTCCTCATGATCGGACATCGTTGCCCAATCCAGAATGACCAGTCGTTTCGCCGTCATACGTGATTCTCCATTGCAGCATCCAGAGATGCCTGAATTTTCTCCTGCTTTCTGATTTTGCGATACTGAATGAAATAGACCACAATAGCGGCGATCAGCAGTACAGCCTCCAGAATACCGACGCCATAGAACCATGCAGGGCTATCGCTGACATACACAAGCAGAGAACAGAGAACTGCCGCTGCCAGCACAAGTTCATACCAATACTTGTTGCGGATAAATTGCAGGATAAAGAATACCGCTGCAATCACGCAAAAGCCGATGTGCTTGTTCATACCGATCGGAAAAATAGATGTGTCCATGTTAATTTGCTCCTTCTTGGGAATCTTGATTTGAATTTGCGGGTTGATAACTCGGCGGGATGAGTTGCCCTGCCGCAATTGCCTGTAAAATCGTGCCTGCCATTAGCAGACCTGCCGCCCCCGGTACCCACGGCGCGCTGCCGACAGGCGGTCGCACAGGATGCAGATTGTCATCAGAATCGTTTGTTTGCTGTATCTGCATAACGGGTTCTTCCGGGGAAAACACCACCTGCAAATGCTTCACGCCGCGCTTGCGCATGGCAAGACGGATTCGCTTCGCAAGGGGACAGCCATAGGTTTTTTCCAAATCACAGACGCGGAATCCCATGGGGTCGAGCTTGTTGCCCGCGCCCATGCACGCCAGAATCGGTACGCCGTTTTTTGCTGCATTTTCCAGCAGATTCAATTTATCAGCGACCGAATCAATCGCATCTGCGATATATGTATACTGTGAAAGATCCAGTTCCGTGCCTGTGTAGCGAATCGGAAGTGCAGTCACTTTGCATTCAGGGTTGATATCCAACACCCGCTGCCGCAAGACCTCTGCTTTCGGCATCCCGACCGTTGAGGTCAGGGCGCAAAGCTGACGATTGCGATTGCTGTCTGTAACGGTATCCGCATCCACGAGCGTCAATGCGCCGACGCCGCCTCTTGCAAGCACCTCCGCGACATACGAGCCGACACCGCCCAATCCGATGACACAAACGTGTGCCGCGAAAATCCGCTGCATCGCGTCATCGCCAAGCAGCATCGCTGTACGGGAAAAAGCTTCCATTTGCATCCTTTCACTCTGCCTCATAGAACAGACGATATTTCTTCGTATTGTGCGTATATGCGCTGATGACAAGTCCCACGCTGAGGTACATGGAAACCATTGCGGTACCGCCCGCGCTGAAAAACGGCAGCGGAATACCGATAACAGGCAGCACCTTCAGCACCATGCCGAGATTCATCAGATAATGCGTGAAAAGAATTGCAAACACGCCCATACAGATGGTTTTGCCCATGGTATCTTTTGCAGCGTGGCTGTTTGCAAAAATCCGCAGACAGATGAGTGCCATGATCACAACGGCAGCCACTGCTCCGACAAATCCGAACACCTGCGCCACAAACGAGAAAATAAAGTCATTGTGCATTTCGGGCACTGCCACATACGCCTCCGCGTCCGTGCCAAGACCGAATAATTTTCCTGCGCGAATTGCCTTCAAGCCCAGGTCCTGCTGATATTCTACGCCGAGGGGATCCGTACCGGGATGCAACAGCACCAGAATACGGTTGCGGTGAACATCGCCAAAGACGTATTTCCAAAGGATCACGCCCGCGATGGGGAGCATTGCCGCACCTGCCAGCAGATACCAGAAGCTGAGCCCTGCGGAAAACAACATAAATACGGTCATTGCCGCAAATACGATTGCAGTGCCGTAGTCGCCCTGCACTGCCACAATACCCATCGGAATCGCGGCGTGCAACAGGAGTAAAATCAATTTTTTCGGCTGATTCAGTTTGTCGCCGCATTTGGAAATATGCAGTGAAAACGTCAGCAGAAATGCAATTTTCATAATTTCGGACGGTTGAATCTGGATGAAACCGAGGTCAACCCATGCAATATCATCCGCGCCCGCACGACCGTATCCCAATGGCGTAAAGGTCAGCGCGACAAGTCCAAGGGTGAGCGGGGCATACAAAAACCAAAATTTGGCGAGCTTGTGGTAATCCATTGCGGAAATGACCAGACATCCCGCCAATCCGATGCCCATGGAAATCAGCTGCACCAGCCAGTCATTCGAATCGACCTGGTCGGTAATTCCCTTTGTCCAGAGCAGCCGCAGCAATACCACAGAGGTCACGCCGCAGACGGTAATCAGCAGCAGAAGCAGCTTATCGAGCCGCTTGACAAACTGCCGCAGACTTTCGAAAATCCGTTTCACGAGGGGGTATTCCTTTCTTCTGACACATCTTTATTCTGTTGCGCGCCAATATTTGCGGTCCAATGTACGATACTGTACCGCCTCCGCAATATGGCGCTCTTCTATCACTTCACTCCGCTGCAAATCCGCGGAAGTACGTGCAACTTTCAGCAAACGGTCATAGGCGCGTGCCGAAAGCCCAAATTTTTCAAATACATTTTTGAGCCGCTGTTTTGCCTTATCCGTCATCGGACAGAATTTTGCAAGCAAATCAGGCGTAATTCTCGCATTACAGGTGATTTTTGTCCCTGCATACCGCTCTGTCTGAATCGCTCTTGCGGCAATCACGCGCTTACGGATCTCCACACTGGATTCCTCTTTTTTCTCTGTCGAGAGGTCATCAAAGGAAACGGGAGCTGCTTCAATATGCAAATCGAAGCGGTCAAGGAGCGGACCTGAAATTTTGTTGAGATAGTTGGCTGCCGCACGCTGTCCGCAGGTACACGGGCGCGTAGGATGCCCCAGATATCCGCAGGGGCAGGGGTTCATTGCGGCAATCAGCATGATCGCGCAGGGATAACGCACGGTGCCTGCCGCACGGGATATGGTCACTTCTCTGTCCTCCAGCGGCTGCCGCAGGAGTTCTAAGGTACGGCGGTCAAATTCCGCCAGTTCATCCAGAAACAGCAGACCATTGTGCGCGAGGGAAATCTCGCCGGGGTGCGGTATCGTACCGCCGCCTGCCAGACCTGCCGAAGAGATCGTGTGGTGCGGCGAGCGGAACGGTCGGGTGGTCACCAGCGGATGCTCCGCATCAAGGAGTCCCGCAACCGAATGGATCTGCGTGGTTTCGATGGATTCTGCAAAGGTCATTTCGGGTAAAATTCCGGGCATACGCTTGGCAAGCATACTTTTGCCGGAACCGGGCGGCCCGATGAGCAGCGCATTATGTCCGCCTGCCGCAGCAAGCTCCAGCGCGTATTTGGCATTGTTTTGCCCGTGTACATCCGCAAAATCGGGGACGATCGGCTGTTCTGTCTGTGCAATTCCGATGTGCGGTTCTTCCGTCAGGAGCTTCTCGCCCTCCAGATGTTCCAATAACGCCGCTGCACTCGGCACACCATAGACCGTAATGCCCTCCACGACTGCCGCTTCTCCTGCATTTTCCGCAGGAACATACATGGTGCGGATGCCGTTTTGTTTTGCGAGCAAAGTCATCGGCAGAACGCCGTTTACCCTGCGGACATCTCCGTTGAGCGACACTTCACCGATGACTGCGGCATCGGGCGGCACCTGAACTCTGCCAAGTGCGGAGAGAATCGCCAGAAGAATCGCAAGGTCGTGCATACTGCCGTTTTTACGCATATTTGCAGGCGCAAGGTTGACGACACTATTAGAAGTCGGAAAAATGATTCCGCAGGCATGAAGTGCCGATTTGATACGCTCACGGCTTTCCTGCACCGCCGTATCCGCCAAACCGACAATCTCAAAGCGCGGAATGCCCTTACTGACGGAAATTTCCACTTCCACAGGGAACGCATTGAGTCCGAATAAGCCGTAGCTTTTCACCGATGCAAACATCGTGCCTGCACCTCCTGTCCTTCTGTCATACAATAAGAATCAAGGGGAAATCACTGTTCCTCGCGCAGATCTTTCATATTCCGCAGACGCTCCAACACTTCCTCGCGGGAGGGAAGCTGCTCTGCGTGCGGGGTATACATATGCGATGCCTGTGTGGCATTCATATCGGCAAGCGACAAATCAGCGGAGGGCTCGGATATTTCAGAGAAGTCCTCCATTCTGCCTGCGCTTGCGGTATCTGCAAAAGCAACAACATCCTCGCGCAAATCCGCCGTACCGAATGTATCCGAGCGGCGACCTGCTTCGGCAGGCACTTCAGAGAAATCCTGCGTCAACATTGCGGCTAAATCCGCTGATTGCTCAGAAGATAATACAGGCGACGGCATGGTTTCCGCAAAATTTTCCGCAGAGGTCTGTTCTGTTTCGGTTTCGCCGCCAATGGTATCCATTCTGCTGTTTGCATTTTTGAAAGTAACGTGTTTCGGTACCTCATACTCCGAGCTCATATCCAAGCCCGTGAACAGCGGGTAGCCTTCTTCCTGTTTGAGTTGCAGCAGTTCGTTTTTCGAAGGCATCAGGAAGATCTGCACCCCGATTCCCACTGCACTTGCCAGCAAAAGAGGAATCGCAGAGATACTCATATTGAACAGCGCAGCCAGTATCATGACCGTGTATATGCCGAGTGCAGGATACTGGATCCATGTGGCTTTCAGATGAATGCACACGGCAATACCGATGGACAGCAGACAGTATAAAAACTGGAATGCGCCCGCATTCAGTCCTGCATAGAAGGTTGCGTTTTCCTCATGAGAAGTCACGCTTGCATATTTTGCAGCCAGCACCGCAAATGCGACCGCGAGCAGCAATTGCAGCCAGAACATCATTTTATAATTCTTGCTGACACGAAACATCCGCTCACGGTTCTGATCCGCTTTTAATTCTCTGACGCCCTGATCTGTCAAGCCCATATCCAGTACTCCTTTGGAAAGAAAATTGTTGTTTTATAGATACTGTATCTTATTTTTCCGTTGTAACATCCTGCATTTCATCAGGTGTATCCGATGATTTTGCGGGTGCAAGCTGATCTTTGGTCAGCAGTTCCACCTCTTTGACTGCACGCTCGGCAGCCTCGGCGTCTTTCGTTGCAGCAATCTGTTTTGCGAGTTCCGCAGCAAGTGCATCTGTTTTCATTTCCGCACGCACGGCGTCTTCTTCCTCGGAAAGCTGCTTCTTCTTTTTCTTGCGCAGAGAAGTCTTGCCCGTAAAGAAAGACGGACGCTCGTGATGCTCGCCGCGGTGTGCAAGCAAGGTCTGCAAAACATAATCCGATTTATTGATATCGAATTTCTCGCGGAATTCGGGGTAACCCTCCATCTGCTCCAGTGCGCCCTCGCGACGGAGTGCCTGCATGGAAATAATATAGAACGAAAGACCGATCACGCCAATGACGGCAGAAATGTAATCACCGCCAAAAATACCGAAGCTCGTCACCAGTCCGTACCACACCATGAGAATGATGTTCAAAGAGCGGAAATTTGCCCATGCAAAGTAACCGATGATAATGATTATCATTGCGGCAACGATCTGGAAAATGCCGCCGCCGAGTCTTGCATTTGTCACAGACATTCTGTCAACACCGATAAACATGACGCTGAAGAACGAAAATCCCTTGACATAGACAGAAAAAACAGAAAGGAACGAAACCAGCAGGCAGAGAAACAGATTGGCAATAAACGTCCGTCTGTGGGTATGTTCGATCTCGTGCATCTGCATACGGCAGCACTCATAATGGGATTCATTTTTCTCCATGTGGACAATTTTCGGTGCCGAATCACCAAAGGGATTCTGCGGATCAATATTTTTTACCATTTCAGACATAAGATTCGCCTTCCTTTCCATTTTCCTGTGTTGATTGAGCGGGAGCAACGGTCGTATGATCGTTCAGGATATGCACATCGCGGAGCATTTCTGTGGCATTCTCAGAAAGCTGCGGGTCATTGCGCACAGCATCGCGGGAACGGTCGTGGTATTGTTCCAGATTCTGCTTTTCGATCTGTGCGGCTTCAAAATCAAGAAGATCCTGCATTTCTTCTTTTACAGGCGTCGTAATGGGTGGTGCTTCCTCCGGGGTGGCATGGTAATCTCTTGCAAATATCTCGGAGGCATCCATTCGGACTCTGCGCTCGCGTTCTCCCAGCAAATTTGCCTGATAGCGGGTGCGCTTTTCGGCAATCTCCCTGCGTTCCTCCAGTTCACTGAACGGAATGTCAAAGAGCGGGAATCCCTCCTCCTCCGAAAGTTTTTCCCAGCATTTTGCAAGTACCAGCGATAAAATAGCGAGTACCACAAACAGCAGCACGTCGGAATACAAGCCCGCCAGAAGATCGCAGACAAACGCAACACACAGTGCAATCGCCGCAGACCTTACGGTTTTGAGGGACAGCGTATAAATGACAACCACTGCCGCTACCAAAAACAGAAAGAAATCTCGCAGGACAGCGGGGTTGCCGTTGACACTCAAAATACCGGATGTCAGACCATTGAACGCCATTACCAGAGCTTTTCCCATGCCGATAATCAAGGCAATACCCATGAGATGGTCATAGCCGTAGTTGAGATATTTCATGTTTTTTTTATTTTTGCGATAGTTTGCTTCCCGCACGTCATCGGTATAAATACTTCCCAAATTCCAATGCCTCCTTTGCATACAATCAGATGCAGATACCTATTCTATTTTATTATATCACAAAACGTTGCTTTTGTAAATCCCTGCGCCGCGACTTTTCCTGAAAATTTTTCAGCACGAAAAACCGCGCAGTTTTGGCTGAAAATCGCGAAAAACGCAATAATACCAAAAAAGCCGCATCCACAGCAGTGAAATGCGGCATAATTGATGAAATTGTCAGCTACAGCGGGCACTTTGCTTGACAAAGGTATTGCTTTCATGTATAATAGTAGAATGCCTGATTAGGCGCAAGCGGTCCTTTTCGCATTCAGTATAGCATAGATTCCGCGTGTTGTCAAGTCCCAAATTCTTCGGAAGAGGAGCATTTTCCTCACAGGCACTCCGGGGAAGAAGAAGACCTGCCGCCGCGTAATCCGTCAATATGCTCCCGCTTGTGCTTCTACAAAATAACCACTGTGTATAAAAAAGTCAGGAGGTTTTTGCCCATGAGCTTGCAATCCAAGCCGCAGCCGCATATGCTGGTCGATGTCACCGAAAAGCAGGTCGGTAAGAACACACGCCTAAGCTTCGGCAAAATCAATGAGGTTTTGCAGATGCCGAACCTGATTGAGGTGCAGAAGAATTCCTACAACTGGTTCCGCACCGAAGGTCTGCGCGAAGTGTTCCGTGATGTTGCTGCCATTACCGACTTCAACGGTAATCTTCAGCTCAGCTTCATCGACTTCAAGATCGATGACACCCCAAAGTACACCATCGCCGAGTGCAAAGAGCGTGACGTCACCTACGCCGCACCTTTGCGTGTGACCGTCGCCCTTTGGAACAAGGAAACCGACGAAGTCAAAAAGAGCGAAATCTTTATGGGCGATATGCCGCTGATGACCGAAAGCGGTACTTTCGTTATCAACGGTGCAGAGCGCGTGATCGTATCTCAGCTTGTCCGTTCCCCGGGTGTTTACTACGCTTCCGCAAAGGACAAGTCCGGTAAGGATTTGTTCTCCACCACTGTGATCCCGAACCGCGGCGCATGGCTCGAATACGAGATGGATGCAAGCGATGTCATCTATGTCCGTATCGACAAAAACCGTAAGATCCCGCTGACTACATTTATCCGTGCGCTGGGCGTCGGCACTGACGAGGAGATCTTTGATCTGTTCGGCGACGACCCCAGACTCAGAGCAACCATCGAGCAGAAGGAAACCGCCGGCAAGGACGGCGAGCGCAATACCTCCGAGGCACTGCTTGAGGTCTATAAAAAGCTCCGTCCGGGCGATCCTGCCACCATCGACGGCGCAGAAACCCTCCTGAACAATCTGTTCTTTGACGCAAAACGTTACGACCTTTCCAGATTCGGTCGTTACAAATATAACAAGAAGCTGGGCATTGCTTCCCGTCTGGCAGGTCATGTCCTTTCCCGCCCCGTCATCAACGGTATGACAGGTGAGCTGATGGCTGTGGAAGGTACGAAAGTATCCTTCGAACTTGCACAGGAGATCGAGCAGGCAGGTGTCCGCGAGGCCTATGTCACGGTTGAGGTCAAGCAGCTCCGCACAGACGAGAAAAAGCATGAAACGATCTCCGAGATGGTGACCCGTGAGGTCAAGATCCTCGGTAACGGCATGGTCGATATCAACGGCTACATTGACTTTGATGCCAGCGAATACGGCATCAACGAAAAGGTTTCCGCAGCCATTCTCGCGGAGATCCTCGATGAAGCAAACGGCGACCGTGAACTGCTCGAAGAAGGCATCAAAAAGCGCGCAGACGAGTTGGTTCCGAAGCACATTGTCCGCGATGACATCTTCGCTTCCATCAGCTACTTCTGCAACCTCTGCGACGGCGTCGGCACAGTCGATGACATCGACCACCTCGGCAACCGCCGTATCCGCTCCGTCGGTGAGCTGCTCCAGAACCAGTTCCGTATCGGCTTTGCCCGTATGGAGCGTGTGATCCGTGAGCGCATGAGCGTACAGGCTTCCGATATCGACTCTGTCACCCCGCAGGCACTGGTCAACATCCGTCCGATCACCGCAGCGATCAAGGAATTCTTCGGTTCCTCTCCGCTGTCACAGTTCATGGACCAGAACAACCCGCTTGCCGAACTGACACATAAGCGTCGTCTTTCCGCACTGGGCCCCGGCGGTTTGTCCCGTGACCGTGCCGGATTCGAAGTCCGTGACGTTCACTACTCTCACTACGGCAGAATGTGCCCGATCGAGACCCCTGAAGGTCCGAACATCGGTCTGATCTCTTATCTTGCATCCTTCGCAAGAATCAATACCTACGGCTTCATTGAGGCTCCGTACCGCAAGGTCAACAAGGAAACGGGCGTTGTCACCGATGAAGTACTGTATATGACTGCGGACGTAGAGGATAACTACTACGTTGCACAGGCAAACGAACCCCTCACCGAGGACGGCAAGTTCGCAAGAAAGCGTGTTACCGCACGTCACCGCGACCAGATCCTCGAATGCGACCGCGAACTCATCGACTTCATGGATGTATCCCCGAAGATGGTTGTTTCCGTCGCAACCGCAATGATTCCGTTCCTCGAAAACGATGACGCAAACCGTGCCCTCATGGGTTCGAACATGCAGCGTCAGGCAGTTCCGCTGCTCAAGACCGAGCGTCCGTTCGTCGGCACCGGTATGGAGTACAAGGCAGCTGTTGACTCGGGCGTCTGCGTCCTTGCCAAGGAAGCAGGTACCGTTGTTGCAGTATCCGCTGACGAAGTCGTCATCAAGTACGGCGAGCGCGAGGACGAGATCCACCGTTATCAGCTCATCAAATTCAAGCGCAGCAACCAGGGCACCTGTGTCAACCAGAAGCCGATCGTTACGGTTGGCGAATACGTGGAAGAAGGACAGGTCATCGCTGACGGTCCTGCTACCTGCGACGGCGAAATTTCCCTTGGTAAGAATGCCCTCATCGGCTTCATGACATGGGAAGGCTACAACTACGAGGACGCTGTTCTGCTGAACGAGCGTCTGGTGCGTGAGGATGTCTTTACCTCCGTCCACATCGAGGAATACGAGATTGAGTGCCGTGAAACCAAACTCGGACCCGAAGAAATCACCCGTGATATCCCCAACGTCGGCGAGGATGCCCTCAAAGATCTGGACGAGCGCGGTATCATCCGCATCGGTGCAGAGGTTCACGCAGGCGATATTCTGGTCGGTAAGGTCACCCCGAAGGGCGAAACCGAACTGACCGCAGAAGAAAGACTGCTCCGTGCAATCTTCGGCGAGAAAGCCCGCGAAGTCCGCGACAACTCCCTGAAAGTACCGCACGGCGAAGCAGGTATCATCGTGGATGTCAAGATCTTCGACCGCACCAACTGCGATGAGCTTGGTCCGGGCGTCAATACCATGGTCCGCTGCTATATCGCACAGAAACGTAAGATCTCTGTCGGCGACAAAATGGCGGGTCGTCACGGTAACAAGGGTGTCGTTTCCCGCATTCTCCCTGAGGAGGATATGCCGTTCCTCGAGGATGGTACTCCTCTGGATATCTGCCTGAACCCGTTGGGCGTACCTTCCCGTATGAACATCGGTCAGGTGCTGGAAGTTCACCTCGGTATGGCAGCCAAAGCACTCGGCTGGCACATCATGACCCCTGTCTTTGACGGCGCACACGAGGACGATATCCGTAAGTGCTACGCAATGGCACAGGAGAAGAACGACCTCGCAAATGCCGAAAAGACCGAGCAGGACTTCCTCCTGAAGCCTATGCAGAAAGTCATCGACACCGAGTCCCTCACCTATGCAAACGACTGTAAATTCACTGTATACGACGGCAGAACGGGCGAAAAGTTCGATAACCGCGTCACCGTCGGCTATATGTACTACCTCAAACTCCACCACCTCGTTGACGATAAGATCCACGCACGTTCTGTCGGTCCTTACTCGCTGGTTACCCAGCAGCCTCTTGGCGGTAAGGCACAGTTCGGCGGTCAGCGTTTCGGAGAAATGGAAGTTTGGGCTCTGGAGGCTTACGGCGCAGCCTATACCCTTCAGGAAATCCTCACCGTCAAATCCGACGATACCACAGGTCGTGTCAACACCTACGAAGCAATCGTCAAGGGTCAGAACGTACCGAAGCCGGGTATCCCCGAGTCCTTCAAGGTTCTGATCAAGGAACTCCAGTCCCTTGGTCTGGATGTTCGTGTCCTCGATGAAAACGAGGAGGAAATCGACCTCAAGCAGAGCTTCGATGATGACGATGTCATCCCGCAGGGCAGCAACTTTGACGACGAAAATACCGCCGATACCAGCCGCTACGCCGATGACGAGATGGGCGATGCAGGTTACGCAACCGGCGCTTACGATCTGGATACCGGCGATATGCTGGATAATATGCCCGCTGATTCCGAAGGCGATGAGGAAGATGAGGACGAGTTCGCAAGCGATATGTCCGATGACGACCTTTCCGAAGACTTCGGCATGGGCGACGAATAATCAGCAGATACTTTCGTTTGAATGCAATCATCCGCCGATGCCGCGTAACGCATTCGGCATCGGCGGCACTATGGAACATTACCGTGATTTTTCAAGCGAAAAATCACGCCACATAGACGATTAGGAGGGAACGCTTTGGAATTTACGACCTTTGATTCCATTAAAATCGGTTTGGCATCCCCTGAACAGATCCGTAGCTGGAGCTACGGTGTCGTAGAACGTCCGGAGACCATTAACTACCGTACCCAAAAGCCCGAAAAGGGCGGCTTGTTCTGCGAACGCATATTCGGACCGACCAAGGACTGGGAATGCTACTGCGGCAAATTCAAGAAGATTCGCTTCAAGGGCAAGGTCTGCGACCGCTGCGGCGTTGAAGTAACCCGCGCAAAGGTTCGCCGTGAACGTATGGGTCACATCGAACTGGCAGCCCCCGTTTCCCACATCTGGTACTTCAAGGGTACCCCGTCCAGAATCGGACAGGTCCTCGAAATCTCCCAGAAAAGACTCGAAGAAGTCCTCTATTTTACAAAATATATCGTAACTGACCCCGGTAAGCCCGATCCTGTCCACTTCGGTCAGTACGAAACAGGTCTGCTCAAGCAGCAGCTCCTGACGGAAAAGGAATACTACGATGCCATTGAAAAATACGGCGCAGAATCCTTTACCGCAAAAATGGGCGCTGAGGCAATCCTCGATCTCTTGCAGGAATACAGCCCTGACCGCTATGACAGTTTCCGCGATCACCTCGAGCGCGAGGGCAAACTGACCCTCAGCGAGGAACAGCGCGAAGCCTGCCGTCACTGCGAACTGGAGCACCACTGCAAAGACTGCTCCTTCTGCACCGAGGTCACCGATGAATGGGTCAACAACCTCGATATGGTTTCCATGCAGCTCAAAGAGGAGCTCGCGGAGCTGAACACCAAAAACGTCAGCCGTCAGCTGGCAACCCAGAAATCGCAGAAGCGCGTCAAGCTGCTGAAACGTCTGGAAATTATTGAGGCATTCCGTCTTTCGGGCAACCGCCCCGAGTGGATGGTCATGACCGTCATCCCCGTCATTCCGCCTGACATCCGCCCGATGGTCATGCTGGACGGCGGCAGATATGCAACCTCCGACCTGAACGACCTCTATCGTCGTGTCATCAACCGTAACAACCGTCTGCGCAGAATGCTCCAGCTCGATGCCCCCGATATCATCGTCCGCAACGAGAAGCGTATGCTGCAGGAAGCTGTCGATGCCCTCATCGACAACGGCAGACACGGCAGACCCGTTACAGGTCCGAATAACCGTGCGCTGAAATCCCTTTCCGATATGCTGAAAGGTAAGCAGGGACGTTTCCGTCAGAACCTGCTCGGTAAGCGTGTTGACTACTCCGGCCGTTCCGTTATCGTCGTTGGTCCTGAACTGAAAATGTATCAGTGCGGTCTGCCGAAGGAAATGGCTCTGGAACTGTTCAAACCGTTCGTGCTCAAACGCCTCGTCGATACAGGCAAAATCCAGAATATCAAGAGCGCAAGAAAGATGGTCGATCGTGCAAACGATGACGTCTGGGATGCACTCGAAAATGTCATCAAAGATCACCCTGTTATGCTGAACCGCGCACCTACGCTGCACCGTCTGGGCATTCAGGCATTCGAGCCGATCCTCGTTGAGGGCCGTGCAATCAAGC
The DNA here is from genome assembly GCA_045600205.1 of Oscillospiraceae bacterium. Taxonomy (GTDB): domain Bacteria; phylum Bacillota; class Clostridia; order Oscillospirales; family Ruminococcaceae; genus Firm-04. Next base: position 55,233 of record JAZRXM010000029.1, on the reverse strand, counting down.
TGCACCCGCTGGTATGTACCGCATTCAATGCCGACTTCGACGGCGACCAGATGGCTGTTCACCTCCCGCTTTCCGCAGAGGCACAGACCGAGGCTCGCTTCCTGATGCTGGCTGCCAATAACCTGCTGAAGCCTTCCGATGGTAACCCGGTTGCCGTCCCGACACAGGATATGATCCTGGGCTCCTACTACCTGACCATGGTCAAGGACGGCGAGCCCGGCGAAGGCAAGGTATTCCGCGATGTGGATGAAGCTATGATGGCTTACCACGAGCATTATATCACCCTGCACTCCAAGATCAAAGTCCGCATCACCAAGGAGCAGGGCGACCGCAAGATCTCCAAGATCATCGACTGCACCGTTGGTCGTCTGATCTTCAATGAGATCATCCCGCAGGATCTGGGCTTTGTTGACCGTACCAAGAGCGAGCATCAGTTCGATCTGGAAATCACACAGCTCGTCAAGAAGGGTGTTCTCTCCAACATCATCGAGCGCTGCATCCGTACCCACGGCACCACCACCACATCTGAAGTGCTGGATAAGATCAAGGCTCTGGGTTACAAATACTCCACCATTTCGGGTATCACCGTTGCCGTCATCGACGCTGAGATTCCTCCGCAGAAGAAGGATATCCTCGCAAAAGCTGACGCACAGGTCGAAGAACTCGATATGCAGTACAAGTTCGGTTATATCTCCGGTCAGGTCAAATCCCAGAAGGTCATCGAAATCTGGAACGATGCGACCAACCAGGTCACCGATGCCCTGAAAGCAAACCTCGACCCGTTCAACCCCATCAACATGATGTCCGATTCCGGTGCCCGTGGTTCTATCAACCAGATTCGTCAGCTCGCAGGTATGCGTGGTCTGATTGCAAACACCTCCGGTACCACCATCGAAATCCCTGTTCGTGCAAACTACCGTGAAGGTCTGAACATTTCCGAATACTTCATTTCCTCTCGTGGTGCGCGTAAAGGTTTGGCTGATACCGCACTTCGTACCGCTGACTCCGGTTACCTGACCCGTCGTCTGGTCGATGTTTCACAGGATGTCATCATCCGTGAGATCGACTGCGGCGCAACGGAAGGTATCGATGTTTACCGCATCGTCAGCAAGAAGGGTAAGTCCACGCAGGAAATCGAGCCGCTGGAAGAGCGTCTGATCGGTCGTTACCTCGTAGAGGATCTCCGCGACGAGAAGAACGAACTGTTCATCCCCAAGACCCGCGCTATGACCAAAGCAGATGCTGAAAAGATCGTAGCAGCAGGCATCGAGCGCGTTACCATTCGTTCCGTCCTGCGCTGCAAGGCAAAGCACGGCGTCTGCGCAAAGTGCTATGGTATCAACCTGGCAAACAATAACCTCGTTTCTGTCGGTGAAGCTGTCGGTATCATCGCCGCACAGTCCATCGGTGAGCCTGGTACTCAGCTGACAATGCGTACCTTCCACACGGGCGGTATCGCAAACGCAGAAGATATCACACAAGGTCTGCCGCGTGTTGAGGAACTGTTCGAATCCCGCCGCCCGAAGTCCGCGGCAATCCTCGCACGTACCGCCGGTATTGTCAATATCCACGAGGAAAACGGCAACAAGGTCGTCATTATCCACGATCCCGAAACCGATACTGATTCCGCACCGTACAATATCCCGTATAACTACTATCTGCAGGTTGCAGACGGCGATAAAGTTGCACGCGGTGCAAAACTCACGGGCGGTTCCATTTATCCGCCTGACCTGCTCTCCATTCTCGACGTCCAGGCTGTCCAGAACTACATCATTGATGAAATTCAGGCAGCTTACCGTCAACAGGGTGTAGGTATCAACGACAAGCACATCGAAGTCATTGTCCGCCAGATGCTCCGCAAGGTTCAGGTTGTCGAGGCAGGCAGCAGCTATCTCCTGCCTGAAACCCTCGTTGACCGCCGCGAGATCGACACCATCAACGAAGAATTGCAGGCTCGCATTGACGCAGGCGAAACCGACCTTGAACTCGTCACCTACGCACCTGTGCTTCAGGGTATCACCAAAGCTTCCTCCACTTCGGAGAGCTTCATGTCCGCCGCTTCCTTCCAGGAAACCACCAAGGCACTCACCGATGCTGCGATCCGCGGCAAGAGCGACCGCCTGCTTGGTCTGAAGGAAAACGTCATCATCGGTAAGCTGATTCCCGCAGGTACAGGTATGGCAACCTACAACAACATCGACATCGTCCGCACGGAAAGCTATCCCGCTGACCACCAGGTACAGCCGCTTCCGCAGACATTCTGATTCAAATCGAAAAAGGGGAAGTTTCGTATGAAAGTTCCCCTTTTTTCTGTATGATAGGAAAGGAATCCTTTGCAGTGAAAATCAAAATCACGCAGTTCCTCGCAATTTGTGGCATACTGCTGACCGCACCGCTGTTTGGTCTGCACGCCGCCGCAGATGAAACCACTCCCGTCGCCACAGGCACGGAATCAACAACCGTATCCGCAACGGAAACCACAACGACCGTCACGACCACCACCGCATCGGACCCGCTTGCTTCCCTGACCTATTCCGCAAACGCAAAGGGCATCACCATTGACCGCTATGCGTGGCTTTCGGAGGAAACAGTCAGCATCCCTGCGGAAATTGACGGCAAACCCGTGACGAAAATCGGCGAAAATGCGTTTCAATACTGCTACGCAAGCGAAATTATCCTGCCCGACACGGTAGCTGAAATCGCAGACAGTGCTTTTGTAGGCTGCCGCTATCTCAAACAAATCAAAATTCCCGATAGCTGTACGCGCATCGGAGCAAGAGCGTTTGCGGGTTGTACTGCGCTCGAATCCGCAGAAATTCCAAGCAGCATCGAAGTAATCGGGGATTCTGCCTTTGACAGCACCCCGTTTCTGACCAAAGCAGACGGCGATTTTCTGTGTCTTGGCGGAAAAATTCTTTGCGCCTACCACGGAAACACAGCAAATGCTGTCATTCCTGACGGAATCACTTGCATTTTAGCGCGTGCTTTTGCAGGACACAAGGAACTGACATCGGTTATGATTCCTGCCTCAGTTTCGTGCATTCAAAACAGCGCTTTTGAAGGCTGTGACGCACTGGATACAATTGAAGTCCGCGGCACGCTCACCGATGTTACACGCAGCGCATTCGAATCGACCAAGTGGTTTCAAAGTAACAGTGAGGATTTTCTCGTGCTTGGCAGCACACTGATTGCCTATCGCGGCAGTGACACGGAGGTTTCCGTCCCTGACGGCATCCGCATCATCGGCGGAGCGGCGTTTGAAAATTGCAGCAGCATCGCAAAAATCACATTGTCTGACGGTGTCACTGAAATTTGCCGCAATGCGTTTAGCGGATGCACCGCACTTCAGATGGCAGAACTGCCGAACAGCGTCAAAATCATCGGAGATAAGGCATTTTTCGAATGTACATCCCTTGCATATGTGCAGGCTGGCAACGCGCTTACACAAATCGGGCAGCAGGCATTTGCCGCCTGCGACGCCCTGAAAGAACTGTATCTCCCTGATACGGTCACGGAAATCGGTGCGTTGGCAATCGGATACCGTGCAAATGCGGAAAAATCAGGTGATATTGTCCTGTACGCAGACGCCGCAGCAGTCAAAGCCTATGCGGCAGAAAACGGCATTCCGTGTCAGCCGCGTCCCGCAGACGTCACACAGGCGACCGTTGCGATCAAACAACCGATCTCTGTCAGGAATTTTCTTTCCGAACTCCACAAGCGCGAGTATCAAGGCGCATTTCTCGGCATTGTAATTGGTGCGCTGTTGGTCGTGATTGGCTTGCTGACTGCGCTGTTACGGAAAAAATAAAGTGGTACCTGCTTTGTATCGCAGATACCACATGATGTAAAAAATATGGGGAACCCTTTGACAGGGTTCCCCATTTTTGTGTGATCAAAATCTTAATCCATCTTCGGAAGTTTTGCAAGTGCCTGCGCGATTTCTTCGTCGGTCGGGATATAGTCGGTCAGCGTACCGTTGTTGTGCTTTTCGTATGCGAACATATCAAAATAGCCCGTGCCCGTCAGACCAAAGACGATGTTCTTCGCCTCGCCCGTTTCCTTACACTTCATCGCTTCGTCAATTGCAACACGAATTGCGTGTGAGCTTTCAGGTGCCGGCAAAATGCCCTCGATGCGTGCAAATTCCACGGCAGCAGCGAAAACATCCGTCTGCTTGACCGAACGCGCTTCCAGCAATCCTTGCTCGTGCAGCTCGGAAAGCGTGCTGTTCATGCCGTGATAGCGCAAACCACCTGCATGGTTTGGTGCAGGGATATAATCGCATCCCAGCGTATACATTTTTGCCAGCGGACAAATCATGCCCGTGTCGCAGTAGTCATAGGCGTACTTTCCGCGGGTCAGGGACGGACAGGATGCAGGCTCTACGGCGATAAACTGATAATTTGCCTCACCGCGTACCTGCTCGCCCATAAACGGTGCGATCAGACCGCCCAGATTCGAGCCGCCGCCTGCACATCCGATGATAATATCGGGCTTGACGCCGTATTTATCAAGGGCGATTTTGGTTTCCAGACCAATGACCGACTGGTGCAGCATGACCTGATTCAGTACCGAACCAAGCACATAGCGATAGCCCTCATTGCTGCCTGCACACTCCACTGCTTCCGATACTGCACAACCAAGGCTGCCGCCCGTACCGGGATGCTCTGCAAGAATCTTTCTGCCGACTGCGGTCGTTTCGGAAGGTGACGGAGTCACCGATGCGCCATAGGTGCGCATGACCTCGCGGCGGAAGGGCTTTTGCTCGTAGCTGACTTTGACCATGAATACCTTGCAGTCGAGGTCAAAATAGGAGCAAGCCATGGAAAGTGCCGTACCCCACTGACCTGCGCCTGTTTCGGTCGTGACACCTTTCAAGCCCTGCTTTTTCGCGTAGTAAGCCTGTGCGATGGCAGAATTCAGCTTGTGGCTTCCCGAGGTGTTGTTGCCCTCGAATTTATAGTAGATATGCGCGGGCGTACCGAGTTTTTTCTCCAGACAGTATGCACGGACCAGCGGTGCGGGACGATACATTCTGTAAAAATCGCGGATTTCCTGCGGAATCGGGATATAGGCATCCTTGTCATTCAATTCCTGCGCTGCAAGCTCGCGGCAAAATACCTGCGAAAGCTCATCGAGCGTTGCGGGCTGATGCGTCTGCGGATTCAGCAGAGGTGCAGGTTTTTTCTGCATATCTGCGCGCAGATTATACCATGCCTGCGGCATTTCGTTTTCTTCCAGATAGATTTTGTAGGGGATTTCGTTGCGGTTTGCCATAACAATGCACTCCTTTCGATTTGACGGCAAGGGACGCCGTCGGTCGGATGTCGGAGAACAGTAAATAAAAACGCCCGTCCCCGACAATTTCAATTTGTCAAGGACGAGCGGATGCTCGCGGTGCCACCTTGATTCATGGAACAAATACGCTCCATGCCCTTTGCGGAATACGTTTCATATTCCTGACAACTGACGTATGTCTGCACGTCGCAGTTTTCCCGAGGAACCCCTCGACTGCGCCCTCCACGGGCCATTTGATGACTTGTGTTATGCCCGAATCTCAGCACCTCGGACTCTCTGGAACAGCATGGTCACCTTTATCTCCGTATCATCGGTTTCTGATTGGATTATAACACCTTCTCTGCAATTTGTCAAGAGGAAGCACGCAGTTTTTGCGATTCCACAAACACGCAGCAGATTATCTGACAACGGCTTGTTCGATTTGCACAGGATTTTTGGCAGCTTCTTCCAGCAGTTTTTCGTCGCCGTACTCAAACGAATAGGTCGTAAATGCGTTGATAATAATGGTATCATTCAGCAGGCTCAGACGTGGCGTTTTCATTCCGTAGTTCATATGCGTATGCCCGTGAATAAAATATTTCGGGGAATAGCGCAAAATCAGATCGCGAAACGCCCCAAAGCCCTGATGGCACAGATCATCGCCGTCATGCACGCCCAAAATCGGCGCATGGGTCAGTAAAATATCAAATCCGCCGTACTTCCACAGTTTCAGTTTCAGTTTGCGGATGCGCTTCTGCATTTCCGCTTCGGTATACTGACAGGTTCCTTTGCGATAGCGCATAGAACCGCCCAGTCCCAGAATCCGCACGCCCTGATATACAAAAATGTCGTCCTCCACAGGGAAACAGCCCTCAGGCGGCTTCTCCGCGTAGTTTTCATCGTGGTTGCCGTGAACATAGAGCAGCGTGGCATTGGAAAAGGTTTCCACAAACGAAAGATACTCCGATTTCAGATCGCCGCTTGAGAGAATCAAATCGTAGCCGCTCAACTTTCCGGGCGTATAGTGGTCCCACAAGGATTTGGATTCTTCATCCGACATCACCATTATTTTCATGCTTCTGATTTCCTCTTTCCGGGATCATGTTTCTTTTTCAATTCTTAAATTCCTTTCAGACCATGCTGTGTTACAAAGCTGCGACAGCTCTCGCTGAGTTCTTCCGCCTTGGGAATCTCACCCACAACATTGTCGCAGAGCCAGTCCATCTGTATAATTTCGTCGGGTGTCAGCACGACATCCTGCTTTGCTTTGAAGGTATTGTCGTTTGCACGCAGCATACCTGTAAACGGATGAAAGCGGTCTTTGGTCATCATATCCTGCATTGTGCGCACCAAACGCTGCGTACCATAGGGCAAAGCCTCCACAGGATAGGTGACATCAATCGCACCCGACGAAAATCCCCAATAATAATTCAGTGCCTGATTTTCATTTTCGTTGGCATCATTTTTCCATGCACCGATCAGTACCGAGCGCACCAGTTCCTCATAGAGCCTGCCCCAGTTCCAGACGGGTGCCGCCAGACTGAACGAGTAATCCTCGTAGATGCCGTATAATCCGTAGTCTGTTTCGCCGGAAAGCGGTGCATTGATATCACGGTTGGAAACGATGTCGATTTCCTTTTTCCGAAATGCCGCGATCGGATCATGATTCTGTTTAGCAGACCAGTCCAGATAAACCTTTGCACGCGGATTGACCAGTTGTGCGCCCAGCGCAAAGGCGTTCACAGATGCAAAGGTACCGAGAATCGGATAATCTGCAATATATCCGATGCGGTCGGATTCGGTCATGGTGCCCGCGATAATGCCCATCAGGAATTTCGCCTCGTAAATGCGCAGATAATAGGTACGAAGCTGCCGATAGGAATTGTTCATCGAGCAGTTAATGATGATAATATCGGGATGTGCCACCGACATTCGCATACTCACCGCATGGTAGATGGGTGAGGTCGTAAAAATCATGCGGAAGCCGTCTGAAATTGCCTGCTCGATAATGACCTCTGCGGCATCCTCGGAGGAGATGAACGCCTTTGTTTCCACATCGTCCCCGAACACTGTGTCCACATGACTTCTGCCGCGCTCGTGATTATAGACCCAACTGGAAAACTGCGGGTCTTTCGGATACAGAAAAGCAATTTTCAGCGGTGCATTGGTGCCCGTCAGATTGGTCAGCGCACCAAGCGGCAGGATTCTCGAAAGTGATGCCTTACGGGAGGCATCCGTCGGTGAGAGAATATGCGAAGTCGGGTTATCCTCGGCAAGCAGTTCAAATTCCTGCCAGACCCTGTCCATACGCTGTTTGATCTCATTGGAAGAAAGTTTGTTGAGAGCAGGGTAGCCGTAAATTTCCAGAAACCGCAGGAACGCATCGCCCGCAACCAAGGTCAGACGCAAACCGTTTTTCGCAAGATAATACGCCTCAAATACCGCATAGAGGAATTTGACATCATGTCGTAAATCATCCGACCACACACAGGGTTTACCCGTGATCGGGTCGTAAGAGGGGATTGCAGCCAGGAGTCGCGGGAAACCGCCCACCACTGACATTTCGATCTCATAAAGCCCTGCCGTGCGGTAAAATTCAATGAATTCTGCGTAAAGCTGATGTTCGGTACTGTCGGTCAGCTTGGGCAGCACGCGCGTGACGACGGCATCAATACTGACTGCCCCGAAATATTTGGACACACTGACGCGCTTATTACCCTCGATCACGTAAAATCGCTGCATATATTCCAGCACGGTGATCGGGTCATTGACGCCCTCCTCCCGCACGCTGTCGCACAGCGCAGACCACTTGGCACCAAACTCGGTCTCAAAGCCGAGAAGCGGCATGAAATTTGACGCAAATGCGGTGGTTCTGCCAACCGAGGCAGTACCCGCGATCAGAGAGATCGGAATTTCCACACGTCCGATCTGCACACGGCTTTCCTCGTGCCCGCTTCGAAGGATCTCCTCCAGCACAGGAAGATACGGATACGCACCCTTAGAAATCGCCTGACGGTACTGCTTTTCACCCAATTTCTGAGCTTTTACATAATCAGGATATGCCATGAAATACGCTCCTCTCATCATATGGTCTGTTGGTCTTTTTCATTATATCACAGTGCGGCGGAAAAAGCAATGGAAAACAGCATTCCCGCACAAAAAATGCGCTCTATATGCCGAAAAACGAAACATCCTCCGCTTTCCTTGGACGGAAACGGAGGACATTTCGCTTTTAGGGTGTGTCAATTCAATCTGTGAGGAACACAGAAAGTACGCAGTTTTTGAGATTATCTGCCGCGAATCGCATCAATCGGTTTCTTGGCAGCGATGCGTCTGACAGGCAGGAAGCTTGCGATCCATGCAACCGCAATCGAGATCACGAACAGCAAAATGACCTGTCGGATACCGAAATGCAGTACTGTCACAAGGATACCGCAGTTTTTACGCAGCAGCGCATTGAATATTGTGATGCCCACGCCGCACAAAATTGCAGAGAGTACAAACTCGATCATTGCAATGACAAAGCTTTCGGAGAAGAAAATGCGGAATACGTCATTGGAACGCGAACCGATTGCACGCAGAATACCGATCTCCTGCCGCTTGTAGTTGATGGAAGTGCTGATGAAGTTCGCCATCAGCAGGGATGCAAAGACTGCAAAACCAACGCCGATCCAGAAGAATACCTTGGAAAGTACATTCAGAATCTCATTGACATTGTCCAGTTCATAGGTGACAGCGTTGTTCAGGGAATAGCGTTCAACAATGTCTTTGCCGTCACGATAGCAGTACTTGACGAATTTTTCAACATCCGCGCGACCTTCCGGCATTGCGCCAATGGCATCCTGATACAGTCCGTCAGGGTTGTCAATCGCAAGATCGAAAATGCTGTCTGCACAAACGACCGAACCTTCATACGGGCTGTCCGCTGCAACGACACCCACAATTTTGACTGTGCCCAAGTTCTTGTCAGCATCATCTCCGAATTTGTAGAAATGACCGCTCAATTCAGATTTTTCCAGCTCATCGGCAACGCTCTTTGCGTAAGTCATGGTAATCTTACCATCCTCGGGCATGAATTCAGTCTGACCACTATCAGGATCCCATTTCTGCAAACTGCTGAGCGAAATGATGAACTCATTTTCAGCAAGAGAATCCTTTTTGCCGTTGATCCAGATGATGTCCGATGCAGGGATTCTGGAAAGGGAAGTAATGGTATCCGCCCACAAGTTATAGTTGGCATCTGTCTGCTGGTCATAGGAGTACAATCTCAGGTTGCCATCATTAAGCTGGAACACCTTCGGAGCATTCGCAATCATCTTTTCCACTTTGCCCTTGCCGACCATCACACAGCCCGTCATACTGTCACCCAGTGCGGTTTGCAGTTCGGAATACAAGATATATTGGAGGATAATATTGGTATTATTGCCAACTTCTTCCTTATCCAGAAGTTCATAGCGGGAAAGGTCCAGTTTGGTATCCACAACGCCTGTCACCGTATAATTGATATTATCCAGCATCAGCGTTTTACCGATCAAATCCTGCGGGGAGTTGATTTTGGTGTAATTGATCTTGCGCTCCTCACGTTTGGAGCCGTCAGGGCTTGAAATGGTTTCCGTTTTGCTGTCGGCATACTGAATGGTGCCGTCCGCATCTATTTTCAGCGGCGTATAGCCTCCCTTGCGGAAGGTTTCATAGGCAGCCATACTGATTGCAATTTCATCCTTATTGCCATCGGGAAGCGTACCTGCCGTCAGGGAATAGCCCATATTTTTCAGGGTTTCCTCCGTGATTTCGACATAGCCGCTAAACCAATCCATTTTCGTGGAAAATTGCGTTTTTGTATCGAATACCGAAGCATCATACTGTTTATCAAAATCAAGGGCACTGTCGAAAGGCGTATACATACCGAGCATCGGAATGCCTGTTTCCTTTTGGACATCTTCCAGATCTGCTGCAGTCAGCTTGTAGCCGTAAGATGCCCAGTATTCATCCAGTGTGCCTGCATTGAATTTATGGGATTTGGAAACGGAAACGTAATCCAGATTGCTGTCGATCAGCGAATCGGTGCAGGCGCGGATGTGATTATACGAGCCAAAGGTATCAACGACTGCAAACATGGAAAACGCCGCAACAGAAAGCAAAATCGTCATGACCAGACGGAACCGCTTATGCTTCAGGCTGCTGCATCCGATCTTGAATGCGCTTTTCAGCGGCAGTTTGGAACGGATCAGATTGAACTTGGAGCCATCCTGCCGCGGGATACGGGTTTCATCGGTCGGACGGAAACCGCGCATCTCATCGGGCAGCGCAACGGTCGCACCTGATTTCAGCTTGTCGAGATATTCGTTGATTTGCAGGCGGTCTTCCTCTGTCAGATGGTAGCCTGCGGGGATCTCAATGGTCGTGGCGCGGTAGATCAGCTTCTTTTCCTGCTCGGCTGCGGTGTTTTCCTCGGGGATCCACTCCACATCGCGGATGACCTTGCCGTCTGCCAGCTCAATGATACGGTCAGCGTACTGCTCTGCGTACTCGCGGTCATGCGATACCACAATGACCAGTTTTTCCGCCGAGAGTTTTTTCAGGGTATCCAGCACCTGACGACCGGTTGCGGAATCCAATGCGCCGGTCGGCTCATCCGCCATGATGATCTCCGGATTCTTGACGAGTGCTCTTGCAATCGCAACACGCTGCTTCTGTCCGCCGGAAAGTTCATTCGGCTTACGGTCGCCAAAACCGTCCAGATCCACATCATGCAGAATGCGGTTGATCTCCTCATCGGTTGCGGTTTTACTTTGCAGTTCCAGTGCCAGTGCCACGTTTGCACCGACCGTGAATTCCTCCAGAACATTGTATTCCTGGAAGATAAAACCGACATAGGTATTGCGGTAGCTGTCAAAACGCTGCTGATTGAAATCCTTGGACGAAATGCCCTTAATGATGATCTCACCGTCATCGTATTTGTCCAGACCGCCAAGCAGGTTCAGCATGGTGGATTTACCACTGCCCGACTTACCAAGCAGGAATACCATACCTTTTTCAGGGAATCGCAGGGAAACGTGGTCAATCGCCGTAACGGCAACGCCTTTTTTCGGCTTATAGACCTTAACCAGTTCTTTGGTTTCCAGCATAGACTGCCTCTCCTCATAAAATGTTTTTTGTTTGTATTTTGGGTATTGGTTTTGGGTACAAGCAACATTATACCCAATTTGAAATTAAGATTCAAGCACCCAACTCTTTAAGATTCTTTTAATATCTTAGAAAAAACAAGCGAAATATTGCGGAAAACGGAATTTTTTGCCGTATGTATAATTGCATTCAAATCAGCCATGCTATGATTACGGCGCGGCAATCGGAATTTGTCCGCCGTGAGTTACCATGAAGTGAGGTTATCGTTCATGTGGGATAAAATTGCGTTGATCCTGCTGGTTATCGGCGGCATCAACTGGGGACTGGTCGGACTGTTTGAGCTTGATCTTGTCGCATGGCTGTTTGGCGGCGCGGCATCGCTCATCAGCAGAGTGATCTACATTCTGGTTGCGGTTTCCGCAGTCTGGTGTATTTCGTTCCTGTTCCGCAAGGAAAGTGTCGCGGGTGTGCAGGCATAAGCACACAGGCACACCGATCCCCCCTCTTTGTAAAGCGGTCTGCGTATGGACAAGTTGTCTGTACGCAGACCGTTTTCGTAACCGTTTTGACATACAAATTTGCGATATCACCAAAAACAAAAACAATATTCGTACAGAATGCCAAAAATTCCGCCGCCCCTTGCGTTTTACAGCAAAGTATGATATACTACAATATGTATCAGAATTTCTATGAATCTGCGTCACACCTTATGCAGCACCCAAAGGAGGTCTTTCCATGAACAATACCCAGCAAGTCATGTTGTGCGGTACTCCATGTATCAAACTTTGCGCAGGTGGCTATGAAGCCTATATCGCTTACGAAATCGGCTCCAACGTCATCCGTCTGCGCGATGTGAATAACAACATTGACGTATTCCGCTTCCGCGCGGAAAATACTGCGGAGGATATCATGCAGTCCGCAGAAGTCTGGGGTCTTCCGACACTCTATCTGCCCAACCGTTTCGCAGACGGTGTGCTGAAAACTTCGGATGCGGTCTATCAACTTCCGATCAATGAGAAAGCCCCCTACAACAACCATATCCACGGGTTCCTGCATAAGCGTACATATACCGTTGTTTCCCACCACGCAGACGAAAACTGCGCCACCCTCGTGACACAGTACCGCTACGATGAGAACGACCCCTTCTTTGAGTATCTCCCGATTCCATTCCTCGCAGAACTGACCTTCACCCTGAGCGAATGCGGTCTGGAACACAAAATTTCCATCACGAACCTTTCCGAAAAGAAAATGCTGCCGATTTCGGTTGCAACCCATACCACCATTCAGTCCCCGTTCATCGACGGCGGCAATCAGGAGGATATCCGCTTGATCGTACCGATCGGCAAACGCTGCGAGTTGAACGACCGCTGCCTGCCGACCGAGCGTCTGCTGGAACCGAAGCTTTCCGACCTCGAATACAAGAACGGCACCAAATGTCCTGTTCTCCAGAATATCAGCAACGATATGTATCAGGCAGAATGCGGCAAGCTGGATGGACAGGAATTCTACGGCGCAATTGCCGAGGATGTTGCAAAGAATAAGAAAATCTGCTATCAGGTCAGCCCCGAATACAAGTTCTGGATCATCTGGAACGATAAGGGCTTCAACGGATATTTCTGTCCGGAACCGATGACCGCCATGATAGATGCCCCGAACCTGAACCTCCCCGCAGAGGTCACAGGCTATCAGGAACTCAAGCCGCTCGCGGTCTTTGAAGCAAACCAGAGATTCTTCACAGAATAAAAAATGCAGCGTATCCCCAATCGGATACGCTGTTTTATTTTCTCCCGCATATTTTCGCTGAAATCGGGCATCCTTTGAAAAAAGAAAGGATGATTTTCCCATGTTTCAGTTTCATCAGCCATTGATTCCCGAGGAGGATGGTTTGTGCTGCGGAGCGCGTACCCCCGAAAACCTGCTTCGTCTGGGAAGGGCACTCGCCAATACCGCAAATACGTTTCTCATCGGATACGAGGCGGAAGATCCGTTTCCCGCCGCTGCCGCAAATATTCTGGCAGGCGCAGCGGCATCTGCGGGCGGAAGCTGCACGCTTGTTCCCGATGTCACATTACCCGAGCTTTCTGCCGCGTCGCTTGCAGGCGATTTCCCGCTTCTGGTGCATATCGCGGAGCAACGGCTGCATATCTTTGCAAAAGGTTTGCTTCCGCTGACCGCCGCACAGCAGGAGAAAATCATGCAGCAGAAAACGCCCGCATCGAATCCGCCTGCGCTTTGTGGTAAAATTGCGGACGGTCGCGGACTTGGTACACTGTTTCCCGCAAAAATCAAAGAGCGTCTGCCGCAGCCGTTGCCATTGCTGACCGAAATCAGTACGGGTTCGATGCCGCTTTACCGTCTGATGAACGGCTTGCTGCGCGGGGGGCATGGTCCGATGATGACCTTGCAGATTTCCTCCGATGGACGGCGGTTGGCGGTATATACAGAGGAATGTGGCTGGATTTTCCACGAAAAGTTGATTCTGATGATTTGTCAGCGGTATCTGGAAGCAGGCAAAGCAGTTGCGCTGCCCTACTGGATGCCCCGTGCCGCAGAATCCCTCGCAGACCAATGCGGCAGCACGGTTTTACGATACGCTTCCTGCTCAGACGGCTCCGACATTGCAGCAAGAGAACTTGCATCCAAACAGGGCTTCACACTGGATGGTACACTGCTCTGTGCAGAATTTCTGCGGACATACGCAGAGGGCGGCGTTTCGCTGAAAACATGGCTTTCCTCGCTGCCGGCCTGCCATACTGTGCGGCGCATTGTCCGCCTAGGCAATGAGGAACAGCATCCGCTGGAGCGTTGGCAGACCGCATGGAATGCCTCACAGACGACAGAAGGACTGCGGGCAGAAGCGAAAAACGGCTCTGCACTGGTCAGACCGTCAAAATCAGGACGCACGGTCACGCTGCTGACAGAAGCCGCCACTATGGAAGCTGCCGCCGAAATTGCAGGCGATATCAGCGCATTTCTGGGGCATTGATGCTTTTCCGTACCTTGAAATCCGGTATGAATACACTTCATTCTTCATGCACCGCATGGCAAAATACTGAAATTCCCCTTAACGCTTGACATTTTTTTCATTTTGTAATATACTGATATTTGTATAGTTATGTCCAAAGACAGGCAGCGCACAACGTAATGCGCTGCCGGAAAGAGAGGTACACTTTTGAATAGAACTCCCAAACAAGGCGGTTTCCACGGAAAACGCCGCGGAAGCGGTGTCCCGCTTGCATCCATCGGCAGAAAAATCCTCCCCGCAGAATTCGTTTCCGAAAAACTCGAGAAGCTGGAAAAAAAGTCGATGAAATCCGAGAAAAAGGAACGGTCTGCTGCCATTGAACAACCGCAGAAGGAACGAAAATCCGAAACAACTTCCATCGTAGCAAAGAGATTCACCACAGAAGCCCCCGCCGTCAAGGAGCCGCATCAGCCCCGCGCCAAAAAGCCTGTGCGTATCATTCCGCTCGGCGGTCTTGGGGAAATCGGCAAAAATATGACCGTCATCGAATGTGCAAACGATATGTTCATCATCGACTGCGGTCTTGCATTTCCTGATGCCGATATGCTCGGCGTAGACCTTGTTATCCCCGATTTTACGTACATTGAACGCAACGCAGAGCGTCTGCGCGGCGTGGTGCTGACCCACGGTCACGAGGACCACATCGGCGCACTTGCATATCTGCTGAAAAAAGTCAACACACCCGTTTACGGTACCCGCCTGACCCTTGCACTCGTGGAATCCAAGCTGAAAGAGCATCAGCTGACAGGCAAGGTTCAACTCAACGTGGTGCAGCCGCGCCGTACCGTGCGCATGGGATGTATGGCTGTCGAATTCATCCATGTCAACCACTCCATTCCGGATGCCTGTGGTCTGGCAATTCATACCCCTGCGGGCGTCCTCGTCCATACGGGCGACTTCAAGGTGGACTATTCTCCGATCAACGGCGGCATCATTGATCTGGCACGCTTCGGCGAACTCGGTTCCCGCGGCGTCCTCGCACTGATGGCGGATTCCACCAACGCAGAGCGCGAAGGCTTTACGCCGTCTGAACGAAAAGTCGGCGATTCTTTCGAAAAGCTGTTCCAGACGGCAGGTAACCGCCGCATCATTATTGCGACCTTCTCCTCCAATATTCACCGTGTCCAGCAGATTATCGACTGGGCAGAATACTACGGCAGAAAGGTTGCGATTTTCGGTCGTTCCATGGTCAATGTCATCTCCATTGCCGTGGAATTCGGCTATCTGAAAGTCAAGGAAGGCACGCTCATCGACATTGAACTGATGAACCGCTACTCCGATGAACAGATCGTTCTGATTACTACGGGCAGCCAGGGCGAACCCATGTCCGCACTTACACGTATGGCAATGGGTGACCACAAAAAGGTCAACATCACCCCGCATGATTTCATCATCATTTCCGCAACACCGATTCCGGGCAACGAAAAGTACGTGACCCGCGTAGTCAACGAACTGATGAAATCCGGCGCATCTGTTGTATACGAAAGAATGTATGAGGTACACGTTTCGGGTCACGCCTGCCAGGAGGAGCTGAAGCTCATGCTCGCCCTGACCAAGCCGCGTTTCTTCCTGCCCGTACACGGCGAATACAAGCACCTCAAAAAGCACGCACAGCTTGCCCTCAGCATGGGCATGGACCCCAAAAACGTCATTATCCCGGAACTGGGCAATGTCATCGAAACCAATGGCGTGGAAATGAATGTCGTATCGCAGGCACCCGCAGGCAGAGTCCTCGTGGATGGTCTGGGCGTCGGTGATGTCGGTTCCATCGTCCTGCGTGACAGAAAACATCTCGCAGAAGATGGTCTGATCATCATTGTCGTCGGCATCGATAAGGCAACCAATGCCATTGTATCCGGTCCCGAACTGATCTCCAGAGGTTTTGTCTACGTCCGCGAAGCGGAAAATATGATGGAGGAAGCCCGTGTCCGCGTCGATGAGGCACTGGCTGGCTGCTCCGAGGCAGAACTCCGCGACTGGAATACCCTCAAGGGCAAAATGCGCGATACCCTTTCCGATTATATCTTCTCCGTGACCAAACGCTCCCCGATGATCCTCCCGATTATTTTGGAAATCTGAGATAATCTGCATTCCTGTTCCAAGGAAAGGAAGTGAATCCGTCTATGCGAAGAAAGATACCGTGGCGTGTGACTGCCGCACTGGTGATGATCATCCTATCCGCACTGTCCGCGCTGATGCTTGCCATAACTCCCAGACAGCTCGATACCCTTGTCCGCATTACCGCGGTTCTGCTTCTGGCAGGTATCATCTGGCTGATCACAGAAATCGTCATCATTCGGAAGAATACGCTCCGTTACATTGCGGATACCAACAAGCTGCTTTCCGATTCGGGACACAGCCTGCCTGAGCATCTTCCGATCCCGATCGCGATCCTGAACGAAAACCGCGAATTCATTTGGTATAACAGCAGCTTTGAAACCACCTTCGCACGCGGCGATGATTTCTTTGGTCTGCCTATGCCCGAGGTGATGCCGCATCTGCACAAGCAACTGACCAAAAAAACACACGGCGATGTCACACTTGCATCCCGCACCTACCGCGTAGAGGAAAAAAAGATGGAACACGCAACCGGTGTCACGTATATGCTGAGTTTTCAGGATACCACGCGTTACACCGAACTGCGTGCCCGCTATCAGGACAGCCGCTTGTGCATACTGTTGCTGGTCATTGATAACTACGAGGATGTCCTCGGCAGCATCAAGCAGAGTGAACGTGCAGCAGTCCTTGCACAAATCGAACAAAGTCTGGATAATTTTGTCGGGAACACAGGAAGCCTGCTCTATCGTCTGGGTGAAGACCGTTTTCTGCTTCTGACCGAAGCCCAGCACTGCCTGATTATGGAACGCGAAAAATTCCGCATTCTCGATGATATCCGTAAAATCGAGGTGGGCGGGAAAACGCCTCTGACAATTTCGATCGGTGTCGGACGCGGCGGTGAATCATTGATCGAAAACCGCTCTTTCGCAGAGCAATCCCTCGATATGTCACATGGCAGAGGCGGCGACCAGGCTGCCGTCAAAACCAAATCAGGCTATAATTTCTACGGCGGCGCAACACAGAGCGTGGAACGCAAATCCAAGACCCGTTTCCGCTCCACTGCAAAAGCCTTTACCGATTTGCTCAAAGAAACCGGAAATGTCTATATTATGGGTCACCGCCTGAGCGATCTGGATGCGGTCGGCTCGGCAATCGGCATGGCTTATGCCGCAGAACAACTCGGCAAAAAAGCCTTTATCATTTTGAATCCCAAAGCGACCCTCGCACATCCGTTGGCAGAGCGCCTGATGAAGGAGCGTCCCGATTTGTTGGTCGCGCCCGAAGAAAGTGCCGCCAGAATCCAATCGAATGACCTGCTGGTCATCGTGGACACCTATAACAAGGATCTGCTGGAAGCTCCTGCGGCTTATCAGGCTGCACAGCATGTCATGGTCATTGACCATCATCGCAAAATGGTCAATTTCATTGAAAATGCGGATATTTTACTGCATGACCCGAGCGCATCGTCGGCATCGGAACTGGTCACCGAAATGCTCCAGTACCTCGAATGCTGCGATGAAATGCCGAAGTTCTTTGCAGAGGCTCTGCTTTCGGGCATCATGCTCGATACCAAGAATTTCGTGATGCAGACAGGCGTTCACACGTTTGAATCTGCCGCATATCTCCGTGAGCGCGGCGCAGATCCCGTCGTAGTCAAAACTCTGTTCGCCGCCACCCTCAGCGCATACCGCCAACGTTCCCGCCTTGTCAGCGATGCGGAACAACACGGTCGGTTTGCCATCGCAATGGCAAGAGAATCCATGCCCGATATTCAGATCATTGCAGCGCAGTCTGCCGACGATCTGCTCGGCATTGAGGGCGTGGATGCCTCATTTGTCATTTTCCCACGCGATAATCTCTACTGTATTTCCGCACGTTCACTCGGAAGAATCAACGTGCAGGTCATTATGGAACAGCTTGGCGGCGGCGGTCACCGTACCATGGCGGCAGCGCAGGTCAAGGATTGCTCCCTCCACGAGCTGCATGATATGCTGACAAAAGCTCTGGATGATTTTGAAGAAGCGGCTCCCTCCGATGAGGAATAATCCTGCCGTTTCCATACCCACAGAAAGGATGCAAAACATGAAAGTCATTTTATTACAGGATATTAAAGGCACAGGCAAAAAAGGCGATATCAAAAACGTATCCGACGGTTACGCCCGCAATTTTCTGCTCGGTAAGGGTCTTGCCGTAGAGGCAACTGCCAAAAACCTCACCGAATTGCAGGGCAAAAAGGACTCCGAACAGCATAAAGTCGATGTTGCCCGCGCAGAAGCTCAGAAACAGGCTGACCTGCTGAAAGATCAGAAGGTCGTTGTACGGGCAAAGGGCGGTCAGGGCGGAAAACTGTTTGGTGCAGTCACGCTCGGTCACGTTGCAGAGGCAATTGAAAAACAGTTCGGTTTCTCTGTGGAAAAGCGTAAGCTCTCCACCAACCTCGAAATGAAGAACATCGGCGACTACGCAGCAGAAGCAAAGCTCTATAACGGCGTTGTTGCAAAGTTTACCGTCAGCGTGGAGCTGGACTCCAATGGCTGAGCAGACATTCTCTGCGGCACAAGAGAGCAGCTTCAGCTTTTCGGAGCAATCTCTGCCGCAAAGTCTGGAAGCGGAAAAATGCGTACTCGGCTCGATTCTCATTGCGCCTGAGACCCTTAGCACGGCACTCGAACTCATCAAACCCGATACATTCCATCTCCCGCAGCACAAGGAACTTTTCTCGCTGATGACCGCACTCTATTCGGGCGGTCAGGGACAGCAGATGGACCCCGTAGTGATTCTCAATGAGGCACTGCGGCAGGGAATCTTCGAAAGTGCCACCGAGGGCAAACGCTATCTCTCCGCACTGGCGGACAGTGTTCCCTCCGCCGAAAACATCGAAAGCTACTGCAAAATTATTGCAGAGAAATACTGTGCACGCTGCCTTGCAGTCGTTGCAAAGGATTTGCTGCGCGAAATTTCCGAAGGCTCCGAAACGGCAACCACTTTACTGGACTCCGCAGAACAGCGTATCTACGACATTCGTCAGGGACGCGATGTGCGCGGTCTGGTGCCGATTCGGGATGTCATGGTAGACACCTACAAGCACTTGGGCGACATTTCGGGTCCCGACCGCGAGAAATTTGTCGGCGCGAAAACAGGTTTCCCCGAACTGGATGCCATCACAGGCGGCATGAACAACTCCGACCTCGTGATTCTCGCTGCCCGACCTGGTATGGGAAAAACCTCGCTGGCACTGAACCTTGCAACAAATGTCAGCCGCCGCTCAGGGCGTACCGTTGCCATTTACTCCCTCGAAATGAGCATGGAACAGCTCGTTTCACGTATGCTTTCCACCGAGGCGCTGGTCGATTCCCACAAGCTTCGCACGGGTCGCCTCGATAACAAGGAATGGGGCAGAATCGCCAACAGTGCCGATGTCCTTTCCGCCATGAATATTTATCTTTCCGAAGCAACAGGCATCACCGTTTCGCAGATGAAGGCACAGTTGCGACGCATCAAAAACCTCGGCATGGTCGTCATCGACTACCTGCAACTGATGGACGCGCCGCTCAAATCCGATAACCGCGTGCTGGTCATCTCCGAGATCACCAGAAGCCTCAAGCTGATGGCAAAGGAACTGAATATCCCTGTTTTGCTGCTTTCGCAGTTGAACCGTGGCGTGGAAAGCCGTCCCGACAAGCACCCGATGCTCTCCGACCTGCGTGAATCAGGTTCCATCGAGCAGGATGCCGACATCATCATGTTCCTCTATAACGATTTCTACTATAACCGCGAAAAAGCGGTCAATCCGAATATTACCGAATGCGTAGTCGCCAAAAACCGTCACGGCGAGACCGCAACCGTCAATATGGTGTGGGATGCACAGTATACCAGATTCTCCTCACCGGAACGCGCAGAGGCACCGCCGCAATAATGACGCAGTTTCAGCAATTATCGCAGATGCTCCTGCAGGACGGCTTGCTTCCCTCTGAGGGAACGCTCACCGTTGCGTTTTCCGGCGGCGCGGACAGTACTGCGCTGCTTTGCCTGCTGCATTCCCTGCAAAATTCCTGCGGATATACGCTCCATGCAGTTCATGTGCATCACGGCATCCGCGGAGAAGAAGCCGACCGCGATGCAGCATTCTGTCAGCAATTCTGTGCCGGACACGGGATTTCATATCAGCAAATTGCAGTAGATGCGCCGAAATTTGCAAAGGATGCGCATCTTTCGCTTGAAACCGCCGCAAGACAGCTCCGCTACGAAGCCTTGGAGCAAGCCGCCCCGACGGGTCTGATTGCAACCGCACATCACGCCGATGACCAGGCTGAAACTATGCTGTTTCATCTGGTACGTGGCAGCGGTTTGCGCGGACTATGCGGCATTCCCGCCAGACGCGGACGCATCATCCGACCGCTGCTGCAAATCCCGAAAGCCGATTTACTCGCATATCTCGAAGAAATCGGACAGGATTTTGTCACGGACAGCACCAATCTGCTCTGTGATGGCAGCCGCAATCTGCTGCGGCATGAGGTTTTACCGCTACTTTACGGCTACAACCCGCAAAGCATTGCACATATGAGCCGCACTGCTGCGCTGCTCTCCGAGGATGAAGCACTGCTCTCCGAAATGACCGCAGATGCGCTGCAAAAGTGTACCACGGATTTTGACGGGCTTACGGGACTTTCCGCATACCCCAGACCGATCCGAATGCGCGTATATATGCAGATTTTGCGGGATACGCTGCAAATTGACCCTGCCTATGAAAAGCTCTGCGAAATTGACGCGCTGCTTGCCACTGACGGAAAAATCTCCATAACAGGCGATGTTTACGCGCAGAGCTGCAAGGGGATTCTTTATCTTTATCGCGAATACCAACCGCTCACCGATGCGCCTCTCCCGATGCAAATTGGTGAAAACCGCTTGTTTCCGCATAAAATCTGCGTGGCAGAACTGCTTGATACGGGTGCGATATCACGTAAGATTCACAAATCGTTCACAAAGTCCACGCTCGATTATGATAAAATAAAAGGAAGTTCTCGCTTTTGTATCGTGCGCGGCAGTGACCGCATCCAACTCCCCGCAAGGAACTTCTCATCTTCCCTGAAAGATTGCATTCAGGCTGCCGTCCCGCCACCCGCAAGGCGCAGCCTTTATGTTCTTTACGATGACCTCGGCTGTATTTACTGCGAGGGCGTCGGCATTGCCGCAAGGGTCAAACCCGATGCGGATACGAAACATTACCTGCGCCTGACGATCCGTCCCGCCGCAGAACAAAAGAAGGAGTGATCTCATTTGTCAAAAAACCACGGTCTGTTCACCTACCTGCTGTTTGCACTGCTGTTCATCGGCATCATTTTCTTTATGATGCAATCCCTCTCAGGCGGAAATGATGACACAAAGTATTCTGACATCTTAGCCCTGTTCGATGAACAAAAGGTCACGGAATATTCTCTCGACCTCGGTACCGGTGAGCTGACCTATCATCTGGAGGGTGACAAAAAAGAATATACCTACGAGGTTCCGAGTGTCACGCTGTTTGTCAATGACATCGAAGAATACCGTACTGCCTATAATGCCACCCACGAAGTACCGCTGGAACAGGATTACTTCAAAATCAAGGATAATTCGTGGATTTTGACTGTTGTCCCGACTCTGATCCTGCTCGGTATGGGTGTGGTACTGTTCATCTTCATGATGCGGCAGTCAGGCGGAAACGGCAAAATCAATTCCTTTGGCAGAGCAAACGTCAAGCCCGCAGGCGCAGACGCCAAAAAGGCTACCTTTGCAGACGTTGCGGGTGCCGATGAGGAAAAAGCCGAAATGGCTGAACTGGTCGATTTCCTCAAAAATCCGAAGAAATACGACGAGATCGGCGCACGTATTCCCAAGGGCGTTCTGCTGTTGGGTCCTCCCGGTACCGGTAAAACCCTCCTTGCAAGAGCAGTCGCCGGTGAGGCAGGCGTGCCGTTCTTCCCGATTTCCGGCTCCGATTTCGTAGAAATGTTCGTCGGTGTCGGTGCAAGCCGCGTCCGCGATCTGTTTGAACAGGCAAAAAAACACGCACCTTCCATCATTTTCATTGACGAAATTGATGCGGTCGGTCGTCACAGAGGTTCCGGTCTTGGCGGCGGTCACGATGAACGTGAACAGACCCTCAACCAGTTGCTCGTCGAAATGGACGGCTTCACAGGCAATGAAAGCGTCATCGTCATTGCGGCAACCAACCGCCGCGATATCCTTGACCCTGCACTGCTTCGTCCGGGTCGTTTTGACCGCCAGATCACCGTCAACTATCCCGATGTCAAGGGCAGAGAGGATATCCTCAACGTCCACAAGGGCAAAAAGCCCATCGGTCCTGATGTCGATTTCCACGAAATTGCAAAGGATACGCAGGGCTTCACCGGTGCAGACCTCGAAAACCTGCTCAACGAAGCCGCAATTCTTGCCGCACGCGCAAACCGCAAGGCAATCGTAAAGGCGGACATTGAGGAAGCAACCATGAAGGTCATTGCCGGTCCTGAAAAGAAATCGCATCTGCCCAGTGCCCGCGATAAGAAAATCACGGCATTCCACGAGGCAGGTCACGCAGTTGCCGCTTACCACCTCGAAACACAGGATAAGGTACAGCAGGTCAGCGTGATTCCGCGCGGCATGGCAGCAGGTATGACATGGACGCGCAAAGATACCGAAGACAACCACATGACCCGCACGCAGCTCCGCGAAACCATCGTCATGATGCTTGGCGGACGCGCAGCAGAGCAGACTGCCCTCGATGATATCTGCACGGGCGCATCCAACGATATGGAACGCGCTACCAAACTCGCACGCAACATGGTCACCCGCTGGGGTCTTTCCGATGAACTCGGTCCGCTCGTGTACGGCTCTGACAACGAAGAAGTATTCATCGGCCGTGACTACGGTCATGTGCGCGATTATTCCGAAGAAGTCGCTGCCAAAATCGACGCGGAAGTTCGCAAGATCGTCGAGGAAGGCTATGAGCAGTCGCTTGCAATTTTGCAGGAAAACCGCAGTCAGCTGGATGCACTTGCCGCATTCCTGCTGGAATTCGAAAAAGTCAACGAGGATGAATTCGAGCAGATCATGCAGGGTACGCTGACGGTCGATATGCGCAAGGCGGAAGAAGCTGCCAAAAAGGCAGAGGAAGCCGCTAAGGAAACTGAAACCTCCGCAGAGGAACAGCCCGCAGAGGAAGAACAATCCACTGAGCAGGCTGAACAGTAATCACCGATTCATTTTACGCCATAGTATTTCTGATGTTCGGAAGTACTATGGCGTTTTGATTGACATGGCATCAGCCTTATGCTATAATTATGACGAAGATACATCGGGATTTCACTGAGTTACAAATATGAATTTGTCGGAAAAGAGGTATATTATGCTTATTAGAAAAATGACAATAGATGATTATGACAAAGTGTATGATTTATGGATGTCTTGTGTTGGAATGGGACTCAATAATCTTGACGATTCTCGTGATGGAATTGATAAGTTTATTTTGAGAAATCCAGATACCTGTCTTGTAGCAGAAAATGATTCTGCAATTGTAGGTGTGATTATGGTGGGAAACGATGGGAGACGTGGATATATTTATCATACCGCTGTTCATCCCAATTGTAGAAAACAAGGAATAGCAAAAAAACTCGTTGATGAGGCGATGAATGAATTGTCTGCATTAGGTATAAATAAAGTTGCACTGGTTGTATTTGATAGAAATGAATCTGGGAATGCTTTTTGGGAAAGTCAAGGATTTACTGTAAGAAATGATTTAGTGTATCGAAATAAAGCATTAGCAGAGATTGTAAGAATTGATACATAAATTAAAACCTTATCGTTTTATGATATTAACAAATCCCAGTTTGCCGAACTGAGATAAATTTCCCTTTCACTCACTTGCAATGAAAAAAACAATATGATGCCCCCAAGCGACCCTCAACCGCTTCGGGGCATCATTGTTTGCCGAAAGAGAAGAATATTTTACTGTTTTCGTCTGCCAACACTTGCATTTTCTGTGAATCTGTGGTATACTAATCATGTATATTCATATTACGCAGAAAGGGATGGTGAAACGACATGGGCTGGATCATTTTCTGGTGCATCCTTGCGCTCCTGATGGTCGTTTTGCTGATGCCGCTGCGAATTGCATTCTCTGTGGAGGGGAAACAGTGGAGCGTTTCCGTTTCTTACGGTTTCTTCCGGATCCTGCGGCTGCCCAAACCGCCTGAACCACTCGAAGAACTGCCTGTCAGCGAGATTTCCGCGCAGAAGGAAACAGAATCGCAGCCCGTGCAGGAGGAAATCGAACCGCCTGCAGAAGAATCCGAGGATGCAGAGGAAGAACCGCAAGAACCAATAGTTGAACAGGCGGAAGAAACTTCCGACGCAGAGGACATTCTCCCTGAGGATTACCCTGACCCTGATTGCTCAGAGAATGCGGATATTCCCGAAGAAGCCGCCGAACAGGAAAAAAAGCCCAAGAAAAAATCGTTTTTCCAGCGGCTCAAACCGTCAGGGCTTTCCGATATTCTCGCACTTGTAAAAGACGGTCTTGCGTCCATTTCGCCGCCGCTCAGATTGCTCGCGCATCACCTGCACTTTATCAAATTGCGTGTCCTCGTCAACATTGCAACCGAGGACGCCGCAAAAACCGCCATCACCTACGGTGCCGTCAGCAGCAGTGCATTCTGGCTGCTCGGACAGCTCCAGACCGTTTTCGATATCCGCCCCGATCAATTCAGCATCCGCTCGAATTTCTTCGGTACCAAAACGGATTTTTCCGTCAGCGGCGAACTTCGCGCCACCCCCATCACTTTGCTTACCGTTGTTCTCGGTATCGGCATTCGTTTTCTGGTGCGCACATGGCTGCGCTTCCGCCGAGAGGATAAAGCACAAAAAGCCCTTGAAAAAGCACAGCAATCTGCTGCACAAACATCCGCAGCGTGACAGCTTTCATCGCATATTAAGGAGGAATTTACAATGTCTGAAAGAAACGGCCAGCATCCTGTACAGGAAACCATGCGCATCACAATGGACGAGATCCGCGGCATGGTCGATGCAAACACCATCATCGGCGAACCCATCTCCTGCAACGGCGGTACCACCGTCATTCCCGTATCCAAGGTTTCCTACGGCTTCGCATCAGGCGGCTCCGATCTGCCCACCAAGGTCGCAAAAGACCAGTTTGGCGGCGGCGGCGGCGCAGGCGTCACCATTACCCCGGTCGCATTTCTCGTCATCACCCCCACGGATGTGAAACTGATGCAGCTTTCTGTCAATGCCTCCACACCGAATGCGGTCATCAACATGGTGCCCGATCTGGTTGATAAACTTTCCGCGCTGCTCAATAAAAAACAGCAGGACAAAATGCAGGCAACAGGCGAGGTCACAATCGTCGAATAAATACAGGAGAATCCCATGGAAAAAATCAGAATTCAAAAATTACTGTCTGACAGCGGGTACTGTTCCCGCCGCAAAGCAGAGGCTCTGATCGCCGCAGGCAAGGTCAAGTGCAATGGTCACCCCGTCAAGCTGGGCGATAAAGCTGCCCCGACCGACCTGCTCTCTGTGGACGGTGAAAATGTTTATCTGCCCAAGAAGAAAAACTTTCGTTATATCATGCTCAACAAGCCGCGTGGATACGTCACAACACTTTCTGATGAGCAGGGTCGCCGCTGTGTTACCGATTTGCTGACAGGTGTAGAAGAACGTGTCTACCCCATTGGCAGACTGGACCGCAATTCCGAAGGTTTGCTGCTGTTTACCAATGACGGCAACTTTGCAAACGGCATTATGCACCCCTCCCGCGAGGTTTCCAAAACCTACCGCGTGACCGTGCGTCCGCCCGTCACAGAGGAACAGCTTTCCACTATGGCAGCAGGCGTCACACTGGATGACGGCGTGAAAACCGCACCGGCAAACATTGTCACACAGGTGGAGGAGCCTGAACGTGTCGTGCTGCTCGTGACCATTCACGAGGGCAAAAAGCGCGAAGTGCGTCGTATGTGCGATGCGGTCGGACTGGAAGTTGCCAGACTCCGCAGAATCAGCATTGGTCCCGTGAAATTGGGTATGCTGAAACCCGGTACCTGGCGCGACCTCACCACCGAGGAACTTCGTGCATTGCGACAAGCAATCGGCAAAGAAAAATAACAACAAAAAGCCTTAGAAGTTTCGTGCTTCTAAGGCTTTTTCATTGTGATATCTCAGAAAAGCGGATTGCCGCAAAATGCAGAATAAATTGCAAAAATGATAATCACACCAAGAATCAGCTTGACAATTTTCTTTGCGGTTTTTAGCAGAAAAATCAAAACCAGCGCAATTACGCCGATCACCAGATATTTCGAATCCACTTGCAAAAGCATGGCTGCCTGTGTCAAATTCATGATATTGTCCTCCTTCAGTCATTTCCAAGCGGTGATTCCGCCATACGGAAATTGTTGCATACGGTCATCATTTCAAGCTGCGGTGCATACACCAGATTGTTCATCCAAAGCCCATTGTTCAGTTCCAGATTGATGATACGGATATTCTGAGCCCAGAAAGCTGCTGCCTTTGCTTCAATTTCCTCCGTTTTCGGCTGTATCGTATCACCGTTCAGCACCAGATCATCGGTCTTTCCGTTTTCACCGTATTCTGCCGCATAGACGTCATAATACTGCTTTGCCAGTTCTGCTGCGGAAAGCGGACTATCCAAAGCCGCAAGTTTCTCGTAAAAAGCCTGAATCTGTGTCTGTTGCGTATAAACATCCACAGGGTTGCCATTCACATCGGAAATGCGCACGGATACGATGTTTTCAGCTGATTCCATGCCATATGCATCCAGAATTTTTGCCATATCGGACGAATCATCCAGTGCAGCAAAGCCGCAAAGCTCGTAGCAACGCAGTGTTCCGTTTTCCTCCGTCAGCAAAATACCATCTTGTTTTCCCTCACGCTCCAACGGCGCAAAATGGTAAACAGGCAGCGTTTTGTCGGCAATATCCACATCACCCGCCTGACTGCCACGGCATTGTGCATCCAACTGCGTGACGTTACGATCGTAAAGCTGCAAGACCTCTAAGGTGCATTCCTCGTAAATTGCTCCTGCAAACGCAAAGGACTCATATTTCGCCTGCTGCTCTGAGCGAGCTCTTGCCTGCCCGATACGGTTCCAGATCAAATACCAGCCACCGCACACCAGCAGCACGATCAGGACGGAAGCCACTATTTTCAGTACCCCGACCGTCTTTTGCCTCATAGCATCGTTTCCTTTCCATACATTCTGAAAAGGGCGCAGAACAGACTGATTTCAGTCATATTCTCCGCCCCTTTTTGTATTCCGATCTCGTTTTGCGTTTCCGATGTTTATTCCGCAGGCACGATCTCACAATTTTCCTTCACATACGAAGGATTCATGTTCTTTTCGCCGACAGACGGGAAACGGACGACCAGCTTCGGTTCTGTTGCAATGATGCGTCCCTTGCCCCAGCTCGGATGCACCACCACATCACCGACATTAAACTCAACTGCCTGTGTACGCATCTGTGTGGTGTTGCCCTCATTGGTGCCCTGAATAACCGTCAGGTATTCATCAAAGGTGTGGACCTTTTGCAGCAGTCCCATCCGCATCAGCGATACAAAAATCGTGATGGAACGTGCAGGGCATACAAAGTCGCGCGTTTCCTGATAAGTAATATCGGTAAACGCATCATACTGCAAAAGCTGTTTGGTCAGCTCATAGTTCTGCGGTTCCACCAATGCCAGCATATACATGAAATCGAAGAATGCCGTGCGCGGATGATTCGGATAATCTTCTTTCTCAAAGCAATAGCTGTTCAGAATACCGCTGTTTTTCAGGCGGGGATCATTTTTTGCCTCAAACGGGTCGGTCGTGTACAAATCGGTGTACGGACCGCCTGCCTGAAAGACCTTGCTGCCATGGAACAGGCTTTCCATGGGGATTGCAGCATTCAGGCTTGGCACATATTTTTTCAGATATTGCGGGCACAACTCTCTGCCAAGCGGCTCCTGCAAAGAGTACAGAGAAACCTCCAGAACACGCTTATCAGGAAAACGCTTTTCAAATACACGAAATACATCTCTGATGTTCATTTGCGCACGTTCTGCTGATGTCACTGTCTTAAAATTCGCAAGCTGCGCATTCCAAATGTCACAATACGGGTATCTTTGGCTTGGCATATAAACTGGTCTATTTGTAATTGACGACATATTCATCGACTCCTTTCGTGGCATTTGCCTGATAATATTATATCACATTATTTTAATTTTGTAAAGTGTCACTCAAAAAATTAACAAATAGATATGAAAAATTCCCCTTTTATCCATAGATAAAAGGGGAATCGTCATCGTATACGCAATAAAATCTGTAAAAATCAGTCGATTTCGACGACGACTCTGAGATTTTCACGAGCTGCGCCCGCACGCATCAGTGTACGGATCGCTTTTGCGATGCGGCCCTGCTTGCCAATGACTCTGCCCATGTCGTCAGGGGCGACATTCAGGTGGAGTACGACAACGCCTTCCTCATTCGGCTCGTCCTCGGTAATGCTGATCGCGTTTTTATCCGCAACCAGACCCTCTACGATTGCATACAACAGTTCCTTCATGTTAGTTCTCCCAATTCATTCGTTGGTACGTCAGTAATTTGAAAAACGATTACAGAACGCCCTGCTTCTTCAGGATGACTCTAACGGTATCCGTGGGCTGTGCGCCGTTTGCGAGCCAAGTCTTTGCCTTCTCCGTGTCAATCTTGACAAGGTTCGGCTCCTTGGTGGGATCGTAGTAACCGATCTCCTCGATGAAGCGACCATCTCTCGGATATCTGCCGTCAGCGACGACGATACGATAGAAAGGAGCCTTCTTAGCACCCATTCTTCTCAGACGAATCTTTACTGCCATTGTGTTTTCACCTCCACAAAAATTTACAGATAACTCTATTTCACGCAAGTTTTTGCGATGAAATCAAAAATTAGCAAACAGTCCCACGGCGATTCCGATTACAATCAAAAAAACGCCGAGAGCAATATAGAAAATCCGCGCACCGTTTCTGCCGAACAATTTGACGAACAGCCATGCTTTGCTGCTGTTCATGAAGAAATCATAGTCCTTTGCGGCACAAAAGATGCAAAATCCGCCGCCCAGCAAACAGAGAAAGAAATATAGCAAACGCATGAGCACTCACCTCAATCAGATTTTCGGGAATCCGCCTTTGCCGCTCAGCATGGAAGGGTCAATCTTCGGCAGACGCATTTTCCGCTTGCCAAAGAAGCCTTTTCCGCCGCCTTTTCCCATTTTCTTCATCATTTCCTGCATCTGCTCAAACTGCTTCAACAGGCGATTGACGTCCTCGACGGCATTGCCGCTGCCCTTTGCGATACGGCGTTTGCGCGAAGGATTGATGATAGAAGGCTTTGCGCGTTCTGCGGGTGTCATCGAGGTAATCAGAGCCTCAACTTTTTTAAACGCATTATCGTCGATTTCTATTTGATCCAGCTTATCGCTGACACCGGGAAGCATCGAAAGGAGCTTTTTCATATCGCCCATTTTCTGGATCTGACGCAGCTGATCGAGCAGATCGTCCATATCGAACTTATTTGCCTGCAACTTCTGTGTCAGCTTTTCAGCCTCCTGCTTGGAGTAGACATCCTCAGCCTTTTCAATCAGCGAGAGAACGTCGCCCATGCCGAGGATTCTGGACGCCATACGGTCGGGGTGGAATTGTTCGAAATCATCGAGTTTTTCGCCCATACCGACAAACTTGATCGGTTTGCCCGTGACCGACAGAACGGAAAGCGCCGCACCGCCACGGGTATCGGAATCCAGTTTCGACATCAGAATGCTGTGGATGCCCAATGCTTCGTCAAATGCCTTTGCTACGTTGACGGCGTCTTGACCTGTCATTGCGTCCACAACGAGCATGATTTCGCTCGGATTGGTTTCTGCTTTGATGTTTTTCAGCTCATCCATGAGCTTTTCGTCAATATGCAGACGACCTGCGGTATCGAGAATGACCACATCGTGGTTGTGGTCCTCTGCAAAGCGCAGACCCTTTTTGGCAATTTCCACAGGGTCGCTCTGACCCATCTCAAACACCTTGACCTCAGCTTTTTCACCGACAATGACCAACTGGTCGATTGCAGCCGGACGGTAAACGTCGCAGGCGACAAGCAGCGGATGGTGTCCTTCTTTTTTCAGATATTTCGCAAGTTTTGCGGCGTGAGTTGTTTTACCTGAGCCCTGAAGTCCGCAGAACATAATGACCGTTGGCGGCTTGGATGCAAAATTCAGACGCGCATCGCCGTTGCCCATCAGTGCGACCAATTCTTCATTGACGATTTTGACGACCTGCTGTGCGGGTGTCAGACTTGCGAGGACTTCCTCGCCGACCGCACGCGCCGAAACCTTGCCGACAAAATCCTTGACGACCTTGTAGCTGACGTCTGCCTCCAAGAGTGCAAGGCGCACCTCCCGCATGGCTTCGTTTACATCAGATTCTGTGAGCTTTCCGCGTGCCTTCAATTTTTTGAATACTTGACCCAATTTATCGGATAAGCTTTCAAATGCCATACGGTTCACTTCCTATCTTGATATTGGTTATGGATTCACAGCAGCGCGATGCCATCCTTTGCGGCTTTTGCGATTTGTTCGCCGGCCTCGCCAAGCCCGCTGCTGATCTGTTCGATTTCTTCAAATAAGGCACGGCAGCTTTTGAGCTTTGCCGCAAGTCCAAGCTGCTCCTCGTAGGTAAGCAGCTGACGCTCTCCGCGGCGAATGCTGTCATGCACCGCCTGTCTGGAAATCCCGCTTGGAGATGCAAGCTCTGCAAGCGACAAGTCCTCGTTATAGTATCCGTCCAACAAATCGCGTTGCCGCTCGGTGAGCAAGCCGCCGTAGCAGTCAAGCAATAAGACAAAATCCAGATTTTTCATGGGATTTCCGCCCTCCCGATTTGCTGTCATGGTGAAAGCCTTTACAGGGAACAATCCTATTATATCAGCTTTTGCGGGGATTGTCAAGTCCTCCCAAAAACTTTCCGTTTTGCACAAAAACGCCGTTTTCATCCTGCTCTGTATATCAAAAATGTCCTCTGTATGCCGAAAAATCGGTACAGAGGACATCGTTCTTCCAATCAAAGCGCAGAGCCGCAATACTCGCAGAAATTGCCCGTGGCAACCATACCGCAATTTTTGCAAACGCGGCGACCATTCGGCAGTACATCACCATTCTGCGTCTGTGCCTGCATCGGCTTCGGCTGACTTGGCATCTGCGGTTGAGGCTGCTGAACATTCGCGTTCTGATGAAAGAGCTGTTCTTCCATTTCCCGCTGTTTTGCAATCGCAAGCTTTTGCAGCCTTAGCTTCTCCTCAAGTTCCCTTTGTTGTGAACTCTGTTGCTCCCGCTGTGGCAGCATAGCTCCCGATTCCGTGCTGACAGCCGCCGCGCCCAATAAAGAGCCAAGCAGTCCGCCGCCCTTTCGATAGCGGGGTGTGGAGGTCGAAGGAAGCGGTGTCGGGCGATAGCTGTTTGGTTTTCTTCCGCCGTTTCCAAATCCGCCATATCCCGTCATTGCAATCATCCTTTCTGTTACCTGAATTCTGTTAAACACTGCATCTTATTTCTGATACAGACGGTTGCTCTGGAATTGTGGTTCGCAGGTCAGATTGATACCCAGACGACGCAGTGTACGCTCATCCACCTGCGAAAGAATGACAGTAGAGTGCATTTCACATCCGCGAAGCTTTGCAAGCTGCGTCATAGCACGCTCTGCGGTGGGGTTGGTTGCCGCCGAAATGGACAGTGCAACCAACGTTTCGTCCGTGTGCAGACGCGGGTTTTCGTTGCCCAGATGGTCAACTTTGAGGTGCTGGATCGGCTCGATGACTGTTGGTGAAAGCAGCAGAATATCATCATTGATTCTGCCGAGTGCTTTCAGTGCGTTCAGCAGCATAGTGGAAGCAGGACCCATCAGATCGGTGGTACGTCCTGTTACAATCTTACCGTTCGGAAGTTGCAGTGCCGCAGCAGGTTCACCGGTCTGTTCTGCAAGATCTCTTGCTTTGGCGATCACAGGGCGGTCAGCATCCGAAAGATTTGCCTGTTGCATCAACAGTTCCAGCTTATAGACTGCCTCTGCCTCCGCATTGCCCTGACGCTGTGCGCAGCGCGTATTATAAAAGCGGCGGATGATCTCCTGATTTGCCGCCTCGCAAACCACATCGTCATCCACGATGCAGAAGCCTGCCATATTAACGCCCATATCGGTCGGGGACTGGTAGGGCGACTTGCCGTAGATCTGATCGAACATGGCGTTCAGGACGGGGAATACTTCCACATCACGGTTGTAGTTGACCGTGGTAACACCGTGTGCTTCCAGATGGAAAGGGTCAATCATATTGATGTCGTTCAGGTCGGCGGTAGCTGCCTCATATGCGACATTGACAGGATGTTTCAGCGGCAGATTCCAGATGGGGAAGGTTTCAAATTTTGCGTAACCCGCCTCATTGCCGCGCTGATGCTCCTGATAGATCTGCGAAAGGCAGACTGCCATTTTTCCGCTGCCCGGACCCGGTGCGGTGACCACGACAAGCTGTCTGCTGACCTCGATATATTCGTTTCTGCCGAAACCGTCCTCGGAAAGAATCAGGTTGCGGTTGGAAGGGTAGCCTTCAATCGTATAGTGGCGGTACACGCGAATGCCCAGTGCTTCCAGACGCTTCTGGAACTTCTCGGCAGCAGTTTCGCCTGTAAACTGCGTCAATACGACACTTCCGACATACAATCCTTTTTTGCGGAACAGACCGATCAAACGCAGCACATCGGTATCGTAAGTGATGCCCAGATCGCCGCGGATACGGTTTTGCTCAATATCCGCTGCATTGATCGCAATGACGATCTCAACATCTTTTTTCATTTGCAGCAGCATTCGCAGCTTACTGTCAGGCTGAAACCCCGGCAGCACACGGGAAGCATGGAAATCATCATAAAGCTTACCGCCGAATTCCAGATACAAACGACCGCCAAACTGCTCGATTCGCTCCCGAATATGCTCGGATTGCGTGCGAAGGTACTTGGCGTTATCGAAACCGATTTTCTTTTTCACAGGAATGCCACCCTTTCACATCATTCAAATATCATTCTTTATATTATAACACAGCCGATTTGCGATGTCAAGCAATCCGTTGTGCGATATTGAAAAAAGCAGCCCCCGAATTCTTCGAAGGCTGCTCAGCTTGTTATTTGTAGGAAGCGAGAATCTCCTCTTTCTGGAGTCCCGCACCGCCGTGGCAATCGTATTCTTCATAAAACAACCGTGTCGGCGTATTGGCAGGAACAGAGTGAATTCCGCCTGCCTGCTTGTAATTTGTAATGCGGAAATTGATGTTGTTTTCATCCACCGCATCCAGAATGATCGACATATCATCGTCTGTCTGCTCCACACCGATCATGCGTGAAGCTGCCGAAAACTGATAGATTTCAGGCAAATTATACGATGTTACGTGCATAATCGTCAGGACAGGCATTCTGCGTTTCTGAATGTCCTCCTGATGCGGCGTGTCATTGAACGCATCCAGCGCAATCAGTTCGGGAAAAACGGGCATATTGATGGTTTTCAGTCTGGCACAGCCTGCAAACGCCCCTGCCCGCACGGCTCGAATGGTTTTCGGCAGCGTAACCGTTTCCAACGCAGCACAATTGTGAAACGCATTGGCAGGAATCACAGTGATGCCCTCGGGAATCGTAACATCCCGCAGCAAACTGCAAAACTCAAAGCAGCCCATGCCAAGCTGTCCCGAAGTACCATCAGGATAACGCATTTCGCCCGGCATCAGGATATTTTCCAGCGCATCACAATCACGGAACGCATAAGCACCGATTTCACACAAACCGTTTGACAGCGTAGCGGAGCGCAGACTGCGGCATTCACGGAATCCGCTCTCACCGATAATCTTTACGGTATCCGGCATCACAAGTTCCGTCACGCCGTTACCGCGAAATTCTGCACGTTCCACGCGGTCTTTGTTGCGGTATCTCAGGTGAACGGATCCTTTTTTTGAAAAAATACCCATAATCATTCAAACCTCTTTCCCTTATATATTTTTTGCTGCTTCGAGCAGCGTGTGTCAGATCAAATGAAAATGTCAGCCTACGTGGTAGGTATATACGATGCTGGTTGCCTTGTCGTCTTCGAGGAAGAACTGCAAATCAACGCCTTCTCCTGCGTAAACGATCAGCGTATCAGTCTGTACGGTTGCCTCACCACAGGCAGCAATGATATCTGCGGAAGCTGCACCGACTGCTAAGCCCTCTGCGGTTTTCTGCGTTGCATCGGTCAGCATGACAGCATAAACGTGGTTGACATTGTTGTTCGGATAAGTTTCCACCTTGAAGCCGTCGTAGGTGTAAGTGTAGCTTTTGCCCTCAAATGCGCAGGACGGTGCTTCGAAGGTTTCCTTTGGTGTACCCAGTTTTTCGATGATCGGGTCACATTCTGCGTCAATTTTGATTTCTGTACCGTTGACAACAGCAGTGAAGCCGGGCTTGCCCGCAGCGGAATCGCCACTTTGCGAAGAAGCAGAGGTTGTAGCAGGCTGTTTGCTGCCGGAAGTCGAGATCTCACTGCCTGTACAGCCCGCAAGTGCGGTCAGCATCGCTGCAGAAATCACAGTCAGCAGAATTTTTTTCATGTTCATTGGGAAAATCCTTCCTTTCATTTCAAGCGGGGATTGTATGTTTATTCTTCCTCGATGCCCTTGACATTGCCATAGGTTTCGAGGTTTGCAAGCTGTTTTTCAAATTCAGCGTGATAGCGGGTGCAGATATCCTCCCATTCCTTGGAAAGTTCTGGTTCCTCACGGCGATCCGCAAGCCGATATTCCTCTGAGAGATATTTGCCGAACCATTTTGACAGCTTTTCTGCGCCGTAAACATTCATGTGCAGACCGCCGTCATACGTATCCTGCGAAAAATCAACACCCGTTTCCTCCATGATGTCATCTGCAAGGAAATTGACATACGGAACATTGAAATTATACGCATATGCGCTGATTTGTTCTTCCCACTCCTTGTACCAGTAGGGATACAGCGAAGGGGCTTTGATCATGATAAACTGAATGCCTTTTTCTTCGCAAAGCGTCCGCATTTTATCAAGATACGACCAGCAGGTGTCTGAAAACGTATAGTCTGCAAGCGGTCTGCCCTCAGGTACATTTTCCGCTGCTTTGACATCTGCGCGCAGGAAATAGCCGCTAAAGAAATTCGGCTTGGCACCGAAATAATACTTGAGATCATCGGCAGTCAATTCACTCCATCTGGAATGATACCGCAAAATCGGGAATACATACGAGAGGAAAGTTTCTTCCTCCGTCATGGATGCTTTGATGCAATCCACCTTGGATTTCGACCAGCGCATTCCCTCAATCGACATACGGTTGTAGGCTTCATTCTGCGGCGTGCCGTATTTCATCGAAAGAACGTTGAATACGACCACATCGGGTGTTTCGTAGCGCAGTGCGTCCTCCAGCAGATAATAAGACTGCCAGATGAGCTGCTGTGCAGAACCGCGAATCGTGGAGGAAATGCCGTAATCCTCCCAAAGCGTCACGGGAGAAAAATTCTCATAGCATTCGCAGTCACCGACAAACAGCACATCGTGGTCAAAACCCGTCTTGTAGTATTCTGCAATCAGGTTTCCTTCCACCACATCCGACATATACTTCGGCTGCAAAAGCCGCTGTGCTGCGGCAATCAGAATCACTGCGGAGGCGGTCATCGCCACACCCGACAGGATAACTTTTTTCTTGGTCATTTGTGATTTTTCTCCCACAAATCAGAACTGGTTATAGATAAACTGGCTCGAATCATAGCCGATGCCGTATGCACCAAACAGCAGCACTGCAAGCAGCATCGCAACCGTGAGAACACAACTCAGCACAGGGGATTTCTCCAGAATCCGTTTGCGGACACTGCCCCTTCTGCCAAGCAGACTTGCCACAAACAAAATCGCTGCACCTGTGAGCAAAATTGCATAATCCCAGCCTGTCAGCGAAAGTTCCATCAGGCTGCCGTCCCACAGCACGGAAAAATTGAACGAAGTGAACATCGAGCCAAACATTTTAAACGTCAGCGGCACATCGCGGTAGCAGTCAAACATACGCAGACATCCCATGAGAACGGTCGTGCGCAATGCCTGAAAACCATCGTAGGCATGTGTGTTGCTCCAAGCAAATTTCTTGTGGAATTTCGAATACAGTGGGGTCAGTCGCTCGGAAATCAGGATGACAACCGCATTCATCAGTCCCCAGACGATGAAATTCCATGCAGCACCGTGCCAGAGTCCCGTCACGAACCAAACAGCAAGTGTCGAAACATACACAGGAACGTACTTTCCGATTGTTTTGCCGAGTTTTTCCCTGCTCCATTTGGAAAGGTTGATCATCGGCTTGCAAACGCTGATCGGATAGAACAGGTAGTCCTTGAACCAAGTACCCAGCGTGATGTGCCATCTGCGCCAGTACTCGGTAATGTTCTTCGAAAAGAACGGTCTGTCGAAGTTTTCCGTCATTTCCACGCCCAGCACCTGTCCGATACCGATGGTAATGTCGATACCGCCCGTGAAGTCTGCGTACAGTTCCAGCGTGTAGTACAGGATGCCCAGAAATGCGTAAACGCCGTAATATTTGCTCGTATCGGAAATCAGCAGCGTGACGGCAGGCAAAATGCGGTCTGCGAGAATCATTTTCTTGCAGTAGCCCCACAAAATGCGCTGTGTGCCGAACAAAACACGTCGCGGCCGGAATCCGTTTCCCGCATACAGACTGCCGGAAAGTTGGTCATACCGGCTGATCGGTCCCTGGATCAACTGCGGGAAGAAGGATACGAAAAGACCAAGCTTTGCGATGTTCTTCTCTGCGGGATACTTCTCGCGGTAAACATCGATCGCATAGCCCATGGTCTGGAAGGTGTAGAACGAAATACCCATCGGCAGCAAAAACTGCGGTACAGGCAGTGTTCCCGCGGCACCAAACAATCCTGCCAGACTGTTCAGATTTCGCATCGTAAATGCGCCGTATTTGATGACTGCCAGTATGCCGAAATTCAACACCAGACAAGCTGTCAGCAAATGAAAACGCTTTTTGTTTGCCGCTTCTTTATAGGCTTTTTTCGCTTCGCGGTCCAGTTCATCCTTGTGTGCGGCAAGATATCCCTTGCGTTCTGCCGCCATGGCATCCAGCTTGCGCGTGACCAGATAGGTGCTGACTGTTGTGGCTGCAATGTAAAGCAGATTTTCCACGCCGGAATAGGCGTAAAACAGCATACTTGCAAGCAAAAGCAGCATCCATCGGAACTTTTTCGGCATCAGGAAATAAACGACACACAGGATCACCAGTCCGATGATAAATGCGGAATCGGTAAACAGCATCAGTCTTCCTCGAGCGAATCAACCAATGCGGCAAGTGCCTTGGCAGAGTTGAAATTCTCAGGCACGATCTTGTCTGCGGGAACAGCAACATCAAATTCGTTGTTGATTTCGGTAATTACCGTGATGATATCAAACGAATCAAGAATCTTGTCATCAATCAGGGTTTCGCAGGATTCAAAATCCACATCCTCGTGCAGATCCTTCAGAATGCCGAGTATTGTTTCATAGGTTTCGCTCATTGTATTTTCCTCCATGATATATAATCTGTATTTATGCGTTGTCATAAATCGCTTTTAATGCCTTTCTGTCGAGCTTTCCGTTCGGCGTATGCGGCATTTCGTCGAGGCTGCGGATCAGATTCGGCTGCATATAGCGCGGCAGTCTTTGTTTCAGATAGGCAGCAAGTTCAGCCTTTTCCACCTTGCCTGTATAGAACAGCACAATTTTACCCTTTTCCTTGTCGTAGATGCAGCCGACTGCCTCGACACCGTCATAAAGTCCGCAGTTGATCTCGATCTCGCCAAGTTCAATGCGGTGACCCATGTGCTTGATCTGAT
Source organism: Oscillospiraceae bacterium (assembly GCA_045600205.1). Taxonomy (GTDB): domain Bacteria; phylum Bacillota; class Clostridia; order Oscillospirales; family Ruminococcaceae; genus Firm-04. Next base: position 16,769 of record JAZRXM010000029.1, on the reverse strand, counting down.
AATCCTTGCGGGAAACAAACACGAGGTCACCCTCTGCGTTGTAGTGCGCAATGTCGCCTGTGCGGTAAATCAGTTCGGGGAAGCGCGTTTGCAGCGGGTTCTGCGTAAAGACCTCGGCAGTTTTTTCAGGCTGACCGTAGTAGCCCATGGTCAGACAGGTACCGCGGATACAGATCTCGCCTGCCTCGCCAAACGGCACTTCCTTGTTATTTTCATCCAACAGAATAATGCCCGTATTGCGGAACGGTCTGCCGATCGGAATTGCGTCTGTTTCAGCAAATTCACGGTTGACATGGTAATAGCAACTCATGCCAGTTGCTTCGGTCGGACCATAGAGGTTCGTGAAGCTTGCGTTTGGCAGTACTTCTTTCCACAGACGAAACTGCTTGACAGGGAACACTTCGCTGCCGAATGCAATGGTACGCAGCGTTTCAGGCTTGACCGTTTTGAACGTACCCGTTGCGGAAATCATCGTCAGCGCGGAAACGACCCAGCAGATCGTGTTGATCTTGTTGGCATTCAGATACTCCACCAATTTGATTGGGAAAGAGAAGTACTGTTTCGGTACAAGATACGTTGTTGCGCCGAATTTCAGGGTCGGATAAAGCTCTTTGAGGCACGCATCGAAATAGAGCGGGGTCTGGTTACCGAACACGGTATCCTCCGCGAATCCGAGCGTTTCCGAGAGATTTTCGATATAATCAATGACCGAGCGGTGGCAGGCAAGAATGCCTTTCGGAACACCCGTAGAACCCGATGTAAATACAATATAAATCGGGTCAATATCCAGCTGCTTGCTGCGAATCTGCGCGAGAGCTGCGTCATTGCAGGGCGTCTGGATCACTTCATCAAAGAGATAGCTTTTGCCTGCAAAACCAAATTGTGAAAGCAACGGCTGTGTCGTCGCATCGCAAATGACTGCACGGGGCTTGAGCTGCTCCAGAATCATTTCGATACGGAACGCAGGCATTTCCACATCCAGCGGCACGTAGTAACAGCCGCCATACAGCACGCCGAAAAAGGCGTTGATCGCCGCAGGGGATTTCTCCATAAATACGACGACAGGCTCACCGTAAAGCCCATCCTTTGCCAGTGCGGAACCAATCGCACGGGCATGATCGGAAACCTGCTGAAAGGTCAGCTGACAGGTTTCGTCCGCAAATGCGATTTTTTGCGGCACACGCGGTACGGTTTGCTCCAGATACTCAAGAACATTCGTTTGCATTTTGTTGACTTCCTTTTTCTGTACATTATAATTCCGCCACAGGGATCTTGCATTCATAGCCGCACGCTTCAATCGCACGCGCCGCAAGAACCTCCATGGCGTCAAGATAACCATTGCCAATCGGCTGTGTCTGTTTGATAACGGAAAGCTCCGTGCAGCCGAGAATCACGCGATCTGCACCCATTCCGCGCAGATGCTTTGTCACCGCTTCGAGCATATCGAGGTCAGCGGGCTGTCCCTTTTTGACATTTTCGTAGATCATGTGCATGACAAGCCTCTGCTGCTTTTCCTCGGGAATGCTGCACGCGATGCCTGCCGCAGAAAGTGCCTGTTGAAACAATCCGACACGCAGCGTGCCGTCCGTTGCCATGATGCCGACATTGCGGCATCCGTTTTTCGCAAGCAGATGCGCCGTTTCCTCAATGGGATGAATCAGCTCTGCCGAAACCGCACCTGCAATCTCGCGGGAAAAACTATACGCAGTCATGCAGGGCATGGCAAGCACCTGTGCGCCGATGCTTTCAAGTATTCTGGCACTGTCAAGCAGGGCAGGCAGGGGGCTTTCCTGCGATTTTCCAAGCAGATACGCTGTTCTGTCAGGCGTATTCGGCTTGCTGTATAAAATGGTTTCAATATGATTCTGGTCATTGTCGGCGACGGTCATGGCGGTCAGCAGCGATAAAAACTGCGCAGACGCCATTGGTCCCAGTCCGCCGATAATTCCAAGCTTTTTTCGTTCCATGGATGCAGCCTCCCGATTCCGCTCAATTCGGCGTTGCGGGATAAAGGCTCTTATCACGCTTGAAGCAGTTTCCGTTTTTCGCGGAGTAGCTATCCATCCACGCATCGGTTTTCATAAAGAAATTGGAAATGCCGACACGCGGGGTCGGGTCACAGTGATACCATGCGCCGTCAATCTGCACCATGTTCCACCAGTGACGATCCGCACCTGCATAGTTTGCGGGATGGTACACCATAATGTTTTCCAGTCCGCAGCAGGTATAAAGCAGTCTTGCAAAACCGTAATAGTTGCGGCAGTCGCCGTACTTCTGACGAATCGCCAGTGCTGCGGGATAGATCCAGTCAACATCGAGGTCATCATATTCATTGTTGTTATCGACAAAATACATATGATCCTGCACGTAGCGGTAGCACTTCCATGCACGATCCTTTTCGGTCATATTCTCGTCTGCATCCTTGAACAGCTCGTCCGTGATCGCATAGCCCATGAGCATATACATTTCGCGGTCAATGGTAGTGAGATCGGTTTTTGCGGAGAGAACCGTCAGCTTCGCGGTTTTCTGTGCCTGATTGCCTGCGCTGTCCTTTGCGGTATAAGTAATGGTGTAATCGCCCTCATTTTTGATGTTGAAATCATCAGAAACCTCAGCGGTAAAGGAAATTTCACCGTCCACGGCATCCTCAGCCTTCACATTATGCGTATAGGAAATAGCAACGCCTGCAATGGTCTGCAGATCCTGAATGCCCGAGAACACCGGTGCGACATCATCGCCGGAAACGGAGTAGGTCACAGGCAGATTTGTAACATTGCCTGCGGCATCGGTCAGAATCAGAGTCGTCTGGCGGGTGCCGACAGATGATGTGTCAGGCTCCTCAGAAAATGTCTTGTTGACCGCCGATGCATCCTCACAGGATTTGAGAAAATCATCGGGGGTGAGCTTCTGATTGACACTGAAGGAAAGGGAATCCGCAAGCACTGCAACCGGTGCGACCGAATCCTTGACCACAAGCGTAAACGGGTAAGTGTGACCGCCGATCTGCACATCAAAAGAATATGTACCTGGTTCCTGATAATCCGTGATGGGCTTGCAGAACACAGCATCTGCATAGTCCTCGCCGAGCAGTGCGGCAGGTGTGGAATCCGTACCAAGCTCCCAGTTGATGATCGCATCGCGCACCACCAGCGTAGAATTTTCCGTGCGGACCGTACCGTCTTTCAGTTCCATGACCAGTGCAACGCGCTGTTCGCTGAGCTGTGAACTGGGCGCAACAGCATACTGCACGCTCTCCACAAAATCCGCACTTTCCGCATTGAGGAAATCCTCCGGAACGGGCATATCTTCTGTCCGCCAGATCTTTTTTTCCGCAATGACATAATCGTACTGCGGTTTCAGCAATCCACCGTCTGTTTTATCATGCAGAATAAACCCGATGATCAAAGCTGCAAATATCAGCAGCACTGCGGCAGCCAGACCGTAACAGATTTTCAAAAGTCTGCTTGCCAAGCGAGAAGATTCTTTCATACAAATGCTCCGAATTCATGGATTTTATTCGCAAAGCGGTATTCTCCGCCATGCACTCCTATTTATTATATCGCTTTCTCAGCAGTCTGTCAAGCAAAAATTCAAGTTTCACATCCAATAGTCCATGTTTCATGCAGAATTCAAGGGTTTTTTGTCATTATTTTCGAAATTCCGCTCTGTTTCTTTATGAAATCTTAAATATAAGGGCTTGCATCTTAATCGGAAAGAATGTATAATAAGTATATTGGATTTTCAAAAAACATCAGGGGTGATTGATTATGGAAACAGTACTGGTCTGCGATGACGAGCGCGATATTGTTTCTGCACTGAACATTTATCTGACCGCAGAGGGCTATCAGGTACGCACTGCCTATAACGGAAAGGAAGCCGTGGAATGTGTACGCAGAGGCGAAGTGCAGCTTGTCCTCATGGACATTATGATGCCCGAAATGGATGGTATCTCTGCCATGGCGGAAATTCGTCAGTTCAGCAACGTTCCCATTATCCTGCTGACTGCCAAATCAGAGGATACCGATAAGATCTTGGGCTTGAACGTCGGCGCGGATGACTACATTACCAAGCCGTTTTCGCCGGTGGAGGTCATTGCGCGTGTGCGCTCACAGCTTCGGCGTTATCTGCGGCTGGGGGCAGCAGTCCAGCAGAATCCAGACCTGATGACCGTCGGCGGCATTTGTCTGAGCACCAAGGCAAAATCCGTCACCAACGACGACATTGCTGTAAACCTCACGCCGCTGGAATTCGATATTCTGCTCCTGCTGATGCAAAATGTCGGCAAGGTATTTTCCCCCAAGGAGATCTACTCCGCCGTGTGGAATGCCCCCGCAGACGGCGCAGAAAATACCGTAGCGGTACATATCCGTCATCTGCGCGAAAAACTGGAGATCAATCCCGCCCAACCGCGCTATATAAAGGTCGTGTGGGGACAGGGATATAAGCTTGAGGGCTGACCGCCATGACTGAACGCACATGGTATAATCATCCTGCTGTGAAAGCTTTATCCGCGCTGTTTGCAATTCTGACAGTCTGGATAACCATCATCTGTATCTGCGGCAGCCTGATCTGCTTTTCAGAAGGCTTTTATTCCAACCAAATGGACATCAACGAAAGCGTACTGCAAAATCACACGGATTTCAATGCAATTGCCAACTACTATCAAATCGTCCTCGATACGAAAAAATCGCCCGAGGCAAAAATCAATTTGCAAAGCGTACTTTCGCACTACAAGTCCATGTTCAGCACCGAACACACCAACTTGCGCTTTGTGATCACCGATTCGCTCGGAAATATGTTGTTTACCAACGACCCGCTCTACGACAAAAACCAAAATATCCTGACCGCATTTTCCCAGAGCCGTCCCCTGGCACTGGATTCGGAACGCTATGAGAAAATCGTCCATTTTGATGACTACGACAGCATTTTACACGCTGACTGGCAAAGCTATCTGCCTGACAATGAATTCAACTGCTGGTTTTTTGCCGATGACGAAGTAGATGCCATCCGAGATACGGGATTCATGATGGAAGAAATCTATTATCGGAATGTCGATACCCTTACTTTCCCGACATTGGAAGAAGCAACCGCCTATGACTATAAATCTTCATATGGCGAAGAATGCCGGATTGCCATTTCCTCAGAGGCAGACAACGGACAGTTCATTGTATCCGTTCAAGTCATTGATTCTCGAAGCACGTCGCTCAAGGGTTCCCTGCAAGAGTACTACAAACGCAAAAAGGAACACCAACAAGCCAATGACGGCATCACGATCCGTGCCGTTTCCGAATCGCTGGAAAACAAGATCAAAAACGGCTTGGATGTGGCAATCGTCGGTATGGCACAGCCCACCGAGATCATCAACATTTCCACCTATCTTCCCAGAAATATGCTCGTCAAGGATTCCATCTCCGAGGACGTTTCCATGATGCGGTTTCTTTATCAGCTCCGCAAAGTGGTACTGGTTTGCAGTTTTGTGTTTACAACCGTTGCCATTGCCGCCTGCATCGTCCTCTGCACGACCGCAGGTCATGTCCGCGGAAAAGAGGGCATTGTTGTCACGCGCATTCATAAAATCGGCTTTGAGCTGTTCTGGCTGCTGCCTTTCATTGCATCAATTGCCACCATTCTCATTCTCAGCGCCGCATTATATTATCAGATGTCGTGGACAGCGCTTGCCATGCTTGCAGGCGGACTCTTTTTTGCCGATACCGCAAGCTGCATTTTGCTGCTTTATACCATTGCGATTCGCTCCAAGTCGGGCACGTTCTGGTCCAGCTTTTTTGTGGTACGCATCTTCAAAAAATTCTTCTTCCTGTTCAACAACAAGGTTTCCGTTTGTCTGATTATCGCGCTGTACAGCTTTATACTGTTTTTCGCAAACGTCACGCTCCCACGCGAAATGCAATCCGATGTGGTGAACTTCTTTGTCATCCTGTTTGATATTTTCACGCTGATTCTGATGTTTTACCTCGTCTATGCCTACTTTGAGCTAAAAAAGCGCGTCAACCGTATGGAAAACGGCAACTTCGAACCGATTGAGCCGCCAATTCCGCTGGTGCTTGATTTTTACGAATTTTCCAAATCGCTGGACAACATGACAGGCGGAATCCAATCCATGGTCGAGCAGCAAACCCGCGCTGAGCGTATGCGAACCGAACTGATCACCAACGTATCGCATGACCTCAAAACGCCCCTGACCTCCATTGTCAACTACACAGACCTGCTCAGCCGTGAACCGATGCAAACCGAACACGCTGCGGAATATCTCGAAGTGCTGAAGCGGCAATCCGAGCGGTTGAAAAAGCTCACGGAAGATCTGGTAGATGCCTCAAAAGCGTCCTCAGGCGCACTGACCGTAGACTTGCAGCCAATCGATTTGCAGGTTCTGATCTCGCAGCTTGCCTGTGAATACGAAGACAAGCTTTCCGCACGGGGACTCAGTCTGGTGCCATCCTTCCCCGCAGCACCTGTGCAGATCCTTGCAGATGGGCGGCATCTTTTCCGCGTATTTTCGAACATTCTCGGTAACGCCTGCAAATATTCCATGGCAGGCAGCCGTGTGTATCTGGATGTGGCGGAATCGGGTGGAATCGTCGAAATAACGATGAAAAACATCTCCGAACACGCGCTGAATGTCACACCTGATGAGCTGACGGAACGTTTTGTCCGCGGAGATGCCTCCCGACATACGGAAGGCAGCGGACTGGGACTTTCCATTGCCAAAGATCTGACCCGTTTACAGGGCGGCGAACTCTCCCTTGAAATTGACGGCGATCTGTTTAAAGTGATTCTCCGCTTCCCGAAATATCTTCAATAATAACAAAACGAGCGACCATCAGTCGCTCGTTTTGTTTATAATAAAATTAACGTAAGTAGTGGAATGCTCGCAAACAGGACGCAAAACATCAGATGAATCAAAATCTCCCTGCCACCTGCCGTAAACCGTTCCGTGCGCTTCGGATGATACCAAATCGGCACAATATCGCCCTTTTTGAGCATTCGCCGCGTCAGCAGATCACACGAACCCTTATGCTCCACGCCGTCTGCGGAAACATACCGCAGATGCGCAAGCCGCGTCTGCACTGAAAAATACCCCGTTGCAGGCAATCCGTATTTCATCAGCCAAACCGATGACAGCGTTTTGCACAGACAGCTCCAGAACGGGATAGACAAGATCAACGCAAATGCTGACTTTGCTGATAGGATTTCCGCCTGATGCAGCATCGCAGCTACAATGACCACCACTGCAACGATCACTGCCCAAATCAACAGTTTACACGCAATTTTCAGCAATTCTCTCATGCGTCCGTATCCTTTCCGATGACCGCCCCGACCAATCGCTGAATGATGCTGCCTTCGCGTACAGTTTTGTACGCATCTTCAGGAGAAAACCATTTTGCTTCGGCAACTTCGCCCGAACATTGCATTGCAGATTTTTTAGCATCTGCACAAAAACATAGCATCAGCTGCTCCTTTTGAGCCAGCCACGCACTCAGCACATACTGTACGCGATCCGGCCTGATGCCGATTTCCTCCTCGATTTCCCGCGCAGCAGCCTGTTCGGCGGTTTCGCCGCATTTCATGTATCCCGCAACGCCGACATACCGCGTCACATCGCCGTAGCTTTGACGAATCAACGCAATTTCGCCGCACTCGTTGCGCACCACGGAAAGCACACAGGTACTGAAATAATCAAATAACGGACGCTTGCAATTTTCGCAGTAGGGGATCAAGCCCTCGTCCCCGATTTCGTGCAGCACCAATTTTTCGCCGCAATCAGGGCAAAATGTGAACTTCATTGTGCATCCTCCGTTTTATTCCACGGCAGCTTCACCATCACGGGAATCCGTGTCAGTTCGGTATCCGAAACCTGCGGCATTTCGATAAAATCAGGCACAGTCGTTGCATAGATCGGCAGTTGCATCTGTGCAGAAAGCTCTTTGCAAAGCGGAATACTATCCAGAATCATATCGGCAGTCGTTTCCGTACCAAGGTTGGTGTTGTTGACAATTCCCGTCAGTTTCATACGGCTTGCCTGCTCAATTCCGCGCAGATACGTTTCTGCCTCGGCTGCTGTCCGCGTGAGATAACGGCGGAACGAAACCACTGCAAGCATATCCAGCTCATTTGTTTCAGCGTAACTGTTGAGAACATGGGAAAAACGTCCCAGTGCTACCGCGCCATCGTCATCGCCGCCGACATCTATGATAAGGTAACCGTCAGCCGCAGCAAGACCGCCCAGATCGAACTGAATACTCGGAATATCGACATTGGTGTTGGCGTATTCGGGGGCAATCAGCTTGACGCCGTTTGCAGCAAATTCCCTGGCAAAATCCGCAGTACGAAAATACGGGTTGACCAAGTCAAAATCCACGACAGTGACAGGCTCACCGAATTTGGCAAGTTCCAATGCGAATGCCGCGGAAAAATTCGTTTTGCCGGAGCCGTAATGCCCTGTAATGACAGTAATTTTTTTCGGTGTAAACAAGAAAACCACATCCCTTTCCTTGATATTATATCACATCCGCTTCAGAATTGCAAGGCAAAAAAAGGAGATTCCCTTGCAGGAATCTCCTTTGATTTTTTAATCAGCAGACGGCTCCAAAACGGCATAATCTCCGTCCTCGCGGCGATATACCACGCTGGTTGCGCCTGTTTCGCCGTTGGTGAACAGGAAGAAGGAATGTCCCAGCATATTCATTTGCAGGATTGCTTCCTCCACAGTCATCGGATGCAGGCGGAAAGCCTTGCGGCGAATGACATTGTACTCGGTCTGCTCCTCAACGCTGTCAGTAAAGTTTTCAGCGAGGGCAGCTTCACGAATACGCTTGCCAAGGCGGGTCTTGTTGCGGCGGATCTTGCGGATGATCTTGTCGATTGCATTATCCAGTGCGTCGTTTTTGTCGGTCGCACTCTGCTCTGCACGATAAATCATGCTGCCTGCCTTTACGGTCAGTTCCAGCACGATCAATCCGCGCTGTTCCGCAAGCGTAATTTTAGCTTCGGCTTCATCTTCGAAAAATTTGTCGAGTTTCTGGTTCAGCTTTTTCTCCGCATAGTCCGTAAAGCTCGGACCAATCTGGATTTTTTTTGCCATAATGTTCAGTTTCATGTGCAAACCTCCTTGTTCACTGAGGATACTTCCTCAGGTGATAGCTATATTATATCACATATTATGAAATTATGTCAAGAGGAAATACTAAAATTGTATGTTTTTGTATATATTTTTGTGTAAAGCGACAAATTATAGCCACGCTTTCAGGTCAAGGAGCTTAATTTGAGAGGTCATGCAATCATCGGTAACCGGAAATTCCTCGCAATAATCCGTCGAAAGATACTTCTTGTTATCATCGGCAAACACGGTGACAATGGTCTTGTCGCCGCCGATGCGGTCGCCCGCCTGCAAACAGCCGAGCAGGTTTGCGCCGGAACTGATACCGACACCCAGACCAAACTGCCGCGAAAGCATTTGCGCCATACGAATCGAGTCGATATCATCAATGGATACGATGCCTGTTGCCTCATCGAGCTTCATGATCGGCGGGATAAATTCATCGGAAATTCCCTGAATGCGGTGTTTTCCGACTTTTGTACCGGTGGAAAGCGTTGGGGAATTGAGCGGTTCCAGCGGAAACAGACCGCAGGAAAGGTTCACGGTACGCAGCTTTCTGCCAATACCCATGACCGTTCCGCCTGTGCCGACACCTGCGACCACGGCATCTGCCACCTTGCCGATTTTAGCAAGCTGTTCAATGATTTCCGCGCCTGTTGTTTCAAAATGCGCCTCTGCGTTGTCCTCATTAGAGAACTGACGGGGCAGAAAAACACCGTTTTGCTTGCCAAACTCCTCACTCATGGCAATGGAACCCAAAAATCCGCCCTGTTCCGCCGATACCAGACGCACCTCTGCGCCGTAGCTGCGAATCAGATTGCGGCGTTCTGTACTCATCCAGTCCGGCATATAAATGACAACAGGATTGCCCAGTGCCGCGCCCATTGCAGAAAATGCAATGCCCGTATTACCGCTGGTTGCCTCTGCGATGTAATCGCCTTTGTGAATGGCACCTGTTTCGTAAGCCTTTTTCAGAATGTAGTAAGCCACGCGGTCCTTGATGCTGCCGCTCAGGTTGTAATACTCAGCTTTTGCGTAAACATGGCGCACTTCTCCGCGATATTCCAGTGTGATATCAAGCAGGGGCGTATTGCCGACCAAAGCGGCAAGCTGCTCAAACTGTGCGGAAACGGGCTGATTGGTATTCAAAAAAACTCCCCCTCTGTTGGCGGTAAGATTCGATTCACATACTGCTTTAGTATAGCACAATCCTCTGAAAAATGCAACTGTTTTTTCATGCTTCCCAAAAAAGTGTCTGCAAACACAAACTATTCTTCCTGCTGTTGACATTCAGTTATGTTTATGATATAATAAGTGCGGTTCATGTAACCCTGATTCATTACGGAGGTCTATCAATGACTGAATACATCATTGCGGCAGCATCTACGGCAGATTTGCCGCATACCTTTTACGAGGCACACAGTGTGCCATGTATCCGTTACACCTACGCCATCGGCATGGATGTCTACGAGGACGACTGCCGCGAGGAAAACCGTCAGAAAGCTTATGCGGATATGCGTGCAGGCACGGTTTATTCCACATCCATGATCAACGCGGCAACTTACTACCAGTTTTTCCGCAAGCTGTTGGAAACAGGCAAAAACGTCATTTTCTTGGATATGTCCAAAGAAATGTCCAGTTCTCACAGCAGAGCCGCAGAAGCTGCCGAGGAAGTCCGCAAGGAATTCCCTGAGCAAACGCTCTATCTGATGGACACCCGCTGCATTTCGGGTGGTCTGGGATTGCTTGTCACCGAAATGGTGCGCCGCAAAGAGGACGGAATGTCATTTGAGGACGTCATTGCGTGGGGCGAGGAAAACAAACTGCGCATCATGCACCGCTTTACGGTGGACGATCTTCACTATCTGAAGCGCGGCGGCAGAGTTTCCAATGCTTCTGCTATGGTCGGCTCCATGCTCGCCATCAAGCCCGTGCTTTATGTTCCGGATGACGGCAAACTGACCGTCGCATCCAAGGTTCGCGGCAGAAAGGCTGCTCTGAATGCGATTTTTGAGGGCATCAAGCGCGATATGATTGCCCCTGACGGACAGACCGTTCACATTCTCCATGCAGACTGCATCGCGGATGCTGAGTGGTTGAAATCGCAGCTTCTGGAAGCTTTCCCAACGCTTTCAGGCATTGAAATCACAAGTTTGGGTATCATCATCGGCGCACACTGCGGTCCGGGGCTTCTGACAGTATTCTATTTCGGAGATCAGAGAAAACCCTGATTTCTGCGCTGGGGGGATATTCCAATGCATTCCGCATCTGTCAAAAAGCTCGTATCTGCTGCAATGTTTCTTGCAATCGGCTTGGTATTACCGCTCTTGACCGGGCAGATCCGCACCATCGGCAATATGCTTCTGCCCATGCACATCCCCGTGATGCTCTGCGGTCTGATCTGTGGCTGGCAGTACGGCTTGGCGGTCGGATTCATTTTGCCGCTGATGCGCTCCATGCTGTTCGGAATGCCGCATCTGTTTCCGAACGCCGTGGCAATGTCATTGGAGCTGGCAACTTACGGCTTTGTGATCGGATTTTTATTTTCGCACGCACGTTGGCAGTGCATCCGTTCACTCTACCGCTGTTTGCTGGCGGCAATGATCTGCGGACGCATTATGTGGGGATTCGCGGAAATTGTACTGCTCGGCATCTCGGGCAGCGCCTTTACCATGAAAGCATTTCTGGCAGGCGCGTTGTTGCAGGCAATTCCCGGTATCATTTTGCAGTTGATTCTGATTCCTGCGCTGATGCTCGCACTGGATAAGACGCATCTGGTACCGTTTCGCACGGCATCCGTAACAAAAACCGCCGCTGCGGAATAATTCCTGCAAAAGACTTGACAACATATTTGATTTATGCTATAATAATCAGGTGATGCGCCAAGTGGTACATCCCTGATACATATGGAGGCATAGCTCAGCTGGTTAGAGCGTACGGTTCACATCCGTGAGGTCGCGGGTTCGAGTCCCTCTGTCTCCATTCAAAACCCCACAGGTATTAACTTGTGGGGTTTTTTTCATGTTCCAAAAAATTTTTTTGAAAATCCTGTAACGGTTTACGGGTTTCAGTTGTCAGTATGAGTGAAAGGGGGTCAGAAACAATGCAGCAGGAATTCGACGAAATCTATCGGCTGTACGCACAGGATGTCTATCGCTTTCTTTACGGGCTGTGCCGCAACGAGGCACTCGCTTCCGATCTATTGCAGGACACCATGCTGAATGCAGTCACATCCATCGACCAATTCAAAGGGGAGTGTTCTTTAAAAACCTACCTCTGCCGCATCGGACGCAATCTCTACTTTAATCACCTTAAACGCGCAGAACAGCGCAATCTCCCACTGGACGAAACCATGGAAGCCGTTTCTGACGGCGGCGAAATCGAGGAACAGCTCGCCGATAAAATGCAGGCAGCAGCCGTGCATCGGGTACTGCACACGCTGGAAGAACCCTATAAGGAAATTTTCTCTCTGCGTGTATTTGCAGAACTGAAATTCAGCGAGATCGGCAATCTGTTCGGAAAAACCGAAAACTGGGCGCGTGTATCCTTTTTCCGTGCCAAAGAAAAAATCATCCGTCAACTGGAACAGGAGGAATTATTATGACTAACAAGAACAACAATCTCGAAACCGTTACCTGCAATGTAGTGAAGGATCTGCTGCCGCTTTACAGCGAGGAACTCTGCTCGGAGGATTCCGCTGATCTGGTAAAAACGCATCTGGAAACCTGCGAAAGCTGCAAAAAGCTGCTCGAAAACCTGCCCCTCACCGCGAAAGAGCAGAAATCCGCACCCGATGAAGCAAAAACCATGCGTAAACTGAATCGCCGCATGAAACGCTCCAAGCGCTCCATCATTCTGCTGCTGATTGCACTGGTGCTGGTCGTTGCACCTGTGCTGCTGCTGACCATCAATATTTACGTGCAAAACCGGAATCTGCCCAGCTTTGAAACACTTGCCCGCTCACGAGAAACCAAAGGATATCTGAAACTCCTGAAAAACGATGACCTTGATACCTTTATGGCTTATGTCGGCGAGGTTTATCTGATGGACAGTGTCTACACTTCGGAAAACGTCGAGGAATTGCGCACTGCTTTGAACGAATATACGAACAATTCAAAAATCTCGTCTTATAAGGTACATTCGCATTACTCTACGGATTTCTTTGGAGATCCGAAAGATCTGGTCACGTTTACGCCCATTGTCACGGATGTCACGCTGACTTGCGAAAACGGTACGGAATTGGAATTCAATTTCTCCAGTATCCCGCTCCGCTTTCTGGCTAGTTCTTTCTGAAAAAACATGGGGGAATCCCTTGGTAAGACGTTCCCACGGAATGCTCCGCATTCCCTCATGCCCCCTCCTGAGCTGTTGTAAGGAAATAGGAGGTTTCGCGCTCTGCGATTTTTCGAGAAAAATCGAGTAAAGCTTTTCATATGGAAGCCTTTTATTTCTGCTCTGTTATGAATGTACAACGCTATCTTCCGCTTGACGAATCTGTGCGGATATGATATGATATAAGCACAGAATGGAGGCGGTTTCTTTGCCAAATGAACACGATAATACGCCGTACCTGTTTCAGGTCAACCTCGGCGGTATGATTGATATTCTCTCGAATCACCTTTACAGCTCCCCCGATGTCTACGTGCGTGAACTGCTGCAAAATGCGGTCGATGCAATTGCGGCAAAACGCACAAAAGGCTACCCCACAGACGGCAACGACTGCGTCACGCTGACACGCACGATAGACGCGCAGGGGATTCCCACGCTGACCTTTACCGACACGGGCACGGGTCTGACGGAAGCGGAAATTCACTGGTTTCTCGCGGTCATCGGACAGTCCTCCAAACACGATGTCGAACATCAGCGCGATTGCGGCGACTACATCGGACGTTTCGGAATCGGTTTGCTTTCGTGTTTTCTGGTATCCGACTGCATTCGGGTACGGACACGCTCCGTCACTGCGCCCGATATCACACTGGAATGGTGCGGCAAGCCCGACGGCACCTACACCATCTCCCCCTGCGAAATGCTGCCGAATGTCGGCACAGCGGTAATTTTGCAGCCGAAAAAAGATATGGACGAGTATTTTTTGGTGGAAAAATTAACGCATTTGGTACAGTACTACGGATTGCCGCTGCCTGAGCCGATCTGGCTGGTAGAAGGAACACAGCGCACTCGTCTGAATCCGCCATTTCCTGCGGGCGAAAACGCCGTACAACAGGCAATGGCTCTGGGTGAGGCAATGTTTCAGTCGAAATTTCTTGCGTATATCCCATTGGAATCACCAAGCGGATTGTTTTCAGGCGTTGCATATATTCTCGCGGAGGAAACCGCACCGACCGTCAAAAACGCGCATCGCATTTACCTGAAAAATATGCTGCTGACCGAGGACGGCAATCGTTTGCTACCCAAATGGGCGTTTTTCCTGCGCTGCTTCATCAACACGACCAACCTGCGCCCGACCGCCTCCCGCGAGGATTTCTACGAGGACGACAACCTGCTGAAAGCCCGCGAGGAAATCTCTGACTGCATCGTGCGGTATCTGGAACAGCTTTCACGAAAAAACGACGCACTTCTGCAAAAAATCGTGCGCACGCACCGTCTGGCGGTACAATCCGTTGCGGTAGAGGATGACACGCTGTATCGTGCATTTTTCCCGTATCTGACATTTGAAACATCATTCGGTATGTTCACAGGGCGCGACCTGCTTGCCTACGAAGAACCGATCAGCTACACCTGTTATCTGGACGAATATCGGCAGTTTTCCGCAATTTTTCTGGCACGATGGAGCTTGCTGGTCAATGCAGGATATACCTACGTGCGGCAACTTCTGGAGCGCATGAATCTGCTCAAAAGTGACGTATCTGTATCGAAATTACAGCAGCAAGGTCTGGAGGCGATGCTGGAAAAGCCCGAACTGACCGATCCGACTGCCGCGATGTGTCTGCTGGCGGAATGCAATGAGCTGTTGCAGCCGTATGATTGCTCTGCGGCGCTCAAAAAGTTCGAACCTTCGGAACTTCCTGTATTGTACACAGTCAATGAGGACGCGCTTTTGCTGCGCGATATCCATAAGTCAATGGAAGTTGCCAATGAACTGTTCACGGGTCTGCTGGAAAGTTTTGCACAGGATTATCGTGAGGATGCGGTAGCCAGATTGTATCTCAACACGGAAAACCCACTGGTCAAACGCATGATCGGCTTGCAGGATACAGAAAAACTTCGCTGCTGTGTTGAGATTCTGTATGTGCAGGCATTGCTCACGGGCGGCTATCCGATGCATAACCACGAGATGCAGCTTCTCAATCACAATTTGCTGCGGCTGCTGGATTGGAGCCTCGGAGAATAGAAAATGAACCGCGGAAGCACACACTTCCGCGGTTTTTGTTTGTTGATAATGATGTATCTGCAATGCATTCATAATGGTGCGCCGCAAAGCAAGCCTATGTGGCTGAAACCACGGAAGCACATATTTCTGCGGCTTTTATAAGATGAAGCAAATCAGCCCGCTGCATCCCTCGTTGATGACCCGTTCCAGCGTTTCCTGTAATTTCAGTCGCGCCTCAGGCGGCATTTTGCACAGCTTATTGTGCAGACCCTCGTTCACCAGTTCATGCAGCGATTTCCCGAAAATATTGGATTCCCAGATTTTAGTCGGATTTTCTTCAAATTCACGCAGCAGATACAGCACCAATTCTTCGCTCTGCTTCTCGCTGCCCACAATCGGACTGACTGTCGTCTGAATACCTGCCCGCATGATGTGCAGCGACGGCGCAGATGCTCGCAACCGCACGCCGTATCTGCCGCCCTGCTTGATCATTTCCGGTTCCTCGAGCGTCAGTTCGTCCGCCTCGGGCATGATGATGCCGTACCCCGTTGCCTCCGCTTCCTCCAACGCGGGACGAATGCGCTCGTATGCCTTGCGAATCCGCGAAAGTTCGAGCAAAACAGGAAACAATTCCTGCTCGCCGTGAATCTCCAGCCCTGTTTCCTCTCCCAAAATGCGATAAAACAGCGACGGCTCCAGTTCCAGTTTCAGCACCGCACTTCCCGTGCCGAGATCAATCGTACGTACCTGCGCGGATTGCAGATGCGGGCAGTCTTTCAGCTTTTCCGCCAGATGGTAGGCATCCCGCACGACCTTTACCGTTTCTGCTGCCTGCCGTACCGCACCGAAAATCTCCGTTTTGAGCGGATGCCCCTGCGCTAATGCGGGCAGCCAATGCGCCGTTTCTACGTTGATTTCCCGTATCGGGAACATATCGAGCAGCTTGGAAAGCATCGTACAGATCAGTTGTTCATCGAGATCTAAACAGTTGACCGCCATGACAGGTGCCTGATAGCGCGATTCCAGCTCTGCGGCAAGATTCTGCGCCTCCTCCGTATGCGGCGAAACACAGTTCAGCAGCACGATAAACGGCTTTCCAAGAGCTTGCAGTTCCGAAACCACGCGCTCCTCTGCAACGGCATATTCCTCACGCGGAATGTCGGTCACAGAGCCGTCTGTCGTCACTACAATGCCGACCGTGGAATGCTCTGTAATGACCTTCTGTGTTCCGAGTTCCGCCGCCATGTTGAACGGCACAGCCTCCGAAAACCACGGCGTTTTGACCATTCTGGGTGCTTCTTCCTCAATGTACCCAAGGCTGCTCGG
>JAZRXM010000028.1:0-5743 GCA_045600205.1 Oscillospiraceae bacterium | reverse complement strand
ATATGACCTCGCACGGATTCCGAGATTTTGAGCGTGGAGAGCTCGGCGGCACAGCGGAGCATATGAGCAGTATCGACTACCAGACCATGATAGAGCAGGAGCGGCTGGCAGATATTTTTGCAACGGTCGAAAGTGCGGAGATCGAGTACGCCCCTGCACTTGAAGTTCAGGAAACCGTCGAGGCGATCAACGCCATGGGAACGCGCACGATCACCGGCACCGTGCGCCTCAAGCGGGACGATTTCAAGAAGCTGACCAGCCTTGCCAAAGAGGGCATTACAAGCCGCACAAAGATCAGGGAATTGCAAAAGAGCGTCGATTGGTTCAAGAACCGCTACTACGATGCAACGGAAAAACTCAGAGACTTACAGGTGCGATACGACCAGCTGAAGGAAAAGTGCAAGGTCTTCCTCGAAGCAATCGAGCACTTCCCAGACGTTGTCAGGGAATTTCGCACGAAGGTACGCGACCTGTTCACACAGAAGGACACGCAGGAACGACAGGCACGGGCCGAGGCAGAACGCAAGCGACAAGAAGCAATCGCCGCGCGGCGTGGCACAAGAAACCGCAGACCATACCTCGACCACGACGCCCGCTGACCGCGCAAAAAAAGAAAAGTGACGATGTGATGATGATGGTGGTCCTCTCTAAGACCGTCATCATCGGCATCATCGTCATTATTCCCATCAGGTTATGGAAATACCGGCAACACGGTTTCATAATGGATTCCGTCCAGCTGAACGCTCCTCTTGACATTATAACGGTTGACCGTTATAATCATGGTGAAAGAAGGTGAATGACCATGACAATACAGGAGCTGCTCAAAAAACGAAAAATGTCCATTTACAAGCTGTCAAAAGCCAGCACAGTCCCCTATGCCACAGTCAATGACATCGTAAACGGCAAAGCACAGCTTGAAAAGTGCAGCGCGGAGACGGTTTATCGTCTGGCAAAAGCGATGGATGTACCTATGGAATCGCTGCTTGCCCCCTATATGGTAAAACGTCCCGGCTTTGAAAACTTCAAAAGCACCGTTTGCCATCGTGTAAAAGAGCTGGGCGATATTGACTTTATCATAGAAACTCTGGAAAGTCAGGACATTCGCACCTATTATGATCGTAAATGGTATCCCGAAAGCCTGTATCTTCTTGCCATGCTGGATTATATCAGCAGATTGAATCACGTACCCCTCTGTGACGAATACGACGATCTCCGCCGGTGCAGACTGGAAAAGACCGTTTACCCGGCAGGTATCCTTGCACAGTCGGCAGCATCCGGAAACGATGAAGAATTAAAGCGCTCTGAAATGGCAGCGATTCCGGAATTCAAACGATTCAACATTATTGAGAACGAGGTTAGAAATGTCGTCTGAAAAGAGAAAACCGGTATTCGTGCGCCCGCTGCCGGTATTGCTGTGGCCGGTGCCGTTGCAGCCATTGCCAGTGGATAATATGAAACCCGCTATGATACCCACAAAAGGAGGCATCTTAGCGGGTTTTGCTTGGTTCAAATATAGTTTTGCGTATATCCATTGAAACCATGAGGCTTTTTTAATATAATCCGAGTTGGATGATGCCGTTTTGAGCAATCATAAAGAACAGGAACATCCCGACAAAGGCAGCAAGCCTGTTTCGGAATGTTCCATTATACTATTTTGTTTTCTCTGCCAACGCCTGCAGCTGATTTCGCATGGCGTAGATGACGTTCATTATGAAGACCCTTCCGGACGCTTCGTCGATCCGGTAATACACATAGAAGTTCTTTGCCGGAAATCTTCTGACGGCGCGGGAGTGCCACGGTTCCTCATCCATCGGTCTGTAACGGGAAGGAAACTGAGCGAGCCCGGCGATCTCTTCTCTGACCGTTCGGATGTATTCCAGTGCCGTTTCAGGAGAAAGCAGGACGTCTGCAATATAGTTCCGCAGCTCCCACAGGTCCTCCACGGCATCCGGTGTCATGATAATTTCGTATTCCTCCATCAATTCAGTCCTCGCTCCAGCTCATCAAAGACCTCAGTGAAGGGACGACCTTTTCCGGCAGCAGCCTGCTCATAGCTGTGCTGCAGCTTTGCGTTCAGCTCCGCGTCAGTCATGGCATCGAGTGTTTTCGGTTGAGCGGGGATGGTCAGAGAGAACGGGACCCCGTTCCGGAAAATGATCTGCCGGTACAGAGAGTTGATCACCACCGACACCGGGATGCCGAGCTTCTGCAGGATGCCCTCCGCTTCCGTTTTCACACCGTATTCTACACGGGCGCTGACAGTTGCATCTTTCATAATCGCACCACCTTTCAACCCAATTGTACTACAATGTTATGCAGTTTGCAATACATTTTACGCAATAAACATCTTTTTTATTTCAGACAATGAAAAAAACCATTGGGTTGAATCGTGTTGAAGGTGAAAGGAGTTGAGACACATGAATACAGACGGCGCCGAAGTATTGATGTATCGGATCGTTCAGCAGTACAGCGATATGCTCTTTCGCCTTGCATACAGCCGCCTGCAGACCGAGGCAGATGCCGAGGACTGTGTGCAGGATGTCTTTATGAAGCTGCTCGAAAAGCAGCCGGAGTTTCGCGATCAGGAACATGAAAAGGCATGGCTGATTCGCGTCACGATCAACAGAGCAAGTGATCTGCGGAGAAAAAATGCAAAGATTGTCCCATTGGAGGAGCTTCCCGAAAAAGCAAACGACGAACATCCGTCCATCCTTTCAGCCGTTCGGCAGCTGCCGGACAAGTACGCAGCGATCCTTCATCTACGTTATTATGAAGGATATACACTAAAGGAGATCTCAAACCTGCTTGCTTTACCGACCGCAACCGTGGGAACACGGATTAACCGAGGGAAAGCCAAGCTGAAAACGATTTTGGAGGAGGAATACGATGAATTTTGAGAATTACCGCAAAGAAGTAGCCCGGGCAGAGATGAGTCCCGACTTTCAGCAGCGTGTCCTTCAGAAGCTGGAGGCAACGCAGCAGGAAAGAAAGAATGAACGCATTGTGAAAACAACCCGCAGATCTATGCGCGTTGCGCTGATCGCTGCCGCAGTTGCTGTGATGTTCTGCATTTCTGCAGCAGCTATCGCAGTAATCATTACAGCGCAGCACAAGGCACTGGTCGACCTCGGCATGAACGAGGACGGAACAGTTAATGAATACACCGCATATGCCGATGAAAATGCTCCTGCAAATGCAGATGGCAGTGTGACGCTGGTTTCCACCGTCTGTACCGGTGCAAATATGGATGCATTTTTCCTGGTGTCTCCTATCCCGGAACGGGCGGCACTTTCCGTTCAGAATGAAGACGGACGCTATTACTGGAGTATTGGTGTGATCGACACGATGCGGAAAACCGCGACCATTCTGGTATCGCAGGTGGATTATGACACGGAAACAAATGCAGCACTTGTTCGTGTTACGCTGACGAGCGAGGCTCTGACCGAACTCAGCAGCATCAACATCCCGCTTGTTCTGACCAGCGGAGAAGAAAACATCAGTTTTGGTGGCGTGAACGTGCCTGTTACCGAGTCCAGGCTTCTGACCGGTGCAGCGGAAATCGATCTTTCCTGCGGCAAGGTGACCGGCGTCACGATCGGTGCGACCTTTATTGAAGTCAGTATCGAAGCGCCGCCCATTGGCAACACCAGTAATCTGGATACCCTGCACGAAGTCAGCCAGGATCGTCGAAGCGCACTTGCGGCTGTACTCAAGGATGCCTCTGTCCAGCTTGCAGACGGAACAAGCATTGCTGTTTCAGAACTGAGATCGCCGTATGCCTCCGAATGGGTCTTGTCTGACGGAGATCTTTCGGCAATGGAAGCAGGCTCTTTCCGCATGGAGCACCTGTGCAGTACTGTACTGGATACGGCACAGATCGTTTCCATCACGATCGGCAACACCGTGATCCCTGTGAAGTAATTGACGGGAAAGGTTGATATAAGGGATGAAAAACAGAATAAAAATCCTCCTGTTGTTTTGCTGCTTAAGCTATCTCCTTACGGCATGTACGTCTTACATTCCGCAAGACAATGAGGAGACAGCATCTCAGGGGTATACGCAGAGCGATGAAACAGCCGTTCAGGAGCATACGCAGAGCGATGTACCGCCGACTGCACAACTGGACTTTCTTTGGGGCTCTGACGCAATCCCACAGCGGATTTCTTCCATCGTCGAGGGCATACAGGCATTGCCGCAAATCAGTACCAGACCATTGCCCATAGATATATCCAAACTGTATTCCCTTTTTGCAGGTGACCAACAGACACAGGATCTACAACACGATATTTTTACTTATCCGGAAGACGAGGGCTACTCTGAAACTCTGTATGCAGGGGCGCTGCCATTTTACGACACATATCTGAATGTTGAGTCAGTTCCGACAGATACACGTATTCATTACGAAGCGAGCGACTACCAGTACATCGATGCTGTTTTCGATCCAACAGAAAATGCTGACTACAATAGCACTGAGCAATTGGGTTTTTCAAATATAGACACAGCAACTGCTCGGATGAACAAGATCGCTTCAGAATGCGGATTTGAGTTCAAACTCTTTTCCTATACCAGTTTGTCATCGAAGCATCTGCAGGAGCTGTACGATTATCGAAGAGCCTCCGACACCCTGCGAAAAACTCGTTACAGCATCGATGGTTCCGCCACGAAAAACGCCATCGCTGTTGCGGACAAGCCTGTCTGGACACAGGAGGACGAGTGTTACTATATTAAGGGGAATGCCAGCTTTTCAGATGTCCCGATTTACGGCGGAGATATTGATGCTTATATCAATTCAACCGGTATTATTCAGTTTTCAGCAACTCGCCTGTTGGAAGTTACATCACAGGGAATAACGAAACCTCTCCAATCCGGCGAAGCAATCGTGTCATCACTTGATCGGATCACAGAAGCGATGTACAGTGAAGATGCAATCGTGGTAAGCGATGCACAGCTATATTACTATCCGTCTGATGCTGACACTTATACGCCATTGTGGATGTTTTCCTTGCAATACACTTTTACGAACCCCGATCAAGTGAAGGAAAACCGCACTGCTCTGGTTTGGATCGATGCCCGCACTGCGGAAGAAGTCATTTTCAGGGAGACCGCATAAGCATAGTGAAAGTCTATTGTGTCAATAAACTGTTATCCTGCTTTCAACTCAGCAAGGAATTCTTTCCTTGTTATCGAGCGAAAAACGGCCTTGCAGCAGCCCCGAAAAAGCCCCGCAGAAACCCCGACCAAAACCCACACGGGCTTGAAAAACTGCAACCCCGCACCGAAACCCACACCGGCACGGAAGCGCAAGGCACGAAATAAGGCAGCAAATCACAGCAAAAACCCACACAAAAAAGCACTTTGGTATTTTCATAAATCAGCGTTATTCAAACATTATTAGCAATAAAACAGCAATATTCAACAAGATTGCAAAAGATGCCGAATTATTTTCGGTTAATTGGTAAGGATGAGGTCGGCAGTTCGAATCTGCCCAGCAGCTCCAACAAAAACCGCCTTTTGTCGAATGACAAAAGGCGGTTTTTTGAATGATGTTTGCCTTCGGCAAATGATGCAGGCTTCGCCAATGATGTGTGCTTTGCACATGATGTGTCCTGCGGGACATAGGGGCAAACATCGCATCATTGTTTGCCAGCAAACAACATCATTTTTGGCACAAGCCAAAACATCATCAGCCGCCATCGGCGGCGACATCATTGTCAGGCAGATTTTATCTCAAATGCAAAAAAGG
>JAZRXM010000027.1:0-30466 GCA_045600205.1 Oscillospiraceae bacterium | reverse complement strand
TGTTAAACGACACACAGGAATAGAAATATTACGATTGGGAGGGGTTCTTATGACACTCGACATTGCAAATATGCCAAAACTCGGATTCGGTTTGATGCGACTCCCCGAAAAAAACGGCAGAATCGACATTGAAACAGTCTGCGAAATGGCAGACCGCTATCTGGAAGCCGGTTTCAATTACTTCGATACCGCCTATGTCTATCATGGCGGTAACTCCGAAAAAATCATCAAGGAAGTACTGGTTGACCGCCACCCCCGCGAGGAATTTACCGTGGCAAGCAAACTGCCCGCATGGTGCATCCACAGCCTTGCTGACCGCGACAAAATCTTCGAAGAACAACTGGAACGCACGGGACTTGAATTTTTCGATTACTACCTCCTGCACAGTCTGGAGGATGGCGTCAATTATGACACCTACGAGAAGTATGACTGCTTCAACTGGGGCGTTCAAAAGAAAAAAGAGGGCAAAATCCTGCACTTCGGTTTTTCGTTCCACGGTACACCCGAATTGCTCAAAACCGTCCTCGACAAGCACCCCGAAATCGAATTTGTCCAGATTCAGCTCAACTACGCCGACTGGGATAACCCTGTCGTCAATTCGGGTAAACTCTACGAAATTCTGCACGGTTGCGGCATCCCCATGATCATCATGGAACCTGTCAAAGGCGGCACGCTTGCCAAGCTCCCCGCCGAACTCGAACAGATGCTCAAAGCTGTCCGCCCCGACCAATCCGCAGCTTCCTGGGCGATGCGCTTCTGCGGCAGTCTGGAGGGCGTTGCCACCATCCTCAGCGGAATGTCCACCAGAGAACAGGTGGAAGATAACCTGAAAACCTTTGCCTACTTCGAACCGCTCAGCGGAAAAGAACGCGATACCATTGCTCAGGTAACACAGAAACTGCTCGATGCCAAACTCATCGGCTGCACCTCCTGCCGCTACTGCTGCGATGGCTGCCCTGCAAACATTCACATCCCCGATATCTTCAATGCACTCAATACACACCGCCGCTTTCCGCAGGATATGCGCCCCAAATTCTTCTACGGCAGCCTGACCTCCTATTCGGGCAAAGCCTCTGACTGCTTAGAATGCGGTCAGTGCGAGGATGTCTGCCCGCAGCATCTCCCGATTCGGGAATTGCTGAAAGAAGCCGTGGAGCAGCTCGAAAAATAAGCAGCGGCTGCACAAATCGGAAAGGAAGACAACATGAAAATCAGTGAAGCCCTTTACCGCGACATCGAAAGCTATCTCGCTGCAAACCTGCTGCCGTCACCGGCTGCCTGCTTTGCTCCTTCTGCGATGGGAAAAGCAGCAGAACCGAGAAAATTACGAGTAGCCCGCAAATCTGCCGAGAGCTGCGCACCGCTCCTGATGAACAACATCTGCGAAGATGCCGACATGGAAGATACCGCTTCTGTCGAACCGCCGCTCCCCGCAGACCTCAGACAGGCGGTCAGCATGGTGGACGAAAGCTTTTCTCAGATGCTCCTGCGAAAAATTGATGAGGCAAATCTCACCGATGTACAGTGCTACCAGAAAGCGCACGTTGACCGCAAACTGTTTTCCAAAATCCGCTCCGATGTCAGCTACCGACCAAGCAAAATCACCGCAATTGCATTCGCCCTTGCATTGGAACTCCCCCTCGCGGAAACCAAAGAACTGCTTCTCAAAGCAGGTTTCGGTCTTTCACGCAGCAGCAAATTCGACATCATCATTGAATATTTCATTGTCAACGGCAAATATAACATCGACCAGATCAATGACGCACTCTACGAATTTGACCAGACTCTGATCCGTACATAAATGTCGCTTTTCATGCGACCATAACCTCCGTTTTGTGTGGTATACTGAAATCACAGTAAAGGAAATGCTTCGGAATCACCCGAAGCCAACCACATCAAACGGAGGTATTCTTATGAAAAACAATCTCACAGAAATGGTATTCATTCTCGACCGCAGCGGCTCTATGGCAGGACTTGAATCCGACACCATCGGCGGATTCAACGGCATGATCTCCAAGCAGAAAAAAGAGGACGGTGAGGCTTTCGTTACAACTTACCTCTTTGACAACGAAGCAGTACTTTTGCACGACCGCATTGCACTTTCCGCAATTGAACCCATGACCGACGACGATTATCATGTCCGCGGCTGTACAGCACTCCTCGATGCCATCGGGGAAGCAATCACACACATCACACAGATCCACAAGTATGCAAGACAAGAGGACATTCCCGCTCACACGATCTTCGTCATCACCACGGACGGAATGGAAAACGCAAGCCACAACTACAACAAGAAAAGCATCAAGCAGATGATCGAAAAACAAAAGGAACTCGGCTGGGAATTCCTGTTCCTCGGTGCAAACATTGACGCCATTGACGTTGCGGAACACATCGGCATTGAACGTAACCGCTCTGCCAACTACCGCGCCGATAAAATGGGCACCGCCGTCATGTTCAGGGCTCTGGAAGCCCCGCTCGCTGCCATCCGCAGCAACAAAGCCGTCTGCGACACTTGGGCGGAGGAATGCGAATCCGACTGCAAGAACAGAAGATAATTTTCATATTTCCCAAGCCCCCCTCTGTCGGAAATTTCTGCCAGAGGGGGGCTTTTTTGCAAATTTCTATTGACAGGTGGCACAAAATATGCTATACTTGTTTGTGCAAAAAGTTCAGAATACGGCAATATACCAATCCGGAACACGCCGACGCATCCGAAAGATACTTTCGTCCACGTTTTCAGGGGTGGCGGAAGTATTTATTTTTTTCTGATGCTTCCTTGCCGCAACACCCAATTACCGAAAAGGAGTATGGTTTTATGGAAAAAGATACCCTGCGAAAGCTCGAACTGCTCAACCAGTTAGCCCTGACCGAACCGCAAAAAGCGGATGTCCTTGCATTTTTTGAAGCCCGTGAAAACGAGCTGTCCGTGCTGAACAATATCAATACCGAAAACGTAGAGCGTATGGTTCATGTCATGCCGATTCTGACCGTTGTCCGTGAGGATGTCGCATCCCAGCCCTTTACCCGCGACGAACTTCAGGCAGGTGCGCCCGAAGCCGATTACGGCTACTGGTGCGTCCCCAGAGTCGTGGAATAAAAAGGAGGACAACGCTTATGAAACTGTATACAAGCAAAAAAGATACCGCAGCATCCCGTACCGTCATTGCAGACGACATGATGCTGACCAAAGATATGCCCACTGCCGCAGGTTCCAAAATGCTCGACGGCTACATGAGTTTGTTTGAGGCAGAAGTCCTCACCAAGCTGAATGCCGCCGGCTACACCATCGGCGGTAAAGCAGATGTCGGCGAATTTGCCGCTGACCTGCTCGGCGAAACCTCTTATAACGGCGCACCTGTCGCGGACGGCAAACTCGTCAGCGCTGCCGCTCAGATTCTCAAAACAGATGATGTCCTCGCTGTTGTCGGTCTGGATGTCAACGGCTCGATTCGCCGCAGTGCCGCACAGAGCGGTCTGGTCAGCGTCAAGCCGACCTACGGCACCGTTTCCCGCTATGGCACGATCCCTGTTGCCTGCTCCGGCGAAACCGTCAGCGTCATGGCAAAAAATACCGACGACTGCCGCGAAATCCTCGAAGCAATCATCGGACATGATGACAAGGACGGCACCAGCCTTTCTGAGGAACTCTGCGCGAAACTGAAAAAATCCAGCGGTGCTGAAGCTGTCCGCCGCGTCGCGATCGTCACCGAACTGACCGCTGATATGGATGCGGATACCAAGGCAAAGCTCGAAAACGCAAAGGCAAAACTTGCCGCTAACGGCATCGAAATTGCTGAGATCAGCGAGAAATCCTTTGCTGCTGCCCGCATCGCATGGAATATCCTGATGAGTGCCGAACTTTGTAACAATGTTTCCCGCTATGACGGCGTCAAGTACGGCTACCGCACCGAAAACTACACGAACATTGATGAACTCTACACCAACACCCGCACCGAAGCTTTCGGTGAACTGCTCAAAACCGCGATTCTGTTCGGTTCGGATGCTCTTTCCACCGAAAACTATATGAAGGTCTACGACAAGGCAATGCGTATCCGCCGCGTGGTCAAAGAGGCTTTTGATACCATCTTCCAGCAGTATGATGCCATCCTTGTACCCGCCTGCTCCAAAGCCGCCTACACTGAAGCGGACGTTGCTGCTGACAAGTACCTCGCATTCACCGAAAACCTCTGCACCGCTCCCGCATCCATCACGGGTCTGCCGACAGTCGTTGCAGGCGGTGTACAGCTCATCGGCAAGGCTTTCTCTGAAAATGCGCTGTTTGATGCAGCAAAACTCTACGAATAAGGAGGGCAAACAATATGAAATACGAAACGGTCATCGGTCTGGAAGTTCATGTGGAGCTTGCAACCCAGTCCAAAATTTTCTGCTCCTGCCACGCAAAGTACGGTGCAGGTCCGAATGAGCACGTTTGCCCCGCCTGCTGCGGTATGCCCGGTATGCTGCCTGTTGTCAACAAGCGCGTCGTCGATTTCGGCATGAAAGCCGGCATGATGCTCAACTGCCATATCAACCGCACCACCACTTTCGATAAAAAAAGCTACTACTACCCCGACCTGCCCTGCGCTTACCAGACCACACAATGGTTTGCTCCTGTCGCAGTCAACGGCTCGGTCGAGATCGAAACCTCCAAAGGCAAAAAAAGCGTCCGCATCAAGCAGATCCACATGGAGGAGGACGCCGGCAAACTCGTTCACGATATCAGCGAAACCACAACCTGCGTAGACTTCAACCGCACCTCCGTTCCGCTGATCGAAATCGTCAGCCAGCCTGACCTTTCCAGTGCCGAGGAGGTCGAAGCCTATCTGGAACGCCTCAAGAGCCTCCTGCGCTACGCGAAAGTCGCTGAATGCGCAATGGAACATGGTACCATGCGCTGCGATGTCAACC
The DNA here is from genome assembly GCA_045600205.1 of Oscillospiraceae bacterium. Classification (GTDB taxonomy): domain Bacteria; phylum Bacillota; class Clostridia; order Oscillospirales; family Ruminococcaceae; genus Firm-04. Next base: position 25,558 of record JAZRXM010000027.1, on the reverse strand, counting down.
TTTCCGTCCGCCCCGAGGGCAGCGACAAACTGGGCGTCCGTACCGAAATGAAAAACATGAACTCCATTGACGCCATCAAGCGTGCCATCAGCTTTGAGGTCGCAAGACACATCGACGCCATCGAAAACGGCACCGAAGTCCTCGTGCAGGAAACCCGCCGCTGGGATGACATCAAGGGCAAGAGCTACGCGATGCGCAACAAGGAAACTGCCGGCGATTACCGTTACTTCCCTGACCCCAACGTCATGCCTGTTGTGATCGACGATGCATGGTATGATGCCATGAAGGCTTCTCTGCCTGAATTCCCTGAGGTCAAATGCGCTCGCTATATCAACGAACTCGGTCTGAGCGAATATGACGCAACACAGCTCACCAAAAGCATCGCAATCTGCGAATGCTTTGAGGACGCTTACGCAGTCTGCAAAAACGCCAAGGATGCCGCGAACTGGATGCTTTCTGAGGTCATGAGTGTGCTGGGCACCAAGAAAATGACCCCCGACAGCCTGAATATCTGCGGCAAGGCACTCGGACAGCTCATTCAGCTTGTGGCTGACGGCAAAATCGGTCGTGCAAACGGCAAAAAGATTCTCGCTGCAATGTTTGACGACGTCAACCTTGACCCCGCTGCCTATGCAGAGGCTAACGGCTTCATCGTTTCCAACGATACCGGCATGATGGAGAAAATCGTCAAGGAAGTGGTCGCCTCCGAGGAAAAGGCTGTCGCTGACTTCAAGAGCGGCAAGGAAAAAGCACTCGCTGCCCTGCTTGGCAAGTGCATGAAACAACTCAAAGGCAACGGCAACCCGCAGGTACTCCGCGAATTGCTGATTGATACCATCAACAAAATGTAAAAATCACGCCCCCCGATGATGAATCGAGGGGCGTTTTATTGTATTTCAGGAAACGAATACTGTTGAGGCGGTGCCCCATTATCAATGCGCCGCAGACGCCTCTCATTTTCCGTTTTCAAAGCGAATTGCACTCAGCGCAACGGAACCGAATCCGCAAATCAACAGCGCAATTGCACCAATCGTTATTGCCATGGGCATATTGTGGAACAACAATCCCACAAGCAATATCGCACCAATCGGCAGAATCAGCAGCATCCGCAAAAACCAGACCAGCATTTCACGTATCATCGACATAATCGAATCCGAAAACATCGCGGATATCAATACACTCGTGGATGCAAGGAAAAAGTCTACGCAAATCAATGCCGCATAATAACCAATCAGCGTTTTCGGCGCAACTTTCATCACCACACCGCTGACCGCCATTGCTGGCAACATATCAATCGCTTTGTTCAGACACCCCGCAAATACCGAATACAGACACTTTTTGAACGAACTTTCCGGCACCAGATAGAAGAATACACCGTTTGATTCCTCTTCGATCGGGTTGCCCGATGCACTGAACAGCAATATAGCCATGATTACAGCAGGTATCACAGGAAACATATTGAGCGCATCCACTTTCCAAAAGATGAATGCCAGCGGGATCGTGAACAGTGCAAACAACAGCATATATCCCGTTAGTATTCCGAATTTTGCCGTGCGTTTCCGCTCAGCAAGCGGACGGAAAAAGAACGTACCTGCACCCATTCCGCGCTTGAATACGATAGACTCGCTCTCCTGCTTCTGAGGGTCGTCTGAAGTCACACGAAATACCTTGCCTGATTCCTGTATCGCTTCCAGTGCTGCCTGACGCTTTTCTGCACCCGCAATCGCATCCTCGTAGAAATCTGCTTTGATGTGCCAGCAAAACCACGCCAGAATCGGGAAAGCAAGCAGCACCAATGCCGTACAGATCCATGCACAGACCCAATTGCCTTCCACAGCATACATTCCCATGCCTTTCAGCCAGCCCAGAACAGGGATCCAACGGGTCCAGTGCGGCGTAAACATTTCCCGCATTGCCTCGATCATGCCCTTGTCCATAACAATTCCCAGCAAGACTGCCACGCCAACCAGTACCGCAAGCACGCCAATCAAAGTCGGACGGAGAGATTTTCTGCATTTTTCGTGATCAGATACAAGTGTATACAGGAAAATGTTTGTCAGATAGGATACTGCAACCATTAACATAAACATCAGCAGAACCATCAGCGCAACCGATACCGCCAAACCCAGATTCAAACACAAATTCGGTATCTGCCACAACAAATAGATCATACCGAACAACAGCAACGCCACTTGCGCTACCACTCGAAACAGCATCACTGACTGCGGACGGAGCGGCGCACAAAACAGCATATTGACATCTGCCATCTGGAATACGCCTTCTCCTGCATTCTTACTCGTAAATGCACCTACGCCAAAACTAAACAGGATCAGAAGGGTCATGCCGATATCCACCCACATCACGACTTTCGGGTATAGATCAGGATTTTGGAACAAAGGCGGTTTTTCTTCCTCCTCAGTTTCCACAACCTCCGTGACTGACGTTTCAGGTTCGCCGCTATGCACCAGCTTATCCACTAAAACACCGCCCGCGCCCATCAGTACGCCAAACAAAATTACACAGCCAATGACGATTGCCATTCTCGAACTGAAAATCTTTTTGAACGTGTTGACCAAGGAACAACGAAAATAATAGAATGCCCAGCTCATTGCTCTGCCCCCTCGGTCAATGCAAAGAACACATCCTCCAACGACTTGCCCTCTGCATCCAGACTGTGCTTATCCACGTTGGCAATCAATTTGCCCTCTTTCATGATGATGGTCTGATCCCAGAGCATATCCATACTATCCAGCATATGCGTACTGACCAGAACCGCACAGCCTTCTGCACGCAGCTCCTGCATCATCAGCTTGATCTCCTTGATCGCGTGCGGATCCAGACCGATCATCGGCTCATCCAACAGCAACAGCTTCGGATGCGGCAACAACGCACAGCAGACGCTCAGTTTCTGCTGCATACCCTTTGAAAGCGCATCTGCATACTTTTTCTGCTTGTCGGCAAGTTCCAGACGAGTCAGCAATTGATCGGCATATTCCTGATAATCCTTCAGACGATACGCACGCGCAATGAATTCCAGATGCTCACGCACCGTCAGATTGGGGTAAAGCGCGGGCAGTTCCGGTGAATATCCGAGCAGCCGCTTGGCTTCCAGTGTTTTTGCAGCAAAGCCGCCGATTTTGATTTCACCTTCGTATTTCAGGAAACCTGTAATCGACTTGATGAGCGTACTTTTTCCTGCACCATTCGGTCCGACCAGCACGGTAATGCTCCCCTCGGGAACAGAAAAACTCAAATCATTGCAGGCAAGCAATTTCCCGTAGCGTTTTGTCAGATGAGATACTTCAAGCATAAAAAACATCCTCTCGTTCATATTGTATTTGCTGTTTTCTATTATAACAAAATGAATCGGAAAGTGCAAGGCAGTATTTTTCATCTCTCTGTCAGATTTTCGATTTCTCTCCGGATATCCACTGCATTTCGCCTGCTTTCTCAGGATTCCTGTACAATCTCATTTACTTCGTTTCTTTCAAAAAGCATCGGATTTTTCACGCGAAACCGCACAATTTATCATTATGCCGATTTTCATAGGCATAGAGAAAACGCTGCCTTTTTCAAGACAGCGTTTCGGAGAAAAAGAAACAATAGGATATTGGAATCTGAAACAGTCTGATGCACAGAGGGCAATCGGTACATCAAGACCGGATCATTTGATTTCTTCGACACGGACATTGGTGATGTAAACCGTTGCGGTTTCACCATATTTGCCCATGTTGAATTCGAGTCTGCCGTTATTATCGTCCTTGTCCTTCATTTCAAATTCAAAGGTATAATTCTGCATCTCTGTGGTAATTGCCTGCGTGGTATCGGGCAGATAACGAATCCAGCCTGCCGTCGGTGCCGTAACGGCAACGATAATATTGCGGTTTTCGTCAGCCTTTGCATCAAAGCTGACACGGTATTTCTTCCCCTTGATCATCGGAAGGTCAGGCTGTACCAACTGCACGGAATATTCCTCCGTACCTGCGTTGGTCGAGGAAATCACCATCATGTTGTCCTTGATTTCCGCTGCGCCTTCGCCGCCGTTGAGCAGGATGAACTTCCAGTTTTCTTCATCGGTAAGATCTTCTGCTTCGGCAAAATCGCCGTTCAGAATGTAATTGCCGTCCTCCAATGGTTCACGGTAATTCTTCTCCGGCTTCTTTACATTGGTATCATACGATTCTTTCTGGTATACACGGACATAATCCACTTCAAATTCGGCTTTGTCAAAATCGGTGGTAGCGTCGGGATTACCCGGCCATGTGCCGCCTACTGCGAGGTTCATCTGCACGAAAAACGTCTGGTCAAAAGGCGCGGGATAGGGCTTCTCGTCCTCGCCGTCAACTGCGGTAAACCAGTCGTTCACGGTCAGTACCAGATTACTGTCGATGTAGTAACGGAATTCGCCGGGCTCCCACTCTACGGAGTACTCATGGAAGGAATCCGCAAAGCTGCCGCTGTCGAGTACCAGAGTGCCCTGCTGCTCGCCATGCGGCTCACCATAGTGAATCGTGCTGTATGCGGTTTTGACATCGCTGCCAAGTACTTCCATGATATCAATTTCGCCGCATTTCGGCCACTGACCATAATGCGCCTCATCGGTCGGCATCATCCAGATCGCAGGCCACAGACCTTTTCCTTCCGGAACCTTGGCAGATGCCACGACCTTGCCGTACATAAAATCCTTCTTGTTTTGCGATTTGATCTTGCCTGAGGTGTAGTAGTCCTTGCCGTCCTCGGTTTGCGTTTTGATCGCCTTCAGGACAAGCTTGCCGTCGCGGGTAAACACATTATCCGTAGAAGTGGTGTATTCCTGCAATTCTTCGTTTGTCCAGCCGGGCTCATGGGGGTCGTAGCTCCAGATGTCGTCACGCAGAGCGGCGTCCTCAAATTCGTCGTTCCAGAGGAGTTTATATCCCGCAAGTTCAGGAGCCTCCGTTTTGGGTGCGGGTGCTGAGGTTTCGACGGGTTTTGTTGAATCTGCCGTTGATGCGGAACTGCCGCTGTTGCAGCCGCAAAGCGACGCGCTCAGTATGACCAGTGCCAGTGCGCCGCAGCGTTTTCCGATTCCTGTTTGCTTCATGGATTTCATCCTTTCATAACTGTCGGTTGCGGTGAATCATCTGCGGAAAATCAACCGAAGGGGCAGCTGCTTCTTCGCAGACCATTCTCTCACATCTCCGCTTTCAGTATGCCACAATTACATTGGAATTTCTACTACTATACTCGCATAAATGGTAATTTCTTAACCTTTCCCTGCACAAAAAACGTCCCGTACCATTTTATGGCACGGGACGCTCTTGAATATCAGAATTTGGAAATTAATCGGGCGATATATTTCAGAATCAGCGTAACATCATCCTGCGAATACTCCTGATCCCGGTTGCAGTCGCCATTGCGAATGCCCTGCTTCGTAATTGTTACTGTGGTATCCTCATTGACCATTCGGCTCAGCAAAACTGCATCCGCTATGGTTACTTTTCCGTCTACATTGACGTCACCGAGATTCAGAACGGTTTCTTCCTCGTCATCACCGTAATCATCACTGTATGTCGCAGCAAATTCCAGCCACAGCTCTACTGCGCTGCTGTCTGCACCGTAGGTCGGAGATGCGGTGTTCTGCGATGCAAGCTCCGATGCCGAAAGCACCTTGTTGTAAATGCGCACCGACGAGAATTCCGCAGACGAAGTGCGCCCCGTATCAGGACAGGCTCCGATCGTGACATTGTAACCTGTATGATCCACGCCCGCAGTCGTACCTGCTGACTTTTCTGCCAACATCACGCCGTCTGCATAAAGGCGAAGCGTACTTGTAGATGCATCGTAAATGCCTGCGATCTGATGCTCTTTCCCAATCCAGCTGCTTGCCATCGAGGACGGCATTTCATAGTACAGAGTGCGCCAATCGCCGTTTGCATGAATGAAGAAATCCAGACTGCCGGGACGGGTACGAAGCGCAAATGCGCCATCTCCCTTTCCGACAAACATATTGTATGCAGGATCACCTGTCGGGGTGACATTGACTTCCACGGTAAAGGAATTTTTGCCCTCGACCGCATAGCCCAGAGAATTGTTGCTCGGTACGGATACCGAACCCGTCAGAACGGTTTTGCCGCCCGCTTCCTTCATGGATGCACTTGATGTCACGGGAACAACGATCTGATTCTTGCTCTTGTCCATGAGGACGGTGTTGGTGTTACGATAAGGTTTTGCAGCATTGGTCAAAGCCTTGACAGAAGCATCGGACGCAACGGGAATCAGCGTGTATTCCCACTCGTAGACGCGGCTGCTTGGCAAACAATATTGCTCCAGTGTTGCCTGACCGCAGGTCGCGCTGCCGGTACCCATAGAGCCGTAGTCCATGCTGAGAATCGTTTCGCTGCGCGGAGAAAGCTCGTATACATGGTTGACCGCGCCCAGATCATCCGGTGTGAAATGCAGCGCACTCGCCTCAACGGTATTCGTAGCCGCAACCAACAGACCGGTACTTTGCTTGCTGTTCTGCACTGCCATCCACTTGACATCGGTCATGTTGCCGCAGTCATCTACTTTCATGTAGGGGTAGAACATCTCGGAAACGGTACTGTTCCATACGCCCTGTCTGCCGTTGGTTTTACGGTCATTGAAGGTTTCCACGGGTCCGTTGCCGTACCATGTGACCTGCTCAAAACCTGCGGGCAATGTCATCAGAGAACCAACACGAATGAAACCGCCCATTCCCGATTTCGTTGCATCCACTGTCATTTTGACGGTCACCTGACCTTCGCCGCCAATGGTGTACGAAATCGTTTCTGTGGCTCCGCCTGCATTCGGGAAGCTGATATTGACTGCTATTTCCTGCAAGCCGCTGCTGTTTTTGGATACATTGATGCCGTTGACCTTGATGTTCGATGCAGCACCCTGCCACTTGGTATCAAACAGTTTCTGATTGGCATTGTTGCCGTCATTTTCTACGTATCCGCGCCAGAAATTCGGCTTCGGTCCGCTCGTGATGATCGTTTCGCCGTCATAGACGTAGTTTTTCATCGTACCTGTTGACTTTTCAATCATGAACGAGAAATGCTCGCCGCTGACTGCATAACCATCGGAAGTATCCTTGACATTGACCGCGGAACCGCTGATTTTCGGGGCGGCAAGCGGTGCGGCTGCGGGTACTGCAAACTGCGCATATGCAATTTCCGTACCCTTTGCAATCAGGCGGACATCCGACTTGGTGACCACAGAAATGTTCAGATAGAACTCATCACCTGCATAGATTTTCGCAGGCATTTCGTAGGGAATCGTCAGGGTTGCCTTGGAAAGCGGTGCGCAATCTGCGGCAGAAAGTATGCCGCTTGTGCAGGCTACGCCGTTTTGCAGCAGCTCCCATTTGACATCATACGCATTCAGGTTGACAAAATTGTTTTCGTTGTAGACATTGACTTTTCTGTTTGCAATTTCATCCTCGTTTCCACTAAACCAGAAATTCTGGTACTGATATTTGACCTCTGCGATCTCAGGCTGCGGGTCACGGTCAGGACTGACCAGACCATTCTGACAGAAACTGTTGTCATTCGGCTTGTCACCCCAGTCGCCGCCGTATGCAAAATACGTGCCTGCACTCTGATCAGCATAGAGATTTTTGTGTGCGAATGATTCGCCGTAGTAATCCCAGACGCCGCTCTTGCCAAGTTTTGCCGTACTGTAATCCATCCACAGCAGCACGGAGGAATCCGATGCGCCGATTGCAGGATTGCTGCTGCCCTGCGCACTGATCTCCGATGCAGAAAGCGCTTTCTTGTAAATACGTGCATAGGCAATCTGTCCGTCAAAGGTTCGTCCGTTTTCTCCGTCAAAGCCGATACCGACTGCCTGCGATCCTGCCGCAATACTGTCGGTCACGGTTGTGGCATTTGCCTGTCTGCCGTCAATGTAGATCGCAATGGAGCCTTTGTTGTAGACACCGGCGACCTGATGCCAGTTGCCGACCCAATTGGAAGGGAAATCACAGGAAACCGCATTCCAGTTGCTGCCGTCATATACAAAGAACTCCAGACCCGAACCCGTACTCTTGGTTTTCAGGGCAACCTGCTTATCGCCTTTGGAAAGCAGTACGCTGTTGGATACCGTTGAAGCAGGCTTCACTTTTGCCTCAAATGTAAACGCCTTGCCCGTGCCCGAAAGTGCCGCCTGATACGCGCTGTCCGCATCCATGACCGTATAACCGTTCAGGATGCCGCCATTGACACTGCCGTAGCATTTGCCCGATTTTCCGTTGGTATCCGTAATGGTTGCAGGTGCGGGAATCGTATCCAGACTTGTCGCACGCGACTGGTCTGCCCAGTCCCAGATGAAACCGCCCAGCATATTGTCCGCACTGCGGATCGGATCCCAGTACTCTTTCAGCGCACCGACCGAATTGCCCATCGCATGGTCGTATTCGCACATGACATACGGCATTTTATTTGCTCCCGCACGCGACCAGAGTCCGCCGGAACCGGGATACATATTACTTGCCATATCTACGCCCATAGCGTCGCCCTGACCCTCACTGTGTACGGGGCGTGTGCCGTCATTGCGCTTGAAGAACCAGATCATGTCACGGAACATTCCGTTGGCACAGCTCGCATCACCCGTATATACCATTTCATTGCCGATCGACCACGCTATGTTCGCAGGGTGATTCTTCAGGCGCTCAAACGCAGTCTGTGTACGATCCATGGCTAGCTCGTAAAACAGTGCTTTTGCGCTATGATCGTTCATCAGTGCGTGGCATTCCAGATTCGTTTCCGCCATGACGTACATACCATATTTATTGCAGAGCCAGTAGAGATAGCTGTCATTGCTGTAATGCGAAGTACGCACCGCGTTGATGTTATGTGTCTGCATCAGGCGGATATCTTCCTCCATAGCCTCCTGCGTGACTGCCTTACCATAGAACGGGTCGGTATCGTGACGGTTGACGCCTTTCAACAGCAGACGCTTGCCGTTGATCTTGATCGGCTGCCACGATTTCGTTGTCACCTGATAATTGCTGTTGACCTCAGTAGATGTAAATGTGATCTCACGGAAACCAAGCTGCGTGGATACCGTTTCTACCGCATTGCCTGCGCCGTCTTTCAGCGTCAGGACAAGAGCGTAGAGATTCGGTGTTTCCGCTGACCAGAGTTTCGGTGCGGTGACATTCTGATTCAGCGTGAACGTACCCGTTTTGTTCGAAGCAACCGAATCCACGGAAATGCTTGCACCGCTGATGATATTTTTCCCTGCTTCATCCAATGCGGCAACATCAATGCTCCAGCCGCTCTGCGCCGCGGTCGATAGATTGCGGACATCCACAGAGAGTTTCAGGGTCGCATTCGTGAAGCTGCTGTCCAGATCGGTCTGCACGGTATAATCGCTGATCTGTACCAGCGGCGCACTGGTGAGGAACACATCGCGGAAAATGCCGCCGTCATAGATCATATCCTGCCCTTCAAACCATGTACCATCGCAGAACTTGTGCACCTTTACCGCAAGCAGATTTTCGCCGCTTTGCAAATAGTCGGTGATGTCGAAACGATGCGGACTGAACGTATCTTCGCTGTATCCAACTTCTTTTCCGTTGATATATACATAGTATGCGGATTCCACGCCGTCAAATTCCAGATACACACGGCGGTTGTTCGCAGTCATTGCGGAGTCAACCGTAAAAGTTTTGCGGTACAGTCCCACAGGGTTATAATTCGTTGCCGCATTCGGCACGGTCACATAGTCATAGGCACTTTGCCAAGGCATGGTAACATTCGCATAAATCGGAAAGTCAAATCCCTGACAGGTCCAGCTGCACGGCAATGTTACGGATTTCCAGCCATTTCCTGCGGACGCGCTGTAACTTGCATTCATGAAGCCCGCATCCAGATACTTCTGCGCCTGCGTCTGATTCTGCACAACAGTCAAGTCCCACGCCTGCCCGACCCCCGTAAGTTTTTGCATATACGCGGAATCCTCGCGGGCATTGTAATCCCAGACCGCCGCTGCCGCACTTGCCGTGTCCTGATACGGAATGATGTTCAGCGACGCTTCTTCACGGTTGATGCCGAACACATCCTCACCCGTGACGGCTTTCCCTGACAAATCGGTGTAATCAGTGCCTGTCCATTCCTTATGCGTAAACTTTTTGGCACTGACATTTGCCTGCACTGCAGGTTTCAGACCGTCTGCGGTGGTCCCCCCCGCCGCAAAAACGGTCGTTCCGTCCAGCGGCAATGACGCTGTCAGCATCAAACACGCCGCAGATGCGGAACACATCTTTCGAATTGTTTTCCTAGGATCCTCCTGTTTCAAATAATCCCTTTTTCTGTGTTTTTGTCTTTTTGCTGAATCAGCGCATTTTCGCGCTTTTATCCAGTATATTTTTATTATATCACAGCCGCAAGAAATGGTCAATGCCAAATCTGCATTTTCGGTGAACAATATGCAGAAACATTCTTCTGTTTTGGCATATATTTTTGGAGGATGCTTCAATTTTGCATACGGATTCAGAAATCCTCTGCAATTTGTATACCATTTCTTCCTTTTTTGAATCCTGTTGCAATATGCAATAAAAAAAGAAACACCGCCCTTGTACTGTCATGCACATTGCGATGTTTCCATTTTCCGCTTGCATTTCAAAATGGAATATGCTATAATAGAAAAGTTAATTCTTTCGCCCTGTATCGTCAAATATCGGGCGAAACAAAAAAATCCGCAGCTTCGGTAATCACCAAAGCTGCGTTCCAAATCACTCAGAACTGTTTGTCAAGGAGAAAAAGTGGAAGGTCGTACTCTGCGTTCATCACGAACACACAGTAACACAAGAAAGGCGATGCCGATGAAGAAAGGGCCTTTTACGAAATTTCTGAAACGATGTTTTCTGCGACGTATGAGTGCGATTTGTACGATTGTGGAAAGATGTCCGAGATTGTCAGAATGTTTGTGCATCAAAGTTTGCTGCGATGTAAAAGTGTGATGTGTGAAAAGAACTGATTCAATGTTGCTGCATTGCTGCGCGGACCGTGATGCATTTCTTACTGCGACGCATGAGTGGAACTGATTTGGAACGATTGTGATAAGTCTGAATTGGTAAGACGATGATGTGTTGTTTCAAATTGCTGCGGATTGCCGGAAGGTTGTTTCTTTGAGAAAGTTTGTGGTGGATGTCTGGAAAATTTACCCTTTCTTCGCTGCATCCGTTCTATAAACAATTAAGGATTGCATTTTGTCCCAAAAATTTTCAAAAAATTTTTGCAATCTACGTTTTGTACAAAAATATTGTTTGCAGTTTGTGCAATGCGCTGAACTTTCTTTTTTCTCAAAATTTTTTGGGACATTTCGCATGACAGAATTGTATATATCTTTAAGAAGGGAGTATCTTCCTATGCCGACAGAAGGCGCGTATACTGCACTTTATGAACGAAATGCAGATATGGTTTTTGCCATCGCACTTTCTTATCTTCGTTCCCGCGAAGATGCAGAAGACGTTGTTGCGGATGTTTTTGCGCAGATATTTGAAGAACGCACGGAATTTCAAAATCTGCAGCATGAACGTGCGTGGCTCATCACGGCTGTGAAAAACCGCTGTCGTAATCATTTGCGTCATTGGAGCCGCAAACAGCGCACAGATGAAGAAATTCCCGAACAAGTCAGATCGGATGAAGCAAAAGTTCGGCTTCACACTGTCATGGATATCATTGCACAAATGCCGGAACGCTACCGCCTGCCGCTTGTACTCCATACCATTCAGGGATACAGCGTTTCCGAAACCGCACAAATCCTGAATACCAAAGAAAGTACCATCACGACGCGCATTAGTCGCGCAAGAGAAATTCTCAATAAAAAAATGGGAGGTGAATTGTCGTGAAGCAGGAATCCAATCATACGGATGAGATCTTTTCCGCACTCAAGCAGGAATTTTCCATGACGTCTGAAGAAAAATATCGCGTACTGCAAAATGCGATGCAGAGAAAACAAAGCCCCGCACCCGTTCCGTGGTATCAGCGGGCTTTACACATGATGCCCATTGTGGCATCAGTCGCAGTCATTTGCTTTGTAATCGGTATTTTTGCGCTGCGTCCGCCCGAAGTACCGAGCAGAACAACAAAAACACCTTCCGATATGGATGTGGTCACATCACTCCCCGTGACACTGCCCAATATCACGACAGTCACCAGTGCCCAATCCGGAATGGTCACCAAACCGCAGACCATTGCCCCAGAAGGCCCCATTCCCGTACAGCAGACCGTTGCAATCACCACAGAAATGCCGATCGTCACCGAACAGATGGTTGTCACCGCTCCGATTGTCACGCAGACGCTCGCACTTACAACCGCAGCTCCTGTTACAACCGCCGTCGGTACGACCGCAGCAACTACTGCTGAAACCACGGAATTCACCACCACAACGACCGAAAATACTGTTGGCACGATCGTACTCCGCAGTCAGGATATGGAAGTCAAAGCCGGCGAACAGGTCACGGTCCGAGTCTATCATGACACGGATACATCCTACGGCGGATGCCAGATCTGGATCGTCGCAGATAACGCCGATGATCCTGTGGAATATCTCGATGTGATCGGCTATACACTCTTTGATAATCCAAACGTTCATGCAGCAAATAACCAATATTGCCTGATTCTCAAGCAATTCAACCAGAACAAGACATTTCCCAAGGACTCAACATTCTGTGAAATCACGTTCCAGATTCCCGAAGATGCCGCAGTCGGCAACGAATACAGTGTTGAACTATATTATAGTGCAGATAATAAGGTCGTGGAATACTGGAGCGGCGATGACCTTGAAAAAGATGTGAAACTGGGTAGTCTGAAGGTTGTCGGCTGATGCAGAATATGTACGAAACCATTGAAGAAACAGCCAAACCGCGTGTCGCACTGGTCGGACTGGACACAGGCGAATACGATACCCTTGCCTCGCTGAAAGAACTTGCAGAACTCAGCGATACCGCAGGCTGTGAGGTCATTTCCGTCACCATGCAGACCCGCCCTGCCCCCGATACCGCAACCTGCATCGGTGCGGGCAAACTGCAGGAACTCTGTGCGGCTGTCAAAGCGGAAGATATCGACATGGTCATTTTCGATCTGGAACTGACCGGTATGCAGATTCGCAATCTCTCCGATCAACTGGACAGAAAAGTCATTGATCGCACCATGCTCATCCTCGATATTTTCGCTGGCAGAGCACGTACCCGCGAAGGACAGGTGCAGGTTGCACTCGCACAGTATCAGTACCGCCTCTCCCGCCTGACCGGTATGGGAAATGCACTTTCCCGTCTGGGCGGCGGCATCGGTACCAGAGGTCCCGGTGAAACCAAACTCGAAACAGACAGACGCCATATCCGCAGCCGCATCACCGCATTGAAAAAAGAACTCGCCGAAATGGAACAGCATATGCAGTTCATCGGGAAACGCCGCAAAAAAGACGGCGTCCTCACCGTTGCCATTGTCGGCTATACCAATGCAGGCAAATCCACACTGTTCAACGCGCTCACCGATGCAGGCGTTCTGACAGAAAATCAACTGTTTGCTACACTGGACGTCACCGCAAGAGGGTTGGATCTTCCTGACGGTCGGCGCGTGCTGCTCTCCGATACAGTCGGTCTGATCCGCAGATTGCCACATCATCTTGTGGAAGCATTCCGCTCCACTTTACGCGAAACCGCAAACGCAGACCTGATTCTTCATGTGCTAGACGCCTCCGAACCCGACCTGAATGAGCGCATGGACGTCACCACCGCTTTGCTTGCCGATCTGGGCTGTGCGGAAATTCCTCAGCTTCGGGTTCTCAATAAATGTGATGCCTGCGACCATATCGGTGAAAATTCCGACGAGCAGATCTGGATCAGTGCAAAAGAACGACAAGGTCTTGATCTCCTGCTCCGGACCATTGCAAGGCTGCTTCCCGAAACTGCCAAGCGTATGCAGCTCTGCATCCCCTATACGGACGGCAGCTTTTTACAGACCCTCCGCAACGAAGGCAATATCTTCTCAGAGGAATATACTGAACAAGGTGTATGCATTGACGTTTTGGTAGATTTTCGCAGGCAAAAAGCAGCTTCTGTTTATCAGATTTCCACAGAAAATTCAAAATAAATACAATGGCTGACCGATTCGGTCAGCCATTTTTTGCGTTCTCACGAGAAAATGCGAAGCAAATTCAAACAAAAAAGACAATATCTTCATCTTTTCCCTCACATCGTCAACAACTTTGTGCGATTTATATTAAAAATATTTTTGGCTTTTTACATTTTGTCCATTGCATTTTCTGTCAAGGTGTGTTATAATTGGAATGCAATAGTTATAGATATTCACTGAATCCCATTTGCAAATGATTGTACGGAATAATGCTTTTCATGCAAAAAATTCGGAAATACATTGTTTTGAAAAGCAGACATACACTGCGCATACAAATCAGAAAAAGGAAGGAGTTGAGCGCAAAGCGGGTCACCCCCTGCTTTGCAGTTGAATGGAGAACACGACACACATGAAAACGGTCCTGTACGGAGGCTACGACAAGGACGATGTCCAGGAATGCCTGAAAGCAAAAGATGTACAAATCGCAACTCTCGAAAAAGAATTGGCTGCAGCCAAAGCTCTGCTGGCAGAGGAGGGCAAACAGGATCGCCTCTCGGAAGCAGCACAGCAGCCCATCATGAAAGAGAACGAATCCCTGCACCAGCAGATCTCGGAACTGGAACAACAGCGTCTGAGCGCAGAAAGCCGCGCTGATGAGGAAAAGATCCGCGCTGACAAGCTCGCTGCCGAAAACGAAAAACTCTCAGCAAAGATGCTGGAAATCAAGGAACGTCTGGCTGCCGCCTCCGATCCCGATGAGGATGAAGCCGTTGAACGCGTCCTCGAAATTGCGCAGGAACAACTCGACGAAATGCTCGAAAGCGCAGAAGCGGAATCCATGCAGCTTCACGCAGCCGCAAAAGCCGCCGCAGAGCGCATCATCCGAGAGGCAGAGGAACGTGCCAAGGAACTCGAATCCGCAAGATCGGTTCAGCCTGCCGCACAAAATGGTCCTGCTGCACAAAACGATGCACCTTCCAACCGCGAACTGGTCGAAGCTGCCAGACAGGTGGAAATCTCCACCATCAACGATTTGCAGAAGCTCACCTTGCAGGTCCGCAAGATCAAAGACTGCCTCGAAGCTTTCACCGCAACGGGTATTGCACAGATCGAGCAGACCAATTCGCTGATTTCCAACGCCGAAAAGCTCGTTGCCAAAGGAAAGATTCCGACCCCGTGGAACGCACAGACAACACCGACATTCCAGAATACCGCTTCCTCTGCAATGACCCCTGCGCAAAAGGTCGCAGCGGCACAAGCAGCTACCGCCGCCACATCGGCACCCGCAAAACACGCTGCAAGCGGTGAAGGTCCCAGCCTCGCTTCCATTGTCGCCATGGCAGCACAACTATCAGAAAGTACTGATGCAGAACTCGCTGAAAAGAATGAAAATGCAATGAATCTTGATGAAATTGCAAAACTTGCCGCTACACTTGACTACCCACCCGAAGCGACTGACATGAATCAGAAAATGAATCCGGAAGAACTTGCAAATATTGCAGAGTCATTATAAATTAACAGAGGTAAAGAAAAATGAATGCAATAATTAGTGTGAATCCCGCGAAGTGCGTCGGATGTAATGCCTGTTTGAGAAAATGCCCCGCTCCTGAGGCAAATGTTTTCAAACGCGATCAAAACGGAAAATTTACTTTGAGTGTCAATCCCGATAAATGCATCGGCTGCGGTGAGTGCATCCGTGCGTGCGTACACGGTGCGCGTGATTATACCGATGACACCACCGCATTTATGAAAGACATCGAGAACACCGTCCCCACCATGATTCTCGTTTCGCCCGAAATCAAGGCGATCTATCCCAGAACATGGAAGGGTATGCTCGAATGGTTCCGTGAGCACGGCTCCGAAATCTACGACATTTCCAACGGCGCGGATATCTGCACATGGGCTACTATCCGCTGTGTTTCCCTGCACAGAGTCGGCAAAATGATTATGCACGCCTGCTCTGCTGTGGTCAACTACGCCGAAATCTATCATTCCGAAATTCTCGAAAATCTCGCTCCAATCCAGAGCCCTGCCTGCTGTGAGGCGATCTACGTCCGCAATTATCTCAACAAAACCGAGAAAATTGCCGTACTGACCTCCTGTATCGCTAAAAATCGCGAGTTTGCCGATATCGGCATCATCGACTACCATGTCACGTTTGCAAAACTCGATAAGTACTTTGCGAAGCATAATGTCGAATTTCCTGTGGAAAGCGACGCTGCAAACCGCTTCAACTTCGATTTTGATGATCAGCAGGGTCTGCTCGGTACGCTCTATTCCCAGTCCGGCGGCGTTTGCGAAAACATCCGCGCATTTCTGCCGGAATTCTCCTATATGCACGCTTCGGGTCCCGACAGCGTCTATAAGGAGCTGGAACAGTACTATATGACCAATGTGGACAGTCTGCCTGATATCTTTGAGGTGCATTCCTGTCTGCATGGCTGCAACGCAGGTATGGGCATCACCGACCCGCAGACCAGCTTCGACCTCACCGCCATTATGAACGACGTTGAGAAATCCGTTCGTAAAAAGCGCAAAAGCACCCTGTTCAACAAGACGGATGAAAAAATGCTCAAGCGTTTTGACGATACACTCCGTCTGGATGACTTCATGCGCGAATATAAAAAGCAGAAGCCCTCGGCACGCATCACCAGCGACCAGCTCAACCCGATTTTCCTCTCCATGGGCAAAGAAACCGAGGAAAGTCGCCGTCTGAACTGCCAGGCTTGCGGCTATCACTCCTGTCAGGATATGGCAATTGCCATTCTGCGCGGTCTGAATGACCCGTCCAGATGCGTTGCCTGCGCACAGAATAAGCCCACGCCCGCAACAGATGCCGCACCTGTTCCCGTACCCGTGGAGCAGCCCGCACCCGAGGTCAAGCCGGCAGAACCTGTTGTTGCAGCACCTGAAGTGACTGCCCCCGTTGCCGAGGTTCAGCCTGTTACCGATGTGCAGTCCGCTGCTGTATCCTCTGATTTCGAGGAACTCCGCAGCAGATGCACCAAACTGACGGAATCCCTCAGCGACGATCTGCGTCTGATCTCCGAAAGTTCCGTGGTCATTCAGAAAACCAACGAAAAACTCGACGAGAAATCCGGTGCAGTTCACAAACTGCTCGAAACGCTACTTGAATACTGCAACCACAATCCTACCATGGATGCGACCAGCGTTGCTCAGTTGATCTCCATTCTGGAAGCTACCATCAAGGCATTCCACGCACTGGATGATTACACCTCCACCACAACTTCCAACTCTGTCGTCATTAATCAGTCGATCGAAAAAATCAAGGGACTGGTTTCTGAGTTATGCAGTGTACTGAAAGGCGAAGAAAAGTAAAATACGCTCACTCAGCTGATATGATTTCATTTTTATAGGAGGCAATATACCATGAAAAATAAAATGAAACGCGCAACTGCACTCGTATTAGCCACTGCTTCCGCTTCCGCCTGCACTGGCTGTGATTTGATTGACTCTATTTTCAATCCATCCAACGGTTTGACCAATCCGCCCTCCATGAACAATGCCTTTGCAATCGGCTACACAGAAGATGCCAATGCAGTCTATGATTCCATTCAGTACAACTACCGTATGTTCTACGGAAAATATGTTGCAGAAGGCGTCACAGGCCGTACACTTTCCGAAGATGGAAAAGCAAAATATATGCAGGTTTCTTCCGCCATCAAGGAAGAATGGTCCGTTGATCAGCAGGCAGTTCTGCCATTCCGCGTTGAAGCGGGACCCAACTGCATCAATTCTCCGATCAACTACATCTCCGGCTTCAACTGGATGATGCTTTCGTTCCTTGCAGATGACGGTAAGGTCCATACCATCCCCTGCGCATACACAGTCCTGGAACGTAAATTGTCTCTGCACCCGCTGAAGGAATATTCCTACGACGGCTACACGAAGAATTTTAATTATACCTTCAGCGAGTTGCTGTGGGAATATGATTTTGCATTCCAGAACGGCAAAATGATTCTTTCCGTGAATGATCAGAGCATTACGCTCACCGCCGAGGACCTCACTCCAACCGGAGAGGGCGTTACGCTGCCGCAGGCAAAATGGCGCGAGGGTACCGAAAAGTTTTCTCAGATCGACAATATCAGCATTCATGGAAACGATGTTTCCATCAGCATTGACGACAAAGTGACACCGGACATGACCTATCAGTTCGCAGATAACGGTTTGCTGAACCTGCAATGGTTGGAAAACCGCGATATGCGTTATGCACAGGTTGCCTACTTCTACTGCGATGATGACGGTCTGATTCTTGCACACGCCGACAAAATCTTTGATTACACCGACCGTCCGAATGATAAGTTCAAAACTTCGGTCAATATCAACGTTGCCGCGAAAGATGCTGAAAAGTACGAGAAGCTCTCCAAAGAAAAGCGCGAGGAACTGAACAAAAACCTCAATTCGCTCTATGAACAGCTTCAGAAACAGCTTCTTGCAAACGGCATTGAAGCAACCATTGATGCCGAACACGGCGAAATTTCGCTGAATTCGTTGGTTCTGTTTGCCAGGGATAAATCGGATATCTCCGATGCCGGTGGTCAGCTCCTTCGCCGTTTCATGTCTGTTTATACTTCCGTAATCTTCAGTGGCTCCTACGAAAATCTCGTCAAAGAGGTCATCATTGAAGGATACACAGACCCGAGCGGCGCAGCGGATTACAATCTGATGCTCTCCGAAAAGCGGGCAAACGCCGTCAAGGACTTCTGTCTCTCTGAAAACAGCGGCATTTCTGATGAAAACAGAGAAAAACTCTCCAATATGCTGACATCTGTCGGCATGGGCTTTGCAAACACCATCCTCGATGAAAACGGTCAGGTGAATGTTGAAGCCTGCCGCCGTGTCGCATTCCGCTTCATAATGAACTTGGATATATAACATTGCACATCCCTTATTCCGATAAGGTATAAGGGATGTTTTTACCTCATAATTACGTTGTTTTTATATTTCATTCCGTATAGTTCCATTCTGTGAAGAAATACCGCACAAAAACAAATCCTTTTTATGAACAGTTCGTACAAAAAATAAAATCTTTGCATTGGTATGTAAACATTTTGTGAATTGTTTACAATTGGGATTGACTATTTCTCATATGGATGCTATAATTAAAAATATAAAAAGGAATAGTATCTTAATCTATTTGAAATAGTCGGATATCACATCCGACAACCCAAAAACCGCACTTTATATTATAGGAGGTATATTACTATGGTTTGTGAACATTGTCAAGCAGCACTCGAAGACAGCGACATCGTATGTCCCCAGTGCGGCGAACCCGTCGTCCGCCACTTCAATGGCTTTGAAAGTACCTACGACATCCAAAAATCCTTGAAAGCAATCGTGGAGCAGTTCGGCAGTGACATCATGCATGATCCCACCCAGTTTGTCGCATACCTCAATGACTGTCTGCCCGATTACGACCGAGAGCGCAGACTCCTGCGCAATGCCCTCGAAAACAATATCCTGACCATTATGCTGAAAGAGAAGGATAATCAGCGCATTGCAATCGCAAAGGCAAAGGAATATATGTCCAACGAAATGTTCCTCTGCGATCCAGCAAGCGAATTTGTCATCTGCTGCTTCACCTATATGCTCGAATGGGATTACACCCCCGTTTACTCTGCTCCCATGCCTGCACAGTCCGCAAAGAGCAGCGCTCAGCCAGCAAAACAACAGGCAAATCAGAAGAAAACCAAGATTTACCGTTCCTCCGATGCACGCCTTTCCAAATTCAAGGGCAATATTACCATCTCGGAGGAATATACCGGCATCGACAACTTCTGCTTCGACGGCTTTACTTTCATGCGCTCAATTACGCTGCCCGACGGTATGCTTTCCATCGGTGAGTATGCGTTCTCTGAGTGCAAACGTCTGAAGAAAGTCGAGATGCCCTCAACCGTCCGCATTATCAAGCAGGGTGCATTCAGTTCGTGTGCAAAACTCGCCGCCATGTATATCCCGATGGGCGTCACCGAGATCGCAGACAGCACCTTCTCGTTCTGCGGCAGCCTCGAAGTCGTTGAAATTCCTCAGAGCGTCGGTACGATCGGCGTAGAGGCGTTCTCCGGCTGTGAAAGCCTCAAAAAGCTGTTCATTCCCGATTCCGTCAAGTATATTGACCCGTCTGCATTCTCCTACTGCTCGCAGCTCACCATTCGCTGCGTCGATGGCTCCTTTGCACACAGATTTGCAATTGAGAACAACATTCGCTACGAACTCGTTTCGAAAAACGGCAGTTACAGATAAGCAGTCAATTCACCTGAAATCTATCTCTGATACAGACAGATTGCAAACAAAGCGAAAGGGGTATAAGTGAAAGTATGGTAGAACTTAACATCGGCGATACCATAGAAATGGAGTACGGCGGAGATGCCAAAGTCCTGAAACTGATCGGCAGCGGCGGTCAAGGTAACGTCTATCTCGTTGAATTCAACGGCAGCCAGTATGCGCTGAAATGGTACGACGTTGGCAAAATGCGCGACCCGCAGCTGTTCCGTCAGAATCTCCGCAATAACATTAAAGATGGTGCGCCCAGTGAGAACTTCCTTTGGCCACTCTATATGACCAAGGAGCGCGAGGACGGATGCTTTGGTTACGTGATGAACCTCCGTCCCGCCGAATACGATTCTTTCGTATCCATTCTGAATACTTATAAGCTCGAAATTGACCAGAACACAGGCAGAGCCATGAAGCAGAAAGTTCAGTTCCTGAACCTCTATACCATGGTCAATGCTGTCATCAATATCGTTGATGCGTTCCGTCAGCTCCACAGAGCAGGCAAAAGTTATCAGGACTTGAACGACGGCGGCTTCTTTATCAACGTCAAAACAGGCGATGTCCTCGTCTGCGACTGCGATAATATTGCCCCCGACGGCAGTAACTTCGGCATCGGCGGCAAACCCGGCTATATGGCTCCGGAAGTCGTCCGTGGTCTGACCAAGCCGAATGTCCAGACCGACAAATATTCCCTTGCAGTCGTACTGTTCAAACTTTTGTTCCGCGGCGACCCCATGGAAGGCGAAAAGGTCGTCAAGGATATCTGCCTGACAGAAGCACTCGAGCTCAAACACTACGGTCAGCAGGCTGTCTTTATTTTCGACCCCGATAACCGCTCTAACCGCCCTGTTCGCGGCATTCATGATAATGTCATCAAATTCTGGCAGATTTACCCCGAATACATCCGTGAAGCATTCATCCACAGCTTCACAACGGGTCTGAATAATCCCAACAAGCGTATCATCGAGAATGAATGGCTCAAGCTGTTTCTCCGCCTGCGCTCCGAGATTATCACCTGTTCCTGCGGCAGAATCAATTTCAGCACGATGTTCGAGGAAATTGACGGTCATACCCTGCGGTGCAGACGCTGCAACTCCGAATTCCTTACCATGGAATTCAGCAGCCTCAAATACCGCATCCCGCTGTTCCTCGGCTGTAAATTCTATGCCTGCGACACAGACCCGACTACTGATGACTATAAGACCGTAACAGGTATCCTTGTCGAAAATAAACTCAAGCCCGGCGTTGTGGGCATCAAAAATATGTCCCAGAACAGTTGGCGTGTCAAGATGCCCAATGAGCAGTTCTACGAGGTCGCACCGGGCAGAGGTTTCCCACTCTGGAACGGTATCGTGATTGAATTCGGAGAAGTCACGGCACATATTGAATAAGTGCGTTCCTTGTAATTACTTATGAAGGAGAAACGTAAATGAACGATTTCGATTTTGACAGTATGCTCGATTTTGATGACGACCCCCTCAATGCGACGGGCGTTTCTCGAAAAAGTCTTGTCATTTTCTTCCTCGTCGATACTTCAGGCAGTATGAAAGGCACCAAAATGGGCGAACTCAATACTGTCATGGAAGAGCTGATTCCCGAAATCCGACGCGTCGGTGAGGCTGATACCGACATCAAAATTGCAGTTCTGACATTCTCAAACAGTGCCCTCTGGATGTACTCCGAACCGATTTCCATTGAAGATTTCGAATGGGTACGCCTCCGTGCGGACGGCGTCACCTGTATGGGTGCCGCATTCAAGGAGCTCTCCATCAGAATGTCCCGTAACGGATTCCTCAATTCGCCTACCCTTTCCTTTGCCCCTGTGATCTTCCTGATGACCGACGGCTTCCCCTCCGATGACTACATCGAAGGTCTGCGCGAACTGAAACAAAACAGTTGGTTCAAGTACGGTCTGAAAGCCGCTCTGGGCATCGGCAAAGAGGCAAATGACGAAATGCTCGTCAAGTTTACAGGCTCCAAGGAAACCGTTGTTCACGCTTATTCGGGCGGTCAACTTGCCCGAATGATCAAAGTGGTTGCCGTAACCTCCTCACAGATCGGCAGTAAGTCCATGACCCTCGCAGACAGCACAGGCATGGAAATTGATGCAGAAGATGTCTTTGAGGCAAAACAGAAACTGCTCGGCAAACAGATCCAGGATCTGCTCAAGGACGAATATTACACGAAGGAAGATGCTTTCAACGACGGCTGGTAATCTCAACAACGGCACTATGACCGATATTTTAACAGGAAGAGGGTAATTGTGATGTTCGATGGTTTTTATCACAGCCTAATCGGTGCGAGCCACGAAACACAGGGAATCGTGTGTCAGGACTGGTCTGAACATATGGTCACCGAACACTATGCCATCGGTGTCGTTGCAGACGGTCATGGCAGTAAAAAGCACTTTCGCAGTGACGTCGGCTCAAAGCTCGCAGTGAAAACGGCGATTGGTACAATCTCCGAATACTACGCAAACGCGGAAGACTTTGAAAAGAATTTTCTTGAAGATCCGCAGAAAATAATCAAAAAAATCGAAAAGCATATCATCTCCCGCTGGAATCGTGCCATTGCCCTGCACTGTGCACTCAATCCGATTACGGAACTGGAGAAAAAACCATTTACCGACGAGGAATTTCGTGCAATAAAAACGGAAGCGATCTACGGAACTACACTGATCGCAGTCGTTATCGGACGAAAGTTCTCATTCGGAATTCAGCTTGGAGATGGGTCGATGGTTGTCATAAATGATAAAGGCAAAGCAATCATGCCCATTGAGGATGACGAATCCTGCCCCGCGAATATGACCGCCTCCATGTGCAATTCCAATGCGATCAACCTGTTCAACAGCTTCTATTCGCTGGAACAGCCGATTGCAATTTATGTTTCCACGGACGGTCTGTTTACTTCCTTTGCAACCGATGCGGATTTCCTCGACTACCACAGCATCATTACGGCGCAGCTTGGAAATTTGCAGGCGTTTGAACCCTCGCTGATGCGAAACCTCGGCAAACGAACCCACTACGGCACACAGGATGATATTTCCATGTCCTGCATTTATAATCCCGAACTGGTCAAGGAAAAATCAGAAATTCTCCTGAAACAAATCGAGGAGAATAAACGCCGTGCCGAGATCCGTGCAGCAGAACAGGCTAGTAAAAAGGTCAAACTCAAGATCCGCAACAACCTGCTCAAACAAGACTCTGACAGACAAGATTGATGACAGAAAATAAAAAAAATACAGAATTGAAGAGGAGTGTTTACAATGAGCCAAACAAAAACCCCAAAAAAGTACAGTATTCTAAGTACGATTATCATGTTGCTCTGCATCGTTGCAATCTTTGGACTTTTGCTTGCCAGTGGCTGGGCTTCCAGAAATAACCTTTCTGCTGCAAACGGCATTATCGCACAGCTGAACGTCCTGGTTTGTACGATTCTCGTTGTTTCCAATCACAAGCGTGGTTTTCTATTCTGCTTACTCTACAACGTCATTTACGGAACATTCCTTGCAATCGTTGTTGTCGGAATCCGTCAGCAGACTACTGCAGCCCCCGGCGTTGTGACCTGCCTGTTCTGCTTGATCACCGCTGCTATCATCTACTTCTCCTGGAAACAGCAGCAGAAGATGAACGATCAGCTGAACGAAAGCTACAACAAGCAGATCGAAACCAACAACATCATGCGCCAGAAGGACGAAAAGCTCATGGTTCTGGCTTACACCGATATGCTTACCGGTCTTGCAAACAGAGCAAAGTTCAACGATGTTCTTGATGAGTACATGGAGCAGAATCAGCCGTTCTACATCGTTTGCGCAAACATCGACAACTTCCGTGCCATCAATGATAACTTCGGTCACAACATCGGCGATGCAATGCTGATTCATATGTCCGAACTGTTCACACAGTTGATCGGTGAAAACGGTCTGGTCGCACGTATCGGCGGCGATGACTTCGCAATCGTTATGCACCATCAGGGCGGCGATATGGGCATCTTGCAGGATATCGAACAGCTCCGCAATATGACAGGTCAGCCCTTCGCAATTGATGGCAATATGTTCGGCACAACCATGAGTTTCGGCATCGCAGCATACCCGCAGCAGGGTGCTACCGCTGAGGAAGTCTTTATCGCTGCTGACACCGCACTCTATACCGCAAAGTACACAGGCAAGAACAGAACCTTCTTCGCAAGCCAGGGTTCTTCTTACTACAACGCATAATTCCAAGTCTGTGTGACTGCACACAGCAACAATGAAAGGTAGGCTCCCACGAATGGAAATCAATGAATTTTTCCAGACAGCCAATAATCTTATGTCCGAGTTGGTTCAGGTTGACCCGTCTTTACTGCAAAAGCCCGAATCCACATTCTGTATTCTCGAAACAGAAAGCGGCAATATCTACGGCGGTGTATCAAGCATCAAAGTCGTAAATGGAAAAATCCAGTCATGCTGCGCGGAATATAACGCAATGATGTCGGTGATTCCGAACAGCGACAGCCATATCAAACAAATGGCGACCATGTATTTCTCCAATCACAATGTCATCACACCCTGTCAGGAATGTCTGTATCTCCTGTTCCGTGTCGATAAGGCAAACAAGAGCACAAACATCTTCATCTCCAAAAACGAGGCGGTCAATGCACAGGGAATGCTGCTTTCCAACACGATCTCGCAGCACGACCCCACCGCAGCAGCCGCAGCAATGAACGTAGACGAAGCTGTAAAGCTGCCGTTTGAGGTGCCTGAGGAAGAACAGCCCAAAGACATTTCCGACTTTGATGAGGCGTTTGAGCCCGATGTGCCGAAAGACACTGATGTGACTCCCTCGATTGATGAATTCATGAACGGTTTTTCCGATGATGCAAGCAACCCGTTTATCGAGGCAAATAACCAACAGGCAAAGACCATTCCCGGAGCACCGCAGCCGTTCCCGCAATCCATGCAGGTTCCTACGATGAACGGAATGCAACAGCCCGCCAACGGCTATCCGCAACAATCACGGCAGATGCCGCCATACGGCAACTCCATGCAGCCGCAGATGCCGATGAACGGAATGTACGGTCAACAGCCAATGAACGGCTATCCGCAGCAAGTGCAGATGCCGCCGTATGGCAACCCGATGCAGCAGCAAATGAACGGTATGTATGGTCAGCAGCCGGTCAACGGCTATCCGCAGCAAATG
>JAZRXM010000026.1:0-8846 GCA_045600205.1 Oscillospiraceae bacterium | reverse complement strand
GTCTGCCATTTTCAAGGTTTCCAGATTGGTGCAGTTCTGAAAAGCATTGTAATCAATCGCAGTAACCTCGGACTGACTCAGGTCAATTTCTTTGATAGTTTTCAGATTGGCAAAAGCATAAGCAGGGATGTTTTCGCCGCCTGTCACGATAATTTTGGAAATGGAATAGTCCGCAAAATTTGTGGCGCGATTATCTGGCCAGCCATCAGAGATAAACATATCTGTAACGGATGAATAGTTATTGGCAGCACCGCCTGCAAACGGGAGCTGCAATACTTCGACGCATTTGCAGCCGTTCAATGCGTTTGGGGATATGCTTGTAACTGCATCAGGAATTACGATTTTTTGGATGCCCGTGCATCCCGAACAGATACTACTATCAATTGTAGTGACGGTATCGGGGAATACAACCACTCCATCCAAGGGCTCAGAACCGCCTTTTACGTAGGATGAAGTCAGCGAAATACAGCCTGAAAAAAGGTTTGCACCGATTTTTGTAATGCCTTCCATGTCATCTCCGGAAAGGTTTTCAAAGACGACCTGCTTGATATAAGCTGCATTGACAAACGGTGAGCGGCTTGCACTGTATATCTCGCCATAGCCGGAAATGACCAGACAGCCTGATTCATAAATGGTTCCCGTGACATTTGCGCCAAGCGAAACCGATTCGATGAGTTGATCGGGATCACCGTATTCATAGATTGGTGCTTTCGAGTATGTTGGTTCCTGATATAGATTGTCAGGGGTATCCGGAATCTGGAAGATATCGAGTTTTTCAAACTTGGAAACATCCAACGAGGAGGGCAGCATGGAGGCGGCATCGCCTGTAGCAGCATGAATGAGGGCTGCATTAGACAATACATATGAGCACATGATCGAAACGCTCAATGCTGTCGAAAGAAACTTCTTGAACATAGATTCACTCCTTAAAAAATAAATAGATACAGAGAGCGTACTGGGGAATACAGTAATACATCACCACTTTCCTGGATTGGAAATTTCCGAAATAGAAAGGTAATAACGCACAAAACTGGTACGCCTGCATACCTGTCAGATATTTCGGCATATAGCACAGGAGTATCGTTGGCATCTGGTCATCTGCCAACGATATCTGTGTGAAACGAAAGAACTGGAAAAGAGAAACTGTGGTTGGACTTGATTTGTGTAGTATTTCTGCGTTTTTTCGTCATACAAATACTGATTCAGCCGAGAACGTGAAGAAAAATGTTGACTTCCCACATGAAAGGCACATAAAACAGTATCCTTTTTCCTCAACGGCATACAATGGCAATTTTAAAATATTATAACACCATTATCGGGATTTTGTCAATAGTTTTTTAGCATATACGTTGTTTGAAAGATTATAAAAATGCAATAATGTATTATCTTTTAATTGTAAATTATCAGTGAGCATTTGTGTGGTTCCATATCACCATATGGAGAAACGGTAGCTTTCGGCGTTTCGCGGCATATATAGAACAGACCCCGCGATGAAGCGAGGTCTGTGTTGATGAAAGGGCATGATTACTGATGCATTTTGGAGCGCATATCGTTCAAACGATTGAGTGCTTCGTACAGAGTATCTTCTTTTTTGGCAAAGCTAGTAATTTCAAGGTAATTTTCAAAAGCATCCGAAAGAAATGCGTGTCGGTGAAAGAAACCGGCACGCATTTTTGAGGTTTAATTTACATAAGGATAGGAGATGTAGAATTTGGAGCCTTTGCTGTTGACGGCATTTTGCAGCAGGGAGTAATCGGTGCTGTCAATTTTACCGTCGCAGTTCAAATCCGCAGTAGCGAAGCGTACACCCTGATTGATGCCGTTTGTTGCAGCGGTATTTTGACGGAGCTGGTTGAGAGCGGTCAAGTCCTGACTGTCAATATTCGTGTCGCCATTGACATCGCCGACCATGACCGGACGCTCCACAAAAACAAACTGATAGGATGAGCTGCCCAGTTTGATGTTTGTCACTGTACCGGAAGAATTCTTGGTGATGGAACCGGTACCGCTGTGGATCTGGCAGTTGGTGCCGTCGCATTCCTGATACTGGAATGAATTACCGTTTGCAGCGGTAACAAAGATGCTGTGGAAGATTTTCGGACCGCCGTGATAGGAGGAGCTGACGCGCAGATGATCGCCGACGCGCGGGGTATAGTTTTTGGAATCCACGATACGGATAAAGCGGGTTGTACCAAAGAATTCAGACTGAAGCATTCTTGCGAAGCCGGCGCACTGGGAATAAGCCTCATTGACCTGACCTTCTATTGCAAGGCTGGAGGCGGGCTGATTATAGCTGTCCGTATAGTAACGGTAACCGCTGAGGATGGTGCGGTAGAATCTGTTTTCGTTGCAGCAGTGAATGCCGTCTGTACCGCATGGTGTAGAGGTGGTTTTCTCCGGATCATAGCCATTCCAGTATTTGCCACTCTGGAACCGATAGGTCAGTTCAGGAATTTTATAATTGGGACCGGAAGCGTTGACATCGGTTTGCGTTTTTGCAGTATAAACACTTGATCTCACATAATATGCCAGCTTGGTGGTATCTAAGCTGTTGAGGGTACCGTCACCGGTGAAATCAGCAGCAAAGAACTGACGCGGTGCGGAGGAAGCAGTAATGCGGTTATTGATTGCGGTGGTGAGTGCAGTGATATCGCGGTTATCGACGATATCATCACCGTTTACATCGCCTTTCAAGAAGACGCCGTTTTCAGTGAAGCAGTTCGCGATGGTTTGCACCTTGGAAGCGGCAGTGTTCGGTTCGTAGATTTCATAAAGATAATCATATGCCGCAGACATGACAGCCTTTCGGCAATCGGAGAAAGTTGCTTTGAGCGCCAGACCGTTTGCATCTCTGTCAAAACGACTGATGGACAAATACCAGATATTTTTCAGGTCCTTTGCGGAGATGCCTCTCTGGTACATTTTTGCAGCGGCATTGGTAATGACCGTGCTGCCGTAATAGTACTTCCATGAACCACTTTCCGTGAAAAGCTGATCCAACTTATTTTTATTATAATATGTCATATACTTTTCGTGGTTGTTCACGTAGGAGTCGTTGGGATTCAGCAAATTGCGAATGCTATAAGATTTGGAATTATTCCGCAGGTTTTTCTGAAGGATATCGGTACCGATTTTCCAGTCGAGGCTTGGATCTGCGAGTTCGCCGAGAACATCGCTGTATGCTTCCATGAGGCAGAGTGCTTCATTGGACATCTCTTGTACGTTGGTTGCACAGTCCCAGCCGAGGGAATGACCTGTGACAAAATGCGTATATTCATGAGCAATGATATCCAGATCGGAAAACAGCGGGACAGTGGTGTTCGGAGTACTTGCATTCTGACTGTCACCCATACCGATTTTCATAATATTATCGTTTATTAATGCAGATGCATTGTTCTGGTAGACGATACCTTCACCCGGTATAGTGGAGTTGTACGACTCATTATCGAGTATATAATAGCTGGCACCGTTTTTGCCGTCAAAACCATACCATCCAAGTTCTGCAAAATAGTCATATGCCTGCACGACACGGTGCATTGCAGCGATATATGCATCATTATCTTCGGTGCCGTACAAATTGACAAGATTCTCTTTGTCCGCAATATAACTATCATCATAACGGGACATTTTGTACGGGTTGGGAATGAGTTGTGCAGCGCGGACATTACGCTTCATATCATAGAGATAGGGAATAGATCTATGATAGAGTGAAGCATATGCGATGTCCAGGTTGAACTTCGGCTCGCGCAGAATATAGCTGCCGGCTTTGTTCAGATAGGGATTGCTTTCGAATTCGTAGACAGTTTCATACAGGTTGTAGCCATCGTAGTTTGTGATACCCGAATAGGCAATGGCACTCTGTGAAACCATGCTGAAAGCAGCAATGGTTGCTGTCAGACAAGACAGAAAGCGTTTTTTGTTTTTTTTCATTTTTTACCCTCCATGTATTGTTCCTCAGTATTCGCATAAAAATGCATTAATATCTTACCACATATGAAAGGAAGAATCCACCCAGCGATTGCGGTTTTGTCGCATGGGACGCCATATATTGCGACAAATATATTTCTGAATTCGGTCTGTAGGCTGAAGCCGGCGATCGCAAATTGTTGTTTTGTGATTTGTGATAGCAATTGCGTGAATATCGGTATAATTTGCGCCATGAAAAGCTGCGAAGGTGCAAAAATAATCGCAACAAATGGGAAAAACATTGACGAATTCATCGAATATAGCTTGACAATCCTTAAAAATGCACTTATAATAGCAGTAGCATGCCATGTGCTGCAAAAAAAAAATAGGGATTCATAGGAGGAAAAGAAAATGAGAAAATTGCTCTCGATCTTATCGGCGTCTGTGCTGACGGCGACCACGTTGTTTGCATCAGCGTTGTTCAAGCCGACGCAGGTTGCGGAAGCAGCAGACCAGATCAAGATCATGCCGATTGGCGATTCCATCACCAATGGCGACGGAGAAACCGGTGGCTACCGAAAGTATCTCGACTATACGTTGAAGCAGAAGGGGATCACCTTCGATATGGTCGGACCGAACAGAGACATGAATGCTTCATTCAATTACAACGGTCAGAGTGTCCAGTATGACAGTGATCATGCAGGTTTCAGCGGATATCAGATCAAGGAAGTACCGGATTGGGGCAAATCACAGGGCAATAAGGGCAGTCTTTACAACGAACTGAAAAACAATAATGCGATCAAAAAGTATTCACCGGATATTATCCTGCTCATCATCGGAACCAACGATATGACAGCAAACCGTTCCATGAGTGACTGTTCCGGTCATTTGCATGATCTTCTTGATTATATGCTTGCAGATATGCCGTCTGACGGAATGATTTTCATTGGTTCGATTCCTGAATTTACGATGTATGGCGGAAATCCTGAAAAGGTAGCAAATTATAACAACACGGTAAAGCAGGTTGCATCGGATTACAGCAATTCCGGAAAGCATGTGCAGTTTGCAGATGTTCACGGATGTCTGAACGGAATGAACGATATCGGCTCAGATAATTTGCATCCGAGCGGCAAGGGCTATGAGAAGATGGGAAAATTCTGGGCAAGCGTGATTGAGGAGTATCTTGGCAGCGGCAGTACGAGTACGGATACCGACAATACGGATACACCTGATGATACTGACGAGCCTGCTTATACAGGGAATGCGTTGTTGTATTCTGATTTTGAAAACGGACTTGGCGGCTGGGACGGACGTTCCGCGACGGTTGCAGCCACAAGCAATCAGGCAGCAAGCGGCAAACAGTCTGCGGCAGTAACAGGACGTACAGCCGAATGGAACGGTATTGCATATGATATCAGCAGTCTTTGTCCGGCCGGTACGGTCATTGACGTTTCTGCGAAGGTGAAGCAGAGTTCCGGTTCCGCCGTTGATTTCAAACTGACTGTGCAGTATGGTTCAGGAAACGGTGCTGAATATGATACTTTTGCTGAAAAGAGTATCGGTTCCGGCACATGGGGCACGATTTCCGCAACGAAATACACAGTAAAGAGTGGTTCCGGTCCGCTTCTGTACATTGAAACTGCATCCGGCAGCGATGATTTCTATGTGGATGAAATCGTGATCAAGAAATCGGAAGGCGTAGCGCAGCCGGCAAATTACAAACTTGGTGATGTAGATGGAAACGGTAGTATTAACGCCGTTGACCTTGCGCTTGCCAAGAACGGTATGAAGAATTCATTTGCCAACAACAGCCAGAAGAAAATGGCAGATGTTGATTACAGCGGAACAGTTGACGCGACCGATATCGAGTGGTTTGTCAAGTATCTGAAAGGTCAGATCAACGAATTTCCTGAGCCTGTCACACCGCCAAAAGCTGAGATGCGTACCATTTCCGAATACACACCGGTCTGCAAGTCAGCCCTCAAGGATCTGGATTACAGTATCCTGAATTCGAGCGGTGGAACACAGTATGGTACGATGAAGAAGGAGTATTACAGATCGAAGGCTGCAAACAAGGATAAGCCGTATAACATTCTGCTTCCTGCCAATTATGATGAGAGCAAGGAATATCCTGTTCTGTATATCCTTCACGGATACTACGAAGATGAAGACCGACTGATGATCAATGGCAACAACAACGAAGCAATGAAGACCAAAGAACTGGTTGGAAACCTCATTGCTCAGGGCAAGGCAGTGGAAATGATCGTTGTCAGCCCGCTTGTGTTCACCAGTGCGACCATGAACGGACCGACGGGAATGGACAATCAAAGCAATGCAGCATATGATGCATTTGTGGATGATATCGTAGACAGTCTGATGCCGCATATTGAGAGCAAATACAGTGTTGCAACGGGCAGAGAAAACACGGCTGTAACAGGTTTCTCGATGGGTGGCAGAGAATCGCTGCAAATCGGAATGAAGTATGCGGACAAGTTTGGTTATGTTGGAGCTGCATGTCCTGCACCGGGTGTTTCCGGCAGCTTCAAGTGGAGCAGTGAAGAAGCATCTCCGTCGCTGGTATACATCACCGCAGGTACTGCTGATGATGTTGTCGGCACGAGCATTCCTGAGAGTTATCACAACAACTTTGATCAGAATGGCGTACCGAACATCTGGCAGGTCGTACAGAACGGTCACCATGGTGATGACTCCATCCGCACGCATCTCTATAACTTTATCCAGTTTATCTTCCAAGCATAAGAATTCATAAATTGCAAACACCGCCTGAATAAAACGTTCAGGCGGTGTTTTGTATGTATGAATAAACCATGCAGCTTATAAAGCATCTCTTACGGCAAGAACAGCCCGAACTTTCATCAAAGTATTTCCGAGCAGATTCTGTCCGTTCGGAAAAAGGGGGAGTGTGTGGGAAAAAGAAAACGAAAGAATCGGCAATATGTCTAAAACGGGTGCTTGATTTTTAGGATGAACTACAAAAAAGTGAAAAAGCCTTGACTTTCGGCACACAGCATGATGTATAATATATAATGTATGGATGCTGTACTGCTCCATATACTGTAATCGTTCTAGAGGGAGGATGATGTTATGAAAAAAGAAGCAAAAACCTTCAAGAGAACCGCAGTGACGGTGGTTGCGACGGCAATGGTGCTTGGACTATCGTGCCCCATGCTGAACAATCGTGATGCGGGTTCTGCTGCATGGAACGTATATGCAGCGGATGACGATCCTTACGAGGAGAGTTCCAATGGTACTTTCTATTATATGAAGTATGCGGATCACATTGCCATCTCGGGATTGAAATCGGAACCGACTGATCTGGTGATACCGGAAACGATTGACGGACTTCCGGTCACAAAAATTGCGATGTATTCATTCCAGTATCTTTCCATCAAAAGCGTCACATTTCCGGATAGCATCAAGGAAATTGATTCTTATTCATTGTCGGATTGTCCGAATCTGACAGAAGTGACGCTGCCGAAAAACATAGAGCGCATCGGATTTCATGTATTTGAGAATTGTACCGCGCTGAAAACCGTCAATTTTCCGGAACATCTTGTCAAAACTGCGGAGTTTACATTCGAGAACACGCCTTGGCTGACAGCAAAGCGTCAGGAGAGTCCGCTTGTGGTTGTAAATCAGGCGTTGATGGATGCAAGAACGGCAACAGGGGATGTTACTGTGCCGACGGGTGTAAAATATGTAGCAGGCGGAGCATTTTCCAAAAACGACAAAGTGACGTCTGTTGTTTTTCCTTCGAGTGTGACTGAAATTGCTGACAGTACATTCTGGATGTGCAGTAATCTGAAGTCGGTGAGTGCTGTGGGTGCTGAAGTACTGGGCACGACAGCATTTGGCTATTGTGAAAAACTGACTGACCTGAAACTATCGAAAAAGCTGAAAAAAATTCAGCCTTACTGTTTTTCGGACTGCACAGGTTCCGCAACCATCACTTTCTACGGCACGCAGGATGATTGGGGAAATGTGGAGATACTGGACACCGAAAATTTCCTGAAAAGCGCAAAAATCGTGTTTGATGACAACTATGTGGAGGAAGTCGCAGGCGATATCAACATGGATGGCAAATTCAACATTGCAGATGTCGTATTGCTGCAAAAATGGCTGCTGACCGAACAGAATACCGAACTGAAAAACTGGAAAGCCGGCGATTTATGTGCAGATGGCGTGTTGAATGTGCTTGATCTTAGCGCATTGAAAAGCGAGCTTTTGAATTCCGCACAGCAAAGACTCAGAATGGCTGATGTGTTCGAGCTGTCAAAGATGGACAGAAGTCTGAATTGGTCTGATTTTACAGCGTATCAGCACGGCGAGGATATTGGCTCAGGGATTAGCATTTTTGAATTTCCGATTGCTGATTACAGCGACCGTTTTCAATTACTGGTCGGACTTGTCAGTGAAGATGATATCCAGTATGTTCGGCTGAAAAGTGCAGGCGATTCCATTGATATTTGTGATTGCAATTTGGATGAGATCCAGTCATTCATCTGGGAAAACAATCCGCCCGCATAAATATTTGCGAGAATCTGAAATCAAAAAAACCTCAGCGGCAAATTGTGCCGTTGAGGTTTTTTGTTTGTAAGGGGAGGGGATGACAGACAAATTGACGTTGCAGGAATTATCATATCCCGTGCAGAAAGTGCATCCTCAAAATTTGGATTTTTTCATCCTTTTGGGGTCAAAAGCCATCCCAAATGAGAATTTGCCGGAATCTTCCGAAACGAAATCATGTCATGCTTTGCTCAAATAATTTTTAATCTTAATTAGTCTCTCCTCAAGCCAAATAAAACCCGTATAGTATCGACAAAATCGAAGAAAAATGGTATAATAGAAGTGCAAGGGAAAAGCCGGAAAACGAGAAAAAAGCTTGCACTTCGGAGGATGCCATGTATAAATTCAAGAGA
>JAZRXM010000025.1:0-18070 GCA_045600205.1 Oscillospiraceae bacterium | reverse complement strand
GGCAGCAGGATTGTGTAAAGAAGCCTTTTTGCGATGTTTTGTCATTGCGCGCGTAGGTTTTATCGGTCGTGCCGTTGAATGCGGTACCATTGCCGCCGACCAGTGCATTGCAGTTAAAGAACATGGACTTGGAAGATGTGACCTTTGCGGTGGAGAACGAAGCAGTCGTGACAATTGTTTTCAGTTTGGTGCAGTTATAGAACATACCGTACATATTGGTGACTTTTGCAGTCTTAAAAGAGCTGAGATTGAGGAAAGTCAGGTTGCTGCACAGCATGAACATGGAGTCCATAGAGGTGACATTTGAGGTGTCAAAGTTTTTCAGGTCGAGGGAGGTCAGCTTGGAACAGCCGGTAAACATACCGGTCATGTTCGTAACTTTTGCAGTGTTCAGGCATTTCAGGTCGAGGGATGTCAGATTGTTGCACATTGCAAACATTGCCTGCATATTCGTAACATTTCCGGTGTTGATCGTATTCAGCTTCAGTTTTGTCATATTCGTGCATTGGCTGAACATACCGAGCATATTGGTCACTTTGCTGGTGTCTGAGGTGGCCAGATCAAAGGATGAAGCCTTGAAATTCTTGAACATATTCGAGCAATCCGCAGGGAAAACGGCGTGATTGCTGACGACCGATTTGACAGCGGTGTTGTTTGCGTATGCCTGCACGGCACTTTTGGTAATTGCACCGCTCAGGAGCAGACAACCGGTAGCTTGATCAAAGGTGACCGAACCTGCTGCGCTGGCAGACATGGAACATTGCGGAAGCAGGGGGAGGTCTTGTACGAGCGGGAGCGTGCTGCCGCCGATGAGTGCCAAGGCGCATACGCCTGCGATGAAGGATGTTCTGAGATGCTTTTTCATGTGAATACTCCTTTTTGAATGATATTTTTACAGTATTTGTTGCGATACTGTTCGGACACAATGGTATGATGATGTCAACGGGATGTTCCGCAACGGAATTATACGAATTGTATTTTCCGCTTTCGGTATAACTAATTGAAAAATAAAGCGGCTGTTTTTATTGGGATGCTGATTTTTGCGCTCACAACGGAGATTATAGCACATGGCTTTTTATTTGTCAAGTTATTTTTTTGCTTTACAATTTGTTTTTTATGGAAACATTCATCAAACGCCGTATAATTAATACGCGTAGTATAATCAGAATGCGTATCACAGGGCAGATGAACCGAGCCGATAACCCCTCTTGATAAGGGCACGCTGATGTGATATAATTAGAGCAGAACTTTTGTATTCTCATTGGAAAGAAGGCTCCATCATGTATATAAAATCACGCAGATTGGCGATTTTGCCTTTTCTCTGCCTTGGTTGTACCACACTGCTTTCATGCAAAACGCGATCCTGCGCAGAATCTTCCGTTCCGACCGAAGTGTCCGCTGTCACCTTCGTCAATGATGCCGTTCCGTCCGACCCTTTTCAGATGAATGGGGTTACATTTTCTGTACGCGGCGGCTTTTACGACGAGCCGTTTTCGCTCTCCCTGACCGCCGACAACGGCTGCGAGATGCACTATACCACGGACGGCAGCACGCCGACCGCGTCCAGTCCGATCTACACCGAGCCGCTTGCCATTGCTGACCGCTCCGCAGAGCCGAATCACCTCAGCGCATACACGAATATTTCGCCAAACTGCGATGATTCTGTGGCGTATCCGCCGAGCGTTCCCGTGGATAAAGCGACCGTCCTGCGTGTTGTCACCGTAGATGCAAACGGGAAAGTCAGTGAGCCTGTCACGCAGACCTATTTCATCGGATATGACGAAAAAGCGTCATTTTACAGTCAGATGAAAGTATTTTCGCTGGTCACCGATGAGCAGAATCTTTTTGATGAGGAACGCGGCATCTTCGTTCTGGGAAAAACACATAATGACTGGCAAAACAGTGCGGATTACGACCCCGAAACGCCCTCTTACGCGATGCCCGCGAATTATACGCAAAAGGGGAGAGATTGGGAGCGCGAAGCGACCCTGCAAATCTTTGAAAACGGACAATGTACCGCCGCGCAGAATGTCGGCATTCGGATGCACGGAGGCGCATCCCGTGCCTGCCCGCAGAAAAGCCTGAATATTTATGCGAGAAGCGCATACGGCGCACCGAAACTGCAATACGACCTGTTTGCTGGGGCGGTCAAAAGCGAGGCTGACGGGTCGGTCATCACGGAATTTGACAGCTTTATGCTTCGAAACGGCGGCAATGATGCGCAATTTGCGCGTTTTCGTGACCGTTTGAATCAGACATTGGTAGCAGACCGTCAGTTTCTGACGCAGGGGATGGAGCCGTGTATCTTGTTCATCAACGGCGAATTCTGGGGTCAGTACGACATTACCGAGCGCATTGACGCAGAATTTGTGCAGGCGCATTGCGGCGTCCCCGACAAAAACGTGTGCATCATAAAAAAAGAGCAACTGGATGAGGGACCCGATGCGGCATACGATGAGTGGCTTGCCTTGCAGGAGGAGATCGCAGCCGCAGACCTTTCTGATGCAGCACAATATCAACATATCTGCGAACAAATTGATATGCAAAGCTTTATGGATTATGTCTGCGCGGAACTTTACATCAACAACGACAACTGGGGCAAAAGCAACATGGCGATGTGGAAAAGTACGGAATTGGATGAAAACAACCCGTATGCAGATGGAAAATGGCGGTTTATCATGTTTGATACGGATTACAGCGCGGGGATATACGGCACGGTGCTTGCAACCGAGGATTCTATGGAAAAATTGCGCAGCAGCGATTGTTTTCTTGCAAAGCTGTTCAATGCGGCAATGAAAAACGAGGCATTTCGGGCGGCGTATGAGAAAACGGAGCAGGAGATCATCGCGGTGAATTTTGAAAAGGAGCGTGTGAATGCACAAATCGACGCATTTGCGAAAGAATACCACGATGCGGCGGTTGCAACGCTGACGCGCTTCTGGAGTGGCTGGTTTGATGAAAACACGGCAGACTATCAATTCAACGGTGAAGTGACGTCTATCCAACGGTTTTTTGCTGCCAGACAGAATGCATATAAAGGTATTAAGAGGTAAGGTACCACGGTATGAGGGAACTAAGAAGCCTTATGCTAAAGCTGTTACCACACTTGCATCTCCTGATTTATATTTTGAAAAAACATCTTACTGTTCGGGTGTTTTATCTTTATCTCGCTAATATCTTTTCCGTTGGGTAAAATTGCTTAGATCACCGGTGATGACACCTATCTGAGATACGGTGCGCATTATTACAATCCGAACGGTTTGGCTCCTCGTCTGATCGTATTTACTCACTTTGAGTGATATTTGAAGAAATCCCCTGAGAAAATCTCTCAGGGGATTTTTTTGCATAGATGAAGGAAACGGGAGGTGCAATTTGCGCAGGCTGCTTTCTGTATCCATTATGGTGCATCGCAGATACTACGTTGTGCTTATGGATGGAGCATCTGCATCAGTTTTCTGACATCGAGTATTGTCAGGATGCCGTCCGAATCGAGATCACCCGCCGCTGTGACAACGGTATCCGTGATGCCGTTTTCCTCAGCGAGATACCGACAAAGCAGCACAGCATCCGCGATACTGCGTGTGCCGTCCGCATTGATATCTCCATAGAGCAGATCAGAGGGGAGTGTGACGGTTTCAGCTTGCGATGCGATTGCAGCATAGGTCATGACCGCCGCGGTCAGATGAACGGTTGCA
Organism: Oscillospiraceae bacterium; assembly: GCA_045600205.1. Taxonomy (GTDB): domain Bacteria; phylum Bacillota; class Clostridia; order Oscillospirales; family Ruminococcaceae; genus Firm-04. Next base: position 14,375 of record JAZRXM010000025.1, on the reverse strand, counting down.
CCGCGCAGATCGGTTGCCGCAAGGGGCGTCAGTCTGTATTCGACAGAACAGTCCGTATCGTTGGCGTTTTCCTTGATCGGTGTGATGCGGCAGGGGATTTCCGTACCCAATGCGTCCGTCAGATAAAGTGATGTTTCGGTTACGCTTTCATCCTGCACATGACGGTTGAACCGCACCGTGACTGCCTCTGCATCACACTGTACATCTGCAATTTGTGCTGAAAATTTCGTAGTCATGTTCAGGTTCACGCCAACCTGTACGGGCAGCACGGGCAGCCATTCCGACTGCGCATCGCTGTAGCCTTCTTTGGTCAGCCGCACCTGCCAGAGTCCTTCGGGAACATCCCAGGCAAACCAGCCGTCTTTGTCGGTCAGCTGCGGATTTTTCTGGTCAAAGTCCTCGGCATTCCAGAGGACTGCATCTCCGTTTTCGTCCTGATAATACAGCTCTGCTTTGACGTTTTCGATCGGATTGCTTGGCAAAAATTCGTATGCGATACCGGATGGGTCGATCAGCATTTTAAATTCGCCGACACAGTTCAGTTCGGCTTCTCCGCGGATGATTTTTTGCAGGCGGTCGCTGAAGAAATCCAGTGCTTTGCCGATGCCCCAGCCCACACCGACGATCACGCCGATGACTGCGGCAGCAGGTGCAGTCAGCCCGCAGGCGAGTGTTACCGCACCGACTCCGATGGTAGTTGCCGCAACATTGGTGACTTTGGATACGACCAGTGTTGTGGACATGGCATAGACGGCATCGCGGTGTTTTGCGACATAGGGGGCATCCGAGTTGGTGATTTCCTCAAGCTGGTTGTAGTACGTGTGGACTTCCTTGCCCATATCCAGCCAAGTGCAGGCATTTCCGACCTTGTCGCCCAGATTTTTCACGCCCCAGCCGAGTTTGTTGCCTGTTTCGGTCAACCAGTCCCCGATTTTGGCACTGCCCAGTTCATTGGTAAAGGAGAGGAAGAATCCTTGGTCAGCGTCCTCCTCGCCCAGTATTTTTTCGAGCGTTACAGTACCCGAAGTGGTGCTGTCAGCGGTTGCAACCGTACCCTCCAGCCCTGCTTCTGCGGTGATCCAGAGCGCACGGGCAGTTTTGCTGATGATACGCTTCGGTTTCTGTTCATCCTTTACGCCGATGGTGATGGCTTCGGCATTGGCGATGATGGTTTCCTCGTCGCCGAGTGCCCGAATGTAGTAGACATGGACTTTTCCGTTTTCGTCCACCATGCGTGCGCCCGATTCCGTAAAGCCGTACTGTTCGGGATCGGCGGCGGCATCTTTTGCGGATACTGAGCCGTCGTCCAGAATGACCGTATCGGTTTTGCCCTCGTAGTGGATGATGCCGCCCGTTTCGCCATTTGCCGCAAACTGATAGCGCATCATGATGCTGTTTTCGTCCGCGCCGAGCAAAGCGGGGTCAGCCTCGCTGACAAAGCGTTTTGCCCAGTCATCGTCCTCTGTTTCGGATGCAGTATCGTCGAAGTATGCCTGTCCGTTGACGGAATACCCATAGCTTCCGTCCTCGTTCACACTGCGAATGATCGGGTCGTGCGTTGTCGGAATCGCAAGAATGCTGAGTTTTCCGGGTACCACAGGGTTGAACGTGCCTTCTCCGACCCATGTGCCGCGCTGCGCATCAAAGCTGAGCGGAATGGTAGATACCGTGCCGTTGACCGTGGATGCGACTGCCACGAGAGCGCAGTCGTTGTTGGCAAGGGTGACCTCAAAATGCAGCGGCCAGCGCGGATTATACGCAAAGCAAGGCATTTTGCCTGCGGTAAAGCATTCGGTGATGTCCTCGGTGATGGTTTTGTGTCCTGTGATCGTGAGCATCACGCGCTTGACTTCATTTTGTCCGCTGCGGCAAAGTACTGCTGTCACTTCGGATTCGGCGGTTTCTGTTTTGGCGGAAAGGCGAATCACGCCGCCATCCTCTGCGGGGAGCTGAAGCACCGCGGTATATTTTCCCGTGTACGGGCTTGCTTCCACGGTCTGTACGACTTCGCCGTTTGCATACAGTTCCACGGTATCCGCGGGGGCGGCAAAACCGAATACGCTGATTTCCGCTTTTCCGTCATTGAGGGATACAGCCGCAGGCGCGGAAAGGGAAAGCCGCGGAACTGCGTCATTATCCGTGAGAATGCGCTTATACGACCAGCCCGGTTTGTTGTTCCACTGCATCGCATACTGAATTTCGACCGCAGTATCCGCATTTTCTTTCGGGCGCGTGCTGAAACGGAATACGCCTTCCTGTTCGGTCAGGTCCAGTTTGAGGTGCGTGGTACTGCTTTCGCCATCCAGCAAGCCCTGCGGCAGACTTTTGCCGTCGATGGGATTGGAGGATGCCGTGCGGATATCCAGTGCCGAATTGCTGTATTCCTCTGCAAAGCGCGGATTCAGCTTGTAGTAGACCGTGTAGTGCATAAGACCGTCATTGCTTGCTGCGGATACGACACGGGCAGCGAAGGTGTTTTCTTTTTCGTAGATGTCCACGCGCTTGTCAAACAGATTGTCGCACTTTTCAAATGCACCTGCACCGAATGAAACGGAATCCTGTTTCATATCCAGCGTGATGAGTTCCTTACAGCCTGAAAATACCATATCCTGTATCTCTGTGACGCTGTACGGAATGTGCGCAATACGGAGATTTTCGGCATTGCGGCACAAGCCCTCGGGGATGCTTGTCATACCGCTTTCAAAGGTAATTTCCGTCAAACCGCTGACATTGGCATTGGCACTTGGAAAAACCGACCAGCCGCAGGTCGTGAGGGTTTTCGGGATGGTGATGCTTGTCAGTGCGGTACAGCCTGCAAAGGCATTGTTGCCAAGATGTTTCAGATCGGGCGGCAGCTTGACAGATGTCAGCTGCGGGCAGTCTGCAAATGCGTTGTTGCCGATTTCAGTGACACTGTCGGGAATTGCGACAGCGCGGAGATTCGGTGCGGCAGCAAATGTGTTGCCGATGTTTTGCATCCCGCTTGCAAACGAAACCTGTTCGATACCGCTGTTTTCAAAGGGCGGATATCCGCCGTATGCGGACAGTTGATGCGGCAGGGTCACCGATTTCAATGCGGTCGTATCGCGGAATGCGTAGTTGCCGATGACATTGATTTCCGCAGGCAGATGCAGCGTTTTGAGATTTGCGCAGCGGTCAAATGCGTTATCCCCGATTTCCGTGACGCTGTCGGGGAACTGAACATTTTCCAGTGCCTTGCAGTTTGCAAACGCATTCTTCCCGACAATCAGCAGACCTTCGGGAAATACAATTTCAGTCAGCGATTCGCAGGACTGGCAAATGCCGTTGGGAATACGGGTCATGCCTGCTGCAAATTCGATTTTTTTCAAGCCTGCGCCGTCGAATTGTCTTTCGTTGAAGCCGTTTTCGTATGTGCCGTCTGCTGCCACAGCCATTTGCGGCACCAGAACGGATTCCAGTGCGGTACAGCCTTCAAACGCAAAGCTTCCGATTTTTGCGGCACAGTCTGGCAGACGCAGCTGCCGGATGCCCTTGCAGTTCTGGAATGCATCATAGCCGATGACCTGTATGGTATCGGGAATTTCAACGGTTTCGAGTGCAGGGCAGTTACTGAAACAGTAATCGCCGATTTCCGTCACGGATGCATTCCAGTGGATGGCGTTCAGATGGATGGCATCCCGCAGCAGCGTGTTTGGGATCCGCGCAAGTCCGTCCTCAAAGAAAATATCCGTCAGCGCACTTTCGCTGAATGGCGTATCTGCTTTGATGATCTGCTTCGGTACGGTAAATTCCGTGATGTTTGTCCGAGCAAAGCAGCGTGTGCCGAGATTTGTCACACTGCGCGGCAGTTCTACCGTTTGCAGGGCGGCGGCGTTGATCGCGATGTAGGGGGGGATATTCACGATGCCGTCCGCAAAGGTCAGACGTTCCACGCAGGAATCGCTCAGCATTTCTTCGGCTTTTGCAATGGTTGAGGGGATGGTGATTGCTTTCAGGTTTTCACAGCCTGCAAAAACCGAACTGCCTGCTTCTTTGAAGCCCTCAGGCAGAGAAATTTGATTGAGCGGCGTTTTTTGAAATACCGTTTTTCCGAGCTTTTCGAGCGTGGATGGCAGCTTGATCTCCGTCAGTTGTTCCGCGCCGTAGAATGCGTCGCTGTCGATTTGCGTCACGCCCTCAGGAACGGTAAAGCTTTCAAACGTCTGCCACTGAAACGCGCCCTTTCCGATGACCGTCACGGAATCGGGTATGACGATTTCCTGAAAATGCGTATCGCCAAGCGTCAGCACATTCGGCACATATTCGATGCCGTCCTCCAGAATAAAGGTTTCGATGTAAGAATCCTTGAAGGACGCGCCCCAACCGCCCTGCCAGTTGGAATATTCCAGTGCATTGATCGGCAGGTCTTTCGGAATGGTGATTTCTTTCAGGTTTTCGCAGCCTGAGAGGAAGTCTGCACGGATGCTTTTGAGCGAAGCGGGCAGTTTCAGTTCCGAGATTGCCGTTTCAGCCAGCGCGAAAACGCCGATATGTTCCATGGTATCGGGCAGCGTGATTTCCGTGACGGTTTTCATGCCGTGGAACGCGTTGCTTCCGATTTCCGTGACGGGAATGCCGCCGATGGATGCGGGTACATTCAGTCTGGTGACGGAATCCTTGTCCTCTGCGGAATAGCCCGTGATGACCGCAGTACCGTTTTGAATGGTATAATCAAAGCCGTCCGCAGTCGTACCCGACCCGTCCGCCGCGGCAAATACGGATGCAGGCAGTTGGAGCATCAGCCCTGTGCCGAGCATGATTGCCGTCACGCCCGCGCAGATGCGTTTCAGTGTGTGTTTGCGCATACGGATACCTCCTTGTAATTTGAACTTATGTACAGATTCACAATGATTTTTTACATTGTTGATTGAAATTACGCATTCATTATAGCATATTTGGATAAAAAAGTCAATCTTTCGACAGAAATATCTAAAAAATCTGCCTGAGCAGGAAGCGTTTTCCGCTCAGGCAGATCATTTTTCATGTTGATACATTCAGAAGATAACAGGGGAGGGCATTTTGCAGTTTTTCCGTATATCCGCCCTCATAGAACAGGCATTTTGACTGGTCACAGCCGAATACATCGCCCGTGAGCGCAAGACCGATGGCACGGCATCCGCCGCAGCAGGTTGAAAACCAACGGCAGGAAGCGCATTTTTCATTGTGTGCTTTCAGATCTTTCATGGTTGTGCAAACGGTTCTGAGGTAAACGCTGTCTTGCAGGAGGCTTTGCAGCCCGTCTGTTTTCACGTTTCCGAGCAGCCAGCCATGTTGTTCGTAATATCCCGACATCTGATGGCATGGATATACATTCCCGTTTGCACCGATCGCGACCATACCCCGATTTCCGCGGCAAACAGGCAGCGAGTCGCGGTATTTGCTGTGCTCGCATGAGATGGCATGGGGATGGTACATTCTGGATTGCGGATACAACCGCACAAACTGCCATACGTCGATTGCCATGCGGCAATCCGTTTGTGTGTATGCTTTCAGAAACGCCAGCATCTGCTCGAAATATTCTTCCAGCGTCAGACAGGCATCGCCGGCATTTTGCAGCCAGCGCGGAGATTCGGTTGTACGGATGATGCGCATTTCGCTGACACCCATACTGTCCAGAAGCTGTGCGGTTGCAAGCATCGAGCCGACATTCCGGCGATGTACATTTGTCTGTGCTTTGACACGAAAACCGTTCTCTGCGCACAAACGAATCGCACGGAGCGCATCTTCCTCAGCACCTTGACGATTACGGAGCCAATCGTGATACCCGCTTCCGTCGAAGGAAATCTTCATCAGCGGAAAACAGCCGACCGATTTCATCTCGTCCAGGATTTCCTGCGTGAGAAAGAAGCCGTTTGTATTCAGCTCCTCAACGTACATCCCATGCGCATAGATTCCTTTGATGATATCCATAAAATGCGGATGGAGCATCGGTTCGCCGCCCGTAATGGTCAAAGCGTTGATGCCGCAGGTTTCGGCTTCCGTGATGAGTTTTTGCGCTTCTTCCGACGTAAATTCGCTTTGCAGCCGTTGATTGTCTGACGCATTGAAGCAGTGCAGACAGTTATAGTTGCATTTTCCCGTAATCATCCAGTTCATCGCAGGAAAATAGCGGTTGTCGCAGATTTTTCTCCGCTGCCAATCGGAGAGCGATTCGCCATCCTTTGCGGGGCGGCAGAAGCCGCGTGAAAGCAGACTTTGCAAAAGCGCACAGTCTTCGATATCCTGTTGACCGTCACAGTGGCGGAGCAGTTCATATTCATCCGCTTTCAGTCCCTGTGCGTTGCGGCAACCCTTTATGTAATAGGCATACGGCACAAGCTGCCATGAACGCAGCGCGATTTGTTCAGATAACAAATATTTCATGATTTTACGATAAGGGTCATTCGGTGCTGACCTGTAGAGATATTAGGCAGCGCAAGTTTATTCTGCGTAATCATACTGCTGTCATCAATACGGATCGTTTTCTTCTGTACGGATGGAGCAGTACAATGTTGCACCGGCAGTGAAACTGTGTTTGCAGGTCACGCAGGTGGGAATCAAATAATCTCCTTGATAGCCGTCACAGTGATTATGCGTGGTGACAATTGCATAGTGTTGATTTCCGTTTGGTCCCCAGATGCCGCTGCTGTAAGAGGTGCAGTCACCGCCGCCCGATACATTGTCAAGCTCCTCATCGGAAAGCTCGCCCTCTTTGTGGAAGTCTGCAAAATACTTGTTTGCTTCTTCTTCGGTCAGTTCGATGCCGTTTTCCAAGGCAAGCGCGAGCAGTTCCTCTGCGCTGTTTGCGGTTTTGGCTTTTGCAAGTTGTTCAGGTGTGAATTTCATGTGAATTTCCTCCTTTAAAATAGTGTTGATGTGATGGTTGGGCGTTCAGCCGAGGGGAATGCAATGCTTTCCGTAAGATATTATAGCATATATCTACAAATCAGTCAATACCATGTGAAGATATTTTGAGAATATTCATCTGATGCGAAATGTCATGGTGCTCCGACAGGAACGGCACGGGGCAGCATCCGAAACGGGATTGCATCGGAAAAATATCGCAGAATAATTGACTTTTTCGGTATCCTATGCTATAATATGTGTGAAAATCCGCTGTATTCAAGAGGGGAGTGTTTTTATGCTGAGAACCGCTTTGTTTATGAATTATATTCTGTTGATTCTCTATGCCGTCGTGCTTCTGATTCGGAGCATCAAAAAATCCGATTCCACGAAATTGCTGGTGTTTACGATTTTGTCCTGTACGTTGTCGATATGCAATTTCGCAGCGATGAATATACTTGATTTCGGTTTGGAATTCTTGTTCTACACCATCGGTTTCCTCGCAGCGATGGTGATTTACGTTGTCAGCATCATTCTATGCATAGTGAAAAGAAAACGAAAAACAAAGAAGGCTTCCCGTGTCGCTTCGACGATTCTGCTTCTGATTCCGACGCTTGCACTTTTGATTCCGCTGGTGTATGACCAGTCGCTCCTGAATCGCTGCACCTATCTGTTGGAGTATAATTATCAGAGTGGAATCATCACCTCTGAGTATACCAGATATGCGATTATCGACAACAAGTTTTATCAGGTGGATTCCATGAAGAATCTGCTGCCGCGGGAATGTACCGAATATCAATGGTCTCAGTTTGATCAGCTTCCGACTTATCAGATCGGTTTTGGAAATTCCCCGGAATTCAAAATTGAGGGCGACGAAACGTACATGGATGAAATCCAGAAAATCGGCGAACTTGTCGCTGCAATGCCGGAACATTACGCAACCGCCGATATCATATACTTCCCTGCTGCCGGCAGTGCCTTGGTTCTGACATCCACAGAGGTGGCACCCAAGAAGTACGGAGGTTATTTTTTCAACGGGACAGAAATGAAGAATATGCCGGAGAAAGAAACACCCGATACCATTTATTGCTATGGAAACTGATTCAAATGAGAATAAGCACATTTCAATTATTTTCATGAAATTTTCCGCGTATCCACGTTGCTTTCAAGAGAATTTGCGAAAACAGGCTTATTTTGCGCAATGATGAGAATATGGAAGAAATCGGGAGCAATCAGAAGAAAACGACTGATATCTCGCAAATATAATTTCTGACTGATTCTCAGCAGGATTGCATTCTCAGCCGTTTTATTGTATGATTGATACATCAACAATGTACTGAAATCGCAGTACATTTTGGAAAGACGCAAAAGGAGAAGTAATATGCAAGTATGTACAAAATGTGGAGAAACCCTCGAAAACGAGTACGACAGATGCCCGTACTGTAATGAACAGCTTGTTGATGACGCAGTGCCGGAAACGGCGGAAATGGTTCATGAAAAAATCAAGCAGGCGCAAAAAGAAGAACGTGACAGAGATCAGGCGATTCTGAAAGGCTTTACGAAATCTTACAAACTAGCCGTTGGTTCCTTGTTGGTCTGGTTATTGATTCTTTTACCGCTTTCCGTGATTTTGCTTGTTCGCGGCAGCATCATCCTGACAATCATTGCCGTGCTGCTTTTCGTTGGCGGCTTCTGCGTATTTATATACACCGGATTTATCAGGCACGGGTTTTTCTGTCCGTTCTGCGATAGATTACTGGGACGACCCACTAATCATCATTGTCACGCATGCGGTAAAAAACTGTTCTGATATCAGTTGACCGCGCACCACAACAAAAGCAAAAGACTCCGTAGATTTTTGAATCGTCTACGGAGTCTTTTTTATAGATAAAGTCGCATCTGCTCTGACGAGCGGCAGCCAGCAACTGAAATCGGGCGCGGATGATCTGGAAAACGGCATATCTGCATTGTATGACGGCACAGAGATCCTATCGGACGGTTCGAAAGAGCTTGCCGACGGAATCGGAAAGCTGCGCGATCAGACAAACGGAATCAATCAAGCACTGGACTTTCAGACGATTTTGTGCTATAATTGCACTAATCAAATATCAAATACTGACAGGAGGTTTCTAATGAAAGCATATACAAAAACGCTGGCGATCATCTCTGCGCTGATGCTTCTTGCAAATGCAGTACCCGTAACCGTTTTTGCCGCACAGGCTGCAACGGTTTCATCCTATGCGGCTGCGCTTGCGTCAGACGAACCCGCAGAGTCTCCGAATGCAATGAATCGTTCTGATTTTCAGGCTGCGATGAATGATACGAGCGCAACCATTGTCCGCTTTGTGACGAAAAAGCCTGCGCTGGATACCGTGATTCCGCTGAATGACGCAGAAACGGTACAAGCCGCATTTGATGCGGACAGCAAGACGCTGTATGTCTATGCGGAGAATGGCGGAAAGGTCATTGCACCTGCCGACTGTTCCGGGCTGTTTCGAAACAGGGTAGAACTGACCGAGATCGACTGTTCTGCGCTGGATACCGGCAGCGTCACGAATATGAGTGCGATGTTTAATAATTGCAAGGAGCTGACCAAGCTGAATATCAGCGGATTTGATACCGGCAACGTCACAAAAATGAATGAAATGTTTGATTTGTGCCGGAAATTGACCACGTTGGACGTCAGCGGATTTGATACGGGCAACGTTACCGGTATGAGTTATATGTTTGCGAGGTGTACGAAATTGACTGCGTTGGATGTCAGCGGATTTGATACGGGCAGCGTGACGGATATGCACTATATGTTCTTCGGTTGCTCGTCATTGACCAAGCTGAATGTCAGCAGTTTCGATACGAGCAACGTGACGAATATGAGCCAGATGTTCTATGGCTGTACGTCATTGACCAAGTTGAATGTCAGCAGTTTCGATACGAGCAATGTCACAGTCATATGTGGTATGTTTAGCGAGTGCAGTAAACTGACCGAGTTGAATGTCAGCACTATGGATACAAGCAATGTCACGAATATGAGCGCGATGTTTCAGAATTGCACTGCATTGACCACGCTGGATGTCAGCGCATTGGATACAGGCAGCGTCACGAATATGAGCCAGATGTTCTATGGCTGTACGGCATTGACCAAGCTGAACATCGGCGTATGGAATACAGGCAGTGTCACGAATATGAGCGGGTTATTCTACGACTGCAAAGCATTGAAATCTCTGGATGTCAGCAATTTTGATACAAGCAGCGTCACGGATATGAGCCGGATGTTCTACGACTGCGCAGGATTGACCACTTTGGATGTCAGTCATTTTGATACAGGCAGTGTCAAGAACATGAGCGAGATGTTTGCGTGGTGTCAGAAATTGACTGCGTTGGATGTCAGTCATTTTGATACAAGCAGCGTGACGAATATGAGCGGGTTATTCAACGAGTGCATAGTATTGAAATCTCTGGATGTCAGCAATTTTGATACAAGCAGTGCCAAGAACATGAGCGAGATGTTTGCGCGGTGTCAGAAATTGCCTGTGTTGGATGTCAGCGGGTTTGACACCGGCAATGTTACGGATATGAGCAGTATGTTTTTTGCTTGCACGCTATTGACGGAACTGGATGTCAGCGGATTTGATACGCACAGTGCTACGAATATGAATAGTATGTTCTGCGGCTGCGATGGGTTGACCGCATTGGACGTCAGCGGATTTGATACCGGCAGCGTCAAGAATATGGGGAATATGTTCAGCGGCAGCGAAGCATTGACCGCATTGGACGTCAGTGGATTTGATACGCACAATGTCACGAGTATGTGTGCGATGTTCCAGAGTTGTGAAGCATTGAAATCTCTGGATGTCAGCGGGTTTGATACCGGCAACGTCAAAGATATGAGGATGATGTTTAGCGGGTGCAGATTGACCACGCTGGATCTCAGCACTTTTGATACAAGCAATGTTACGGATATGAGAGAGATGTTCTACTATTGTGATAAATTGAAATCTCTGGACATCAGTGGCTTTGATACCGGCAGCGTGACGAATATGAGGGGGATGTTCTACTGTTGTAAGGCATTGACCGCATTGGACCTCAGCGGCTTTGATACGGGCAGCGTTACGGATATGTATAATATGTTCAGCTTTTGCGAAACATTGAAAACTCTGGATATCAGCGGGTTTGACACGCACAATGTCACGAATATGCGCTCGATGTTCGCGGGCTGCAAAGTATTGAAATCGTTGGATGTCAGCAGTTTTGATACGGGCAACGTCACGGATATGAGTGCTATGTTTAATTGTTGTAATGCATTGACTGTGCTGGATGTCAGCGGATTTGATTTAAGCAATGTCACGAATATGGAGACGATGTTTACATCGTGTCCGCTCAAAAAGATCTACTGTACCAAAACGGATTATAACCGCTATGTCAAAAAAGGCGACCTGAGTTCCGATACCAAGCGAAAAAATCCGATGCAGGGCGATGTCAATTATGATGCAAAGGTCGATGATCTGGACGCAACTGCGATCCTGATGGAATACGCCGCGACTGCCATCTTAGAAAAGGCATCCACCTTTACGCCCAGTCAGACGACATCCGCCGATGTGGACGGCAACGGTACCGTGGACACTCTGGATGCGACATTTGTGCTGCGCTATTATGCGACCACGCTGCTCTATGGCGAAGCGGATTGGGCAGATGTTCTCTCAAATGTTTCCGTATGACAGGAAGGATGCATCAAATATTCAGTATTGGGCTCATTTCGGGAGAATCCTGCATATCGGAAAGCAGTTTGTCCGATATTTCCTAAACGCACGTAATATATTGGGCGATAGTGGAGATAAATGGTTAAAATTCAATTGCCAAGATTGTGAGAACCAATGGAATATGGTATAGTGTCGCTATTTTATCGTCAATTATCGTCATTTATCGTCAAGTGATGCTAAATCATCGAAAAACTGGCACTTTTGACGGTAGAAAATCTCAAAATCACGATATAATGGGAAATCCAAAAAAACGCAAATTTATTGAATTTTGGTAGAAACTTGGTAGATAACCAAAATCAACCGTAAAACGGTGGAAAGCCTGTTGACAAAGCAAACTGAATAATGGAAAAAAGCGGATGGTGTTTCGTATTGAAGCGCTGTCCGCTATTTGATTATTTCACACTCAGGAAAGCGCCGTTTCGCACTTCACAAGTCTTGACATCAGTGTATCAGACATTGCAAAGTATCGGTACAGAAGAAAAGAAATCCTCCGAACTAATCAGGTTCGGAGGATTTCCAATTGAAGTGAAAGTGAGATATTACTTCTTGCTCAGCAGATTGACATCGGTCTGGTCAACATAACCATCGCCGTTCATATCAGCATTTGCAACGGCCTGTGGCAGAAGGCCCTTCGTATTGTTCATATACTGATTTAACAGGGTCTTGTCAGCAGAAGTAATTTTTTTGTCGAGGTTCAAGTCACCCTTCAAAGTGCTGATGCTTGCTTCCCCAAGGGCACCATCACAAAAATCCAGATAGTTGACAAACACTTTCGGAGTAACAATCTCTTTAATGTATTTCGTAAACTGATCTTTGCCATAGCTGGAGTCAGTTTTGCAGAGGTAATACATACTGTTGATGAAACGATAATCATCATCGCAGTTGAACTTGTGGCTGTTGTAGTTGTAACCACCATTATACATTGCAGTTCTTGCATCGCAGACGATATTATTCATGAGCAGTGCGCCGTTGGTATCTTCTGCAAGGAAGTATTTTTCGAGGTTGTTCCAACCAGTTTGACCATTTTTGCTGACATATTTGCCAAAAACACCAAGAGCATCAAAAAATACACTACCCTTGCACTGATTAGCAGCATTGGTCATTGCCTTGGTATAAGTACCAACATTGTTACCATTTAACATCAGGGAGATGTTTCTCAGCTGAGAGCAGTTCTGAAATGCGACAATACCACGCACATTGGTGTGAACGTCATCAAGGCTGTAATTGTAACCCTGTGCAAAGGTCTTTTCAGTACCAGTGAAAGAGAAGCAGTGCGAAATTTCGTGCATCAACCCCCAATCGAGTTGACCGTTTTTCATAGCAGGGATAACTGAATTGTAGGTAGTGCCAGTGTCAACTCTGACGACTGCATTCATTCCATCTTCAGAAATTGCGAAGTGATCACACTGCGGGCAAGATGTTTGTTCATCGTCGATAACAATGTAGATATTGTCATATTTGATTCCGGTGATATCAGAAGCGCTGCTTGCCAAACGAGCCACAGTTCTCAACCAGTTTTCGTACAGCTCCACTTTAATTGAGGCTTTTTTATACGGAAATTCCACAACGATGTTCTGACCATTCGAGCAGGTTACAGTACTCTTAGCGTGATCAAAGTCACCGGTACTGATTGCCCCGCTCTTATTAACCTTGATTGCATTGGTGCTCAAGTAACTACGATTGACAACAAGATCCGCTTTCAATTCGGTACCAAACGGAACAACATTTGCAACGAGATTATATCTGGTATAACCGCTGTGAGTCTGATACGACTCATGCATTTTGGTGACTGTGTATTTCTCGACAGTACGAGGGCTTCCGGTCTGTCGATACGAACCTGATGCGTTCTTAGAACGAGCGGTATACTTAATATCAAACAATTTTGTAATCATATCTGGGTTATTCGTTGCGCCGAGTTTGCTGATCAGTGTGTTAGAAATTTCAACACTGAAAGTCACATTTCTTTTGCGCAACATATCCTGATTCGCAACCCAATCAGTGGAAATGCTAGGAGAACCGGTATTGTTGCAAATATAGAAATCGCCAGAAGTGGTACAGCCAGAAGCTGTCAGCGGAATAGATACGCCACTGCCATTGCTGAATATTTTTGTCGAGATCTTGATATTTGCATCGGGAATTGATAGTGTTGTACTAGTGCCAGCAGATGTTGCGGCACTCGCCTTCTGCGAAATGGTGGAGATGTTTGTAAAGGTAGCAGACAGGCAGAGAGAGGCTGCTAAGACAGCAGAGAGAATTTTCTTTGAATGATGCATAGATGTATAACCTCCAAAAATTATTGTGATGTATGAGTAAATTTGTTTACATTAATCGATCAATGTATTTATATCATAATACAGATTCCGATAAATGTCAATATTTTTGAACTGAAAAAGCTCAACATTTGTCATGATATGAAAATATATAAACAAAAGTTGATATATACTATGATAATAATATATTTTTTTATCATTTTTGTTCACAATTGTGAGAGTTCATTTGTTCAATAAGAATTGTGCTACATGCAACGGCATCTGGCGTTTACCATATTGCAATAAAATAGGAAACGCATTTCAATCGTGCGTCCCCTGTTTGGTTATTTCAAAGATTGTGCTACATATAGCACAAATATTTTTATGAAAAATCAGTCTATCAATCTGTCATTATTGTTTCCTGATAGATTGCTTGATAATATAACATGATAAGTACTTGATAAGATTGATAATATACTTGATAACGATATATCGAAATGTGCGCATTATCTGCTTTTTCATCTAT
>JAZRXM010000024.1:0-31168 GCA_045600205.1 Oscillospiraceae bacterium | reverse complement strand
GATCGTACAGGTCAACGGCAAAACGCTCAATGAAGCGGATATCACCGAACAGTTCCCATCCGTGGAACTTTCGCAGAATGCCATTGATCTGATCGGTCAGCCCGCTAAACTGCATTATGTCATCAAGGGACTTTATCAGCCGCCTGTCGTGACTGCAAAACTCAGCAACGGCGAGCCGCTTTCCTCCAAACTGCCTGCCCCCAATGAAACCATTGCCAAACAGGAATATGATTTCACGGGACAGCAAAGCGCCATCCTTTCCGCAGAGTACTCCGAATACATGAAAAAGCTCTGCACCTCGTATATCAACTACGTATTCAACAAGGACCGCAGCCCGGAACGCAACTTCAATTACCTCTCTGCTTACCTGCTCAAAAACGGCGAAGCCTACACCCAGTTGTACAATTTTATGGGCGAACTGAGATGGAACCAGCAGTACACAGCTCGAAAGGATAACCTCCTGACTGCCGAGAATTTCTGCCATTACAGTGACAGCTGCTTCTCCTGCGACACGCACTTCCAGATGTCCCTGACCAAAGGCGAAGTATCCAATGACTATGAGGCAACCGTGCGCTGGTACATGGTGGAAACCCCTGACGGCTGGCGCGCTGCAAAAATGGAAATCATTTAATTTCACTTAATCCGATTCAAATAATTGCTAATATTGTTAAATTTTAGGAAACTGCTTGACATACATGCCAGAAACATGGTATAATGTTAGCAGTTTCCTATGATTTTCATGTAGGAACAAATAGATATAAGTAGAAATTGGATTCTGAATGGGCAGAGAAAAAATAAATAAACGGAGGGATTTATGATGCAAATGCATCGCAAAACCAAGAAATGTGCGGCTCTCGGTTGCTCCGCACTTATCACCGCTTCTCTGCTTACCACACTCCCCGCACTGCCGTCATCGGCAGCAAACTCTGTCTGTATCAACGAGGTCTGCACCAAAAACACCAAGCTCGCAGCCCCCGACGGACAGTTTTATGACTACATCGAGCTTTACAACAACAGCAGTTCTTCCGTATCGCTCGACGGCTATGGTCTTTCTGATGATGAAGCAGTACCTTACGCATTCAAATTCCCAAGCGGTACCACCATTGGCGCAAAAAGCTATCTGGTCATCTACTGCGGCGTGAAAGAAAGCGTAAACTTCCTCGGCACAGACTTCGGTCTGTCAAAAGACGGCGAAAACCTCGTGTTTTCCAACCAAAACTCCATCATGGAACGCTTTGAAGTTCCTGCACTTGCAGACGACACCGCCTATGCGCGTGTCCCCGACGGCAGCGATTCTTTCGCAGTACTGAACCAGCTTTCCGCCGGAAAAACCAATCCGACCAATGCGGTCAATGAAGTTGTCGTTGCGAAACCGCAGTTTTCCAAAGGCAGCGGCTTCTATTCAAACGGCTTCTCCCTGACCCTTTCCGCACCCTCGGGCAGCACCATTTACTACACCACCAATGGCAGCGACCCGACCACTTCTTCCACACGCTACTCCTCTCCGATTGAGATCTATGACAAGAGCTCGGAGGAAAATGTATACAGCGCGATCACCAATATCGCCCCCAGCGGCTACGGCGCACCGACAGAACCCGTCAAAAAGGCAATGATCGTTCGCGCGATTGCAGTCGATTCTCAGGGACGAACCAGTGAAATCGAAACCAACAGCTACTTTATCGGATATACCAACAGTGACTGCGAAACCAAAATGCGCGTTGTTTCGCTCGTGACCGACCCCTCTAACCTGTTTGATGACGAAAAAGGCATCTATGTCCTCGGCAACAAGGCAAACCAAGGCGGCATGGGCGGCATGATGGGCTTCGGCGGCGGCGTTGCACCCGCAAACTACACGCAGTCCGGCAAAGAATGGGAACGTCCTGCGAACTTCACCCTGTTCGAAAACGGCGAGGAGAAGTTCTCTGCGAATATCGGCATCCGTATCCATGGCGCATATACCCGCCAGGATCCGCAAAAGAGCTTCAATATCTATGCACGCTCCGATTACGGTCCTTCCAAGCTGAATTACGACTTCTTTGACGGCAAGCTGCTCAATTATAAGGGCAAGGTCATTGATTCGTTTGATTCTCTGACGCTCCGTACCGGCGCAAACGACAAGGATACCAAAATCCGTGACAGACTCAATCAGGAAATGGTCAGCGACCGCGATATCGGTATGTTGCAACAGACCGAGTGCATCGTTTTCATCGACGGTGAATACTGGGGCGTTTACAACCTGATGGAGAAAATCAGCAAAGATTATGTCAGCGACCATTACAAGGTCAAGGCCGGTGATGTCTGTGTCATCAAAACCGATGAACAGACCGACGGCTCCGATCAGGGCTGGCAGGATTATCAGTCCCTCAAGCAGTTTGCACAATCCGCAAACTTCTCCAACGCTGACAGCGTAGAGCAATTCTATTCGCTCTGCGACGCCAAGAGCTTTGCCGACTATATGGCAACAGAACTGATCCTTGGCAACAGCGACTTCGGTAACAACAACTACGCACTCTGGAAAACCGAAACCGTTGACCCTGAAAAGGTCTACGCAGACGGCAAATGGCGTTTCCTGCTCTTCGATACCGAATACGGTCAGGGACTTTACGGTCAGAGCAACGCCAACACCAATGCATTCCAGAGCCTCAAGAGCAAGAACACCTGGCTCACCAAGATGTTCTTCGGTCTGCTGGACAACAGCGCAAAATTCCGCGAGTTGTTCGTGACCTGCTACTACGACCTCTGCAACGAAAACTACTCCGCATCCAAGGTAACCTCTCGTCTGAACGAGCTCATTTCTGCTTACTCCCCTGCAATGCCTGAATCCCTTGAGCGCTGGGGCGCAAAAGGCGCCGGCGGCAACACATGGGGAGGCGACTGGGGTAACATGGATTGGGGCAACATGGGCGGCGACCCGAACATGGGCAACCAGGACTGGGGCAACATGGGTAACCAGGACTGGGGCAACATGGGCAACCAGGACTGGGGTAACATGGGCAATCAGGACTGGGGCAACATGGGCGGTCAGAACTGGAATCAGCAGCCTGTACAGCCAGCTCCCGGTGACCCGAATCAGCCCGGTCAACAGCCGCAGCAGGTTGACTACGCGCAGCAATTCAGCAGCAACGTTTCCCCGATTCAGACTTTCTGGAACTCCAGAGATACCAATGCAAAGCAACATTTGGTCAATTATCTCGGGAATAAGGTCACCAATCAGACCTGCACCGTTTCGATCAGCAATCAGTCCTCGCAAGGCAATCTCCTGCTGAATACGCTGACTTTGCCGTACAATTCATGGAGCGGCACCTATCTGATGGAAATGCCGATCACCATTTCCGCTGAGGGCAAAAACGGTTATCGTTTCGCAGGATGGAAAGTTTCGGGCGCAGAATTCGCTTCGGGCAACAGTTCGTCCCTGAATGCAACCCTGACTCCCACCTCGCAGACTGTATCCATTCAGGCAATGTATACGGCTTCGGAAGGCTTCAACCAGGCTGATGTTCGTAACTTGCTTGCATATCTGAGTGGTCAGAGCAAACTGTCCTCGTCTGTGGCATCTGAGTATGACCTCGACGGCAACGGCAAACTGACTTCTGAGGATTTGGTTCTCCTCAAGCGTCAGGTTCGCTAATCGCAATAAATGGTAAGCGGCGATACAAAATGTATCGCCGCTTTTTTTAGATTTCTTCTTCCTGCGGTTCAGGTTCTTCGCCAATCGGCATATCGCCCGAACTGTAAAAACGCTTGTAATCAGAAGGTGTACAGTGCTTGATTTCCTTGAAAATACGATTAAATGTGGTCAGGCTGGAGAAGCCGGAGCGCATCGCAACCTCAGTGATTGGCAGCGTAGCATCCAGCAAAAGGGATTCCGCCGCTCTCGTTCTTCGGATATTGATGTACTGCAAATAGGACATATTATTGTATTGCTTGAAGATACGAGAAAAATGATACTTGCTGTACCCTGCGATATCTGCAAGCTTGTCGAGTGAAATATCATACATATAGTTCTTATCGATGTATTTCAGCACCATCGCAAACTTCTCGGAGTACTGATACATCTTGTCATTTTCGCAGTCAAAAGACTGTCTGGTACGCTCAATCTGGTACTTTCGGATGTCCACAAAAAGGTTGATCAGATGAATATAGATCTGCACATCCGATACCTCAGAGTGGTTGTAATACTCGGAATAAATGTCCAGAATGTACTTTTTGGCTCTGACATAGAGATTCTTGTCCGTATCCAGCGTAATGTGCAAAGGCATGGTCAGAACAGGAGCGATTGCATCCAGTGCCGCAATATTTGATAAGACACTGTTATCGCACTGGAAAATGATGCGGCGCCCCGGCTGTGGCTCCAGCGTATGAAGTTCTCCGGGTGGAATAATGATGATTTCCCGCTCTGCAAGCTGATAAACCTTGCCGCCGGTCTGCACCTCAAAGGGATTCTGAATCGGCATGATAATCTCTACGGCATTATGCCAGTGCATCGGGTAAAGTTCGGTTTCCACGTTGTCATAAAGCTTGATAAATCGTCGATTTTCGTACTCGACCGTTTCAAAATCGCCTGTCAGATTTTTAATCATATGCCACACTCCCCATAAATCATGATATCCTTCGCTCTTTTATCCTTATATCGAAACAGCTTCTCATAAATTGCTCATGTAATTGAAAGACAAATACATGAAACTACGTATATTATAGTACAGAGTTCAGTTTTTGTAAATAGGTTTGCGGAATTTTGTACGAATTGAGCAATTTTCAGTGACAATATCGCAATTATTGGCTAGTGTATTTGGTGATTTTGATATATAATAACTAAGTACTGTGAAAGGAGTAGGGCTGTAATGATTAAGTGCTATGAAACGGAATATAAAAATTTTGGCAAATGTATATGTCTGGAAAACGGTCTCATTAAGCTGATGGCTACTCTTGATGTCGGTCCCCGCATTATCTATTTCAGTACCCGCGGAAATGAAAACATCCTTTTTGAGGATACCGACCGCGACTTCTACGAAATGAACAAAGGCTACGGCACTTGGTATGCTTACGGCGGTCATCGCCTCTGGTCTGCACCTGAGGTGCTCCCCGAAACCTACCTGCCCGATAACGAGCCTGTCAAATATACCTATGAAAACGGTGTGCTGACCCTCACTCCCAACCGTACCATTTCCGAAAAGCAGTTTCAACTGATCATCGAAATGACAAACGGCAACAAGGTTCATGTCACCAATACCATTAAAAATTGCGCCGAAGTGCCCCAGCGATTTGCTCCATGGTCTATCACGGGTCTGTCGCTTGGCGGTATAGAATATATCCCGATGTGCAAGGACGAAAAAGGCTTCCTGCCGAATCGTACCATGGCACTGTGGAGCTACTCAGATATCCGTGATGAACGTTTTGAGCTGACTGACAGCTACGCAACGCTCCGTCACGATAGACAAGCCGAAAAAGCGTTCAAAGTCGGTTTCAATGCCACCGACGGCTACGTAATTTATGCGGCAGGGAATCAGGTTCTCCGCAAGAGCTTCGAAAGTTATGAAAATATCAATTACCCCGATTTTTGCTGTAACTTCGAAACCTATACCAATCGGCATTTTCTGGAATGTGAGCTGCTCGGTGAAGAACGCGAATATGCGCCCTCCGAAATTGCATCCATCCACGAAACATGGGAACTGACAGAAACAGATCAGACTCCCGAAAGCGTTATCTCCGCTTATATTCAGCACAAATAAAATAACATACTGAAACGGAGGAGTTCTCTTGGAGAAGTACCAAAATCCTGAATTTTCTGCTCTGGAACGTGCAGAGGACTTGACCGATAAACTGACAGTCGAAGAACAGGCTGCACAGTTGATTTACGATGCACCCGCAATTCCGCGTCTGGGCATTCCTGCTTATAACTGGTGGAACGAAGGTCTGCATGGTCTTGCAAGAGCCGGTGTAGCTACCATGTTCCCGCAGGCAATCGCAATGGCTGCCCTCTTTGATAAGGACGCCATTAAGGAAGAAGCAGACATCATCGCATTGGAAACCCGCGCAAAGCATAATGAGTTTGCAAAACACGGCGACCGCGACATCTATAAAGGATTGTCGCTCTGGTCCCCGAATATCAATATTTTCCGTGACCCGCGCTGGGGCAGAGGTCAGGAAACTTACGGCGAAGACCCCTATATGACAGGCGAACTTGGCAAAGCATTCGTCAAAGGCTTGCAGGGCGATGGAAAGATCCTGAAAACTGCTGCCTGTGCAAAGCATTTTGCAGTCCATAGCGGTCCTGAAGCTACCCGCCATCACTTTGATGCACAATCGGATGCAAAGGACATGGAGGAAACTTATCTGCCCGCATTCAAAGAGCTCGTCAAGGAAACCAAAGTCGAAATCGTCATGGGCGCTTACAACCGTGTCAACGGTGAGGGTGCCTGCGCAAGTTCTTTCCTGATGAATAAACTCAAGGAATGGGGCTTCGACGGACATTTCGTATCCGACTTTAACGCTTTGGAAGATTTCGATATCAACCACAAGCTGACAAAGAATCAGGTCGAAACCGCCGCAGTTGCAATGAACAGCGGTCTGGATCTGAACGCAGGCAGAGTGTACGAGCATCTGATGGAAGCTCTGGAACAGGGGCTTGTCACCAAAGAACAGATTCGTAATGCCTGCGTCCATGTGATGCGTACCCGCATCCGTCTGGGTATGCTCGATGAGCATACCGAATTTGACAACGTGCCTTACAGCGTTGTCGCCTGCGCAGAGCACAAGGCAAAATCCCTCGCTTGCGCAGAGAAATCCATGGTACTTCTGAAAAACAACGGCATCCTGCCGCTGGATTCCACCAAGTATCAGACCATCGGCGTCATCGGTCCGAATGCCAACAGCCGCAACGCGCTCGAAGGCAATTACTGCGGTACTGCTGACAGATATGTAACATTCCTGGAAGGCATTCAGAATGCTTTCAGCGGCAGAGTATATACCGCAGA
The DNA here is from genome assembly GCA_045600205.1 of Oscillospiraceae bacterium. GTDB lineage: Bacteria > Bacillota > Clostridia > Oscillospirales > Ruminococcaceae > Firm-04. The sequence goes on along the minus strand of JAZRXM010000024.1, from coordinate 24,194 downwards.
AGGCTGCCACCTCTATAAAGACCGTGTCAGCTGCCTTGCACGCGAAAACGACCGCCTTGCAGAAGCAGAAACCGTTGCTGAGCAATCCGACCTTGTAATCCTTTGTGTCGGCTTTGATGCCTACATCGAAGGCGAAGAGGGCGACGCCGGTAACGAATTCGCATCGGGCGACAAAATTGACCTCAGATTGCCGGAACCCCAGCGTCTGCTCGTCAAGAAGATCATGGAAAAAGGCAAGCCTGTGGTCATCGTTACCGCAGCAGGCAGTGCAATCAACGTGGAAGCAGACTGCGATGCGCTGATTCATGCTTGGTATCCCGGACAGTTCGGCGGTACCGCACTTGCAAATATCCTGTTCGGCAAGATTTCCCCGTCCGGCAAGCTGCCTGTCACCTTCTATGAAGATGCAGCAAAGCTTCCCGCTTTTGACGACTATTCCATGAAAGAACGCACTTACCGCTATGCAACTTCCAATGTCCTGTATCCGTTTGGTTATGGACTGACCTACACCAAAACGGAATGCAGCGATCTGACCGTCAACGGAAAGACCGTTTCACTGAAAGTTACGAACCTCGGTAAATACGATACGGACGAAGTGGTACAGCTTTACATCACTGATGACAGCGGCTGTGCAACGCCGAATCCGAAACTCTGCGGATTTACCCGCATCTTCCTCGAAGAGGGAGAAACCAAGACCGTCACGCTGGAACTCGCTGATTCCGCATTCGAAACCGTTGATGATAACGGCGTCAGATGCGCAAGAGGCAAGAACTACACGCTCTACGCAGGCACACATCAGCCTGACGCACTGAGCAAAAAGCTGACCGGTACAGACTGCCTGACCACACAGATGATTCTGTGAGCATCATACAAAATGGAGGACTTTATCCCATGAAAGAGTATTTCAACATCGGCAAGATCCCCTTTGAGGGCAAAAATTCCACCAACCCGTTTGCATTCAAGTACTACAACCCCGACGAGATCGTAGACGGAAAGCCAATGCGTGAGCAGCTGCGCTTCGCACTCTCTTGGTGGCATACCATGGGCGGCGACGGCACCGATATGTTCGGCTGCGGCACCACTGATAAGGCTTGGGGTGAAACCGATCCCGCCAAGCGTGCAATCGCAAAGGTTGATGCAGCATTTGAGCTGATGGAGAAGCTCTCCATTGACTACTATTGCTTCCACGACCGCGACCTTTCCCCTGAGTACGCTTCTCTGGGTGAAAGCAATGCAGAGCTCGACAAGGTTGTTGACTACCTCGAGAAGAAGCAGAAGGAAACCGGCAAAAAGCTTCTCTGGGGTACCGCAAAGTGCTTCGATCATCCGCGCTATATGCACGGTGCAGGCACCTCCCCCTCTGCTGACGTTTTCGCTTATGCAGCAGCTCAGATCAAGAAGGCAATCGAAGCTACCGTAAAACTCGGCGGCACCGGTTACGTATTCTGGGGCGGCAGAGAAGGTTATGAGACCCTTCTGAACACCGATATGGGTCTGGAACTCGACAACATGGCTCGTCTGATGCGCATGGCTGTAGACTACGGCAGAAGCATCGGCTTCAAGGGCGATTTCTACATCGAGCCGAAGCCGAAGGAGCCGACCAAGCATCAGTATGACTTCGACACCGCAACGGTACTGGGCTTCCTCAGAAAGTACGGTCTTGATAAGGACTTCAAGATGAACATTGAGGCAAACCACGCTACCCTTGCACAGCACACCTTCCAGCATGAGCTGAATGTCGCTCGCATCAACGGCGCATTCGGTTCGATCGATGCTAACCAGGGTGATACACTCCTCGGCTGGGATACCGACCAGTTCCCGACCAATGTTTACGAAACCACTATGTGCATGTACGAAGTAATCAAAGCCGGCGGCTTCACCAATGGCGGTCTGAACTTCGACGCAAAGGCACGCAGAGGTTCCTTCACTCCCGAGGATATCTTCCTGTCCTACATCGCTGGTATGGACGCATTCGCACTCGGCTACAAGGCTGCACTTAAGCTCATGGAAGACGGCAGAGTTGAGAAATTCATCGCTGACCGCTACGCTTCTTGGAAGACCGGCATCGGTGCAGACATCATTTCCGGCAAGGCTGACCTCGCTGCTCTCGAACAGTATGCACTGGCAAAGGGTGAAGTTACCGCATCCCTCTCCAGCGGTCGCCAGGAAATGCTGGAATCTATCGTCAACAACGTGCTTTTCAGCCTGTAAGCAAACCCTTTCAAAATGCGGCACGACCCTCTCTGTGCCGCAACCCGCTTTCAACCAACGGCAAATCCGCTCGTTGGTGAAAATAAAAACATGAAAATCTAGGAGGTTTCACATGAAAAAGGTATTTTCTTCTCTCGCAGCACTGGGCATGATTCTTTCTCTGACCGCTTGCGGTCCGAAGGATGAATCCAGCACTCCCGCAAGTCCCACTTCTACCACCGCTGGCGATTCCAGTTCTACACCGGATGACAACAAGGGCGGCGACAAGTCTGTCTTCAATCTTTGGGCATTCACCGATGAAGTTCCGAAGATGGTCAAGAAGTATGCAGAACTGAACAAAGATTTCGGTGATAAGTACGAAATCAAAGATACCATCATTGCTACCACCAACGGCGAATATCAGCCTGCTCTCGACCAGGCTCTGCTCGCTGGCGGCGAAGATGCTCCTGATATGTACTGCGCAGAAGCAGCATTCATCGTAAAGTATTCTCAGGGCGATATGTCCGAGTATGCTGCAACCTATGATGAGCTCGGTATCGACACCGACAACAAGGTTAAGGAAGCTAAGATCGCTCAGTACACCGTTGACCTCGGTTCCAGAGATGGCAAGGTCGTTGCTCTGGGCTATCAGGCAACCGGCGGCGCTTTCATCTATCGTCGTTCCATCGCTAGGGACGTTTTCGGCACCGATGATTACAAGACAGTTGCAAAGGAAATCGGACCGGGCTGGGATCAGTTCTGGAAGGCAGCTGATAAGCTGAAGGCTAAGGGCTACGGCATCATCTCCGGCGACGGCGATATCTGGCACGCAATCGAGAACAGCTCCGATAAGGGCTGGGTTGTCGATGGCAAGCTGAACATCGATCCCAAGCGTGAAGCATTCCTCGACGTTTCCAAGATGCTGAACGAAAAGGATTACTACAATGATACCACTGACTGGCAGGAAGGCTGGTTCTCTGATATGAGAGGCGAAGGCAAGAAGGGTATCCTCGGCTTCTTCGGTCCGGCTTGGCTGATCAACTACTCTATGGCTGACAACTGCGGCGACAAGAAGGAAACTGAGGAGCACGAAGGCACCTGGGGCGACTGGGCAGTCTGCGATTCTCCTGTCGGCTTCTTCTGGGGCGGCACTTGGGTTATCGGCAACAAGAACTCCAAGATCAAGGAAGATGTTGGTAAGGTTATCAACTGGATCACCCTCGACACCACTGACGACGGTCTCCAGTACAAGTGGGCAAACGGCACCCTCTACGGCGAAGGCGGCACCAAGGACGCAGTTGCTTCTGCAGCTGTCATGGAGAGATCCGATGGTACTGTCGGCATGCTCGGCGGTCAGAATATGTTCGACGTATTCATCCCTGCTAACGACTATGCAAACGGTAAGTGCCTGACCCAGTATGATGAGACCATCAACGCAAAGTGGCGTGATCAGGTCAGAATGTATGCTCACGGTCAGAAGAGCAAGGATGACGCTATTAAGGACTTCAAGATGACCATCAAAGAGACTCTTGACCTCGATTCTTAATTGTATCCCAAATTTCCGAAAATTTTAAATTTGCTGCACGGAGCAGACGGTTTATGCCGTCTGCTCCCCGTGTGCAGCCCTTGGAAAGGAGGCGTTCTCAATGAAGCGAGGTGCCAGTGCGCAGGCACAGCTTAAAGGTCTCTCAAACGCCAAATACGGCTACCTGTTCAGCATTCCCTTCATTATTGCGTTCCTCATTTTTAGCCTCTACCCTACCATCAATACGGCTATCCTCGGATTTACCGACTGCCAGGGCGTAAAAATGAACGAGTGGCATCTTCTTGAGGAGCCATTTAAAAACTTTTCTGCTATTCTGAAAAGTGAACTCTTTATTATTGCCGTAAAAAATACCATTGTCATCTGGATTATGAACTTCGTTCCGCAGATCACTCTTGCAATGGTTTTAACAGCATGGTTCACTGCCAGACGTATTACAGTCAAAGGTCAAGGCTTATTGAAGGTCATCTTCTATATGCCGAACATCATCACGGCAGCAACCATCGCTATTTTGTTCCGCGCTCTGTTTGCATTCCCGACTGGTCCTGTCAATGACTTGTTGGTTTCTTGGGGATTCCTGACGGAATCTTACAACTTCGGTGTTCACAGATGGGCAGCAAAGCTGATCGTCGCTTTTATTCAGTTCTGGACTTGGTACGGCTACACCATGATCATCCTGATCTCCGGTGTCCTCGGTATCAGCCCCGATATCTATGAAGCAGCTGACATCGACGGTGCAAACGGATTCCAGATGTTCTTCCAGATCACGATCCCCAACCTGAAAACCATCCTGCTTTATACGCTCGTTACCTCCCTCATCGGTGGCTTGAATATGTTCGATATTCCGCACTTGTTCCAGGACGGTGGCCCCGATAACGCAACTTTGACAGCGAACGACTTTATCTACCGTCAGGCATTCAGCGGCAGATATCTCTACAACCGTGCAGCAGCTGCTAGTATGATTATGTTCGTTGCAATTGCTATTTGTTCGGCTATCATCTTCTATATCATGCGTGATAAAGATGAAGCCGCAATGAAAAAAATGAGAAAGCAAGAGCGTAAGAACGCCGCAAAGAGACAGGAGGATGCATTATGGCACTGAAAAACAAGGCTCTTACGGGCTTGTATAAGGTATTCCAGTACATTTTCTGCATTTTCCTTGCAATTTTGAGCCTTCTTCCTTTCGTTATCATGATCGTAAACTCCACACGTAGTTCTCATGATATCGAATCGCATGCAATTTCGCTGATTCCCTCAAAATACTTCTTCGATAACCTGAAGATTTTGCAGGGCAAAAGCTTTAATGCACTCCGCGGCTTCAAAAACTCTGTGATTATTGCCGGCGGTGCAACAGTCTGCAACATTTACTTCTCTACGCTGACTGCTTTCGCACTCGTCGCATACGATTGGAAGCTGAGAAAGCCGTTCTTCACCTTGATCATGTGCGTCCTGATGATTCCTGCACAGGTTACTGCTATCGGTTTCTATCAGTTCATGTATCAGATCAAGATGACCAACAACTTCCTGCCTCTGATCCTGCCGTCCATTGCCGCACCAGCTACGGTATTCTTCATGCGACAATATATGCAAACGTCCCTGCCAATGGAAATTCTGCAATCTGCACGAATTGACGGCGCAGGCGAGTTCAGAATCTTCAACACGATTGCATTGCCGCTGATGAAACCTGCTATGGCAACCCAGGCAATTTTCAGTTTCGTTTCCACTTGGAACTCCCTGTTCCTGCCGATGATCCTGCTGACCGACAAGGAATTGTACACAATGCCTCAGATGGTTTCGCTGCTCAACGGCGACATTTACAAGACGGAATACGGCTCTGTTTACCTCGGCTTGTTGCTGACGGTTCTGCCGCTGTTCGTCATCTATTTCGCATTGTCCAAATACATCATTGCGGGCGTTGCCCTCGGTGGTGTTAAGGAATAAGCAAATTTCCAGTTTCCTCCACATTTTCAAGTTCTTATTTTCACACCCTTATGAAAACTACCGCCCGCATGCTGCGTCGGGCGGTAGTTTTTTATGTTCTGATTACTTAAATAATAATTCAATTTCTATAGATAAGTTGCATAATAGCAGCTTGATTTCATTATGCAAGACGTATATTTTTTTGAAAATCGTTGACTTTTCAAAAGGAAGCCTGTATAATAAAACTACTAGGTGTAATTTTATGATGCCATCATACGCATTGGAAAATTATATGATATAGCATCAACACAATCGTATGCTAATCCCTATCCCTCTCAATATACGAAGAAACGGCGTCGACTTGAATCGGTTGCCGTTTTTTCGCAAATATACGGTATTTCTGAAAAATTTTTTAAAAGTTTATTTGGGCAGGAGCATCCATGATTGCCTGAATATAAAAGAGAGATCAAAACTATATCTTTCATTCGGGGGGAAGAAAGAGAGGAATTTGATGAAATCCCAAATCAAAGCTGCCGCAATTCTGACCGGAGCCATGCTTCTTCCGTTTGGAGCACTCACAGCTTCTGCGGCAACACCCACCATGCGCGGAGATGTAAACCTTGACGAGAAACTCTCGGTTTCCGATGTGGTTCTCCTCAGCAGATATGTCAATGAAGCAGAAGGTGTAACGCTTAACAAAACAGCACTTGCCAACGCCGACATGGACGGCGACGGTGAACCGACATCTGCTGATGTGACCAAAATTCTCCGCATCATCGCTCGGCTTGAAGAACCTGAGCCGATCATCACCGTGCCTGAACATGACCCGGCTTATATTCACCTCAACGGCAACAGCATCACCTACGATGGCGAGTATGTGTCAGTATCAGGCAACACCGCCACCATTTCCGCTTCCGGTGAGTACTATCTCGACGGAAACCTCAACGGCGGACAGATCATTGTCAACGTACCGGACGAAACCGCTGACCCGGAAACCGTTAAGTTGTTCCTGAACGGCGTCAGCATCACCAACCGCAATGCCCCTGCAATCCTCATTGAAAATGCAGAGAATACTTCGATCAACCTCGTGGAGGGCAAGGAAAACACCCTCTCCGACGGTGACGAATCCCCCTCTGCAGAGCAAGCCGACCACGCCGTCCTTCACGCAAAGGACGACATGACCATCAAAGGTGACGGCTCGCTGAATATTCAGGCAGGCACACAGTACGGCATTCACTGCGGCAATGACCTCAAATTCAACGGCGGTACCGTTTCCATCACCACCCTGCTGGATGACGCAGTCCGCGGAAAAACTTCCGTAACCATCAAGGATGGTACCCTCCTCATTGATACTGAGGGCGACGGCATCAAATCCACACAGGGCAGCATTGAAATGGAAAACGGCAGTGTCAGCATCAAATCCGGCAAGGACGCCATGCAGGCTGAAACAACTATGACCCTCACGGGCGGCATGGTGCTTGCATGCGGTGACCGCGGTCTGACTGCTGCACAATCTGTCGAAATCACGGATGCCTCTGTCATTGCAACCGCAACTGACAACATCTGCGAAACCCTTTCTGACAACTGCTCCAATACCGTCCAGCTTTCCTTTACCAAGCAATGGGCGAAAAACAATCCGATTTCGCTCCTTGGAAGTGACGGCAGCATCAAACTGGAACAGAATACCCGCAAAAAATATCGCTATGCAATTGTTTCCGATGCCGCACTCTCCGATCAATGCAGCATCTACGCAGGCGGCATCGAGGTACTGGCAAACGGCAGCGGCTCGTTTAAAGGCGGCAAATCCTACACGGATGTCAATAACACCGACCATGCCCAATTGCTGTATGCAAATCTCTTTGACAAGAGCAAAGTGCATAAGATCGAAGTTGAAATGAGCAACTGGAGCGAATTTATGACCCATGCAGATCAGGAGGTCTATTATCCCTGCGATATCGTAATCGACGGCGAACGGTTCAAGAATGCCGCGATTCGTACAAAGGGTAACAGCTCACGTATGTTCGTTTCGCAGGCAAACGGCAAAAAGTTCAGTTGGCGCATCAAGCTCGACGAATATGACAAATTCCAGAACTACCACGGTCTGACGGAATTCTGCATGAACAATATGTATTCAGATCCGTCCTGTATGCGTGATGTACTCTGTTATGATGCGCTGCATGAGATCGACGGCGTCGGTCCGAACTGTGCATATACGGATATGTATCTGAACGGCAGTCTGTACAGCTTCTATTTCCTTGCGGAACAACCCGGTACAACGCTTGCAGAGCGTCTTGCGACCACGGATGATGCTGTGCTTTACAAGGCAACCGATAACGCCGGCGGCGGCGGTGGCGGCTGGGGCTTCGGTTTCGGCGGCAATGACGGCTACTGCTCCTTTACCGACAATATGCCGCTGAACAATTTTGATGTCAAATTCGGTACAGATGATGGATTTGCACATATTGATGCGGTCAAACAGGCAATCAGCCGTGTTTCATCGACCAATTACAAATTTATCGAAGATGTCATTGACGTTCCCAGTTTCCTGAAGGGCTTTGCAGTCAATTCCGTCATGTGCAATTATGACAGCTACAACGGAACGCTCGCACATAACTATTACCTGATGTATAATGACGGCAAGTGCTATTTTGTCGGCTGGGACTACAATCTCTCGCTCGGCAATTTCACCGGCGGCGCAGATGCGGTCAATTCCGATGTGAAAACCAGCCTGTATCAGGTCGAAGTCAAGGATCGTCCGCTGGCAAAGCTGCTGCAAGTCGATGAATACTACAAAATGTATATCGGCTATGTCAAACAGATCATGGCACTTTACAGCGATCCGCAGTCGAGCGTTGACCATTATGCAGCACTGATTCGCGATCATGTCAAGGCGGATCCCAATTCGTTCTTCACATATGACCAATTCACAGCAAATACCACAAAATCTGCACAAGGCTTGCAGACCGGCGGCAACGGTGGCAACGGCGGCTGGGGCGGCTTCGGCGGTTTTGGCGGATTTGGAGGCTTTGGCGGAGGCGGCTTCAACTTCGGCGGAGATCAGATTTCGGTTGTTGACTTCCTGATCAAGCGCAATGAAGTCATTCGTCAGGCGATCGGCTACTAAGCACAATTCGGCAATTGCAGGACGATATTGATGTCCTAGAAAGGAATTTGCAATGGAACACCCACGCCTGAAACTTCTTGCTCTTGCCTTCTGTTTTATCATTTGGTGCGGCATATTACCCGCAAAAGCATTCGCGCAGGAACAGGGTGATATGAACGCAGACGGCAGCGTTTCCATGGATGACGCTGCCATCCTGCTCCGCTATCTGCTTGGCAAAGGAGATCTTTCCGATGCTCAGGCAGAATCAGCAGATTTGGACAAAAACACGCTTCTCAATGCAGTAGACCTCGCACTTCTGAAACAATCGGTGAAAACGCCCGTACAACCCCAACAAACTGACCACGATACAGAAGATCAAGACGAGATTCCGCAAGCGGAAGCACTGGAAGAAAAAGGCACGGTGCATTCCGGATTTGCGACCTTTTACGGCGGCGGCTACGAAGGTGGCTGCGCCATGTTGGACCCCATTTCCAAGGACGACTACTGGATCACCGCAATGAATCTCCCCGATTGGAGCTGTGCCCGTATGGCGGGTGCGCTGCTGGAGGTTACAGGTGAACTCGGTACGATTCAGGTTCTGGTGACCGATCTGCTCCCTGAGGGCGCAAAAGGCGACCTCGACCTTTACGTGGATGCCTTTCCGCTGATCGCGCCGGCCGAAAAAGGCAAGGTGCCGATCACATGGAAGATCATCCCGCTGGATACCGCAGACGATGCCCCTGTATCCTATAAATACAAGGTCGGTACCTCCGAATTCTGGTGCGGCGTACAGGTCCGCAACCACAGATATCCGATCGAAAAACTGGAGTTTCTGGATGCGGAAAGCGGCGAATTCGTTGAAATTGAACGCAGAAACTACAATTACTTCGAAAGCCAGAAATTGGGTGCCGGACCGTTCACCTTCCGCATTACCGATATCTACGGTGACGTCATCATTGACGAAAACATTCCTCTGACTCCTGATGAAATTCAGGTCGGTCACGTACAATTTCCACTATAAATCAAAAATGCGGGTCGCAATGACCCGCATTTTTTGTTTGTATTCATGCAGCTTTCTCCGCCAAACACAGAAAAGGTACGAAATCTCATCGAATCGGCAGTCCGTTTTTCATTTCGCGTTTTTGTTCGTACATCAGCGCATCTGCTCTGACAAACACACTCTGGAAATCCGAATCTGTTTGGGGATCATAAGCTGAAATACCCGTTGCAAACGAAATATTCTCCGCAAGGGCATCCTCCGACTTCAGATACGAACCGATTTTTTGAAGAATTTTCTCCCGATTCTCATAGTCCCTGCCTGTCAGAATTGCAGTGAATTCGTCGCCGCCGATACGGAACACAGGACTATGCGCAAACATCGCACAAATCGTTTTACTGCACGCGATGATCAGATTATCACCGACCTCATGACCATAGCGGTCATTGGCTTCTTTCAACCCGTTGATATCGCATACTGCCACAGCAAACGGCTCTTGTTGCTTGGCGGCTATCAGGATATCGCTCTGTTTTTGCATTGCCGCAAATGCCGCCCTACTCTTTACGTGCGTCAGCGGATCCTGATTTGCAACGTCAATTGCCTGCTGAAGCTGACGTTTTCTTGCAAGTTCCGTGCGGTATGCCTCATCACGGTCGGTCACGCTGATAGCGATTCGCTCTGTTTCCGCGCCGTCCGGCGCACTGACGATCATGATTTCCGTATAACGCGGACTGCCCGTGCACATATCGTTATACTGTGCAACCAATAGTCGCTTTCCAAGCTGAATTTGCTCACGAATGTAATCATAATCCAGCAGATGCGTGAGCATTGCACGATCGGATTCCAGCACATCATTCTCGATATAATTCGCCACAAACCGCTTAAAGGACGAATGTGTACGATATTTCTCACGAACAAGGGCGCTCGCACGGTAAATTTCAAAATAATCGCGCTTCATATCGACATAATAGACCGCGTCATATGTTTCCAGAAACAGGCTTGTAATCACATTGGCACGACTGAGCGATATTCGGTGGTCGATCAGGCTTCTGTGCGTATAATACCCCTCTGCGTTGCGTCGATAGAAAAATCCATACAAAACGAACATACAGAGATACAATACAATGTGCGCCGGCAGATTATACGCTTTTCTGCCGTCTGTCAGCAACGGGAAAATAATCGAAAAGATGCCCATGCCGCCCAGTAAGAACGCATCTTCTTTTTTCGGAAGCGGTGCCGCAATAATCAGGCACAGGAAAAATGCCGAAAGCGGTACGCTATAATTCAGCGTAATGGCGCCGCCATTTTCAAGCAGACGGTTATTAATGATGCAAAGCACACTAACGCCGAACATCATAATCAGATAATGCAGCAGATACGCAATTCGATAATAGAGCATCTTTTTTTCATAGTGCTCGATTTTCTTCACCAGCACACGAGAAAGCATAATATGCGCAGATGAAAACATCATCAAAAGCAGTCCTGTCATCGAAAGCGGTGTGTTCAGCTTCATCACATGACCATTCAGCGAATCAAAAATCAGCCAGAACAGACTGCACACAATAATCATTAACGCGCCTGCAAACTGAATCTGCCCATTGCGCTCGTAAAAATACTGATCCAAGGATCGATAGATCTTTTCGGCAAGAATGCCGCTTTTTTTCTGCCGTTTTGCTTCTTTGTCCTGCGTCATGCATTCGCCTCCTTCAAAGAATAATAAACGATCACTTTATATTGTTTTTATTATAGCACAGATTTGTCGAAAAAGCAAGTGCTTTTTGTGACTTCGCACGAAAAAATCTATCAGTTGCAAAATGATTCTGCGAAATTTGTTGCTTATTCAAATCAAATATCCCCAGATTATTTCAAAAAACTGACCATATCCTATTGCAATTTTACCGAAACTGTGCTATACTATGTGTAGCGTTTTACCTAAAATATCCATTAAAGGAGGTTCATTTATGAAACACAACCGCATTCTCTCCGTTCTTGCTGCAACAGCAATGCTTTCATCAGCACTGCCACAGAGCGCACTTTTCGCGCTGGCAGCAGACAAAGCCCCTGATCTCGGCATCATCTCCCCTCCGCAAGGTCTATCTGTCTACGACCCCGCTTTCCTGAACCATGACGAAAATTCCGATATACGACTGAATTTCACCAACAGTCCGGACTTTCTGGAATTCAAAGACAAATGGGGTTCCGCATTTTTGGAGGAGGACTCCCCCTATCAAAACGGGACTGTCAAACTCCAGGTCGACTTCAAGCTGGATGACGGCGACTGGCATTATAACAAGGCATGGGACACCAATCCCTATTGTGACTACGACAACTTTTATGACGGCATTGATACTGATTACGATTTTACCAATAATCTGTATGACTCAAAGCGTACTTTTGAGGGCACAAGAGTCGCTGAATACCTCGCAGAGAAATCCGACATCATTGAAAAAGATGTTGCATCCGCTTTCAAGAAGTATACCGACGGCGAATACGATTTCTACATCTTTGATACGGACAATCATCAGCTTTCCTTCCGCGCAAGATACTACGTAGAAATGGATGTACGTGAGAGCGATATTGCACAGCCCTATTACATTTACTCCGATTGGTCTGACCCCTGCGTCTACGGCAAGGGCAAGGGCTTGGAAACCTCCGTTTACCCCGCAGGTGACGGCAAAACCAAGCTGCCTGCCCCAAAACTCACCAAAGCAACCGTCGTGGAAGAACACGGCTATGCCGACGCACCGACTGTGCAATTCACATTCCAACCCGATACGGACTACACCACCCTCGTATACGAGAACTACGACCCGCACAGGATGTCGCAAGAAATAATCATTGAAATGTCCCCCAATGGCAAGGATTGGTATTCGAGAGAGGACTCAGGTGTCCATGAATATCATAATAACGAGGATTTCTACGACTACTGGGAAAAGATTGAAGGCAACGAAGGTGCATTCTCATGGGAAACCGCTACGGTACAGTTCCGCGCAAAGTACATCATGAATGTATGGGGCGACGACGCGGCTGGCACCTATGTGGACTACTACCTCGAAAGCGACTTTTGTGAGCCCGTTTCCGTGGAAATTCCGGGCATGGAGGCTTACGAAATCAAGATCGCCCACGAGGGCAACGGCTGGAACGGCAATGGTACCACAACCAAGCATCTCGTGGAGGATGCAGAGATCGGCTGGATCTCCGTGGCCCCCAAAGAAGGATGCTATGTTGAATCCGTGACCATTGACGGCGAAAAGGTCTATGTCCGCGGCGACGAAAAAACCTACGACATCCTCAAATGGGAATGGAATAGCGGCAGTGAGGAATTTGACCCTGACACACTCTATGATTTCCTGCTCCGCGATGATGACAATATCGCATCCAAGGATATGGAAATTGTCATCACTTACGCAGGCGACGCTGCCAAAGAGTATCTGGTCAATCTCATTCAGCATGGACCGTTTAGCTCGGAAACAGATGCTGCCGGCATCTCCATGAGCCAAAACAACGGCTGGGATGTTCCCAATATCCTGAAGTTCTATGACGGCACGGAAACTGTCCTGACCATTGAACCCATTGAACGCTGCGATGTCAAGCAGGTGTTTGTCGATACCGTGGATGTCACCGACCAACTCGTATTCGATGAAGAATCGCTATCCTATACCTATGATTTCGGCAAGGTCACAAAGGATTCCAGTGTCGTCATCTTCTACGAGCGCGTTGGCGCAAGCTGGGATTTCACATGGACCGGTGACGGCTATGGAGAAGTTGATTCCACCAGACGTCAGGATGTTCTTGGCTTAGTGGCAGGCGACAAAGTCAACTTTTCCATCATTCCGAAACAGATTCTTACGGATGCCGAGGGCAATCCGCTGGAAGATACCTGGACGAAGCTGATCGCCCTCACCATTTCCGAGCAGAAAGTATACGGTGAAGATCCCGTTGTGATCAAAACCTACAGCGAAAGCGAAAATGCAACCGAGTTCGCTGCAATTGTCAAAAACCAGCAGTTCAGCTTTGTTGCACCCGAAGATATCAATATCGAAGCAAAATACACCATCACAGCTACTTTCACAAAGATCACTGACCCGATCATCAAAACCCATGATATTACAATTATCCGCAATGCAGGCACCGAAAACGAAGAAAAGAAAGTCGTTGTGGTCGATGCAGGCGAATCCTATATCGTTGATCTGAGACCCGAAACAGGCTATCAGCTTGACACGGTAATCGTAGACGGAAAAGCCGTTGAAAACATCAGCAGTTCCAGCTACGTATTTACAAAAGTTTCTGCTGCGCACACCATCTCCATCACCTACAAAAAGGTCGAAACCACCAAGAAATTCAAGGTAAGCGTTTCGATTTCTCAACCCGAAAAAGCGGAAAATATCGTCACCCCGATCGGCGATTCCACCGTGGAAGAAGGCAAGCCCTTCATCCTGACCGTAAAACCCGCAGAGAACTGCAAACTCACAAGCGTGATCGTCAACGGCACGGCAATTGAAGCCAAACCAAACGACAAGGGCGAGATTTCCATCACCATTACCGCGGATACGGTCATTGAAGTCAAGCTGGAAACCATCATGCTGAACATTGAGTACGTAGACTGGAACAACAATTCCCTCTACAAGACTACGATTCCCTACGGCAGTACTTGCGGATACCAAGGCGAAACCACGCCGAACTCCCTCAACGGTTGGAACGACAAGAAACAGTATGTCCGCTTCAACGGTTGGTCTGTGGACAGCGACACCCAGTTCAAAAAGGATACGAAAATCATTGCAAAACAGCAGATTCTCGCATTTACGATCGTACCGCCAACCCGCCTGACCTACGAAACCAAGAGCGGCAAGATCGATACCACCGATTTTGAGCTGCAAGTCGCAAAAACAGATGTCACCTTCTCGGAAGTCATCGATACTGTGGACGGCAAAACCGTTTCCACACTGAGTCCGACCTCCAAGACTGAGAACCTGAAATACAAAATGGGGCAAAGCTGCTTCATCCAGCCCGAAACGCTCGACGAAGCATTCAAAACCGCTGATACCTGCGCGGTCAAGGTCTATTACAGCATTATGGTTATGCCCGACCTCGAAATCGGCAGCTTCACCATCCGGTACGAAAACGGCTACAAGCTCGGCGACGTGGACCGTGACGGCGTCATCTCCGAAAAAGATGCAATCTGGACTTTGAAAGAGTACTCCGCAGTCGAGCTGATGTGCAATGACTCCATCCTCGATGACCAGCAGAAGTCCCTCGCTGACATCAATGGCGACAAGGTCATTGATACCAACGATGCCGTTCTGATCCTGCGCTACTACACTGCCTACTACGTAATGGAAAACACCGACATCACTTGGGAAAGCCTCATGAAACACTAATGCAATAAAAAACGCCTCCGTACCCGAAAGGATACGGAGGCATTTTATGTATGTGCTTACTTTCTCAGTTTGCGGACGATCCAGATGACCAGGCATGCACCGACAACGGACAATGCCAGACCAACGATCCAGCCGCCCCAGATGTGCAGCAGATTGCCGATGAAGCCGCCGACAAAGCCACCGATGATACCGAGAATGGCATTGCCGATAAAGCTCTTGTCATCGGAGCCCATGATCTTGCCTGCAATAAAGCCGGCAAGCGCACCAACAATAATTTCAACGATCAATTTAATAAGCATAGCATTTACCTCACTTTTCGTATTGCTGCGAAGTTTTCCTTCGAGCTTATGGCAAGTATAGCATATATTTCAGGGTTTGTCAATATTTTCATTTTCTTTCGCAGATACTGGATTTTCTCTGCCATACAGCATATTCAGCTCCAAGATCTTCTTTTGTAATTTCTCAGTAAAATCGTCAGTTTTCGTGCGGTATATCCAGTTGCCGCCCAGCGTAGACGGGGTATTGATTCTTGCAGACATTGGAGCATCCAGAAAATCCTGTATCTGCGCGATTACAATACGTGCAGTACTGCCCCATGCAGCACGAATCATCGCTTTCGGGATTTGTTTTTCTTTCTTCACACCAAGATATTTCATTGCATAATCATTGGTTTTGTCCGCGTTGGTTTTCACCCACCCGCGCAAAGTATGATTATCGTGCGTGCCCGTATAGCAGACGCAGTTGCTTGACGCATAATTGTGCGGCAGATACGGGTTTTCCGCATCGGAATCAAACGCAAACTGCATGACCTTCATTCCGGGGAAACCCGTGCGTTTCAGCAGGCGCACCACCGCAGGCGTAATCACGCCCAAGTCCTCCGCAATAACATGCATTTCCCCGAATTGCGCCTTTGCCGCTTTCCACAACGCGTAATCGGGTCCTTTGATCCATTTGCCGCGCTCAGCAGTCGCATCGCCATAGGGAATTGCGTAGTACCGCTCAAAACCGCGAAAATGGTCAATCCGCACCAAATCGTAGAGCTTTTGGGTAAATTGCAGCCGTCCAAGCCACCATTGATACCCTTTTTTCGCCATGGCATCCCAATTCCAGATCGGATTTCCCCAAAGCTGTCCCGTTTCAGAGAAACAATCAGGCGGACATCCTGCCACCACAGTCGGACGCTTTTCCGCATCCAATTGGAACAGTTTCGGCTCTGCCCAGACCTCTGCGCTGTCATATGCCGCATAGATCGGAATGTCACCAATCATCTGTACGCCCTTGCTGTTCGCATAGGCTTTCAGAGCGTTCCACTGCGTGAAAAAGCAGTACTGCTCAAACTGATAGAATCCGATTTCATCTGCAAAATCGAGCTTTGCCTGCGCGATCGCATCCTTTTCGTACATCGCAAGCGGCTGTTCCCATTCGCACCACGCTTTGCCGTCATGCGCCGATTTCAATGCCATAAACAAGGCATACCGCTCCAGCCACGATTTTTGCTCCGTGCAAAATTTTCGATAGCCAGCTACACGCTGCTGCTTGAAATTCTCGTAGGCAATCCGCAAAACAGGCTGCACCTCATGATACAGAAGCGCATAGTCGATTTCATCCGACTTGCTGTCCCACGCAATGCCGTCGTAATCGCTGTTGCAGAGCCACCCTTGTTTCTCCAGCAAATCAAAATCAATCAGATACGGATTGCCCGCAAAAACCGAACAGGACTGATACGGCGAATCGCCAAAGCCCGTGGGAGAAAGCGGCAGCACCTGCCAGTATCGGCAGCCCGCCCCCGCCAGAAAATCCACAAAATCATACGCTGCCTGCCCCAATTTTCCAATCCCGTGCCGTGACGGCAACGCGGATACAGGCATCAATATTCCACTTTCCCGCATATCGCAAACTCCTTTCGAATCTCGAATATCTGTGTTGTTTTCGGTGATACTATCCGTGAAAAGAGGTGGTTCATCCTTGAAACAATTCGGAGAATACATCATCGCATTTCTCACGGGCTTTTTTCTCTATGGATTGATTGAGGTAGCTGGTCGCGGCTACACGCACTGGACCATGACGCTCATGGGCGGCACCGTACTTTGTGTCCTGTACCGCATGGAGGGAAGCCTCCGCAGAGGCGAATGCGCACTGTTTGGTGCGTTATTCGTCACCGCTGCGGAATTTACCGTCGGCGTGTTTGATAACATCATCATGGGCTGGGCTGTCTGGAATTATTCAGAAGTCCGCGGCAATTTGTACGGACAAATCTGCCTGCCGTTTTCGCTGCTCTGGTTCCTGCTCTGCATTCCCGCAAGTTACCTCTGCACTGCGATTTTTACAAAATATCATCCGCAAGCTGCGCCTGAATAAACTCGGTCAGTTCGCAAGCCATTTCTGCGTGTTCCGGAATGCGTGGATGCCCCGGTGTCGCTTTTCCTGTCCGCGTAAACCGAAAACGCAATACGCGTGCAGAATGTGTCATATCGACAACTTCATCCAACAATTCCTCCCAGATGGGGTCATGCATCAGAACAGTCAGTGTCACAATCAAAATCGCATTCGGATAATGTCGCATCAGCGCAGAAATCATGTCAGTATACGCACGCAGCCACTTGGTTCGGCGTTCACCGCTCGGCAGCTGATTGTCAAGTGTGCCGACATGGTGGTCATTCTGTCCGACCGCAATCACCACAAAATCAGGCTGATACCGTGAAAAATCCCATGTGGACAAGCGACCCATTTCCTGACTGTAGCACAGCTTATCGTAGGTACTTTCCATGCCCGCCTCGAAATATCCTGCGTCATCCAACAAAGCAATGCCGCCCTGCGCCGTCACATGCACATCCGCACGCAACAAACGCGCCGTCTGCATCGCGAAACTATGCCACGCATTGTCCCAAACCGAATCATACACGGGTGGGTCGCAAGCGGCAACGTGGTCCACCGCCTCACATACCGAACCAACCGTCACGCTGTCACCGAAAAATTCCAGTTTCAGCTTACGTTCTGACGGTTTTTCGGTCAGATCTGCGCCATCCGCAAGGGAGATTTCATGCAGCGCAAACCAATGCGGATTGTCCATCCGCTTGAACAGCGTGAAAGAATGTCTGCCTTCACCATTGACCGGAATTTCATAGCATTTCCGTGAATTTTGTGAATCATCCAGCAGCAGCTTGTATTCTGTTCCGTCCAGCAGATACCCCAAATGCGGCAAGTTGTAATGCACATGATTCTCAATTGTCAGTACCAGTTTGCTGCCCGTGAAGCCAAACTCCAGCATCGAGCCAGCCCAATAGAAAATCGGCGAATCTGCATCTGTTTTGTCAATTCGCCCGACATATCGCAGACGGGAGTCACTCGGTAAAATGCGTGTCATAACGCTGCTGTCCTTTCATGATTTCTGTTGGTTCCAATATATAATTATATCAGATTAGCTCGTGAAATACAAGAAAGCATCGCAAATTTCTCTGTTTTGTATATTCTCCGTGTCTGTGATTGTTCACTCTGACAAATACAAAAGCCCGAGAACATTAGGTCGGTACTAATATAGAAGTTTTCACCAACTATTATGTAAAGACCTATACAGCGGGCTATTAAACGAAACAGGCAGATACTTCTACAAGAGGTACCTGCCTGTTTCATTATTTTATTCAAATCAGGTTTTAAACTGCAATTGAAGATTCACCAACTTATCAAGCACTATTTTAATAGTTTTCAAGCGGTAATTCATTGCTTGTTGTGATGATATCCTCAGAATCGAAAACAATGATCTGGATTTCAGGTGCGGCATATTCCATTAAATTTCACCTCCAAGCTGTTCGGCAGCCTGCCAGTATTCGTAAAGTGCTGCGCAGACGTTTTTGAGTTTTGTATCCTCTGTATTGGCAGCAACCAATTTCACATAGTTCATCGGGCTGTATGTAATGGTGTAATTACCGATTTTTGTTGTAATCTGTTTTCCGAGGTTCGCGGCTGAAACAGGTTCACAGTCGAGATACCAGCCGATATGATTTTCTTTCAGATTATATGTTTTTGCAAGAGAGTTGTCTGTCAGCTTGAAATAATGGCGGACAATGATTTCATTTTCAAGAAGCAGACTTGTGCCGTAATAGGTAATTCCGTCAGGTAATGAGCCGACACTTTTCTTATCCTCGATTTTTGAGCCGTCAACCTCACCAAGCGTACCATCAATGTCCTTATTCGCAAGATTTTCTGTATTATAGCCGAAATATTCCTGAGAATATCCGCCGTAATTCAGCATGGACTTCACGAATGTTTTGGTATTTTCATCATAATCTCCGTTTAAAATTGCCTTTGCATAATCAATCACAGAATAGCTGTATTCAGCGTAGCTTTTGCCGTCTGCGGAAAGAATTTCGGCAGTAATCGTGGCAGTCATTTCCTTTGCTGCAACTCCGCAGGAGAATACAAAATACTGCTTTCCGCCTTCATTTGTTTTTACAGCTTCGCTTACAGGTGTGCTGATTTTTTTACCGTTCGGAAGTGTGAACTGCATTTTTACTGTCTCATCTTCCAGAATCTTTTCGTCAACATCACAATAGAAATTCACAATAATCTTTTCATCAATATCAAGTGAAACACCTGCAATTTCTGCCCGATTGCCGATAAATTCAACATCACTCATATCATAGAGAGAGCTTTTCCCCTCGTTCATACGCTGATAAGCAGTCAGAGCGTAAAGGCACTGGTCAGTCGCCATAGCATTTCCGCCGTCACCGATAACATGGCTGAAATTCTTTGTATCTGCATTATAGAAGGCAAGAAGTGCATCAACAATCGAATTGCCGTTCTTGATAAAACGAGCATCTGTGTTTGGATTGATTCCAAGTGCTGTACAGGCTGTTATGACCTGTGCGATACTTTCAGCATTCACGCTTCCCCATGAAGCATAACCGCCGTTTTCGTTCTGAATTGTTGACAGTACCGCAACTGCACGTTCAATTACAGGCTTTATATTCTCATCATTTTTGTATGGTGCAAGTGCCTGCAATGCCATTGATGTAATGTCAGGGTCAGGATTTTTCCCCGATAATGCCCAGCCACCATTTTCAAGCTCTTTGCTCAGTATGAATTCAATACACTGCTGACGAATCGTTGAGTCTGTGGTCTGATAATTATTTGTATCAAGAGCAATCAGGGCAAAAATCGGACCGTTTATGCCTTGTTTTTTTATCCAGTTGAAATCATCAAATGGCTTGATAAGATTATAATTTCCAACACATCTTGCATCACGGCCGATTGCTGAAAGAGCGATGATAAGCCTTGAATTGTCAGTAGATTTCGACTTGTGCAATGCACCATTCAGATTGACTTTTGCGGCAGTTTCATTGACTGTATTAACAATTCGGCTGTAGTAATCATCAAAATATGTGCAGTCCTTATCATAATATCTGCTTCTTGCAAGACAGAGAACGCTCCATTCGCCTGCACCTGTGCCGAACTGCGGCTCAGTAACAGTTTCAGCAAGCTTTGCAAGACCGTCTGAAAGAGCATTTTCTGCGGTAACTGCGCTGTTTTCAGTGATAAGCAGCTCGTATGCTGCATCAACCTCGGCTTGTGTTGCAGTTAGATTCTCCATTACTGCAAGTGCTGATTTTTTCTTTTCTGCGTCGATAGATTTTGCGTATGCGGCATAAAGATTTGCCTTTTTTGCGCCGTCAAAATATGCAGACATACCCCAGCCTGTGTCGATCCCAAGGTCTGCACCGTAGCCGTAAAGCGTAAACTGCCAGCGTACAACGTAGTTATTTTCAACATCAGAAACATATTTGCCCTGATTTTCCGAATCAGTGAAAATCCAGTCGGAAGCACCAACGTCAATCATAAAATCGTTGACGGTAATCATCCAGCCTGACATGATGCTGTAATCAAATTCGCCGAGGTAATCGTCCATATTGTCGTCGTTTTCATCATCTGAAATACCGCTGTTTTCGGTGATAATCTCAGGAATTGCGGTATAGCCCTTGTCAATATTTTTGATACTCGAAAGATACGCACCGCTTGTCCAGTCGCCTGTCATTGTGTAGTCAACGTCATGGTCAAGCATAAAAGCGTATGTAGCAATTGCTGCTGTGAGAGTATCCTCTGTGTAATCGCCGTCTACAAGCTCGTTTATTTCCGAAAGTGTGTAGGTTTCAGGCTCGAAATACAAGCCCTGACCGAGTGTAAGTCCTTCAAATGAAACGGTTACCGAAAGTTCATCATTCACTTCAGCAGAAACTGAAAAAGGCAGGCAAACTGCTGTATTTGATGCAATCAGTGCCGCCGAAAGAATTGTGCTTAAAAGTTTCTTTTTCAAATTCATTTCTTCAATTTTTCCTTTCGCTTTTTTGATACTTCTCTCAGTCCTGCGGCTTCTAACCCCCTGTGCCACGGCCCGAGAAATGCTTTTATTCGTGAGCGTGTGGGTTCATCAAAGTCATCTTTTTTCGGCAGCCGTCCCAACTCCTGAAATTTTTCCTGAAGCTGACGAATTGCCCACTGCTTCTTTTCATCTGCAATCAAAAAATCACCTCCGAAAATAAAAATACTCCTTCCGAAATTTCGGAAAGAGTACAGCGAATCTATCTTGAAGGTACAGCAAATAAAGGCTCTGAACGGTAAAAAAATGAGAAGAATACACCGTTCAGATACCCTATTCGGTATCTGATAAATTCGGCTGCACTCTTCTCACCAAAGTTTCGTGAAAACCTAAAAAGATACGGCAGGTCTCCTGACTTATGATTTGCAGGGCTGCAAAAGCGTAACCTTCTCAGGACAAAATCCCAATGGAATATACGCTCTTTCGTCAAATACAGTAATGGTGGTTGTTCAGGACTCGAACCTGATTCCCTTTTCATCTACTCAGTTTACAACTTTTCAAAACCGTATCTTCTTATATCATTTTTTATGCGGAATGCTCCGCAATGTATATTATAAACGATTGATTACATTTTGTCAAGTGTCAATTATACCGTATTTTTCCTTTATCCTGCCGAGCTTTTCGAGCATAGGTTCAGCGGCAATCATCAGGAAAAATGCAGTCGCAAAGGCGTGAATACAGTCCATTGGAAATCCTGAAATATAGTAGGTCAGAAGCACGTTTCGGCTGATTTTCTCAGTACTCCAGATAATCGCTGAGGCTGGATTCATAATTCCACCATAAATGACAATCGCTGAAACAGCGCCGAAAATCGCAAGCGAAAGACGTGTCCTGCTAAGCAGTCCCTTGCGTGAAAGAACGCCTGCCAGAAAACCGATCATTCCCATTGCGAACATCTGCCAAGGTGTCCACGGACCTTGTGAAAACAGGATATTTGACGCAAGCATTGTAACTGCACCAACAAGGAATCCCGTTTCACCGCCGAATGCAACTCCTGCGATGATTGTTACTGCCATAACGGGCTTGAACTGCGGAAGCATAAAAAATGCAGCCCGACCTGCAATCGCAATGGCACAAAGCGTTGCAATTACGGCTATTTCCCGTGCTTTCGGATGTTTTTTCTCAAACATTATGAAAAACGGCAGCATACATTCAAAGAGAATAAATAGTGAAATTATGTTGTATTTTCGGCTGCCGAGGTAGAAAATCCCGACAAATAGCGTCAGCGGAACAGCAAGCAGAATCATCGCCGAAGAAGCTTTTGTACGTCTTGAAAGACTACGGTTTGAGGTGCTGATTTGTGCGGTATCAGGCGGATCTGAGCGTTTGCCGATGGATACAAATGTCAGTATCAGCGACAAAATAAGTGCAACGTAAATGATAAGCTGTTCACCTGCAAGATGTGTCAGCCCATTAGGCGTGATAACTTCCGTGAGGTCGGTGATACTTGCGGTGTAGAAGAAAATCACAAGCGAAATAATGCCGAAAACTGCTGCCGAAATTTTCCTCCAAAGCGGTTTTTCCGACACTTCTTTGTTTATGTTTGTATTAGTGGCTTTCAGCGGTATTTCGTGATTTATTGTCTTTTTCTCCGCATAGTTTACAGTGCCTCCGCAGGCTCTCACAACATCATTCACAGTCACAGCATTCGGCAGAATGTGGCGTGACATACGGTTCGCAGAGGTGGTGTAGAAGCTGTTTCCGCTGAAAAATTCGTGAGGCGTGCCAACAGAAGTGATGCTGCCGTCGAAAAATAAAGCACAGCGGTCGGCATATTCGGCACAGAATTCAATGTCGTGGCTGACCATAAAAACTGATTTCCCGTCAGCGAGAAGCTTCCTCAGAATGTCAGCAAAATCCGCCTTAAACTGCGAATCCATTCCCTTTGTCGGCTCATCGAGGAGCAGAATATCAGGTTCAGTCAGCAGAATTTTTGCAAGTGCGGTACGCTGCTGTTCACCGCCTGAAAGGTCATACGGATGATGCTCAAAAAACTGCTCAATATGGCAGATTTCGGCGGCTTTCTGAACTTTTTTCGCCTGAATATCTTTTGAAATATGAGTACCCGAAAAAATTTCAAGCAAATCCTCATATACTGTTTTCTTCACAAATAAAGCCTGTGGATTTTGTGGTAAAACACCGATTTTTCCTTTCCGTACAATGTCGCCACGATAGTGATTTTCAAGCCCCGCAAGCAGCTTTAAAGTGGTTGTTTTGCCTGTACCGTTTCCACCAAGAAGTGAAAAAAATTCGCCTTTATGAAGTGAAAAATCAAGTCCCTTTACAATATCTGCGCTTTCTCTTTCGTAGCGAAACCACACCTTTTCGACTTCCAGGACAACGTCAGTAAATGGCTGTATATCGTCGTTTATCAGTGATAAGTCAACAGCGTTTTTCTCCGTGAATCTGCTCAGAAATCGGCTTCCTTCGCTGACAGTTACGGGGCATTCTTCGTCATTTGAAATTGCTGCCCATATACGCATTGCAGTCGGCATTGTAGAAAAATAATCAGACTCTTTCAGTTGATTTACGATTTCTTTCGGATTACCAGTGTGCAATATTTTACCATTTTCCATATATGCAACTTTGTTTGCATAGGCAAATGCTTCTTCAAGACGATGTTCTGTCAGTACAATTGTCACACCGAGTTCACGATTTATTTTGCCGAGAACGGCAAGAAAATCGGAGGCGGC
>JAZRXM010000023.1:0-128726 GCA_045600205.1 Oscillospiraceae bacterium | reverse complement strand
ACTTTCTTTCCGTGCTTCCTGCTCTCTCGAAGCAGCTTATCTATTATAGCACTTTACTTCCCTTTTGTCAAGCCCTTTTTAAAAACTTTTTTCGCTTTCCTTTGGCTCGATCCCGGTTCTGCTTTCCTTCGTGCTACTCTTCTCTGTCCCCTCTCTCGAGGCGACTTGTTTATTCTACCACATCATTCCTCAATTGTCAACCCCTTTTTTCGACTTTCTTCTCTTTCCATGTTTTGTACAAAAGGTTGCCAAAATGGCAAAGAAAACTACCGCATCTTCCTTTGATTTTCCTCCCATTGGCCCCTGGTCAGAAGGCTCAGATACTCCGTGCGCTGCTCACCCATCAACGGAACATCTACATTCTCGTTGATACAATACGGTACAAAACCCAGTTTCTCCTGTACGCGCGCTGATCGTTGATTGCCCTCATAGTATCCGCACCAGATTTTTTCTGTATGCAGTTCTTCAAAGGCATATCGGACAATTTCCCGTGCTGCCTCTGTCATCAGACCCTTTCCCCAATACGGCACACCCAGCCAGTAGCCCAGTTCGTACTCGCTTGTTTGTACGTCATTCGCAGAACCGGTCATCAGGCTGATACAGCCAATCGGCAAACCCGTTTCCTTCAGTATCATTGCATATGTATCATCTTTCGGATATACATTCTGAATGGTCCAGAGGCTATCATCTATGCTTTCATGCGTTGGCCATCCCGTAATCGGTCCGACAGCCGGATCGACCGCATAGCGAAACAGTTCCGCCGCGTCAGAATCCTGCCAACGGCGAAAAGATAAGCGTTCTGTTTCCATTTTTCCCTCCTGATACAACAAAAGCCGCATTGCTGCGGCTCTTGATTTTATTTTGTCAATTTGACGGCAGCCCATCCTGCGCTCTGCTCAATGCAGTTCACGGTCAAGCCGCCCTCTTTCATAGATGCAACCACCTCATCGAGGCGCTCGTCGATGATACCGGACAGCAACAGCGTCGCGCCATCTCGCATATAGTGCAAAAACAGCTCACGCATCGCAATCAGGATATCCGACACGATATTGGCACATACCACATCATAGCCCTCACCGAGGGATGCAGCAAGTGTTTCATCCTCCAGGATATTTCCGCAGTAGGTGTGATATTTTTGCGGGTCAAGACCGTTGCGGACTGCATTTTCCAGTGCGGAATCGGCAGCATTCTGTTCAATGTCAATTGCCTTGACCTCGCCTGCACCCAGCAGCATTGCACCGATAGACAAAATGCCGCTGCCGCAGCCGATATCCAAAACCTTGCATCCGTCCGTCACGCAGGTTTCGAGCAGTCCAAGGCAAAGACGGGTCGTATCATGCTGACCCGTACCAAAACTGGAGCCGGGGTCAATATGCAATGCCGTGCGGCCTGCGGGCACTTCGGCGTCCACCCATGTCGGGGTGACCCAAAGCCGCTCGCCGACGCAAAGCGGCTGGAAATACTGCTTCCAGTTGTTTGCCCAGTCCTCCTCGCGGATGCCCTTTGCGGTCATGTTCAATGTGCCGTACATCTCGGCTTGTTCGCCCTCACGCATGGCTTTGAGGAATGTCCGCAAAGAAGCCATCTGCTCCGCGCCCTGCGCATTTTCGGGTACATAAACGATGACAGTCGGTACGCCGCCCGTCAGTTGTTCCATCAAACCTTCTTCAAGGTAATCCCAATGTCCGACTTTGCCCGCCATAAGGTCGTCAAAATCGGCAGGATCCTCAATCGCAAATCCTTTGAAGCCGATATCGGTCAGGAGGGCGCAAAGCGTGTCAATACCCGCCTCCGCGGTTTCAATTCGTACTTCCGTCCAGTTCATTTTGCGCTGCCCTCACCAAGTGCGAGAATCGCATCCACAGCAGGCTGGAGCCAATCACCTTCGAACAGTTCCACCATACCCTTATCGCAGGCACCTGCCAGCTTCGGGTTCATCGGGATTCTGCCAAGTACGGGCAGATGATGTTCTTTTGCGATCTCATCCAGATTGCTCTCGCCGAACACATTGATGCGCTTGCCGCAGTCGGGGCATTCCACATAACTCATATTTTCAACGATTCCGAGAATCGGGATATTCATTGCCTCTGCCATTTTGACTGCCTTCTCGACAATCATGGAAACCAGTTCCTGCGGGGTCGCAACGATCAGAATGCCATCCACAGGGATGCTCTGGAAAACGGTCAGCGGGACGTCACCGGTTCCGGGGGGCATATCAACAAAGAGAAAATCGTCATCGCCCCAGACAACATCCGTCCAGAACTGCTTGACCGCGCCTGCGATAACAGGACCGCGCCAGATGACAGGATCGCTTGGGTTATCGAGCAGCAGGTTGACGCTCATGATATCAATACCGAGCGGCGATTTGACGGGGTAAATGCCCGAATCATCTGCCTCAGCGCGTTTGTTGTTTGCACCGAACATTTTCGGCACAGAGGGACCCGTAATATCAGCATCGAGGATACCGACGGATGCGCCCGTGCGCTTGACAGATACAGCAGTCAGTGCGGTGACGAGAGATTTACCGACGCCGCCTTTACCGCTGACAACACCGATGACCTTGCCGATACGGCTGAGGGCATTGGGTGCTTCATGGAGATCCTGTTTTTCCTTGCTTGCGCAGTTTGCGGTGCAAGAGGAACAATCATGGGTACATTCTTGACTCATTCTGAATTCTGTCCTTTCTATCAAAAAAGAAATGCGCAGCATTTCTTAAATATTGTGCCCTATCAGTATACCATAAATTCCAAGCGATGTCAACGACCGCATTAAAAAAAGATACGCCACACTTTCGTGTGGCGTTTCCGGAATTAACAATCAGATGTTAATTAGTCTTCCTTCTTGCGAAGAACGATTGCAGTACCGGTAGCTGCGAGCAAGCCAGCAACTGCGAGAGCAACACCTGCATCGCCGGTCTTCGTGCCGCCAGCGGTGGTGCCGGTGGTAGAAACGGTGGTGGTAGCAACGTCGCTTACAGTAGTTGCAGGAGCAACGGTAGTGGTAGCAACCGGAGTGGTGGTGGTGACTACCGGAGCGGTGGTGGTGGTAACTACCGGAGCAGTGGTGGTAACAGCAGCAGTGGTGGTGGTTACCGGAGCAGGAGTGGTGGTGGTAACAACAGTGGTGGTTGCCGGAGCACCAATAACCTTAATTACACCGTTCTGTACATCGAACTGATCCTTGTACTGGTTACCGGTGGTATCGGTAACGCTCTTCAGGGTCAGAACGATCGGGAACTCCTCGCCGCCCTTAACGTCCTTCGGAATGTTGAAGGTGAAGGTAGCGATAATGCCATCCTTGGAAACCTGCTTTGTACCAGCAGTAGCCCAAGCGATTCTTGCCTTCTCGGTGTCGAGCAGGCAAACCTGAGAAAGACCATTGGAGCAGGTGCCGCCTTCGTAGGAAGCACTGTTCTCATCCTCAGGATCAACAACAGTGGTAACGCCCAGCTTCTCAGTATCGTAGTCAATGGAGATACCGGAGCCAACGTAACCAGGGTTGCCGGTCATGTTGAGGTTCCACTCAACCTGATAGTTTGCAGCTTTCAGTTCGTCGAGGGTGATCTCAATGGTGTCGCCAACAATTGCAGAGGACTTCGCATTATCTGCGGAAGCGAGTGCTGCGCCTGCGCCCAGCATGACTGCAGCGCCGCTCAGAACGGCAGCAGCCTTCTTGAAATACATAGTGTTCATGTGTTTCAATCCTTTCTTGTTTTTTCGTATACCAGAGTCACGCACGACCCTTGTACCGTTTTTTTGTTGTCCGATTAGTAGAGGCACTTACCGCTACACCCGAACTAACTATTAGTTATTCTATCACATTTTTTAGTACAAGTCAAGCATACAGCAAAAAAATCCTTTCAAATTCACGCCGAAATTTTTTCTCCGTTTTTGTGTATTATTCACAAGTCATTTACAAAAAACGGTCGGAATCCTTTGCCGCAGCGGAATTTTCCTTTCGAGGCACCGTATCCCGCAGCAGAGAGGAAAGCTTCGCATCTGCTGAATCCGCAGCGGCCTGACTTCGCTTCGGACGCATAGACGCGCATTGTTTCCCCTGTATACTATTTTTGTATGCAATGTAATATTTTCCTGTATCAGGCAGTTTTTGCACAGAATCCCTCCCAAACAACGTATCTGTTGGATTCTATGCATTTGCTGCATCAGACAGAACTCATTTTCTGAATTTTGCCTTCATTCGCTGGTTGTTATCAAGGATTTCCTTGCGGATACGCAGGTTTTTCGGGGTGACTTCCAGCAGCTCGTCATCGCCCAAAAATTCCAGACAATCCTCAAGGCTCAGGTTCTTCGGCGGGATCAGACGCAGTGCGTCATCGCTGCCGCTTGCACGGGTATTGGTCAGGTGCTTGCGCTTGCAAACGTTGACCACGATATCCTCGGATTTCGGGGATTCGCCGACGACCATGCCCTCGTAGACGGGAGTACCCGCACCGATGAACAGGTTCCCGCGCTCCTGTGCGTTATACAGACCGTAAGTAACCGCCTCGCCCGTTTCGTAGGAAATCAGAGAACCAACGCTTCTGCGGGGGATATCGCCCTTGAACGGCTCATATTTCTCAAAGACGGCGGACATAATGCCCTCGCCCTTGGTATCGGTCAGGAATTCGCTCTTATAGCCGAACAGACCACGGGACGGAATCAGGAATTCCAGACGCATTCTGTTACCCTGCGGATGCATTTCCTGAAGTTCTGCTTTTCTGCCGCCCAGCTTTTCCATGACCGCACCGACACTTTCTTCGGGCACATCAATTGCCAGACGCTCGATCGGCTCCATGCGCTTGCCGTTTTCCTCTTTATAGAGGACGTGCGGAGGAGAAACGGCCAGTTCATAGCCCTCACGGCGCATATTCTCAACCAGAATGGAGAGATGCATTTCGCCTCTGCCTGCGACAAGGAACGAATCTGTGGTGTCGGTATCGCTGACACGCAGAGAAACATCGCGCAGCAGTTCGCGGTACAGACGCTCACGCAGCTGGCGGGAAGTGACAAATTTGCCCTCCTGACCCGCAAACGGGCTGTCGTTGACCGAGAACGTCATTTCGACGGTCGGCTCGGAAATTTTCGTAAAGTCCACAGGGTCATAAGTACCCGCTGCGCAGATCGTATCACCGATGTTGATGTCCTCAATGCCCGAGATCCATACAATATCGCCGACGCTTGCGGTCTGTGTCGGAACGCGCTGCAGCTGCTCGATCTGGAGCAGCGTAACAAGTTTTGCATTCTTCGGTTTTTCATCGCTGTGGAAGTTGCCCACCTGTACCTGCTGACCGACTGTCGCAGTACCGCGAATGATTCTGCCGATGCCGATTCTGCCGACGTACTCATTATAGTCGATAGAGGAGATCAGCATTTGCAGCGGACCTGTTTCATTGCCGGTAGGCGGGTCGATATAGCTGACGATGGTATCAAACAGCGGCACGAGATCCGTACCGGTTTCGTACTGGCTGAGAGAAGCCGTACCCGCTCTGCCGGAGCAGAACAAAACCGGGCTTTCGAGCTGTTCATCGTTTGCATCAAGGTCAAGCAGAAGTTCCAGCACTTCATCGCCGATTTCGTCCAGTCTTGCATCCGGACGGTCAATTTTGTTGACGACAACGATGATCTTCTTGCCCATTTCCAGTGCCTTGGAAAGCACGAAACGGGTCTGCGGCATAGGACCTTCCGCCGCATCGACGAGCAGCAGAACGCCGTCCACCATGTTGAGCACACGCTCTACCTCGCCCGAAAAATCGGCGTGTCCCGGGGTATCAATAATGTTGATCTTGATATCCTTGTACATAATCGAGGTGTTTTTGGCAAGGATGGTGATGCCGCGTTCACGTTCCAGGTCATTGGAATCCATGACACGCTCTGCAACCGACTGATTTTCGCGGAACGCACCGCTCTGTTTGAGCATTTCATCGACCAGCGTGGTCTTGCCGTGGTCAACGTGTGCGATGATCGCGATGTTGCGCAAATTATTGCGAACCAAGTGAATGCCTCCAATCAAAATGTAAAAAGCAGATAATTGAATAACAAAGTTAATTTTCGCCGAGTTCTGCGTCCATACGCGCCTTCATTTGGGCGATGGCTTTGTCGATCATCGGCACATCCCGCAGACCCGTTGCATTGCTGACGAACTGCTTTGCGCAGTTGAGCCAGTAGAATGCGCGGCTTCGGTCGCGCTTGGTGCCCATCCCGTTTGCGTAATGCTCCGAAAGCTGCATTGCCGTCTGCACGTAGGCTTTCAGCAGCCGCCGCTTGATCTCAAGCATATCCACACAGGTGGGCATCGCGTAGAAATCCCAGTAAGCACGAATGGCTTTCTCGGCTTCCAGCGACCATTCCAGGCTCTTACTCAGATCCACATCCACGCCAAATCCGCCGTAGATGCCTTTGCCCTGCGCATAAGCCGCAGCCAGATTCAGCATTGCCATCCACGAACCGTGTTCG
The DNA here is from genome assembly GCA_045600205.1 of Oscillospiraceae bacterium. Classification (GTDB taxonomy): domain Bacteria; phylum Bacillota; class Clostridia; order Oscillospirales; family Ruminococcaceae; genus Firm-04. The sequence continues at coordinate 122,274 of JAZRXM010000023.1, read as the reverse complement.
GCAGCGCGAACAATCCAGACAAAGTACTGTTCAAAATCCTGCGGAAAACCATTTCCGCAGCGATAGCATTCCGCCACAAGGAACTCGGCATCCTGAACCTCCTGCGCGGAAGCACGCAGCAGATATTCAAGCGCTTTCGGGTAATTCTGTGAAACGCCCGTGCCGAAATAAAAGCGTTCACCAAGCTCCAGCAGCGCGTAACAGTTTTCGCGTTCCGCCTGTTCCAGCAATTCATCCAGTTCAATCGCAGCAAGCGGACGATAAACCGTGCGTGGCGGACGACCGTCCTGCGCGAAAAAATCGACCCGCAAAGCAGGAAAACAGGTAATTTTCAAAGTATATCGCTCCTTTGCTTCGGCGGACATGAAAATGCCGAAAGCCCATGCCGCAGGCGGGAACTTTCGGTCTGAACGCTGTCCATCTGACAATTTTGACTGATACAGACGGTATTATACCACGGACCGCCCCGATTTGTCAATAGAAGCCCGTGATTTGTGCGATTTTGGCGGATTTTAGTCTGTTTGCGGCGCAATTTTCCAGTCAATTTGCATTCAAAGGATTCCCGCACACCGCAGCCATTCGAGATTTGCAGCTTTCCGCCATTGCAGCATCCGGATATTGGCATCCAAAAGTTCTGCATCTGCGAGCATCTCCGACCGCCGCGCTGATAGTTCGCGTTCCGTTTTCAGGACTGCCGCCTTTGCCGTATCCAATTCCTCCTGTGTCAGGGCATCGCGCTGCATAAGATAGTGCAAACGCTGCCCCGTTTGCCGCGAAATGTCGGTATCACAGTCGCAGAGTGCGCAAAGCCACCCCTCGGTATGGTCCTCGTCGATTGCAAGCGGCAGTCCGCAGCGGCGATAAAACAGCAGGCATTCCTCCGCGTTGCCAATGTCCGTAATTTGCGGCAAAACGAATTGTTCGGCGGCGTCCACGGCTTCCCAGACCGCCCATCGAATGGTCTGTTCATCCCCGATGCGAAACGGAAAACCGCGTAAGCTCTCAGCAAACGGCAAATTGGTGTTTTGCGGATACATCATCGCATAGAATACATCCGCTTCGGGGAGCCATGCGGCGTTTTCCTGCGGCGGACGCGAAAAGGGCATCTGTTCGCGGTAAACCGAAGCCGCCCCGCCGACAACGTGCAGCAAATGACAATCTGCCATCCCCGAATCGGATTCCAGAAAAGAGAGTACCTGCACGATTTCCTCGTTCACCACGCGGCAAAGGTACGGCTGTCCCGTTTCAGCGATGCGGAATCCGCGCTTTGCCAGCCGCTCATAGAAAACATCCAGAAAGGTTTTGGCGGTAAGATTCATGCAGACACAACCTCCCATGAAAACGTAATAAAAAAGCCGCGATGCGATTGCATCACGGCTTTCTGGTGGGAGAGGGTGGATTCGAACCACCGAAGCTGAAAGCAGCAGATTTACAGTCTGTCCCCTTTGGCCACTCGGGAACTCTCCCATATTCAATTGAAGCTGGTGGACGGACTTGAACCCCCGACCTGCTGATTACAAATCAGCTGCTCTACCAACTGAGCTACACCAGCATTTCTTGGTTTCGGCCTGTTCTCCGTAACCAGCTTTATTATTATATCACAGCATCACGAAAATGTCAAGCGTTTTTTGAAAAAAATTCTGATTTTTCAATTCTTGTGCAAGCATCCCAGCAATACCCCTCATTTTCGTTTTGCTTTTATGCAAAGCATCCGACAGTGACTCATGCCGCTGTCGGATGCCGAAAATCACTTACAAAGTTGCCCAATCGACATCATCGTCGATCATAGAAGCCGCATAGTAACGCAGGATCTTGATGGCATCGCGCTCATCGATCATGCCGTCAGGAATGGTTTGCGCCGCCTCCAGCGCGGTATGAACATACGGTGTACCGAAATACTGATTGAGCTTTTCTTCCTCGTAGCCGAGCATAGTGCCTGCATAATACTGCAATACCTTCGTAGCATCCACAGGGTCTACAATACCGTCGCAGTTCACATCACCGAGCAGTGCATTCGGCTCAACGATCACTTCCACAGCTTGCAGTCCGAAATCGGTATCACCGCTGGTGTTTGTTGCAAAGCAGTAGTACTCTTTCAGACCGATAGAATTGGTCGCATAGCCTGACTTGAAGCCGACCTTATAGACACCTGCGGGTGTTTTCTTCGGAATGACCACATCAAACGACAGCAAAGAGCCACCTTCATTGGCGACAGAAGCATTGGGCAGAGGCAGCACATTGGGATTGTCATTATAATAAAGACAGACATTTGTAGGGGTACCGTCTGCTTTCTCCCGTGCATATATAGAAGAAGTGCCCTCCAGATTGGCAAAAAATGCAGGATTGGTAAAGCCGCCGTTCTGAATCACAAGAGGTTCGGAACTTTCCAGAGTCAGCTTGAAAGTTGTCAGCCCTGTGTAGTTATCCACAAACACATTTCCCTGAACGGTCATATCCGAATTGGCAAGCTCAGAGGCTTTGATATACTGCTTGGAAACGCTGGCACGGAAGGTCATTACGCCTTCGCAGTCAGCCTCATCTGCATTGGCAACCGTACTGCATATGCCGCACAAAAGGCTGCAAGCAGCAATCACTGCCGAAATTTTCTGTAGTTTCATAGTTACACGCATCCTTTCCGTTTGATTTGCATACATTTTATGGGGTGATTTCAATGGCAAAAAAGCCAAAACGCGAGGTGATTGTCCGCTATGGGACAATCCCGCTTCAACAGATTTTAGAGCCGTTTCAATCAGTGGAGTCTTGCACCTGCGGGGATTTCGGGATCTGCGAACAGAACCTTGCATCCGCCGTCAGGGAGGTCAGCGGCACAGATCATGCCGTTGCTTTCGACGCCGCAGAGTTTGACGGGCTTGAGGTTTGCAACGAGCAGAACCTTTTTGCCGACGAGGTCCTCGGGAGCGTACCATTTTGCGATTCCTGATACGACCTGACGCTGTGCAACGCCGTCAAACAATTGCAGACAAAGCAGTTTGCTCGATTTCTTGACCTTTTCGCAAGATACGACCTCCGCCACGCGGATATCGGACTGTGCAAAGGTTTCAATGCCGATTTCCTCTGCAAACGGTTCAGCCTTAGCAGCCTCCGCCTGCTTTGCGGATTTCGCAGCTGCCTCCTGCAATGCCTTCAGTTCCTTCATGACTTCCTCGGCATTGACACGGACAAACAGCGGTTTTGCCTCGCCAACCGTTCCGCCGTACTGCACCATGCCGTCAAATTTCGTATAGCTTTCGAAATCTGCGGCATCTGCGGTCTGCGGAGTGTGCGCAAGGATCTTTTCGGCAGTCTGCGGCATAAACGGAGTCAGCAGTCCGCCAATGATGCGGATGCCCGACAGCAGGTTGTAAAGCACCTTTGCCAGACGCGGTTTCTGTGCGGGATCTTTTGCAAGCGTCCATGGTGCGGTTTCATCAATATATTTGTTGCAGCGGCGTGCAACATCCATCACCGCCTCGATTGCATCACTGATTTTGAATGCATCGAGCAGCTTTGCCATTTTCGGTGCAGCTTCCAGAGCAACGTCAGCCAGTTCCTTATCGCAGTCTGCATCAGGAGCAGAATGGATCATATCCGATGCAGGAATTGTGCCGCCAAAATATTGATTTACCATCGCAACCGTGCGGTTAACAAGGTTTCCAAGGGTATTTGCAAGGTCGGAATTGAACCGCTCGATCATCGTTTCGTAGGTAATCGAACCATCAGATGCAAACGGCATCTCGGAAAGCAGGTAGTAGCGCACGGCATCCACACCGAAACGATTCACCAGCTCATCTGCGTAAATGACGTTTCCGCGTGATTTGCTCATCTTGTCGTTGCCAAAGAGCATCCACGGATGACCGAAGATCTGCTTGGGCAGTGGCGCATCGAGCATATGCAGCATGATAATCCAGTAAATGCTGTGGAAACGTACAATATCCTTGCCGATGACATGAACATTGGCAGGCCAGTACTTTTTATACAGCTCACCGTGATTGCCGTTTGCGTCATAGCCCAGTGCGGTGATATAGTTCGAAAGTGCGTCGATCCAGATATAGATCACATGATTGTCGTCAAACGGAACGGGAATACCCCATTTGACCGTAGTACGGGAAACGCACAGATCCTGAAGTCCCGGCTTGATGAAGTTGTTGAGCATCTCGTTTTTGCGGGATTCGGGATAGATGAAGTCAGGATGGCTTTCAATGTATTCTTCCAGCCACTTCTGATACTTGGAAAGTTTCAGGAAATACGCTTCTTCCTTGGCATCGCGGACTTCTCTGCCACAGTCAGGGCATTTGCCGTCCACAAGCTGCGATTCGGTCCAGAAGCTTTCGCAGGGCGTGCAGTATTTGCCGACATACTCACCTTTATAAATATCGCCCTGGTCGTAAAGGCGCTGGAAGATCCCCTGTACTGCCTTGACGTGTTCCTCATCGGTGGTGCGGATAAATTTATCATAGGAAGTACCAAGCAGATCGCAGATTGCACGGATCTCGCCAGCGATCTTGTCAACGTGCTGCTGCGGGGTGATGCCTGTTTCCTTTGCAATTTCCTCAATTTTCTGACCGTGCTCGTCTGTGCCGGTCAGGAAAAATACATCGTAGCCCTGCATTCTGCGGAAGCGTGCAAGGGCATCCGTCATCACAATTTCATAGGTGTTGCCGATATGCGGCTTGCGGGATGTGTACGCAATTGCGGTTGTCAGATAATATGGTTGTTTGCTCATGGTCATAATCCCTCCCCCACGGTCGTTCCGTGGAATCAATGAAATATAAATACAGGGTTATTATAACACATATTTTATCGTGCGTCAAGAACATTTCTGTCATTCCAAAATAAAAACCGCTTAGTGAATGCCACCAAGCGGTTTCTTATCTGCATTATTTTTTCAGCAGGTCACGGATCTCTGTCAGCAGAACTTCCTCATTGCTCGGCTTCGGAGGCTCAGCAGGAGCGGGTTCTTCCTTTTTCTTGCCAAGATCCATCAGCTTGTTCACACCCTTGATCAGCATGAACAGAATCAGTGCCATGATCAGGAAGTTGATAACGGCAGAAAGGAATGCGCCGTAATCAAACGATACACCATTGATGGTGAACTGACCGCCGACCATTTCCAGCGCGCCGGTTTCAGGATTCTTCTTGCAGCCGCCCGTGCAGAGTGCAATCAGCGGATTGATAAAGCTGTTGGTCAGAGCGGTGACGATATTCTGAAATGCAGCACCGATGATCACGCCGACTGCCAGGTTCATGACATTGCCCTTGAGCGCAAACTCCTTGAATTCCTTGAAAAATCCCTTGCCCTTTTCCTTTGCAGCACTTGCTGCCTGTTTTGCAGTATTCTTGTCAGCCATGATATTTACTCCTTTTCCTTGTTTGCGCTTTCACGCATTAAGGATTATTATAGCATATTCTGACAAAAAAAGCATCTTTTATTTTGACGAAAATCGCCTTGCTTTTTTGTTGATTTTGCATATCAATTTTCATATACAAAAAAATTCCTGTCTGAGTGTCTTTCCGCATACACTCAGGCAGGATGATGTTCCATGTTGATTGCATTCATTTGATATAATCCCGCATAAAATCAGGCATGATCGCCTCATTTTCTACGGGAGGGCTGCCGCTGTCGATTGCTTTGTTTTTTTCAGGTGACGGGTCGGGGGCGTTCTTTTTTCCGCCGATCGGCTGCTGCAAACGTTCCTTCAGTCGTTTGGCAGTCTTTTCGATTCCCTCTTTTTGAGATTTCAGCGCATCTTTCACGGTGCGCTGTGTCAGATCCGCCCCGCAAACCACACAAAACGTGTGTTTCCCCTGATTTTCTTCTCCGCAGCTCGGGCAAATCATCTCAAATCACCTCTTTCGAATTGTCATGCAAGGGGTTCTCTCTGCTGAACCCTATATTCAGCCTAACATATTTTCCTGAAATTGTCAATAAAAAACGGTCAGTTTTGTAGAATTATCCATCGCATGAAAATAAAAGTTGTGCAATATAACGAAGTTTTGCGATTTTCTTTCCATTTTGCCGAAAAATATGATATAATACCCATTACAAACAGATAAAACCCTATGCAAGGATTCAGGAAAGGAGCGCCGTTTTCTTCGGAAAAATCGGCAAAAAATATTATGGCTGACTATCGTTCCACAGGAAAGGAACTTCGAAAATCGCCCAAAGGCTTCATCGCATTGGTACTGATCGGCGTGCTTGCGATCGGCGGTGCGCTCGGCGTCAGAAATATTCTGAAGGATATGACCCCTGTCGGCGCGAATTCTTCCGATACGGATGCTTCCTCTGAGGAGGACATTGTCATCCCTGATATCAACGACACTTCCAATTCTGCGGAGGAACCGCCGCAAATCATCTATTCCTACGATGCGGTGTTCCGCGATGCACTTTCCGAAGGTGCGCTGATCCTCGTCAACCGCGAACACAGCATTGAAGACAACGAGGACGATCTGCTCTGCGTCTACGAAAAGCGCAACGAACACTACGCCGTCAAGGATATGGATGTCAAGCTGACCAAGGACTGCATCACCGCGCTGAACGCCATGACCACCGCGTTCTTCAATGAAACCGGTCACGAAGATCTTCAGATCATCAGCGGTTACCGCACCAAGGCTTATCAGAAAAAACTGTTCGATAAAGACACGACGGATAAAAATGCGCCCATCTCCGACCGTGTGGCAGAACCCGGTCACAGCGAGCACGAAACGGGCCTTGCATTCGATGTCAACATCTATAAAAAAGGTGTCACGGAGGATTTTGACGGCACAGGCGATTACGCTTGGCTGGCAGAACATTGCGCGGAATACGGTTTCATTGTCCGTTACCCCGAAGACAAGGTCGAAATTACAAAGTTTTCCTATGAACCGTGGCATTTCCGCTATGTCGGAAAGGCACACGCGATTTATATGCGCGACCACAACCTCTGTCTGGAGGAATATCTCGAAGAAATCAAGCAGTACACCTACGAGAGCGAACATCTCCAGACCACAGACCAGTTCGGATTTCTCTGCGAAACCTTCTATGTGCCGGCACCTGAGGATACCTCCGCTGTCATCGAGATTCCCGTGCCCGCAGAGCAGAAATTCACCGTATCAGGCAACAATATGGACGGCTTCATCGTCACAGTCGAATCCAATCTGTTCGCATCCGACATGGCAGACGACACAGAATCTTCCGAATAAGATCAGAATGCGGGCGACCACCAATCGTCCGCATTTTCTATCTGTTTCCCTTCAAACCGCTTTTGTTATCTGTTACGGGAATTTCATGGATATGCCCAAAACACTGCGCATTTTTTCCGAAATTCCTTGCGGGATAGCGAAAACCGTTTTTCCCTCTTGACAAATCACGGAAAAGTTGTAAAATGATAATAGGTGAACTATGTCCCATAATTATATCAGAGAGGGCATCCTGACAGTTTTTTACACGATAAAGGAAAGAACCGCATTGGCGGAAAACAGGAGGATTTTTCCATGAAAAGAATTGGTGTACTGACCAGCGGCGGCGACGCTCCGGGCATGAACGCTGCCATCCGTGCAGTCACAAGAACTGCACTCTATAAAGGCATGGAGGTTGTCGGCATCCGCAGAGGCTACAACGGTCTGATCAACGGCGATGTTTTCGATATGGACGCTCGTTCCGTATCTTCCATTATCCAGCGCGGCGGCACTTTGCTGTTTACCGCTCGCTGCCCCGAATTCAAAGAGGAAGCAGGCGTCCTGAAAGCAGTTGAAACCTGCAAAAAGCTCGGCATCGAAGGCATGGTCGTCATCGGCGGCGATGGCTCCTACCGCGGCGCAGGCGACCTTTCTTCCCACGGCGTACCCTGCATCGGCATCCCCGGCACCATTGATAATGATATCTCCAGCACCGATTTCACCATCGGCTACGATACCGCAATGAACACCGTTCTGGAACTGGTCGATAAGCTCCGCGACACCTGCCACAGCCACGACCGCTGCTGCGTCGTCGAGGTTATGGGTCGCCGCGCAGGCTACATCGCTGTCAATACCGCAATTGCCTGCGGTGCCTGCGATGTACTCGTTCCCGAAAGAGATTTCGACCTCAAGGCAATCACCGAGAAAATGCAGCGTTCCCGCAAGCTCGGCAAGCAGAACTTCATTCTGACCGTTGCCGAAGGCGTCATCGCTGATTCCAAGGAATTCAACAGCGCAGAGGATATCGCTGCCTACGTTGAGAAAGAAACCGGCATCGAATCCCGTGCCGTCATCCTCGGTCATGTACAGCGCGGCGGTTCTCCGACTGTCCGCGACCGCGTTCTCGCATCCCAGATGGGCTATTATGCTGTCGGTCTGCTCGAAAAGGGCATCGGCAACCGTGTCATCGGTATCCGCGGCAATACCCTCGTCGATTACGACATCCAGGAGGCACTCAAAATGAAAAAGCCGTTCCAGGATGATCTGTACGACATTGCTGATATCATCAGCATCTGATTCATTTTTCGGTAAGCATGATGCTTTTCCAAAGATTCTTCGGAATCTGAGGCGCATCAGAGTAGAATGTCCTGCGTAAAGTGCCGTCTGAACGGGGAGTTGTCAGACGGACGAAAAGTACCGGGTTTCGTGTACTTGCGGTAGGACTTTCGCATCCCGCTGACGCATAAGGGAATAGAAAATAACACTCCTTTGTGCATTAACGGAAAATACAAAGGAGTGTGTTTTTTATGAAGATCTTTCGTCAATCCGCGCTCGAACTCAAAGAACTGCGCAATGTCATCGTGACGGGTCTGCTCGTTGCCGTTTCCATGGTGATCGAGTCCTTCACGATCGAACTGGGATTTGCAAAAATCAATTTTGCGTTTCTCGCAATCGCTGCGATCGGTATGCTGTACGGTCCGACCGTTGCATTCTTTGCAGGCGGTCTTTGCGATATCGTCGGCTATCTGGTACATCCGGACGGCGGTTTCCTGCCGCTCTATGTGCTGATTGGTGCGGCGCAGGGTCTGATCTACGGTCTGCTGGCTTACTGCAAGGCAGATTTCCCTGCTCCCAAATCACTGCGTACCAAACCGAATCTGAGCCTCTGCATCCGCCTGATTCTCGCAAGAATCGTGGATGTGGTGGTCATCAATATCGTTTGCAATACAGCCGCAAATTTCCACTACGGCTTCCTCAAGGACAGAACGCTCAGCGCGGCAATCATCGCAAGAGTTGCGAAAAACCTGCTGGAACTCCCTGTGGATATTGCGCTGATCGTGCTTGTCCTGACTGCTGTCCTGAAAGCATATCAGACGGTGTTCGGGAAGCGCAGCACAGCGGCTTGATACCCCTTTTTCTTGAAAGGACTGAATTTTTCCATGACTATCGGTTTCCTGGGTGCGGGCAATATGGGCAGTGCCATGCTGCATGGTATCGCTGCCTCTGAGCTTTGCAAAAACGGCACAATTACAGAAATTTACGCATATGACGCAAGCGCAGAAAAACGCGCTGCCCTTCAAAAAGAAGGCGTCAGCGTCTGTGACAGTGAGCAGGCTCTCTGCGATGCTGTCGATTTCCTGATTCTTGCAGTCAAACCGCAGGTACTCGGTCCCATTCTCGATGGACTGACCCTCCGCGCAGAACAGGTTGTCATCTCCATCTGCGCAGGCATTTCTGCGGAATTCATCCGTTCCCACACCATTCCGGATGCTAAAATCATCCTCGTAATGCCAAACACCCCGCTGATGCTCGGCGAAGGTGCTTCCGCACTCGCAAAATGTGCAGGCGTTTCCGATGCGGAATTCTCTGTTGCTATGCAGATGTTTGCTACCTGCGGCGTTGCAGAGGAGATCCCCGAAAACAAAATGCGCGAGATCATTGCAATCAACGGCTCGTCGCCTGCATTCCTGTACCTCTATGCCAAGGGTTTCCTTGACTATGCGGCATCTGAGGGCATTGATGAAGGCGCAGCGCTCCGTCTGTTTGCACAGTCCATGATCGGCTCGGCAAAAATGCTCACCGATTCGGGATACAGCGTGGAAAAGCTGATCGAAATGGTATCTTCCCCCGGCGGCACCACACTTGCAGGTCTGGACAGACTTTGCGAGGGTCAACTGCCCGATGTGGTCAAACGCTGCTGCGAAAGCTGCACTGCACGCGCCTATACGCTGGCAGGTGCCAAAAAGGAATAACACAAGTCATATAAAGCAAGACAGATTCCCTGTTCGGAGTCTGTCCTGCTTTGTTCTATCCGCCCTCTTTTTTGCATAGAATGCAAACGGAGGGGATCATTATGAATTTCGTACATACTGCCGCAATTCGGACAAGCGCGGAACGGAAAAGTATCACCATGCAATGGCTCCTGACTGCATTGCTGTTCGGAATGCTGCTCGGTACCCGCGGACAGGCAAGACTCCCGCAAGCCGTTTTGCCGCTTCTGGAGCGATATTTCGGCGGACTTGCCCTATCATCCGATGTGCGCACACTCTGGGATGTGTTTCTGGCAGCTCTCTTGCCGATGCTTCTGCTGCTTGGCGGGTTACTGCTCTGCGGACTTTGTGCCGTCGGACAGCCCTTTTCGCTCTGTCTGCTGCTGCTGCGCGGTATGGCACTGGGCATTGCAGGCGCGGACTGCTTTTCAACTTACGGCATCCGCAAGGGATTGCTGCGCTGCGCCGTTTTGTTTCTCCCGACTGCATTTTGCTCGGCAATGCTGCTGGCTGCCGCCGCAAGGGACGCACTGACGCTCTCGGCGGGATTGCAGGACTGCCTGCTGCACGATAACGCCTGCGGAGAACTCCCGACTGTACGAAAAAAACTGCATCGCAACTGGCTGGTTCTGGTAGGACTTGCTCTGGCGGCATCTCTGCTGCATACTGCGCTGCTCTGGCTGCTCAATTCAAAAATATGACCATAAAACCAAAGAAAGGAGTGCTTTCCGATGGGTCTGTTCGGAGGGTATCAAAATCCGGGTGCGGGAATCAATCCGTATGCACCGAAAAAAAATACGTTTGCGCGATTCTGGGAACTGCTTTGGCACAATGTCGGCAAACTGCTGACGCTGAATTTACTTTATGCGCTCATGCATCTTCCCCTGCTGCTTTCGTACATATTCTTTATCGGAACAAACAACAAACTGACCAATCTGATGTGTATTTTCCTGCTGATCGTGCAGCTTCTCGTGGAAGGTCCTACGATGTCGGGCTGTGCCAAGGTTTTGCGAAAAATCATTCTGGACAAGCCTGTTTCCACATTTGAGGAGTTCAAAGCGGGCTTTCAGGATAATTTCGGAGCATCTTTCCTTTATTTCCTGATCGATGCTCTGGGAATTGCCCTGCTTTTCTGCAACTGGTCGCTTTGTCCGCAGTATGTCGTGAATTACAGCACCAAGCTCATGTATGCTCCGCTGATCGTTACGATTTCTGTTGATCTGGTGCTGCTGTTTATGAATTTCTTCATTTTCCCCATGCAGACCGCTACACGCCTGAATAAGCGCAGCATTCTGAAAAATGCGCTGCAACTGACGGTTCTTTCCCCCAAGCAGTGCCTGTTAACGCTCTTTTGCGTGGCACTGGAAATTGCAGTGATCGCCATTCCCATTTTGATCTGGCGTTGGCTGACCGTTTTTCTGTGCTTCTATCCGGCTGCTATGATCGGATTCACGGTCATGTATATCTGCTACCCCGTGATTCAGAAATACGTTATCAATCCGTACTACGAGCAGAGCGGTGAACCAAACCCCGAATTGAACGATGCAATTCCCGAGGAGGAGCGTGTCTTTACAGACCGCAGTGATTCCGAATCGCCCGCACCCAAAGAGAAAACCAAGCAGCAACGCACCATTTCCTGATTCAGTTGTATTTACGATGTTCATCATGGCGCACCGCAAGGCAAGCAGAAATAAAAGGCTTCGTTCCATTTGGAGCGAAGCCTTTGTTTTTGATATCATTTCAACCGCCAAGACGGATCATTTCGTCCAGACAGTGCCGCGCTTTTGCTGCAACATCCTGTGGGAGCAACAACGGTTTTGCCGTGTCTGCTTCGATTTCAGCCAGCACCCGTTCCACATCGGATACAGTTGTAATTCGCATATCAGGGCAGATCAGCCGCGTGGAGATCGGATAAAACCGTTTTTCGGGACAAGCAAGCTGCAACTGCATCACAATGCTGATCTCTGTGCCGATGACGAACTCCGATGCATCTGATTTTTTCGCATATGCGATAATTCCGGAAGTTGCGCCAACATAATCCGCCATCGCAGAGATCTGCGGATTGCATTCGGGATGTACCAACAGCAGCGCATCAGGATGCAATGCCTTAGCCGCTGCCGCCTCCTCCACGGTAATGCTGCCGTGATACGGACAGCCGCCCTTCATAAAATACAGCTTCTTTTCGGGACATTTAGACTGCACATATGCCCCGAGATTGCAATCCGGAATGAACAGGATGTTCTGCTGCGGCATATTTTTCACGATTTCTACCGCTGAGGACGACGTCACGCAGACATCGCTGACTGCTTTAATCTCCGCTGTGGTGTTGACATATGCAACCACGGCGCATTCCCCGATTTTTTCCTTCTCTGCAAGAATCTGTGCAGGCGAAAACTGCTCCGCCATAGGGCAGCCTGCCAACGGGTTTGCCTCGTAGACCGTTTTTTCGGGATTGAGCAGCTTCGCGGTTTCCGCCATGAAATGAACCCCGCAAACCAAAAGCCGCTCCGCATCGGATTCACTTGCAGCAACGCTTAATTTGTAGCTGTCACCTGTAATATCTGCGATTTCCAGAATATCAGGTGACTGATAGCTGTGCGCCAGAATTTGTACGCCTGTCTGCGCTTTCAATGCCTGAATGCGCTCCTGTACCTCATGTATCGTTCTCATCGGATACCTCCTGATTTTCCTTTTCTTCCGTAGCTTCCTGTTCATTCTGCGCTTCATCGCCTTCAGGAACGGTACGGGTCATCTCCTCTGTTTTCTCCTCTGCGGTCGTTTCAGTTGAGGAAGCAAAAATCGGCTCCCCGGTCATATAGCTTTCCGTGGTACAGGGCAGACCTTTGCTGCTCAGCCGCTCCGAAATCATATCGGAAACAAAGGTATATAATGCCGCAAACAACGGTACAAACGCAACCATACCGATAAATCCGAAGATACCGCCGCCGACAAAAATCGCAAACATGACCCATACCATCGGCAGTCCGAGCGAATCGCCAAGGATCTTCGGTCCAAGGATATTGCCGTCAAATTGCTGCAAGATGAGAATGAAAATCGCAAACAAAATCACCTTGGAAGGATCAGACAGTAAAACCAGAATACCGCTGGGAATAGCACCGATGAACGGTCCGAAGAACGGGATGATGTTCGTAACGCCGACAATCAGCGAGATCAGTGCGGTATACGGCATATGAAAAATCGTCAGACCGATGAAACACATCATTCCGATAATGAACGAATCAAGGGTCTTGCCGAGCAGAAAGTGCATAAAGTTGTGGCTGACATGAGAGCCGATTTGCAGTACACGATGCACTTTTCGGTCAGGCAGCAGCGCATATAGGATTTTGCGAATCTGTGCCTGATAATTTTCCTTGTGGAACAGCAGATAGACCGCAACAATAATACCGAGGAAAAAGTTTTTCAGCGCGTTGACAACCGTGAACGCACCACTCGTTATCGTACTTAAAATGTCCGCACCGCTGGATAACGTTTCCAGTTTCGGCTGAAATTCCGTTGCAAAATTGACCAGCTTGTTTTGCAGGTTTTCCCATGTGGAATTCAAAAAGCCGTACATCTGCGGCTGATCTTCTTGCAGCAAGCCGATTTTCTTTGTCACCCAGCCCGTTGCCGAGGTCATATAATCAGGCAGGCTGCTCATCAGGTTTTTCAAGGAACTGTAAAGTTCCGGCATGACCATGGCAACCACGCCGGTCAATCCTGCCAACAGCACCAACACCGCAAATGCTACCGAAACCGTTCGCTTGATGATGGGATGCGGTTTCTTTTTTTCAAGGATCTTCGAACATTTGCGTTCCATCCAGAGCATCAGCGGACTCAATAGATACGCAATGATAATGCCGTAAAGGATCGGCGCCAACACCGAAATTATTTTTTTCAGGATCCCAAGCAATGCGGAAAACCGCCATACTGCAATCCCGATCAACAAACAAATCGTAAAGACCCATATTACCACAACGCCCACAGAACGCTGTCTTTCACTGATCTGAACCTTCAATTGTCACGCATCCCCTCTGCAAAATGCAAAAAATCAATACCTTATTATTATACAATACTTTTGCAAAAAAGAAAAGACCCTTTTTCGAATTCTGTGTATTTTTCACGACAAATCCCTGTAGAATCCTGTCGCATCCAGAAAAATTGAAAAAAACATGATTTTTTTTCATTTCGGGCTTTTCAAGTGAAACTTTTTATGGTATAATAGATACGTATCGCCGCAAGGGAATCATTTTCCCGTCTGCGGTCAATCCCAAGAGAAAAGGAAATGGAGCAGATTTCAGCTATGCAAAGCGTGAAACAAATCGCAATTCAAAAGTATTTAAGCCAAAAAGGTCTGAATGACCCGCAGCAGGAGGCTGTCCGTACCGTCAATGGTCCCGTAGTCGTCCTTGCGGGCGCAGGCAGCGGTAAAACCACCGCAATCGTCAACCGCATCGCATTCATGATGCAGTTCGGTGACGCATATTACGGAGAAAGCAGCTTCTCGCTTTCCGCAGATGAGGAGGCTGAACTGAAAGCATACGCAGACGGCACCCGTACACCTGACCCGTTCCGTCTGGCAGAACTGACCGCCGTCAACCCCATCCGCGGCTGGAATATCCTTGCCATCACCTTTACCAACAAGGCTGCAGCGGAAATGAAAACCCGTCTGCAAACCATGCTCGGCGAGGAATCGGCTGCCGAAGTCTGGACAGCGACGTTCCACAGCGCATGTGTACGCATCCTGCGTCAGCACATTGACCGTCTGGACGGCTATGACAAATCCTTTACCATTTACGATAAGGATGACACCCAGCGCGTCATCAAAGCCTGCCTCGAAGATCCTGCCGTTTCTGACCCCATCAGCGGTGCAGGCATCTCTGAAAAGGCTTTCCCGCCGAAAGTTCTCGTCACGGAAATCGGCCGCGCAAAAGATCAGCTTCTCACCCCTGAGGACCTGATGGAACAGGCAAACGGCGACTTCCGCCGCGTCAAGATCGCAAAAATCTACGAGATCTACCAGAACCGCCTCAAGGCTTCCAATGCGGTTGACTTTGACGACATCATTGCACTCACGGTCAGATTGTTCCGTGAATGCCCCGATGTCCTCGAAAAGTATCGCAACCGCTGCAAATATCTGCTGGTGGACGAGTATCAGGATACCAACAAGGCACAGTATGAGCTGATTGCTCTGCTTGCCGGCGAACACGGCAACCTCTGCGTCGTTGGCGACGATGACCAGAGCATCTATAAATTCCGCGGTGCAACGATCGAAAACATCCTCTCCTTTGAGGATCAGTTCCCGCAGTGCAAGGTCATCCGTCTGGAACAGAATTACCGCTCCACCAAGAATATTCTGGGTGCCGCAAACTCTGTCATCGCCCGCAATGAGGCACGTAAGAAGAAAACCCTCTGGACCGCAGGCGAGGAAGGCGACAAGATCTACTGGTATAAGGCACAAGATCAGAACGATGAGGCAAGCTTCATCGTCGATACCGTGCAGGAAGGCGTCAAAAACGGCGCAAAGTACAGCGACTATGCCGTTTTGTACCGCACCCATGCCCTTTCCAACAGCCTTGAGCGGCACATGGCACAGGGCAGCATCCCCTACCGCATCTACGGCGGTCTGCGCTTCTACGACCGCAAGGAGATCAAGGATATTGTCGCATATCTGTGCGTTATCAACAACAATAACGACCTGCTCCGCTTCAGCCGCATCATCAATGAACCGAAACGCAGCATCGGTCCGCAGACGCTCTCGGATATCACCGGTATTTCCGAGGATCTGCACATTTCCCCGATCGAAGTGCTCCGCACCGCTGCCGATTACCCCGTACTCCAGCGCAAAGCAGCATCCATGCGGGCAATCGCAAAAATGTTCGATACCCTGACGGAACTTTCCAAAACCATGCCGCTTGATGAATTCTACGATGTACTGCTTGAAAAAACAGGCTACACCGAAATGCTTCAAACCATGGGCGAGGACGGCATCAGCCGACTGGAAAACGTTACGGAACTGAAAACCAGCATCAAAACTTACCTCGCAGAATCCGAAGAACCCACTCTGGACGGATTCCTCGAAGAAATTTCCCTGTATACCGATCAGGACCGCGCAGACGAATCTACCGATGCGGTCACGCTGATGACCATTCACTCCGCAAAGGGTCTGGAATACGAAAACGTATTCCTGCTCGGTATGGAGGACGGCATCTTCCCGAATGCACGCTGCATCGACTCACAGGAGAACCTCGAAGAAGAACGCCGCCTTGCCTATGTTGCCATCACCCGTGCAAAAAAGCGTCTGTACGTGCTCAATACCACGCACAGAATGCTCCACGGCACGACCTCCCGTAACTTTACCTCCCGCTTCCTCAAGGAAATTGACCCGAGCTACATCGAGAAGCATGACAGCACCGTAACCTCCCGCAGCGAAATGCCCGAACAGCCGATGACCGCTGTTCATTCCATTACGCTTCAGCAGCAGGTCGCGCAGGCAAAACAGCGCGAAAAAGCCGCTGCTGCTGCTAATTTCGTCGCAGGTGACCGCGTCCGCAGTGCCGTGTTCGGAGAGGGTACCATTATCAGCGCACAGGAAATGGCGGGCGACTCCATGCTCGAGATCGCATTTGACAAGGTCGGCACCAAGAAAGTCATGGCAAAATACGCTCGCATCCATAAAATCTGATTCCGCTGCGGACACCATCCGCCCCGAAGTTCCGAAAGGGGAATGCCACTCATGTCAACACAGACCCGCGCTGCGGCTTCATCCGCAGGCATTAAGGATATTATTCAAAATTGGAAGGAAGCCCTGCATACACCAAAAGGCAAACGAATCTACGCTCTGGTGCAGTTTGCGGTTTCACTGATTTCCATTCTCTATCTCGTCGGCATTGCCAAACTTGCCTATTACAGTGTGTTTTATCAGCTTGAGATCTCCGAGGCACAGCGCAGACCATTCTGCGTACAGCTTTGCTTCATCTGCCTGTTCTTCACAATTGCGCTGATTTTTTCCAGAAAACAGGCGATCACACGCTTTGCCATTATGTTCTCCATGCCGCTGCACCTGTTCGTCTTTCTGTTTAATTACCAGTACCGCGTATTCGTGATCCCCATGGCGATCATGATCATCCTCACCTACCTTTGCAACGGCGTCGGAGAAGGTCCGAAAACCGTTCTGGGCGCGGTGTTCGTCATGTTTTACATCATCGGCGCGTACCTCTATATGACCGCAGGTACCATGCTCATCAGCAAGCAGGAGAAAACCGTCGTGGAAAGCGGTGTTTCGGCACTCGGTGAGTACCGATACGAGATCGTACAGGTAAAAGACAAGTCTGACGGCAGCACCTATGTCAGTCTGGAACCGAACACGCTCGATATCGTCAAGAAAAACTACACCCTGAAAATCCGCGGATATGACAAGAAAACCTATATTGTCCGCCCCATGACCAATTTCAAATGTGACTGGGTCGCAGTTCCGCGCTCTGAGATTACAAAGGAACTCCTCGAAATCAGCCCGGAGATCAGCTTTGCTTTAAATGATAAGCAGCTTGCAACGCTTGGCGTTTCGGACAGCTTCAAAGCAGAAGTCCCCGTATCCGAAACCACTAAGGCACAACGTCAGAAGCTGGGCATCTGCATTGCAAAAGATCTGAATGACGACGAAACACCCGAATCTCTCGGACTGGAATTACATGACACTGAGGATCTCGTCACCGTGACATTCAAGGAACTCCGCGATATCCCGATGTCCGTGGAATGCCATATCCGCTTGGCTGACCTGAGCGACGGCGACCTCGAAGCACTCGGCATCCCTGATATGAATGATGTTCTCTATGTCAACGGCAAGCCCGTTTTCCGCCAGTATATCGCAGTGGTGGAAAACACCTTCTCCTCCTCGAACCGCTCGTTTGAGAGTTTCCTGAAATGATCCGAATGATTTCCTGCACAGCGCGGTATCCTCATGAAAATGTGTGCCGCGCTGTACGGATATCCTGTAAGCTTTGTTTTGCAGGGTTCGGCACCGATCTGCCGCATCCTGCAAAGCGCAGCTCATGCGCCGAAAAAAATATATATATTGTTTTCTTACATCACGGGGAGAAAACAAGGAGGTTACTATGAATTACTACATTGGCGTAGACATCGGAACCAGCGGCACCAAAACAGTGCTGTTCGATGTCAAGGGTACCGTTATCGCATCCGCAACCGAGGAATATCCGCTCTATCAGCCGCAGAACGGCTACGCAGAGCAGATGCCGCAGGATTGGGCAAATGCTGTCCTGCACACACTCGCATCTGTCGTTTCCAAGAGCGGCGTTTCGAAGGATGACATCAAGGGTATCGGTCTGTCCGGTCAGATGCACGGTCTTGTCATGCTCGACAAGAACAATGCTGTCATCCGCCCCTCCATCATCTGGTGCGACCAGCGTACCACCAAGGAGTGCGAGGAGATCACCAAGCGTGTCGGCGCAGAGCGTCTGATTGAGATCACCGCAAACCCTGCCCTGACTGGCTTCACCGCTTCCAAGATTCTCTGGGTACGCAACAACGAGCCCGAAAATTACGCAAAATGTGCGCATATTCTGCTCCCGAAAGACTACATCCGCTTCATCCTCACCGGCGAATACGCCACCGAGGTTTCCGATGCTTCGGGTATGCAGCTTCTCGATATCCCGAACCGCTGCTGGTCTGACGAGATCCTCGAAAAGCTCGACATCGACAAGAACCTGCTCGGCAAGGTTTACGAATCCCCTGAAATCACCGGCAAGATCACCGAGGAAATCGCTGCACAAACCGGTCTGAACGCAGGCACTCCTGTGGTCGGCGGCGCCGGCGACAATGCTGCTGCTGCAATCGGCACGGGCGTTGCTGAGGACGGCAAAGCATTCACCACCATCGGTACGAGCGGCGTTGTGTTTGCACACAGCTCCAAAATTTCCATCGACCCCAAGGGCAGAGTCCATACCTTCTGCTGCGCAGTCCCCGGCTGCTGGCACGTCATGGGCGTTACCCAGGGCGCCGGTCTTTCCCTCAAGTGGTTCCGCGATAACTTCTGCGATGCCGAAAAGCAGACCGCTAAGGGCATGGGCGTTGACGAATACTACCTCATGGATAAGGAAGCTGACCAGTCCCCGATCGGCGCAAACCGTCTGCTGTATCTGCCGTATCTCATGGGTGAACGTACTCCGCACCTCGATGCAAATGCGCGTGGTGTGTTCTTTGGTCTGTCCGCAATGCACGGCAAACGCGACCTGCTCCGTGCAGTCATGGAGGGCGTCACCTACTCGCTCCGCGACTGCCTCGAAGTATTCAAGGAAATGAACATCACCGTCAACGACATGATGGCTTGCGGCGGCGGCGGTTCTTCCCCGCTGTGGCGTCAGATGCTCGCTGACCTCTATCACTGCCCCATCCAGACCCTTGCTTCCAAGGAAGGTCCTGCTCTGGGCGTTGCAATTCTCGCAATGGTCGGCACCGGTGCATACGCATCTGTCCCCGAAGCCTGCAAGGCAATCATTGCAACCGACAAAACCTGCCAGCCTCGCGAGGACGCTGTCAAGGCATACGAAGGCTACTATCAGCTCTACCGCAAGATCTATCCTGCACTGAAGGACAACTACGCAGAGCTCGCTACCCTGTAAACATTTCATCCCACCTCCGACCAGCTTCGGGGGTGGGATTCCCTGAAAAGGAGGCTGATTCCTTTGTCTATGACCATGACGCAGAAGATTCTCGCCGCGCATACCGATTCCGCCGAGGTCCATGCAGGACAGCTTATTTCCTGCAAACTCGATTTTTGTTTCGGCAATGACATCACGACGCCTGTTGCGATCGACACGCTCACCGCAAATGGTCTGGAGCGCGTGGCAGAACCCGACAAGGTGGCAATCATCCTCGACCACTTCACTCCGAATAAAGATATCCATGCCGCAACGCTCTGTCAGCAGTGCCGCGGATTTGCAAAAAAACACGGCATTGCAAAGCTTTACGATACAGGCAGAGCAGGCATCGAACACGCACTGATTCCTGAGCAGGGCTTGGTCACCGCAGGCGACCTCGTCATCGGTGCGGACTCGCACACCTGCACCTACGGCGCACTGGGCGCATTTTCCACAGGTGTCGGCTCCACCGATTTTGCCGCAGGAATGTGCAGCGGGAACGCCTGGTTTCGTGTCCCGCAAGCAATTTCCATCCGGCTGACAGGCAAATTGCAGCCGTATGTCACGGGCAAGGACGTCATTCTGACGCTACTCGGTATGCTCGGCGCAGATGCCGCAAGATACGCCTCCCTTGAATTCTCAGGCGAGGGCGTACAGCATCTCAGCATGGACGACCGATTCACGATCTGCAACATGGCAATCGAAGCGGGCGCAAAAAATGGTATTTTTCCTGTAGATGCGCAGACAATCGCGTATCTTGAGGCGCATGGTGCGAAATCTCCGCGCATATTCACGGCAGATGACGATGCACCGTATATCCAAACGATTTCTCTCGATTTATCGCAGATTTCGCAAACCGTTGCCGTACCGCCATCCCCGCAGACCGTCTGCCCTGTCAGAGATACGGATGTTTCGCATATTGACGAGGTACTGATCGGATCCTGCACAAACGGTCGGCTATCCGATTTGCGTGCTGCTGCTGAGGTTTTCAAAGGAAATCATGTTGCGGAGAATGTCCGCTGCATCGTCCTTCCAGCCACACAGCAAATCTTTCTCGATGCAATGCACGAGGGCTTGATCGACATTTTCATTGAAGCGGGCTGCGCCGTTTCCACCCCGACCTGCGGTGCTTGTCTGGGCGGACATATGGGCGTACTTGCCCCGCATGAAATTGCAGTATCTACAACAAATCGAAACTTTATCGGGCGCATGGGTCACCCGACTGCACAAATCTATCTGGCTTCGCCCTATGTTGCAGCGGCTTCGGCAGTTGCAGGGCGACTGGCTGCTTTTGACGGGAGGTGCGGCAAATGAGTACGCAAGGCAAAGCATTCTGCTACGGCGATGCGGTCAACACCGACGTCATCATTCCCGCACGCTACCTCAATACCGCAGAGCAATCCGCACTGGCGGCGCACTGCATGGAGGACATTGACGCTGACTTTGTAAAAAATGCGCAGGCAGGAGATTTCATCGTTGCAGGCGACAACTTTGGCTGCGGTTCATCCCGCGAACACGCACCGCTTGCCATTCAGGGATGCGGCATTGCGTGCGTCATTGCAAAGAGTTTTGCTCGGATTTTCTTCCGAAACGCGATCAACATCGGGCTGCCGATTCTCGAATGTGCTGACGCTGACCGCATCTCAACAGGCGACCTGCTTTCTGTTGATACCAAGTGCGGCATCATCGAAAATCTCAGCAAACACGAAACATACAAAGCAGAACCGTTTCCGCCGTTCATGCAGCAGATCATTGACGCAGGCGGTCTGCTTGCATCCTTGAGGCAGTCATATGAATAAACATCTGACGATTCTGGCAGGTGACGGAATTGGTCCCGAAGTCACAGCACAGGCCGTCCGTGTCTTAGACGCTGTTGCTGAAAAATTCGGTCACCGTTTCACCTATGAATCAGCCCTGCTTGGCGGCTGCGCCTACGAACAATACGGCACGCCGCTCCCACAGGATACTTTAGACGCCTGCAATCGCGCCGATGCGGTTTTGCTTGGTGCGGTGGGCGGCAAACAGTGGGATCCCCTCCCCGTGGAACTGCGCCCTGAACGCGGTCTGCTGGGCATCCGCAGTGCGCTCGGCGTTTTTGCAAATCTGCGCCCTGCTGCGATGTTTTCGGCACTCCGTCAGGCATCGCCGCTGACGGCAGTACAAAACGGCTCGCTCCCTGACCTGATGATCGTCCGTGAACTGACCGGCGGCATCTACTTCGGAGAGCGCGGCACGGAAACCATTGAAAATACGCGCATTGCTCACGATGTCATGACCTACTCCGAATCGGAGATCGAGCGCGTTGGCAGAGTTGCTTTTGACCTTGCCATGCAGCGCAGAAAGAAAATCTGCTCTGTCGATAAGGCAAATGTCCTCGATTGCTCCCGACTCTGGCGGGATGTCATGCACCGCTTGGCAAAAGAATACCCACAGGTCGAATACAGCGACCTCTACGTGGATAACTGCGCCATGCAGCTTGTTCACGCCCCTGCACAGTTTGATGTCATTGTCACAGGCAATTTGTTCGGCGATATCCTCTCCGATGAAGCCGCCATGCTGACAGGCTCCATCGGAATGCTGCCGAGTGCATCGCTCCGCAGCGACGGCTTCGGCATCTATGAGCCTGTTCACGGCTCTGCACCCGATCTTGCAGGCAAAAACATTGCAAATCCCGCAGCAGCGATTCTTTCCGCTGCCATGCTGCTCAAATATACGTTCCATCTCGACCGCGAAGCTGACGCTGTCACCAAGGCAGTCGAAACCACGCTCCAAAACGGTCTGAGAACCGCAGATATTGCCGCAAAAACAGATATACCCTGCACCTGCTCCGCTTTCGGAGATGCAGTGCTGCAAAATCTCGTACCCTGAACAGACGGAACCCGTCTGATTTCAATATTTTTTCGGAGGACTACACTATGGAAACTTACAACGGCTGGCTGGTCTATAACAGCTATTACAACCCCGCAAAATTCCGTGCGCTCTACCGCACCCTTCAGGAAGCTGCCGAAAAGGCTGGTCTGCATTGCTCCTCGTGGAGCAGCGCGGAACTTCCGAGCATCATCGGAAACAAATGCCGTGAGCCGAAGCCCGATTTCGTCATTTTCTGGGATAAAGACACGATGCTTGCTCGCACCATGGAGCTTTCCGGTCTGCGACTGTTCAACTCCGCAGGTGCCATCTCCGCATCCGATGACAAGGTAAAAACCGCACTGGCACTTGCAAAATACAACATCCCGATCGTGGACACCATCCCCGCTCCGATCTGCTTTGCAGGCTGCAAGCGCGATGTTTCCTCTGCTGAAAGAGCTGCAAAGATCCTTGGCTGGCCTCTGGTCATCAAGGAAAACAAGGGCAGCTTCGGTCAGCAGGTCTATCTTGCAAATAACGCAGCAGAAGCTGCAAAAATCCTCACGCACATCGGTGAGCATGACTGCCTGTTCCAACGCTACATCGCTGCAAGTAAGGGCAAAGACCTCCGCGTAACCGTTGTCGGCGGCAAGGTCGTTTGCGCAATGGAGCGTCATGCTGCAAGCACGACCGAATTCCGCTCCAACATCGGCGTGGGCGGTACGGCGGTGGCACGCCCTGTTTCTCCGCTCGAAGAAAAACTCGCACTGGCTGCAACCGCGGCTCTGGGACTGGATTTTGCCGGCGTTGACATCCTCCTTGGCAGAGATGACAGCGAGCGCTATGTCTGCGAGGTCAACTCCAACCCGCAGCTTCAGAGTACCATTGACGCCTGCGGCATCAACCCTGCAACCAACATCATGTGGCATATCCGTAACCAGATCAAACGCAAATCCGATACGACCATTATCGCAGCGGCAGAAGCGTGAAAAATCTGCTTGGCTGGCTGATTTACGACCCTGTGGATATCCCGCGCAATCAGTGGTTTATCGCAGAACTGACGCGATGTGCCGCAAAGCACTCGCTCACGCTGCGGTTGGTTTCATCTGACCAAAAACTGCCTTTCTGCGCGGTTTCACAGGATATTCCCGTTTTGCTTGATGCACAGCATCCCGAAGAACGCCCTGATTTTATCATCAACCGCAGTCGGGATGCCGCGTGGTCGGCACCATGGGAAGCGTGCGGCATTCGTGTTTTCAACCGCGCTGCCGTTACGGAAATCACCAACGATAAATACCGCACCTACTGCTATTTTCATCAGAAGCACGGGATTCCCATGGCAAAAACACATCTCGTGGAGCATGATATTCCGACCCTCCCGACACCGCTGGTCAAAAAGCCGCTCGATGGTCACGGCGGCGCGGGCGTGGAATGGGTCACCGACCTTGCGGCTCTGGATGCGCAAAAGCGTCCGTTTCTGCTGCAAGAGCCCGTGGTGACAGGCTGGGATGTCCGTGTATATGTCCTTGGCGGTGAAATCTACGAAGCGGTTCTGCGCACCTCCGACTGCGATTTTCGCAGCAACTTCTCGCTCGGCGGAACCGTTTCTCTATTCTCTCCTGACCCGCAGATGCGGCAGCTTCTCTCAGAAATACAGAATCTGCTCCCGCTGGACTTTGCAGGGGTAGACTTTTTGCGGCGCAGCGATGGCAGCTACATCCTCGGCGAAATCGAGGATGCGGTCGGCTGTCGGATGCTCTATCAACTGACAGAGCGCAATCCCGCCGCAGACTATTCGGATTGGTTATCGAGATGCCTAAATCTTACGTAAAAGCGAGAATAACACTATGTTTATGAATCGAAGAAAAAGCATCGCGTTGGTTCTTTCCGCCGCGATGCTTCTGTCTGCTCTGCCCGCACCGACTGTCCGCGCTGTATCAGAAGCCGAATTGAAATTATCCGCACCTGCTTATGTTTCAGCAGGCAGCACCTTCAACCTCTCCATGGAGATCTCGGAGAACGCAGGATTTTCAGCGGCCGGCTTTTCCATTCAGCTCGGCAGCGATATGACACCGCGCTTCGACCAGCAAGCCCCCTCCTTTACGCTCGGCAGCGGCTTTGAATCGCTTCAGGCAGTTGCAGATTACAACGCATCTCTCGGAATGCTCGCATTTGCCGGTGCTTCTACGGAAAACATCTCCGAAAACGGCAACATCGTGACATTCCCGATCACCGTTTCACCCTCCGCGCAGAATGGCGAATATCGCATTTCGCTTTCGGTCATACAGTTCCACAATACGGCAATGCACGAAGTCGCCTACCACATTTCGCCTCTGACGCTGCAAATCGGAGAAGAACCCATCACCACCACAATACCGACTACTACAACCACCACGACAACTACTACCGTCACAACCACCACAACGACAACTCCGACAACCACAACCGTCACGACAACAACAACCACCTGCATCCCCTACGCCAAGCTGCAAATCGTGCGTCCGCCTGACAAAACCGTATATTTCATGGGAGAAACCCTCGATCTGAGCGGCGGTATCGCGGATGGTGAGGGACATGACGAATACGGTGAAGCATTTGAAAATGCGGGCGCAATGCTCTCAGAGCTGGAAATTGACGCATCTGCGTTTGATGCCGCAAAAGCAGGCGCTTATCCGATCAAAGTTTCATGGATGGGCGCATCAACAACATTTGACGTCACGGTAATCGAAACACCTCGCCTGTACCTCACGGCGGACGGCGGCTATCCCTCCGGTCAGGCAACGTTGCACCTTTGTATGCAGCATAACCCGACCCTTGCAGACTTTACCATCACCATTTCCCTGCCGGATATCCTCAAGCCTGTCATGGTAAACAATCAGCCGCAAATGACCCCGACTGCCGCACTTGCCGGAAATATCACGCTGTTTTACCTGAATGACCGCAATACCATCGGCATCGGCTATCACGGCAATGATAACGCAGCCGCCACAACGGAAATCGCAACCTTCCTTGTCAATGTGGACGAATCCGCGAAAATCGGCGAAAATGCAGAGATTTCGCTGAGTGCTTCTACCATGAAATTCAAGGGGATTCCCAATGCGATTTTTGATACGCAGGAAAAAGCTGCATTTACCGTTACCGCACCCTCACCGCGGACACTCTCCGATTTAACGGTCAGCCTTTCCAAACCCGAGGAAACCCATGCGTTGAGTCTTTCGCCGCAGCCCGATGAAAATACCATTTGTACGTGGAAATCGGATGCTCCTGAAGTTGCCTCCGTAGACGAAAACGGCGTCATCACCGCACATTCAAACGGCAGTGCCAACATCACAGTGCTGTGTGAGGGCGTTACATATTCCTGTGCAGTAACAGTGCGCATTCTCCGCAGCTTATCCGAAAGCACGCTGCTGCTTTCAAAATATCAGGAAACCACACAATTGACGCTCTCGCCTGCACCTGCCGCTGATGCTTGTACATGGTCCAGCAGTGCGCCGCAGATTGCCTCTGTTTCCGCAGACGGTACGATTACCGCACTCAACAACGGCATTGCAAAAGTTTCCTGTGTCTGCGAGGGTATCACCTACACCTGTGAGGTAACTGTCGCATTCCCGCGCACGTTGAGTCCGTCTGAATATGACGCCACCACACAGGGTGAAACCTTTTCGCTGACCCTCACGCCTGCCCCGACAACCGCCGAAATCCAGTACCGCTCCAATCATCCTGATGTGGTTTCCGTGGACGCAAACGGCAAAGTCACTTGCCTGACAAACGGAAAAGCGGTCATTACCGTGGTCTGCGAAAACATTTCGTATAGCTGCCACGTAACGGTTAGCATTCCACGCAAACTGAATTACACCGAATACAGCACACAAAAGCTCGGTGATACGTTTAAATTGGCGTTATCGTCCAATGTTCCGCACGATAAGATTCAATTCACCTCCGACCACCCTGAAATCGCCTCTGTAAGCAAAGACGGCACGGTCACTTGCCTTGCAAACGGCTCTGCGGTGATCTCAGTGATCTGTGAAAACGTCACATATACGTGCAAAATCGTCATTTCCGCGTATCTGCGCGGCGATGTCAATGAGGATGGCATGATCTCCCCTGAGGATGCCACGATGGTCTTGCAGGCATATACCATGCTGCTGCTGGATAAACAGCCGAATCTTACCGCATCGCAGATTCTTGCCGCCGATGCCGATAAAAACGGCAGCATCTCGGAAACCGATGCCACACTGATCCTCCGCTACTATGCCACCGCCATGATGGACAAAGAACCGTCTTGGGAGGAATTGCTCCAATAAAAAGGAAAACCGATACCCGCAGCAAACGGGTATCGGTTTTTTTATGTATCCGCAAATCGCAATTCGGCGCGGATGCCGTCATAACCACAGACCGTGCGCGGAAACACCGCCTGCGCCTGCGGAAGAAATTCCTCCGGCTCAGGCATGGATGGGCTGAAATGCGTCAGCCACAGTGTCCCGACATCGGCAAGTGCGGCAATTTCCGCCGCTTCCTCGTAGAGCATATGCCCTGTTTCCACTGCCTTATCGAGTTTATCCGCATCGCCGTACATTCCCTCGCAAATAAACAAATCTGCGCCGTCCGCAAATTTGGCAATCGCGTTGACGGGTCTTGTATCGGTACAGTACACGAGTTTCAAGCCCTTGCGCGGCGCACCAAGCACCTGCGATGGCTCATACACCACGCCATTTTCATCCGTGACAGATTCCATTTTTTGCAGTTTGCCCCAGAATTTCTGTGGAATGCCCGCCGATTCGGCTCTTGCAACGTCAAATTTCCCGACTCTGGGCAACGTCACACAAAAGCCGTAACAAGGCAGCGTGTGCTTGACCGCAAATGCTGTCACTTTGGCATCCCCAAACGGGATACTCTGTGTTTCCTCGGTCAGCTCACAAAGTACCAGTTCAAAGGGTAATTCAGGTGCAATGACCCGCAATCCCTCAACGACACGGCGCAATCCCACAGGGCCCACGATCGTCAGTGGCGCGGTACGCCGCTCGCTGCCCATGGAAAGCAGCAGCCCGACAAGTCCGCTGACATGATCTGCGTGAAAATGCGTCAGACAAAGCAAATCAAGTCCTTGAAACGAAAGTCCTGCGCATTTGAGGGCGATTTGTGTGCCCTCTCCACAGTCGATCAGCATGGTTTTCCCCTGCATCCTGACAAAACAAGAACTAAGCCAGCGGTTTTTCAGCGGCATGGTACCGCTTGTCCCCCCCAGTATAACCTCCAGCATTACTTCCGTACCCACTTCATGGAAATATCGAATGCCTTGACACTGTGGGTCAATGCGCCAATGGAGATGATATCCACGCCTGTTTCCGCCACGCCACGCAGTGTATCATGTGTGATGCCGCCCGATGCCTCCAGCAACGCTCTGCCGTCTGTGATACGGACTGCCTCGCGCATGGTATCGTTATCCATGTTATCCAGCATGATGATATCGGCTTTGGCATCCAAAGCCTCACGCAGTTCATCCAGATTGCGTACCTCAACTTCAATATTCACCATATGTCCGATATGCTGACGAAGCTGTGTGATTGCAGGTGTGATTCCGCCGCAGGCATCAATATGGTTATCTTTCAGCATGGCACCGTCAGAGAGGTTGAAGCGGTGATTTTTACCGCCGCCGCACCGTACCGCATATTTCTGCATGGCACGGATGCCGACCATTGTCTTGCGGGTATCTGCGATAGAAGCGTTGGTACCTGAAACAATATCCACGCATCTGCGGGTTTCTGTTGCAATGCCGGAAAGATGCTGCAACAGGTTCAGAGCGGTGCGCTCTCCTTTCAGCAAGGTTCGGGTATTGCCGTGCATCGTTGCCAGAATATCACCATACTTGACACGCGCACCGTCCATGACCTTTGCCTCAAAGGTGACGCCTTCGCCCACCAGTTCAAACACTCTTGCTGCAATTTCCATGCCACAGAGAACGCCCTCATCCTTTGCCATCAGGTAGCAGTCAGATTCGTCCTCAGGAGAAAGCAGAAAATCCGTGGTCACATCCATGCCTGTGATATCCTCTGTCAGGGCGCGGCGGATGACTTCATCCACATAAATCGGCAGAAGCTGCATCATAATTGTTCCTCCAAAATCAAGTATGCACAAGTTGCCTGCGATTTCGCCTCCAGATAGTCGAGGTCCATTTTCCAGTCCTCGCAAGCAATCAACTGAATCAGCTCCGTAACTCGCTCATAGGCGGCACGGATGTTTTCTGTATTCGGAATGACGAAGTAATTTTCCTGTAAAATTTTGCGCAATTCCGTCCGGATTCCGTGGGGAATCGGCTCGGTTGCGGTGATCGGCTTGAACTGCCCCTGCTCAAAGCGCGGGCTGATATCTTCGGATTGCTTGGCAATTTCCTCTGCGGCACGACGGGAGAACACCAAAGCCTCCAGCAGCGAATTCGAAGCCAGACGGTTATTGCCGTGTACGCCGGTATGCGCACATTCGCCGCAGGCATAGAGCCGCTCCACGCGGGTCTGTGCATTCACGCCGACATTGATGCCGCCCATCAGATAATGCTGGCACGGGAAAATCGGCACGGGTTCCTTGGTCAGATCGTACCCCTGCTCCAACAGCTTATTGTAGATTTTCGGGAAACGTGCCTTGACCTCCTCGGCATCCTTGTGGGAAATATCCAGCCAGAAATCATTGGAACCTGTCCGCTGACTTTCCAGAATGATTGCATGCGATACCACATCACGCGGAGCCAATTCCAGACGATCATCATACCGCTGCATAAAGCGTTCCATGTGGCAGTTGCGGAGATATGCGCCCTCACCGCGGACAGCCTCAGAAATCAGGAAGCATTCGCGGGTATGCTTGTTGTTGAAGGCGGTCGGGTGGAACTGGATCAGGCTCAGGTTTTTAATACGTGCGCCCAATTCATAGGCAATGCGGATGCCGTCACCCGTTGCAATGGCAGAATTGGTGGTGTATTCGTACACTCTGCCGATGCCGCCCGTTGCCATGATCAGGAAGTGACAGTTGACGACTGCAAATTCATCATTCTGCATCAATTCGCAGGAAAAGCCCGTTTCGGTTTTCATGGCACGGGACATCACAGTATGTTCGGAAATTGTGACATTCGGGAGCAATCTGGTGCAGGCAAGCAGACCTCTCAGAATCTCCGCACCCGTGGAATCCGCATAGTGGAAAATACGTCTGCGGCAGTGACCGCCCTCGAGTGTACGGTCATAGTCGCCGTCTGCGCCGCGGTCAAAAACGACACCGTAATCCGCGACAAGCTGTTCAATATCCCTTGCTGCTTCGGATACGAGAATTTGCAGCGTTTTCGGGTTATTGGTAAACGCACCTGCAATACGGGTATCATTTGCGTGCAGTTCGATGTTGTCATTCGGTGAATTCCACACGCCTGCAATACCGCCCTGTGCCAGCGCAGAATTGCAGAGTGTTGCCTCACGCTTGGCAAGCACCAGTACCTTCAGATGCGACGGAAGATGCAATGCGGCATAAAGACCTGCGGCACCTGCGCCTGCAATCACAACATCATAATTTTGTTCCAATTGAAACATGGAAAAGACTCCTTATTATCAGTGCATCACACAAAAATGTATGATTAAGAACATTGTAACACACTTTTGCCGATTTGTCACGCTTTTTTTGAAATTTTCGCATTTTATGAGAGGAATGCCGCAATCTTGATGATTTCTGCTGCAAAACGTCAAAAACCCCCGCAAAGGAAGAACCTCTGCGGGGTAAAAAATCAGGGAGTAGTAGTTTTTTTCTCGGTTGCGGTGACGGTCACCTTGGGTGTGCCGTATACCCACACCATATCCACATCAGACGGCAGTGTAATACTGACCGTTTTCTGGAAGGTTTTTGCCTCGGTGATCTTCTCATTGCCAAGGTTCACCGATGCGCTGATATCCTCTGCGGAAATGGCATTGACCTGTTCGGCATCGCCAACCAGTGTCACAACGATTTCCTTGGTTTGCACCTGAAAATCAAAATTCGAGGGCGCATTGGTCGTATAGATTGCCTTGACGCGGCGTTCCTGCGTTACCAATCCCTCCGTATCCGCCAATGCAACGTAGGCATTTTCCAGATCGGTGAGGATCTCAAAGCCCTCATTCGATTCATTGCGGGTAATCGGGATTTTCGCACCATCGCAGGTCAGAGAAGAAAGTGCGACCTGTCCGATGCTCTGATATGCTCTGCCATCGAGAATGGCTTTCTGTTCGCTGTCATCTGTTTTCAGTTCCACAGGGAACGTATTTTTTCCAAATTCGGGCAACAGATATGCATCATCCGCAACAATCAGGCGAAGCCGCTTCCGCAATACCTCCATATCGAGATTCTGCGGGATGTTGCTGCCGGTGACATCCACCGTAGCGGGCAATGTTTTCAGATAGAACACGGGGACACGCGCTGTAAATTTTGCATTCTGGAGCGTCAGCTTGTCAGAGAGCGGTTTCCCGTCTGCATCGGTCAGCAGATTGCCGTCCACGCTCACCAATTCAAAGGAGGTGTCATCAAACGCCTGATTCTTCTCAATTTTGCTGACGTTGTTGATCTTCACACGCACATGGTCGATCTTGGCAAGTTCCTTGGAGGGACCCCAGACCGTCATGGTACTCGGTTCGCAGGAGATATTTTCGTGGTCGATCTGTACATCCTCCAGCGACTCCAGATTGGAGGCATCCACCTTGGCATTGATGGTCATGGTCTGGTAGCGGTCCAGTTCGACTTCCGTTTCTTTCAGACTGAGCGTACAATCGGTAATGGTCGTACCATCCAGCCGTCTGATCTTGATGGGCAGGCTTTGGATCCCGATCCGATCAATCGCGCTGTTGTAATCCACATAGGCTTCGATATCGCTGCTTTTGGTCAAACCGCCAATCGCGGTACGCTTGCCGTGGATTACGACTGATGTTTTCGGAATCTCAGTTTCTTCATCCAGCATCACGGTCAGACCGTAGCTTTCCGCCTTGGTTCCCTTAATGCCGTCCATAATCACAGGCACATTCTTGAATTCCACCTGCATGGAGGTGGAAACCCGTGCCGTAACATAGACCCATGAAACGCAGGCAAGGATAAACGAAATCAACAAAAGACGCAGCTTCTCATATTTTGGAGAACGGTACAACGTTTTGAAAAAAGAAATCAGCTTCATTTCTTCGTTGCCTCCTTCTTTTTCAGTCGGGATGCCAGAGAACGTACCTTTTTCCACGCTCTTGCTTTCCATGTGGCGGCTTCCTCATCGGGCAGGATCAGGACGGAATGCAGGTATTCCGCAAGGGAATCTCTGGTGAAATCGCGAGTCAGAGTACCGTTTTCCGCAACTGAAATCTGACCTGTTTCCTCGGATACCACAATGATGACAGCATCCGAATTCTCGCTCATGCCGATTGCGGCACGGTGACGGGAGCCTAAATGTTTATCAATGGTTTCTTCCTTTTGCGGTTTCGGTAAAAAGCAAGCACCTGCATATATCATGCCATCGCGCATGATGACTGCACCATCGTGGAGCGGCGTTTTCGGGAAGAAAATCGTACCGAACAATTCCACGCTTGGCAACGCATTGACAATCGTACCGTTGTCGATTTGTTCGCCGAGCTTGGTGCCGCGCTCAATTACGATCAGTGCGCCTGTTGTCGTTTTCGAAAGCTCATGGGCTGCATCGCAGATAATGGGGATTGCGTTGAGCCAATTTTCTCTGGTATCCTCTGTCATGGTGGGCAGATGCAGAATATGCTTGACATTCAGACCGAATTTTTCAAGTGCTCTGCGAAGTTCAGGTTGGAACAGAATCAAAACGGCAAGCAGACCAACGCTCAACAATTCACCGATAATCAAATTGATGGCTCGCAGACCAACAAATCCGCTGAAAAAGTAAGCAACAATCAGTAATCCGATGCCTTTCAGCAGCTGACCTGCACGGGTTTCGCGCACCATTTTCAGCACCAGGTATATGAGGTATGTAAGCAGAAGAATATCAATACCGTCAATAAAGTGGAACGAATGCACCAAGTTTGAAAAAGCGTGCAGATAGTTTTGAATGATTTGGCCCATTGTTCTCACTCCTTTCGTGATTCGAATCGGGCATAGTTGTTTAATATATAGTATAACACAAATCGACGGAAATTTCAACACCCTGCGGGAAATTTCTTATCGGATATCCGTATGTCCCTGCAATTCTGCATTTGCAAAACAAAAAGCCGCCTGCTCCCTCATACGAGAGAACAGGCAGCTTCTATATGATTCACTCATTTGCTGAGAAATCAGCCTTTCTTTGCAACAGCTTCCTTTGTAACTTCCACAATATGCTCTGCACACAGACCAAACTCTTTCAGCAGCTCAACCGCAGGACCGGAATGACCGAATGTATCATTCACACCAATGCGGTATACAGGAACAGGGCACTTCTCGCAAACGCACTCCGTCACGGCAGAGCCAAGTCCGCCAATGATGCTGTGCTCCTCGCAGGTGACGATGCAGCCTGTTTCCTTTGCAGCAGCGGCGATCAGTTCGCTATCCAGCGGCTTAATCGTATGGATGTTGATGACACGCGCAGAGATACCCTGCTGTGCCAGCGTTTCAGCGGCATTCAATGCCTCACAGACCATCAGACCGGTTGCAACGATGGTGACATCCTTGCCGTCGCGCAGTGTAATGCCCTTGCCGATCTCAAACTTGTAGTCGGGTCTGTCGTTGATGACCGGAACAGCCAGACGACCAAAACGGCAGTAAACAGGACCATTGTGGTTGATTGCAGCTTCCACGGCAGCCTTCGCCTCGACATCATCTGCCGGGTTCAGGATGACCATGTTCGGAATGGTACGCATCAGCGCGATATCCTCGCAGCACTGATGGGTCGCGCCGTCCTCACCGACGGAGATACCTGCGTGTGTTGCGCCGATTTTGACGTTCAGGCACGGATAACCGATGCTGTTGCGGACAATTTCAAATGCACGACCTGCCGCAAACATTGCAAACGAAGATGCAAACGGAATCATGCCGGTGGTGGCAAGACCCGCAGCAACGCCCATCATGTTTGCCTCTGCAATACCGCAGTCATAGTGGCGGTCGGGATATGCTTTCTTGAAGATACCTGTTTTGGTTGCAGCAGCAAGGTCTGCATCCAGAACAACCAGATTCGGATATTTTTCAGCCAGTGCTACCAGTGCTTCGCCGTAGCTCTCGCGTGTTGCCTTCTTGATGACGTCGCTCATGCCAGTGCCTCCAATCTGTTCAGCTCTGCCGAAAGCTCGGACATCGCCTGCTCATACTGTTCCTTGTTCGGTGCTGTACCGTGCCAGCCAACCTGATTTTCCATAAAGGAAACGCCTTTGCCCTTGACGGACTTCTGGATGATCGCAACAGGCTGACCCGTGATGGACTCTGCCTCACGGAATGCACGCTCCAGATCATCGAAATCGTGTGCATTGACGGTGATAACGTGCCAGCCGAATGCAGCAAACTTATCGGTGATCGGCATCGGAGAGCAGACATCGGTGATTTTGCCGTCGATCTGCAAGCCGTTGTTGTCGATGATTGCGGTGAGATTGTCCAGACCGTAGTGTGCAGCAAACATCGCTGCTTCCCAGACCTGACCTTCCTCCAGCTCGCCGTCACCGAGGACGGTGTAAACGTGGTAGGCTTCGCCCTTATGCTTAGCAGCCAGAGCCATACCAGCAGCAGCAGAAATGCCCTGTCCCAGAGAACCGGAGCTCATATCTACGCCCGGAATGTGGATGCAGGGGTGACCCTGAAGCAGCGCGCCGATATGACGCAAAGACTGAAGTTCTTCCTTCGGGAAGAAGCCTTTTTCTGCAAGTGTGGAATACAGTGCGGGAGCGGTGTGACCCTTGGAAAGTACAAAGCGGTCACGCTCAGGCATATCAGGATTCTTCGGGTCTACGTTCATAAAAGAGTACAGATAGGTCATGACATCGGCTATGGAGAGAGAGCCGCCCGGATGACCCGATTTTGCGTGATAGACACCCTCGATGATGCCCATACGCACACGGCAAGCAGTTTTTTGGAGCTGCAAACGAATCATTTCGTCCATGTGTAGTATCTTCCTTTCTGCTGCGGCATCACTGATACAGATAAATCCGCAGACGTCTTTTTTATTATACTATACATCAAATAGAAATGCAAGTGCTTTTTTGCACATCATTTGCGATAATAGACTATTGTATCCGACAGGTGTTCCTGTTATAATGAAAACATAGAAAAAGCGGGATATATCGCTAAAAAAGAGAGAAATACAAGCAGAAAAGGAGCCATACAGTGTATGGGCACTCACCAAAAATTGCGGCAATATTTGCCGTGTTTACCATGCTGACTTTCAGCAGCCGCAGCGCACAGGCAGCGGATGACATCAAACCGATCTGCCCGACCCGACTCATGTGCCTCGGCGATTCGATCACCGACGGCTTCTGGCTTTCAGGCGGATACCGCAACACGCTTTGCGGCGCACTGACCACACACGGCGAGGATAAATTGGTCGATTTTGTCGGACCGAACCGGGGCGGCTGCGGCTACGACCCCCAACACGCAGGATACAGCGGCTATTCCATTGAGAATATCGCGCAGGAACAGTCCATTTCAGGGCAGCGCACGGGAATCGCAAGTATCATTGACAACCTTCTGACGCAGTACCCCGCAGATGTCATTTTCCTGCAAATCGGCACCAATGACATTCTCAGCCTTTACGACCTTGACCACTTCAGAAAGCGACTGGAACCGCTCGCGGACACCATTCTGGATACAATTCCCGCAGGCGGTATGCTCTATCTGGCAACGCTTCCCTGCATGGACGCCAATGACACGCTTTACATTGATCCTGCGTATTTCACGCCCGATTCCATGGATGAAGCAATCGAATACTGCAATACACAAATTCGTGCAATCGCGGCGCAGAAACAGCAGCAGGGAAAGCCCATCCGTCTGGCAGAGGTGAACCGCATACTGGAAAAATCTGACCTCTACGATGGTGTCCATCCGAATGAAACAGGTTATGAAAAACTCGGGCTGTTCTGGTATGACGTACTGCAAAGCTACTGGCGCGGCGAGGAACTCTCTGCCCCTGTTCAGTGCGGTGATATCAACGGGGACGGCGCAATCTCACTGCCAAAGACCTTGTGCTGCTCAAGCAAAAAATGATGCAGCCCTGACGCACACTTTGTCACTTTGCTGTATTTGCGCAGTCAAATCTGACAGATTTTCTAAAATTCAAAGCCGACTATTGCATTTTTCAAACATATCTGGTATAATATTCTTTGATATGACAAATACCTGTCATGCGACTCACGAAAGGATGTTATACTATGGCTATGGATGAAAACGGCGGACTGAATTCCCCGCTGCTTGGCGATATTACTTACGAGGCACCCAAGCCCCGTCAGACCCTCCCGAATGGTGCAGACCCGCGTCTTGCAAACGCCGAAACCCCTGTTCTGGATGATTTCGGCAGTCAGGATTTTTCCAGACCCACACCCAATGCAGGCAGCGTAGATCCTCGTTTAGCAAATGCGGTCGCGCCTGTCCTCGATGACATAGGCAGTGCATCTGCTCCCCCGCCGAAACCTGCCAGCCGCTATCAGGAACTGACGGATGAACAGGTTGCAATCTTACAGCAGCAGCGTGCCGCAGCAGGTCAGCCGCCCTATACCGCAGAAGAAATTGCCGCCCTGAAAGCTGAGTTCATTGAACGGCAGCGTTTTCAGGCACAGCAGCAGGCTCTCGCGCAGCAGGCAGCCACACAGCAGCAGGTCAATGTGATGCTGGAAGAAGCAACCTACAACGCTGCTGAGAAAAAACCGACACACGAAATTCTCCCTGAAGCAAAGGCAGAGGATTTGCTGGAAGCACCCGCTCCCGAACCTGAACGCCGCGTCAGCTTCAATCAGGAGGACATTGAAGCAGCAAAAAGAAGTGCCGCGAAACGTGCCGCAGACAGCCTCAAAGAAGCCCCGCAGACCGATCCCGCCGAAGCACGCAGGCAGCTCCGTGAGCTTCGTCAGCAGCAGCAGGCAGACCTTTCCGCAGCCGGCTTCCCGATTTCCATTGTGTTGACCATTATCGGCGTGATCTCAGGACTTTGTATGTTCCTGTTTTCAACGCGCCCGTATCCCGAAGGATTTGAGCCAAACGGCTTCTTCAATTTTGCAGATGCGTTTTATAAGTACGCAGGCATCATTCTGATGCTGCTCTCGCTGACGATTGTGTTGCGTGTGGAAAAACTGAAAGGCTTGACCTCGTTCCTGTTTATTGCATCCTCGCTGCTGTTGATTGTGCCCGGCATTGTAGCGATGCTGGAGCGCAAAAATGCAGGTGCTTTCGGGCTGACCATTGCATTCTATCTGGTTGCGATCATCGGCTGCATTATCGTAACGTTTGTCATCTCCACCAGCGATAAACTCACTGCCTATTACGGGCATAAGGAAATCATGTACGATTGACGGAAATTGCATCCTCCTGCCGCAAGCGGGAGGATGCTTTTGATATTGTGCATAAAAATACAGACTATGTGAGGATGCATCTGCACAAAACAAGAAATTTCAAAATATCCCTTGACAAATCCCACCCCGTGTGATATAATATTAAACGTTGACGGGAAATCCCGCTGATGTGCGCCGGTAGCTCAGTTGGATAGAGTGACTGGCTACGAACCAGTAGGTCGGGGGTTCGAATCCCTTCCGGCGCACCAAAACCTCGCTGATTTTCAGCGAGGTTTTTTATTTGATCGTAAGGAAAACGGGCAGCCTCATAGGGTTGCCCGTTTTTGTATCTGTGATGCATTTTCGCTGTTATCACGGTCTGCAAAGAATGACCTGCTCACCGTCCGGCTGAATCACCAGAATCATGTCCTCGCTTTCCTGCACGGTATATACTGCCGCATCGTCCGCAAACACAGTTCCTTTCTGCCCGAATCCTTTGCAAATCATTGCCCTTCCACTCGCGGTCAATTCGGCGATCGTGCCGATTTCTTCCTTGGTTGTCAGTTGCAGACCGTTCAAGCCACGCATTTCAACAAAAAGCAGCTCGTCGATTTCCAACGAAACCAAAGCCTGCACATCCTCCCCGACATCAACGACCTCCGCTTTGACCAGTGCAAACTGTTTGCCGTCTGCAAGCAGCAGGATCACATTATCGAACCCTTTGACAGAATAGACCTCAGTATCTTCTGAAGCCTCCGTCCCCTGTCCCGGCAGTCCGGAATAAAGATTCGCTTCTCCGTACAGTTCCGTAAATTCCTTGATCGTGCCGAGCTTTTTGTCGGGAATCAGCGAGTTCAGCACAACCTCATTGCGCGTTTCAACATACACATCGCCCTGAAAACTGATCGAAAGCAGCCTGTCGCAACAGCCCATGATCGGTACTCCGGAGCAGTTATTCGCCTGTTCAGGCGTTGTCACCGCAGACAGACGCGGTGTGCTGACAGTCGGCACAGTTTGCTGCGGCAGCGCATCCGTAACAGCAGGTGCGCTGATGCACGTAACAGCAGGCGTTTCGTATGTCTGTTCCGTGCTCACGCTCGTAGAAACAGAATCCGTGCCGTTCACCTGCTCCGTAACAGTCGGTGCAGCGGGAAGCGAATCTGTTGTGACAGGCGGCTTGTCTGCGTTCATCCGCCAGATACCGATGCCTGCCATTGCGACCAGACATACGGGACACGCAACTGCCGCAGTGCGGAATACGGTTTGTTTTTTTCGATTTTGCAGCATTTTCTGTTCTTCCATTTTCTGAAAGACCCGCTGCGTAGTTTCATCATAAGTTTTCATCATGAAAGCCCTCCATTTCCAATTGCGATTTGAGTGCTTTTCTCGCACGGTACACAAGGGTTTCAACGGCATGGACGCTCTTGTGCATGACTTCTGCCGCCTCCTTTGCCGAAAGTTCCTCGAAATACATCAGCCACAACACCTGCCGATAGTCGCTGTTCAGACAGTGCATGGCACGATGAAGCGCGATTTTGCGTTCTTCCCGCAAATAGGCTTCTTCGAGATCCTGCTCTTCGGCGATCGGCTCTGCGATCTCGTCAATCGGTACGGTTGGATGTCGTTTTTGTTTCCGCAGTGCATCAATCGCAAGATTTCTGCCGATGGTGTAAAGCCATGTTTTGAACGAGTATTTTTCCCGATATCGCGGTTTTTTCACGCCAAGCAGTACGAATGTATCCTCAGCGATCTCCTCTGCCAGAGAAAGATTGCCTGTGATGCCGTTCAGATAGAGCATAAGTCCGTTCCGATAATCCTTGATGAGTTCTGCGAGTGCGCTCTTGTCATCGTTCTCACAGAAACGGCGGTAGCTACTTGCACCGTTCTCCATGGACACGCTCCTTTCCGAAAGGTTTTGCCCTTTCACCTATTATACGACATCCGACAGATAAACCTCACACAAAAAATCTCCGACGGCTTTTTTTCAAGGCATCGGAGATTTCTGTTTATTTCAGTGCGGTGATCATGGTGGAAACATTGGGGTCCTGTGCAAAATTGCTCATTTCGTAGAGGAACAGGACTTCGCCCGTGTGATTGCGCAGCAGTTCTGCCCACGAGCCGTTGTTATAACGCAAATCAATCATCGTGATATCGGCATACTCCTCCAGCAGATACGGAACCAGCGAATTTGCGTAAGAATCCTTGAATATCAGCAGGGATTTGCCGTTTTCATTTGCGGTATGGATGCTGACTTCGCCGTAGTTGCCGCCGAAGAACACCTGATAGTGGTCTTTTCCCTCCAGCTTGGACAAATCGTGAATGCTGCCCGCTTGGCCGTCCACCGTGACCGTACATTCGGGCAGGCGGTAGCGCAGTTCCACCGTATCCGGTACAGTGTCCGCGTCCAGTACTTTGGAGTAGAGCGTGCCAAAAAAGGTGTTGGATACAGGATATACCTGAAAATCGGCAAACGGCATTGCCTCCTGACCGCGTGCCTGCATCAGTGCCTCGTATCCAAACCACGCACCGTAGGTCGTCCAGTGGTGGTCTGTGCGGTAGTAGATATACTCGTTTTTGTGGGTATTCAGCGTATCGCGGCAGTCCGCAAGCGTACAGCATCCGCCAAGTGTTGCCTGCTCCAGATTGTAAAGGGCGGCTGCATCGTAAAGCTCTGCGTGTTTTGGAAGATGTTCCGACTGAATCGTACCTGCTGACGGCACCAACAGCACTGTGACATCCAATTGCGGCACATATTCCGCAACTGCCTTGATGGCATTCAGATTCGAGGTGAAACGCATTCGGCTGATATCATCCTCGGTGATTTTTTCAAAATAGCGGTGTTCATCGCCCAGATATATTCCGCCGACATCCTTTTTACCAAGCAGGATCTGCGTTTTTGCCTGCATTGCCGTCCATTTGTCGCGCAGAGGCATCTGGTCGCTCATGTAGTCGGTCATATCCTCCTGCCATGTGCCGTCCATGATGTTTTCTGCGGAAAATTCGGGTCTTTGCTGCAAATAGCGGTTTTCATTCAGCGAGTACGCCGACGGTTTTTTCAGGAAAATCGCCGCACCTGTCAGGGTCAGAGCCCCACAGAAGCACACGCTGAGTACCGCTTGGAACGAAATTTTCATGCTGTGTGCCTCCTCTCAGAATCGGAAATACAGGAACGGATTGTAGCTGTCAGCAACAATGGCAGACAGGCTCAGGATCAACAATGCTGCACTCCAGAGTGCCTGTAAAAATGTTGCGGCATTTTCCGAGCAGCGTTTGCAAAGGCTTCTGCCGATGCGTGCAGGCAGCTCAGTAGAGGCAACCGTCATCACGATGAGCAAAATCGCGTAGCTGCCCAGCAGATAGAGTGTCTGCGCATTGCCGCCGCCGTTTGCGCCAAACAGTGCTTTCGTATAACTGCCGAGAGCCTTGAAATCCTCCACGGCAAACAGCACCCAGCCGAGTACGATCAGCAAAAGTGCGTAGATATGACGAAATACTGCGGGAATTTTCTTGAGTGCTTTCAGCAGGAAATTCTTTTCGAGTACCAGCAGCACAAAGAAATAAAGTCCCCAACAGAGGAAATTCCAGCCCGCGCCGTGCCACAGACCCGTCAGCGCCCAGACTACAAACAGATTGAACACCTGTCTGCCTTTGCCTCTGCGGTTGCCGCCCAGCGGAATGTAAACATACTCCCGAAACCACGTACTCAGGGTAATATGCCACCTGCGCCAGAATTCGGTAATGCTGTCTGACTGATACGGGTAGCGAAAATTTTCGGTAAAATCGAAGCCGAACATTTTGCCCAGTCCGATTGCCATATCCGAATAGCCTGAAAAATCGAAATAAATCTGGAATGTAAATGCAACCGCACCAAGCCAGGCAGTCGCAGCAGGGAGATCTTGCTGTGCGGAGATGGTATCCCAAAGCTTGCCTGCCTGATTCGCAAGCAGAGCCTTTTTCCCCAATCCGACACAAAAACGCACAATACCAGCCCAGAATTTATCTGCGCCCTCATCACGCCCCCGCATCTGATTCTCCACATCGGCATAGCGCACAATGGGACCCGCAATAAGCTGCGGAAACAACGTCACGTACATTGCAAAGTCGATCAGGCTTCTCTGCACGCGCACCTCTTTGCGGTAGACGTCAATGACATAGGAAAGTGCCTGAAACGTGTAAAACGAAATACCGATCGGCAGTGCGAGTTTCAAAAGCGGGATTGCCGCATCCGTGAGGGAATTGAACGTCCCGAGCAGAAAATCGGTATACTTGAAAAAGCAGAGCAGCGACAGGTCGATCACGGTGGTGACAATCAGCGCGGATTTGCCGCCGGT
This sequence comes from Oscillospiraceae bacterium, assembly GCA_045600205.1. Lineage (GTDB taxonomy): Bacteria > Bacillota > Clostridia > Oscillospirales > Ruminococcaceae > Firm-04. The sequence goes on along the minus strand of JAZRXM010000023.1, from coordinate 80,857 downwards.
TTCCCTTTTCTGCTGCTGTTTTGCAACTGCGATACCGCCGAAGTAATTGACCAGAATCGAGCCTGCCATCAGCAGTACGTAGATCGGCTCACCCCACGCATAAAACAGCAGGCTCATGAGGAGCAGAAAGCCGTTTCGCAGACGTGTGGGCAGCAAACGGTAGATCAAAACCGTCAGCGGCAAAAAGCCGCAAAGAAACATCAGGCTGCTGAAAACCATAGATCAGGCGATTCCTTTCGTAATAAGTTAACCGAGATAAGCTGCCATTTTGCCGCAGAGATAGCTGCTCTGCAAAGCGGAAAGGTTGTTGGCAAAAATAACATCCGCATTGGGATATTTGGAAACAAACGCCGCAAAATCGCGCTTATCATAGCGATAGTCCACGGCATAGACATACTGGTAAATGTCTGCAAGAAACGGAATCATCGCATTACCGAAAGATTCCTTGACCAGAATGCAGACGGATCCGTCCTCCACAGCAGTATTGACCGTGGTGACCAGCGGATTATCGCCGCCGGCAAATGCGCTGTATTTCAAACGCGCCTGATAATCGGTGACATCCGAGATCAGCGGCCAATCATGTACCTTGCCGTTGGTATCGGTATACTGCATGGTGATGTTGCCCATGGTCGTCGGATAGTAAACAGTCAGGGTATCAGGATTTGCGCCCAGTTTCGGATCCTCTTTGGTGTCGCGGTAGAAAGAGCCCAAAAAGCCGGTAAAATCAGAAGTCGGGTACTCCGAAAGCGACGGTGCGGTTTTACCCATTGCCTTGCAGAGGTCTGCAAAAGCGTAGTAGCAGCCGAGTGCCGTCCAGTGGTGATCGGTGCGGAAATAGATATACTCTCCGCGGTGCGAGCGCATGGTATCGTAAATATCAAGTCCATTGACGCGGCTATCCAGCTTTGCGGTCGCTTTCGTGATCGAATCATGCTGATCCTGCACATTGCACTTGCCGACCAGATCATCGGGCAGCGTGATACCTGCACTGGTCGGAATCAGCAAATCATAGATTTTCACGGTATCGGGTACCTTTGCCGCAAATTTATTGATCGCACCCGTATATTGTGCAGCATATTTGTCGTTGTAGTAGTAAGCCTCAAATGCGGTATCACCGTCACGGAACACCGCACCCATATCTACATAATCGCCCTGCGAAGGAATCGGAACATCCCCTGAGGGAACGGGATCGTTTCCGCTCGGATTGACCGGTGCAGTGACTACCGTGCCATCCGTGACGGAATTCTCCGTATCGCTGCCTGAATCAACCGGCGTAGTTTCTGCGGGCTGATCCGCGGGAATACTACTCGGGCTGCGCAGATTTGCCATATTGCAGCTACCCTTGGAAAGCAGCTCTCCGACGACCTGCTTGGCGGTTTTGGCATCGCTGCTGACGCAAAGCACCGCATACTTGCCTGCGGTCTGCACGATCGCCTTTTCGAGTTTTTCCACCTGATCAGGCGCATATTTCTCATATTCGCGGGTCATTTCCCCGACATAATCATTCATTGCAGTTTTGAGGGTTTCAGCCTGTGCAGCGTCCGCGCCGCAGAAAACTGCCACCATTTCAGGAATCTGACCGCTTGCCGTATAGCCTGCCGCCTCAGTATAATCGCCGAGATTCATCAGCAGACCCATGGTTTCGCCATCCTGATAAGCAAGTTCCTCCGTCAGAGGAATTTTGGTATATATCGCATCTGCAAGCTCCACGGCACTGAGGTTGACCGCCGCGCCCGTACCGCTGCTGACCGTAATATCCTCCGAGCAGGCTGCCAGACCGCCGATCATGCTGCAAGCCGTCAAAATTGCAAGCAAATTCTTTCCATTTTTGTTTTTCATATTGTTTCCGTCCTTTCTTTTTCTCTGTGATGCAAAAAAATACAGAACAGACGCACATTTTCCCTGTGCATCCATTCTGTTTTATTATACCCTTTTTCGACATAAATTGCAAGGCATCCGCTGACAGATTGCTGCCAATCTTTCACGGAATGCAAAATACAATTTTGTCATTTTTGCCGTGTTTCGCGTTATTTTTTGCCGCTCGGTACGTCGATCATGACCCATCTGCCATTCATCTTATAGAGGGTCACATATTCATTGACGACATTTTTCTTGCCGTCGCCGTATTTGTAGGTAACCGAAAGCGTCAGTACACGCCCTTCCGTCACGCTCACCTTCTGATGATAGGTAGAAAAGATTCCGTTCTCAATGGTTTCCAGCTGATGATCGTCTTTTTCCTCGTAGGTGACAAGCCTTGCCTTCGCCTTGAAATGTTCGCCGTAGCCCAACTTTGCGGTAGAAGTCACCATAGTACACATATCGTACACCGTGACGCTTTCCGCATCAAGCTGCACATTTACAAGCCACGCCGGAAACGAATCGCACATTTTATTCACGCTGTCCTTGGAAAGTCCCTTATAGTAGCCGCGAATCGGTTTCAGGTACAGATTTTTGCACACCGCTACCACGATCACAACAGCGATCACAACAAACACGGCGATTGCAAGTTCCATGGCTCTGCGCTTTCCCGATTTGATGCCGACAGCCTGCATCTGCGGTTTCGGCTCAAAAATTCCGCTTGGCTGTGCAGGTGCTTCGTTTTGCGGCTGTAACGGTTTCTCCTCCATGGAAATCAGACTCCTTCGGTTGAAATTTGTTTCAGGATGCTTTCCAGAATCGGCAGGGCGCGTGCATAGGCTGCTTTCATTTTGTCCTCGTTTTCGCCGCCATCATAGGTGCGAAGTGCCAGATACGAGCCTTTGCCCAGCTCTCCCTCCAGACCGATCTTCTCTGCAAACGATGTATTATCGAGCTTTACGCGATACTTTTCCACACAGTCGTACTGCGGGAAAATCTTTTCCAGATCCACAAACAGTTTTTGATTATCAGCGTCCAGATACTCTTCAGCTTCTTCGTCCACAAACACCAGCATACACATATCGGTTCGGAACTGTACGGAAAGCTGTGTCATATAAGCAGTTGCGAGCTGTGTGCCGCTTTCCATGTTCCGCCGACTGAGCGGTATGGATACAATTTCCGCGACCACTTCGCCGTCCTCGTTGTAATCGGGACAATCTTTTTTCAGCATCTCAATGATCTGCGGCTCCTGTACAGTCAATGCACCGTTGGCACTGAGCATCATCAGCGTGATATCAGGATCGACCCGCGTCACGTAATCATAGATCAGAAATCCGCCGATCAGCACACAGAATGTTGCAATGCCGAGCCACCATTTGGAATGATAGAACCAGTTGCTGATTTTCTGCCAGACGGTATACTTTTTCGCTTCTTCCTTCTGACCGAACACCTTTTCGGTATCCTCCAGAATGCCCTGTTTCAATTGCATCAGCGCAACTTTTTCTTCATTCAGTTCCTTGGCATATTCTTCACGCGCCTGGTACGCTTCCTCTGCCGATTCCGCCTGTCGTTCGCGCTCTGCGAGTTCCGCTTCGCGTGCCGCCTGTGCTTTCATCTCACGCGCATTATGCAATGCGGAAACCGTTTCTTTGGATTCGGATTTTTCCTCGGTACTAGGTGCATTCAGATTCTTTTCATCGCTCATTGGTCGTGTCACAATCCTTTCTGTAATGTCTATATTCTAGCATATTCCGTCATGGAATGCAAGCTTTTCACAAGATTCTCATTTTTCTTGCCAGAGTGCCGACTGCGAAAGGATCTCCTCCTGTGATCGAATGCCGAGCGTCACGCTTGGTTTGACCAAAGCCCCGTGGAAATCGGAGCCTCCTGTCATCAGCAGATTGTGTTTTTTCGCATAATCGCGTAGAAAATCAATTTCCTGTGCCGTGTTGGATTGATAAAACACCTCAATACCGTCCAGCCCGATTTCCAACAGTGTATCCATGTGTGTCTGTAACTGTGTAAACGGCAGTGCCAGTTCCATCGGATGTGCAAGCACTGCAAATCCGCCCGCCTCATGAATCAACGCAATTGCCTCAGCAGCATCGGGCTTTTTGTCGCTGATCGCGCGGATCTCAGGTGCTTTCAGATAACGTTCACACGCCTCGGGTACGCTTTGCACATACCCCTTTTCAACCATAGCGCGTGCAAAATGCGGGCGTCCGACCTGTCCGTGTGCAAATTTCTGCACATCTTCCGCGGCAATATCCATACCCCAGCCGTTCAGTACTTTGAGAATTCCCTGTTCACGGGCGATACGGCGTATTTTATAGGCTTCGCAGGCAGCAAGCATCGCAGGGCAGTCCGGATCAATGCCAAGACCCAGCAAATGCTGATGACTACGGCTTGTACTGATCTCGATCCCGCCAAGGAACCGGATGCCGTAATTTTTCGCGGTAGCAGCAGCTTCCTTCAGACCGCTCACGGTATCGTGGTCGGTGAGGGCGAGATGAGTGATTTGTTTTTGTGCAGCGAGGGCAAGCAATTCTGTGGGAGAATGCTGTCCATCCGAGCAATTGCTGTGAGTATGCAGATCTAGCATAGCAGGAACCTCCTGACGCAAGGATTTCAAGAATCATTATAACAAATGCTGCGGCAGGATGTCAAGGCAAAAAAACTATAAACAAAAACAAGGGAAGCCGGTTTCAGCTTCCCTCTGTTTTTTTATTCAATTTTGCGCGCCCTATTTGACTCTATATCAGACCGATATACGGCCGTGAAGGGAGCATCCGCTCCTTAGGTAAATGCCGATACCCGCTCTGCGTCAGGCAGGCATTCGCCGTAAGTTGGGATTATTGCCCCGATATTCCATCAATGCGGGGGTCATGCTTTGCAGCGATGCACTTGTGCCGCTGCCGACACCTTCCGTCTGGCTCTGCGCTCACACAAATCCGTTGACTCGTGGTTCATCCTGTGCATTTTCCATATCAGAATACTTGTTGCTGTCATACGCGATGTATGCAGTCGATCTCCAAGCCTTATTGCACAGAAGAATCCGCTGCGGAGCCATCATCAATGGACGGGATAGTCGTCTCTGCTTCCATCGGACTCTCACAACCTTTCTGTTCTGATTGACGTTATGCTTTCCGAAGTCGTCCGAATGCATCCTTTCCTGCATCCGCGGAAAACACCGTTTGAAGATTTCAAGGGAAAGAAGCGGGCTTTTCGCCCTGAATACTGCATCCGCTCCGATTCACGCTTCGGAGCTTTGGGATTCCTGCTTTTCTTTACCTTGTGACTACATTATAGCACACTTTGATTAAGTTGTCAATAGTTTTCTTAAAATTTCTTGAAATAATTTATGCGTTATGACATTTTGCGTCGGGACTTGACATTTTTCCGAAAATCGGTTACAATATACCCATGCAGACACAAAAGTCTGTAAATTCAGCTCGTCAGGCGTACAAGCCACGGGCAGAACGGAGTACTTATTATGCAGGATCATAATGCAGAAAATGCACAGGACGAAATCATGGAGGACATGGCGCCCGATCTCTACACACTCGTAGATGAGGAAGGCAACGAAAAAGTCTTCGAACTGATTGACGTACTCGAGGACGAGGGCAAGGCTTACTTCGCTCTGATTCCTCATGTCGAGACCCCCGAGGAGCTGCTCGCGGATTGTGAACTGGTCGTACTGGCTGTGACAACCGATGACAACGGCAACGAGATTCTCGCACCCATCGACAGCGATGAGGAGTACGAACGCATCGCAAACATTTTCCTCGAAAGACTGGACGAGGATTGTGACTGCGATTGCGAAGACGACGGCTGCGATTGCGGCTGCCACCACCACGAGTAATCAATTTGGAACAATTTGCATAGAATAGCAATATCTTCCTATTGATTTTTGTGCAGTTATGTGATATACTATCCATAACAAAGCAGAGTGAATGAATCATATTCTTTCTGCCTTGTGCGACCAAGCCCGATGCGATATAATCCAACACTTATATTCAGGGAATCTTAGCTCCGGACGTGAATTGCAGACCTCCCGCTTTGCGGACGAAGGGAGCGTGAAAGGTCTGGGCGGATACCCACCTGCTTCGTGCGGGTTTTATAGTTCGGGCGACGGCAAGGCGGAGCAAAAAAAGAAAAAGCGGACAGAGTGCTTTTGCGCTTTGTCCGCTTGCTTTTTATCACGAAAGTTTTTCTTGACAGATATGCCGAATCAAGGTATAATGTATATATATCGTTATCCTCTCGGAAAGTGAGATTTCACGAATGTCACAATCAAACAAAACGCGAGCTGATGCGGGCAAAAGCTATCGGGTTGCGCTGGGCGGCATCGTGGCAGGGCTCTGCCTGATGACCATGTTTCTGACAGGTGTGTTTCCCGCTCTGTACATCGCTGCCCCTATGGCGGCAGGCATTTTGCTGATGATCCTCGTGGAGGAGGTTTCCACAGGCTGGGCAATGCTGACCTATCTTGCCGTCAGCCTGCTTTCTCTGGTCGTCACCTACGACAAGGAAGCCGCCCTCATGTTTATTCTGTTTTTCGGGTATTACCCGCTGCTGCGCCCCTACGGAATGCGGCTCAAAAACAAGCTGCTGCGTATTTTATGGCGGCTGTTACTGTTCAACGGATTCCTTGTGCTGGATTACTGGCTGACCGTCTATGTCCTCGGGCTGCCCACCTTTGATGACGAAAAGGCATGGATGCTCGCGGCACTTGCGGCGCTGGCAAACCTCGTGTTCCTGATGTACGATATCGCATTGGGGCGAATGGGCACGTTTCTGCGCAAATTTCTGCTGCCGCGTGTCCTTGGCAGAAAATAATATGCAAACCCAAGCCGTTTGGCTGAATATAGGAGGAAATTGAAAACTATGGACAATATGCAGGGACTCAAACGCACGCATTACTGCGGCGAAGTGCTGGAAGCAGGCAAGACCGTCACGGTCGGCGGCTTCTGCGATACCATCCGCGACAAGGGCGGCATTATCTTTATCGTCCTGCGCGACCGCACGGGCGTTGTGCAGCTCACCTTTGATGATACCACCGACAAAGCCGTATTCGAAAAGGCAGCATCCTGCCGCAGCGAGTACGTCGTTCTTGCCCGCGGTGAGGTCAGAGAGCGCGAAAGCAAAAACGATAAGATCCCGACAGGTCATGTGGAGATCTACGTTACGGAACTGCGCATCCTGGCAAAAGCACAGACCCCGCCTTTCGAGATCACCGCAGAAACCAAGGTCAATGAGGAACTGCGTCTGAAATATCGCTATCTCGACCTGCGCCGCGCACCGCTCCAGCAAAACCTGATCCTGCGCCACAAGATCGCACAGTGCGCAAGACAGTATTTCTATGAAAACGGCTTCCTCGAAATCGAAACCCCGATGATGATGAAGTCCACCCCCGAAGGCGCAAGAGATTACCTTGTTCCTTCCCGTGTACATCACGGTGAATTCTACGCACTGCCGCAGTCCCCGCAGATCTACAAGCAGTTGCTGATGGTGGCAGGCTATGACCGCTATATTCAGCTTGCACGCTGCTTCCGCGACGAGGACCTCCGCGCAGACCGTCAGCCTGAATTCACCCAGATCGACCTGGAAATGTCCTTTGTCGATGTGGATGATATCCTCGACATCACTGAGGGCTTCCTGATCCGTCTGTGGCACGATGTCATGGGCAAAGAGCTGAATGTCCCGCTCCAGCGTCTGACCTACACCGAAGCAATGAACCGCTACGGTTCCGATAAGCCTGATACCCGCTACGGCATGGAATTGCAGGATCTCTCCGAAATCGTGAAGAACTGCGAATTTCCTGTCTTTGCCAACGCGCTCGCTGAGGGCGGTACGGTGCGCTGCATCGTGGCAAAAGATGCCGCCAAAACGCTCACCCGCAAGGAAATCGACAAGCTGACCGAAATGGTCAAGGGCATCGGTGCAAAGGGCATGGCTTATGTCCGCTGGGTTGACGCAGAACCTTCCTGCTCGTTTGGCAAATTCCTCAAAGAGGGCGAACTTTCCGCTATGCTGTCTGCCGTAGGTGCAGAGCAGGGCGACGTTGTCCTCATCATTGCGGATAAGACCTCTGTCACGCTGCCTGTACTGGGTGCACTGCGCATTCAGGTGGCAAAGCAGCTCGACCTTATCCCGAAGGGACAGTTCAACTTCCTGTGGATCACCCAGTTCCCGTTCTTCGAAAAGGACGAAGAAACCGGCGAATGGCTCGCAATGCACCACCCGTTCACCATGCCGATGGACGAGTGCCTGCAATATCTCGACACCGCACCCGAAAAGGTCTTTGCCAAGGCGTATGACCTCGTACTCAACGGCACAGAGCTTTGCTCCGGCTCGATTCGTATCACGGACTACGAATTGCAGCAGAAGATGTTCGAGTCGCTCGGCTTGACTGAGGAAGAAATCGAGGCAAAATTCGGCTTCCTCGTGCAGGCATATAAGTACGGCGCACCGCCTCACGGCGGTCTGGGCATCGGTCTGGACAGACTGACCATGACCCTCGCAGAAGCAGAAAGCCTCCGCGATGTCGTCGCATTCCCGAAGGTTCAGAATGCAAGAGAACTCATGAGCGGCTGCCCGTCCCCCGTGGCACAGGCAGACCTCGATGTACTTGCAATCAAAACCGTCGAAGAAAAGTAACAGTTACCACCTGCGGTACGCCCTTTGCGACGTACCGCAGCCAATATCCGCCCGTTTTTTGTACCAGACGGCGGGCAAAACATGAATGAGAGGGATTATATCATGACCGTAGATGAACTGATGAAACAAGTTGCGGCACAAATGACCGGCGATGCCGAAGCCGATATCAAAAAAATCAATGAGATCGCCGCAGACCTGAAAAAAGAATCCAATGTCGAGGAACTGGTGTCAGCACTCGCAGATTACGCTTATCAGCTTTTGCCGCCCGAAAAGCAGAAGTATATGCAGGAGGCAACCTTTGTGGACGGTGTGCGCATGGACAAAGCCTTTCACAACGCCATGCAAGCCATCAACGCCAACAATCTGAATGAGGCTGAGCGCATCCTTGCCCTGATTTCCGACACCATCCGCGACCATTTTGAGAACAGTGATACCAAATGGTACAGTTTCCGCAACCCGTTTGAATACCACCTGTTCCTTGAATTTTACCCCACCATCCGTGAATTTGAACGCGCCCCCTTTGATTTTGCGCACTATCTGACCATGTACGGCTATGTCCTGCTGGAACAGAAAAAATCCCCTGCAATTGCTGCGGAAGCCGTCGAGCGTGGCATTGCGTTCAACCCTGTCAATGCGGACTATCGCTTTGAACTTGCGGAGATCTGCAAATTCGGCAACACCCCCGATAACCTCCTGCACGTTTGTCAGGATACCCTGCGTGTCTGCACCTCCGCAGACCGTATCGCACGCACGCTCTGCAACATGGGCTACTACTGCAACATGATCGGCGCATATCAGGACGCAGGTACGTTCTATTTCGAGAGCATCCGCTTCAAGCAGAGCAAAGCCGTCGAATTTGAATTGCAGGACGTTGTCAAGCACATGAAAGCACTTGGACAGAGCTTTGTTCCGCCCACCCATGGTCAGATTCTTGACTGCTACGAGAAATACGGTCTGGTCATCCCGCCCAATGATGACGTCGTCAATCTTGCCATCACACTGGGCGAATCCGCACAGGAATACAACCGCCCTGAACTGGTCGGTCTGTTCTACCGCATTGCATATGACCTGACCAACGAACCGAAATTCCTCGCAATTGTCAAAGCCATGGACGAGAAAATCGGACAGAGCAAACAACAGGCATAAGCACTCTGCATCATAACAGAATCAGAAAGAGGGAATTCATATGAAGCTTGAAAATGTGACCGGCGACATCATCTGTAAAAAAATCAAAAGCAAACACATTCAGCGAATCCTGTTCATGCTTCTTGTCATGATTCTCGGCGGACTGTTCATCGGTTATGCAGTTCACAGCATCACCACAGAACATGAATATTTCTTGCCGCTGATTGCAATGATCTTTGGAGCAGTTTGCATCATCGGCGGCATTTACATCATTGCCCTCTCCATCAAAGTACTCACTCGCGTCCGATCAAGCATGGTGTTTCTGAAATACGGCAGCCCCGAATCCATCGCGGAAATCATTGCAGAGGGCGCAAATTCCAGCATCGTCAGCTGCAAACAGACCATCCTCACGGATCAATTCATCCTGAAAAAGAACGACTTTGAAACCTTTGTGCCGCTCGAATCCATTCTCCTGCTCTATAAAAAAGAGCATCGCACCAACGGCATTCTGGATTCTGTTTCGCTCGTCGTTCATGATGAATACGGCGATGATTTCGAATATCCGTTCAAGCTTGGCAAGAAATATCAGGGCGAGTTCAACCTTGCCGGTGCCGAAATCGCCAAGCACGCTCCCAACGCCCGCTTCGGTTATACCAAAGAAAACCTCGCATACGTCAAGCAAAATGCAAAGAAAGTCTGATACAATGAAAACCCGCCAACATCTCGCAATCGAGTTGTTCCGCATTCTGTGTAACGTCTTCCCCATACTATTTCAACAGTCAAAAAGCTCCCCTGCTTTCGCAGAGGAGCTTTTGTTTCGGATAATGAAATTATCTCTTTGAGAACTGCGGAGCACGACGAGCAGCTTTCAAGCCGTACTTCTTTCTTTCCTTCATTCTCGGGTCACGAGTGAGGAAGCCTGCCTTTTTGAGGGTAGGACGGAGTTCTGCATTGAACTGGAGCAGAGCGCGTGCAACGCCGTGACGGATTGCACCAGCCTGACCGGTTACGCCGCCGCCTGCAACGGTGCAGACGATATCGAACTGACCTTCGGTTTCGGTCAGAGCGAGGGGCTGACGAACGATAAGTTTCAGGGTCTCCAGACCGAAATAGTTGTCAATGGTTCTGCCATTGATGGTGACATTGCCGTTACCCGGATACAGACGGACTCTTGCAACGGAATGCTTTCTTCTGCCGGTGCCGTAGAACGACTTCAGCTTTGCCTGATAGCTAACAGTTTCACTCATTGCAATATCCCTCCTTAAAATTCACACATCTCGGGCTTCTGAGCCTGATTGTTGTGTTCAGCATCAGCGTAAACGCGCAGACGCTTCATAGCCTTTGCGCCAAGGCTGTTATGAGGAACCATGCCCTCAACAGCGATGAACATAGCGTGTTCCGGCTTCTTCTCCATCAGTTCACGGTAAGAAACCTTCTTAAGGTGACCGATCCAGCCGGTGTGCCAGATCTCAAACTTGGAATCGAGCTTTTTGCCGGTCAGGACTGCTTTTGCGCAGTTGATGATGATAACGTGGTCGCCGCAATCGACATTCGGTGCGAAATCGACCTTGTGCTTACCGCGAAGGATCGCAGCAGCCTTTGCAGCGGTACGGCCGAGGGGCTGACCAGCTGCGTCAATGATATACCACTTGCGGCTGATTTCGCCGACCTTGGGCATGGTAGTTGACATAATGTGTTTCCTCCATACAAATTTTTGGCTCGCATCGAGTTGCTCACGGGGGGAGACAGACTCTTAGCGCAACATGGATTATTATACAGGAATCCGATGTAAAAGTCAACGGGCAAAACCCCGAAATTTGCAAATATATCTCTCGTTCTCTTGTTTTCTCTTGATATTGCTCTGAATCTCTTGATTTCTCGCGTTTCATTTCAATTTTGAAATTTCGGCGATGTGCGCAGAAATCCGAGTGATATCGTCAGGAATTTGTCAGGAAAGCTTCTCGTATTCGTGTGCTTTCGGGCGACCCATGAGGTTTTGCAGGGATTCGCTGACATCGCCGTGTTCATAAAGAACGTGATAAAGCTCACAGGTAATGGGCATTTCAACATCGTAGCGTTTTGCAAGACCATATGCGGCACTGCAACAGTAGTAGCCCTCAACGGTACCGACCTGCTTGACCGCCTCCTCAGGGGAAACGCCCTGACCGATCAGGATACCTGCGCGGCGGTTACGGCTGTGCATACTGGTGCAGGTAACGATCAGGTCACCGATGCCTGTCAGACCCGCAAACGTACTTGGACGCGCGCCCAGTGCCAGACCCAGACGGGTGATCTCGTGCAGACCGCGGGTCATGAGGGCAGCCTTTGTGTTGTCGCCGTAGCCCAGACCGTCACAGATGCCCGCACAAAGTGCGATGACGTTTTTCAGTGCGCCGCCCAGTTCGCAGCCTGTCACATCCTCGTTGATGTAGACACGGAACTTCGGAGAACTGAACCACTCCTGAACAAAATACGCTGCTGCTGCGCTTGCGGATGCGGCAACCACGGTCGTGGGAATGGCTCTGCCGACCTCCTCCGCATGAGAAGGACCCGTCAGCACCACATATACGCCCTGCGGGATTTCTTCTGCAAAAACGGTGCTTTGCAGCTTCAGGGAGCCGTCCTCAACGCCCTTGCCGGCATTGCAGATGACCGTGCCTGCCTTGATATAAGGAGCTGCCCGACGTGCTGTTTCGCGCACGTAAGCCGACGGGATGACGAACAGCACCATGTCTGCGTCCTCCACCACCGAGATATCAGTGGTCAGCTTGATTTCCTTTGGAATTTTCACGCCCGGAAGTTTTTCTTTCTGTTCGCCGTCGCGCTGAATCGCCTCGATTTCTGCGGGCAATGCGCTCCAGATGGTCACATCATGCTGCATACTATGCAAATGAACTGCCAGTGCGGAACCGAATCCGCCGCCAAGAACGATAATTTTTGCCATATTGTTACCTCCGTCCGCAGTCCCTCAGGACTGTGTTCTTTTTTCGCCGACACGGCGTTCTGTACCTGCTTTCAGCCGCTTGATGTTCTCGCGGTGACTATACACGATTAAAAATGCCATGACCGCAGCTGCTGCCGAATAAAACAGCACGATCCCAAGAGATGTTCCGCGCAGGAAGCATTCTACAAAGAAGGTGCAGGGGATGACACAAAGCGTTGCGATACAGGACGACAGAGAAACGTACCGCGAGCGCCAGAGAATGATGCCGAAAATCGCCAGCAATGTGAAGAAAATCAGCGGATTGATGACCAGAAATACGCTGACACCGACCAATACGCCTTTTCCGCCGTGAAATTTGTGCCAGAGCGGATAAACGTGCCCCACAATGACGAACATCGCCGCAACATAGCAAAGCCAGCGAAAATCCGCACCTCTGCCGTTGCCCTCCGAGAGCGGAGCCCAGCCGAGCAGTTTCCCGATGCCCTGTGCCAGAGCCATTGCCGCCGCACCCTTGCCAAGGTCAATGATGAGTGTGAGAATACCGCAGCCCTTGCCAAAGCAGCGAATGGTATTGGTCAGTCCTGCATTGTGGCTGCCGTAATCGCGGACATCAACGTGTTTGATGAGATAAACCGACGTAATTGCGCCGTTAAAGCTGCCCAGCAGATAACCGCAGAGCATTGCTGCCAGAATACTGAGCAAATAGCCTAAAGCTGTACCTGTCAAAAAGACACGCCTCCCGTCAGGATTTACTGCCGTTATCATCGCCGCGTTCACGGACGACAAAACGAACAGGAGTACCGTCCAACCCGAATGTTTCACGGATCTGATTCTCCAGATAACGCTGATAGGAGAAGTGGAACAGATCGGAGCGGTTGACGAAAAATACAAACGTAGGCGGTTTGGTGCTTGCCTGCGTCAGGTAGTAAATTTTAAGGCGTCTGCCCTTATCGGTCGGCGGCTGCACTCTTGCCGTTGCGTAGGCGAGAACGTCATTCAGGCGACCCGTGCTGATACGCATGGCATTGTTTGCCGCTGCGGATTTGATCATCGGGAACAGCTGATTGACACGCTGACCTGTTTTCGCACTGATAAACAGGAACTTGACATACGACATGAAGCTGAAATCATTTTCAAGTTTTTTCGTAAATTCCTGCATTGTCTTGCCGTCTTTTTCCACAAGGTCCCACTTGTTGACAACCACGATGGATGCCTTACCCTGCTGGTGTGCGTAGCCTGCAACTTTGCTGTCCTGCTCGGTAAAGCCCGTGGTCGCATCAATGACAATCACACAGACATCAGCGCGGTCCACAGCCATAAATGCGCGCAAAACGCTGTAATGCTCAATGCTCTCGGTGACCTTGGATTTTTTGCGGATTCCCGCCGTGTCGATGAGCAGGAATTTGCCTTCTTCGTTATCCACAGGCAGGTCGATGGCGTCACGGGTCGTACCCGCCTCATTTGCAACAATACTGCGTTCCTCGCCTGCAATGTAGTTGATGAGCGAAGATTTACCGACATTCGGTTTGCCGATGACAGCCACAGCAATGCGGTCGGTTTCCTCCTCGGTATCGGCATTCTCCGGAAAATGTGCAATGACTGCATCGAGCAAATCGCCCGTGCCTGAGCCGTGCAGCGAGGATACCGCATAGGGATCACCCAAGCCGAGGTTGAAGAATTCATAGAACTCCATCGGCGGTTCACCGATGCTGTCGCATTTATTGACGCACAGCACAATGGGTTTGCCCGATTTCTGGAGCATATTCGCCACATCAATGTCATTTGCGGTCACGCCTGCGCGGACATCCGTCACAAGAATGATGACATCCGCTTTTTCAATGGCAAGCTCCGCCTGACGGCGCATCTGTGCGAGCAGATGGTCATTGGTCTGCGGCTCGATACCGCCCGTATCCACCACCATAAATTGACGGCAGCACCATTCTGCCTTGGCATAGACACGGTCGCGGGTGACACCGGGGGTATCTTCGACAATCGAGAGCCGCTGTCCGCAAAGCTTGTTGAACAGCGTGGATTTGCCGACATTTGGTCTGCCGACCACCGCAACAATCGGAAGTGCCATTTTATCATCTCCATTCGTATATCTGAGAAAAAATCAAAGTTCGCAGAGTCCCAGCACGGCATCCAGCAGCTCATAGCCGTCCACTTTTGTTTTGCGGACAGGTACTTGCAGCGCAGATTCGAGGCTTTCTCTGCTCATATCATCCAAAAACAGGTCATCAAAGCGCAGGCAGGTTTCGGAGAGCAGCACCATACTGCCCAGCTCCTTGCCGCGCAGTTGTTCCAACAGATCCTGACCGGTCAGTAAGCCCGCAACGGTGACCGTTTCGCCGTAAAACACATTGGTGATCGGCAAAACCTGACACCGCACCTGCGGAAATTTTGCTTGCAGATCCGTCATCATCTGCTGAAGAAACGGGGCAGCAGCCGTTCCCGTTGCAATGGTCAGAAAGCGCGGTTCTCCGTCATATTCGGCAGTTTCCAGCGCATCATAGAATTCATCCTGCAAATAGCGGATCATGCCGACACCGTTCTCATACTGCGGATAATCCTCATAGGCTTCGGTATCGGGCAGCGGCAAATCGGCAAGCAAATACAGCTCGTCCGCCGCATAAACAATACGGCTGCCGTTTTCGCGCAGGCTCCACGCCTGTACCGCTTCGATCTGTTCAATGGCAGCGCGTGCAGATTCTTTTGTAAACGCGCTGATTTTGCAGAGATGTTCGCGGTGCTTGGTCATACCGAATGGTACGACTGCGATACTCTGCACAGCAGGATACAGTTTGAATAAATCGGCAAGCGTGCGATGGAGTTCATCGCCGTCATTCCACTGCGGACAAAGTACGATCTGGCAGTTCATGGAAACGCCCGCCTCCGCCATGCGGTAAAGATGCCGCAGAGAAGGACCGCCCTGCTTGTTGCCGAGCATTTTGCTGCGCAGATCGGGATTGGTCGTCTGCACGGAAACATTGACGGTCATGTGCATCCGAATGATGCGGTCAACATCCTCATCGGAGAGGTTTGTCAGGGTGATATAGCTGCCCTGCAAAAAGGAAAGGCGCGAATCATCGTCTTTAAAATAGATGGTATCGCGCATCCCCGTGGGGTTCTGGTCGATGAAGCAAAAAATGCAGTGATTGCCGCAGGTACGTTTTTCGTCCATGAGGGCAGTGGCAAATTCCAGGCCGAGGTCATCGTACTCGCCTTTGCAGATGCTGACTTCATAGGGTTTGCCCTCGCGGCAGCAGGAAACCCGCAAGGATTTCTCCATCACCGCAAAGCGATAATCCAGCACATCATGAATCAGCGTATCTCCGACTGAAACGAGCATATCGCCCGCACAGATGCCTGCTTGTTCGGCGAGAGAACCTTGCTGCACACCAATAATCGGAACCATGCATTCACACCTCCATCCACGGATAAGAAAAGGGGGAGAGCAGGCAAAGACCGTCCACTCTCCTCCATTTTGTGCTTTTTAGAAATGCTGACAGAGAATTACTCCTCGTCAATCTTCAGCACTTGTGCGCCCTTGTAGAAGCCGCAGTTCTTGCAGACCTTGTGCGGTGCTTTGATCGCACCACAGTTTGTGCAAGTGCTCATTGCGGGCATTTCGAGCTTCCATACAGCGGAGCGGCGGGTGTTACGTCTAGCTTTGGACGTTTTTGCCTTTGGTACAGCCATGTTGGCACCTCCTTCAATGAATTGCGAGATTTTTCAAATACGACTCAGGCTGTTCAGAGCTCCGTAGAGAAGGTAATCCCCTCGGAATCACAGCCGCACTCCGATTCGTTGCGGTTACAGCCGCAAATGGGACAAAGTCCTTTACAATCGGGGCTGCAAAGCGTTTTGGAGGGGAGGGACAGACGCAAATCTGTCATCACAGCCTCCGCCAAATCAAGCATAGCGTCTGATGCCAACAGATATTCGGAGTCGTTTTGCTCAGATGCAATCTGTGTGACGACGACATGGGAGAAATCCTCCTCGATGGGGGTCAGCACAGGAGAAAGGCAGCGGTCGCATTCCGCAGAGGGAACGCAGCTCACATGATAATGCAAAAACAGCACACCTGCCTGATTTTCAAGTTTGCCCTCCACGCGCGGGAGTTCCTCGCACTGAATGCCGTAGGAAGCAGCCGTATCGGCGTCAATGGTCATGCTGACCGTTTTCGATTCGCCTTCGCGGTAGAGCAGCGGCTTGACCGAAATTCGGTAATCCGCAGGGATCTGCGTGTTCTGCATAGAGATGTTCCTGCCTTTCAGGGAATTTCGCAGAGCATCACTGATTTATTATAGCGAATCTTCTGCGATTTGTCAATTCCTTTGCGAAAAATGCGGATAACTTGACTAAAAATCCGCTCAGTCTTTCTTCGGAATCAGGTATTTGAGTACAGATTCCGGCAGGTTTTCGCTGTCCTCGGAAACGGTGAAGATCATGGAGATGTCATCGCCGGTGAGGATATCGAGCTTTTCGAGCAGTGCGCCCAGCTCGTCGTAGTTTCTGCCGCCGATCTTGAGGATGCCGTCAACGAAGACTTCCTTGATATCGTAGTTGCCTGCGAGCACGCCGGCTGCAAAGCCGTAGAACATATCGTAGCCGCTGATGTTGAAACGCTCTGCATCGACAAGGCGAACCTTGTGGTTGATGCTGTAAGTGAGCTTCATGCACTTCTCAATGCAAATAATATCGCCGTTGGATGCCTTAACTGCATCGTCGATCATGCCCAGCAGGATCTTCGTCTTGCCCGAGCCTTTTTTTCCGGTAATAATCTGAATCATGTGAATTTCTCCCTTCGTTAGTGGAATTTGACGTCCTGCGTTATAAAAGATTCACGCAGACGAGTTCGGGGATATGCGGGGTATCTTGGGGTCATTGCCAGAGTATGCAGGGATTAGTGCAGCTTTGCCTCGAGGGCTGCCTTCATGTCCTCATAGCCGGGCTTGCCGAGCAGTGCGAACATATTCTTCTTGTAGCTTTCAACGCCGGGCTGATTGAACGGATTGACTCCGAGCATATAGCCGGAAACGGCGCAGGCTTTCTCGAAGAAATAGATGAGCCAGCCGAGAGACTCCTCAGAGGTATCGTCGAGTTCCAGAACGATGTTCGGGACGCCGCCCTCTGTGTGTGCCAGAATCGTGCCCTCCAATGCGCGGCGGTTTACGATGCTCATGTTCTGCTTCGTGAGGAAGTTCAGACCATCGGCATTTTCCGCATCGGGTTCGAGGTAGAGGTCCTGCTTCGGTTTCTTGATATCGACAACCGTTTCAAACAGAACGCGTCTGCCCTCCTGAATGTACTGACCCATGGAGTGGAGGTCGGTGGAGAAAATGGCGGATGACGGGAACAGACCCTTGTTATCCTTGCCCTCGGATTCGCCGAAGAGCTGCTTGTACCACTCATTCATCAAAGCGAAGGAGGGGTCATAGCTGACGACCATTTCCACCTGCTTGCCCTTGCGGTAGAAGATGTTGCGCAGGGCAGCGTACTGATAGCAATCATTCTCAGCAAACGGTGCGGTATAGGCATCCTGAGCAGCCTTTGCACCTGCCATCAGCTTTGCGATATCGCAGCCTGCTGCCGCAATGGGGAGCAGACCGACCGCAGTCAGGACAGAAAAACGACCGCCGACATCATCCGGAATGACAAAGCTCTCATAGCCCTCTGCATCCGCAAGATTCTTCAGGGTGCCGCGTGCCTTATCGGTCGTGCAATAGATGCGCTCTTTTGCGCCGTCCTTGCCATAGCGGTCCTCAAGCAGTTTCTTGAAGATACGGAAAGCGAGTGCGGGTTCGGTCGTGGTGCCGGACTTCGAAATGACATTGACAGCCAGATCTCTGCCCTCACAGATCGACAGGACCTCATTCAGATACGTCGGCGAGATATTATTGCCCACATAGTAGATGTCGGGCGTATTTTTCTTCATGTTGTTATAGAAAGGCGACTTAAGGAATTCAATTGCTGCACGCGCACCGAGGTACGAGCCGCCGATGCCGATGACAATCAGGATATCAGCCTGCTTCTGGATTCTTGCAGCTGCTGCCTGAATCCGTGCAAATTCCTCCTTATCGTAGTCGGTCGGCAGGGTCAGCCAGCCAAGGAAGTCGTTGCCGAGTCCTGTTTTCTCATGCAGAACCTTTGCAGCAGCTTCTGTCTGAACCTTGATGCCGTCCAGTTCCTCGCTGCCGAGGTACTGGGAAAGATAGCTTTTGTTCAACTTCAAAGCCATATCGAAACATCCTCCAGTCAAGTTACGCCGCAGCATTTTGGCACAGCTTACGGCGTGGGCGGCGGGCTGTTTTCGTCAAACGGCGACAGTGCCACCCATACAAGTTTATTTTACTATATCTTTGCAAAGAATGCAAGTGTTTTATATTTTTTTGGAAATTTACCCAAATTTCAGGCTTCTATTTGAACAGATTCTCTAAAAGCACCGCAAAGCAGTCGCGCAGACGCTTTTTTGCAACGGTTTCCGCGGCACGCAGCGGCACTTCATATACCAGTGCATCTCCGCAGTAAAACGCCGCTTCTCCGAGAATTTTGCCTTGTTCCACGGGTGCTTTCACGTACTGCGGCAGCACAATGACGCAGGAAAGGCTTTTGCCGTTTGGCACAGCGGTACAGAGCAGCCCTTCCGCGGAAAGACCGACCGCACCCGTCACGCCGCCGCGCACGGTCACGGGGCGAAGAAATTCCGTATCAAAGTCCGGTGTCACCACATGATATTCCGAAAAGCCTGCGCGCAGCAGGTTTTTCGCGTAGGTAAAGCGTTCCGATTCATCATCACAGCCCAGCACCACGGCGATGCAGCGCATTTCGCCCTGCTCTGCCGCCGCACACAGCGTATAGCCTGACGGTTCGCCATGTCCCGCCTTCAATCCGAGGATGCCCTCATAAGTACGTGTCAGCGTGTTTTCGTTGACCAGTTCCGTTTGTTCTCCGCGCAGAAAATCACGCCAAGTCGTGAAAATCGGTATCAGAAAGTCGTATTGCAGCAGCGCACGGCAAAGCAAAGCCATATCCTGCGCGGTGCTGCGGTTATCAGGCGAAAGTCCTGTTGCATCCGCAAAACAGGTACTGCGCATCCCGAGGGAAAATGCAGCCGCGTTCATATCCGCAGCAAATTTGGCTTCACTTCCCGATAAACAACAGGCAAGCGTGACCGCAGCATCGTTGGCATTGCCGATGATGACGCCTTTGAGCAGGTCCCGCACAGACATTTTCTCCCCCGAAGTCAGCCAGATGACCGCGCCGTTCTGCGCCTGTGCAGAGGGCGGAGCGGTCAGCAAGGTATCCATACGCCATTCCCCTGCCGTCACGGCTTCTGCCGCCAGATAAACTGTCATCAGTTTTGCAAGGCTCCCGATGGGAAGCTGCTCCTGTGCGTTTGTTTCGCGCAATACAGAGCCGCTTTCCGCCTCCATCAGCACGCTTGCGTAGGTGTGCAGGGATTCATCTGATACGGCGTTCACCCGCAGGCATGGCAGAGCAACGGCAAATGCAAGCATCAGTGCAGCAAATCGCAGAAAATGCATAAAAATCTCCCCTTTCCTGCTGAAAGTATATCCGCATCCGCCGCAGAATATGCCGCAGAAACGAATTTACCGCCCACCCTGAAACAGGATGAGCGGTAAACACAAGGAAAGAAAATGGAGATAAGAAAAATGCATCAGTCATAGCGGAGCGCATCGATCGGGTTCATCTTGGATGCCTTATTAGCAGGATACCAGCCGAAGAACACGCCCGTCAGTGTCGAAAATGCAAACGAAAGCATAATTGCGGTAAACGAAGGCTGCACCTTGACAGACCCTAAGAAATCGCGGTATTCCTCAAAACGATCCACAAGCATCTGTGCGGCAATACAGATCAGCTCGCCGTTGAGCAGACCCAACAAAATACCGATGATGCCGCCGATCAGGCAGATCACGACCGCCTCGATGATAAACTGTGTGCGGATATTGCGGCGTTTCGCGCCCAGAGCCTTACGGATACCGATTTCTCTGGTACGCTCGGTCACGCTGACCAGCATGATGTTCATGACGCCGACACCGCCAACCAGCAGGGAAATGGCAGCAATGATGGAAATAACAATGGTGATCAGCCCGATTGCCTTATCCACTATGGCGAAATCCTCCGCGTCGCCCCATGTGTCGATCTTGATCTTCGGGGAATCCTTGTACTTTTCCTCAAAGAATGCGTCCAGATTTTCCGTTGCTTTAACATCCTCCAGATGTGGGTCTGCAAGGAATGTGACTTGTTCCACGCCCTTGAATTCCTCGCCCGAAAGCATCTGATAACCGGCAATCAGCGGTACGACCACCTCGGTGCTGAATGCGTCCGGTTTTGTTTCCATGATACGGCGATACATATTTTCCACAAAGTTCGGATACTTATACACGCCAACGATCGTGAATTCCATCGCTCTGCCG
Organism: Oscillospiraceae bacterium; assembly: GCA_045600205.1. Classification (GTDB taxonomy): domain Bacteria; phylum Bacillota; class Clostridia; order Oscillospirales; family Ruminococcaceae; genus Firm-04. The sequence goes on along the minus strand of JAZRXM010000023.1, from coordinate 59,830 downwards.
GTCATTTCTTCCGTAATGGAAATGGTCTGTCCGATGGGTTCTTCGCCTTTTTTGCAGTACTGCTCCACAAACAGATTGGATACCACTGCGGAGCTTTTGGCTTCCAGATTATCCCGCAGTGTCAGGTTTCTGCCTGCCACGATCTTGCAGGACTGATAATTGATGTAGCCCTCAAATCCGCCCGTGATGCTGCAATTCATGATTTCCCCCTGCGGATTGTACAGCGTTCCATAGGAAAGGCCGGCATTGGTCGCATTCCGATAAACACCAGGATACTTTTCTTCCAGTTCGTCAAACATTTCCAGCGAGATCAGTTTTTCCTCGAAATGGGGATCTTCATCGAAGTATCGCTCGCCTGTTTCGGGATCCCGCACCCAGCTCTGATAAATTTCCACATTTACGGAGTTGCCGCCAAATTCCGCAACAGCATTGCTGACGGAAGCACTCAGTGTCGAACCGAGCATGGTGATGGTAATGACCGCACTGATGCCGATAATGATGCCGAGCATGGTCAGCAGGGAGCGCAGTTTATTGGAACGAATGGCAATCAGGGCAGAGCGGAGGCATTCCAGAAGGTTCATTCTGCCACCTCCTCAGCCTGTCGATGATACTGCGGATTGACCTCATCCTTGATGATGGAGCCGTCATAGATGGAAATGGTACGCTGTGTTTCAGCGGCAAGTTCGGGGCTGTGTGTGATGAGTACGATGGTCTTGCCTTCTTTTTCGTGCAGGTGATGGAAAATATCCATGACCATATGACCCGTTTTACTGTCGAGTGCGCCTGTCGGCTCGTCCGCGAGAATGATGGAGGGATTATTTGCCATGGCGCGTGCGATTGCCACACGCTGTTTCTGACCGCCCGAGAGTTCATTCGGCTGATGGGTCATGCGATCCTCCATGCCGACCATCTCCATAAGATGCTTTGCGCGTTCCAGACGTTCTTTTTTCCCGATGCCCGCATACATCATCGGCAGTGCGACATTTTGCAGTGCCGAAGAACGCGGAATCAGGTTAAAGGTCTGGAACACGAATCCGATTTCCTTGTTGCGGATCTCGGAGAGTTGTTTGTCGTTCATGCCGCCGATTTCCTTGCCATTAAGGCGATAGGTACCCTCGGTCGGCTGATCCAGTGCGCCGATCATGTTCATCAGAGTCGATTTTCCGGAGCCGGAAGGTCCCACAATCGCCACAAACTCGCCCTCCCGGACATCCAGTGTGATGCCGTTGAGGATTTGCAGTTCATTGGGCTGTCCGATGAAATATCGCTTGATGATGTCGCGCATTTCAATGATATTCTTACTCATGCCGTGCTGTTCTCCTCCCGATCATTCAGGAAGGGTTCGCATTTTTGCCGACGGTATCGTTATAGCCCTCGGTAATTTTGATGACTGCCCCATCGGAAACGCGGTCAAAGTTATCGGTGACAATGAAGTCGCCCTCTTTCAGGTCAGCCGCGATAATTTCGGTGAAATAGTCGCTCACCATACCGACCTCCACAGGTACGGAATGCACCTTGTAGTCGTCACCGCTTTGCAGTTCCGCCACATAAACGCTGGATTTCTCGTCATCATCGGTCTGCACTGCATCATATGGAACAGCAAGAACGTCGTTTTTCTCCTCCAGAATGATCTTGACCTTTGCGTTCATGCCGACAAGCAGCGTACTGTCGCCTTTTTGGAGCATGATCTCAGCGGAGTAACCGCTTGCCGATGCGCCGCCTATATAATCCGAATAACCCAAGCCGCCCCCTGAGGAACTGATGATCTTGACCACATGAGCTACCTCACCTAAAAAATCCTCCTCGCCTGTTGCAGCAGTACGGACAATGGCTTTCTGTCCCTCCTCCACGGAGAGAATATCCGTTTCCTGAATGGCAACTTTGATGCGCAGCGTGTCGGTATCTTCAATGGTCATCAGGGTAGCGTTGGCGGGAATGCTTCCCTCCGCAACATTGATCGCAGTAATCATACCGCTGCACGTTGCCTTGACCACGCAGCTATCGATTTGTTTTTTCAGTGCATCGAGTTGTTTTTTGGCACTGTTCTCTCCGGATTCGTCCTCGTTGTCAATCATTTCCTGCGCCATTTCGATTGCCTTATCGCAGCTTTTTGCGGTCTGCTTATACATTTCCTTGGCTTCCGTGACAGCAGCTTCCAGTTCCAGCAAAGAACCGTTTGCCTCTGTTACCTGTGCAAACAGCGTGTTGTAAATCTCAACCGCCTCATTGTAGTACGGCACAGCCTCCTCGATGCCGCTCTGGACGGCTTCGGAAAGCTCATTTACGGTATCGCCTGCGGTTTTGAGCTGTTCGTTCAGCAGATTTGCCGCAGATTTGCCTTCTTTCAGCGCAGCATCGGCGCGGTCGATCGCCTTTTGTGCATTCTGGAGAGCCTCTGTTTTCTCGGCTTTGGCTTCATTCAGCGCACGCACATTTTTATCATGCAGCTTTTTCTGCAGATCTTCGCCCTTTTGTACGGCAGCGGTCAGTTCGTTCAGTTCCTCCTGCAATTCGGTGGAATCAAAAGTACAAAGCACATCGCCCGCCTGAACCTTACTGCCCACTTCCACATTCACGGATTTGACCTTTGCGACGAGTTCCGTTGCAACGTGAACCACATTTGAGCCTTCCACAACGCCCGCAACGCTGATATAATCCTGCAAATCATGCTGACTGAGTTTCTGTACGCTGACCGGCATATTTTTTTCATCAATGAGATTTTTTCCACGGCATCCTGTGAGCATCGTGCCCGCAATGACGGAAGCTGTAACCACGGCAAAAAAATCCTTGAACATACGTTTCTCCATTTTTCGCTCCGTTTCCCAATTGAATTTGTTTTTTCTTACAGCCAAATTTGGCATTTCACAACATTATTATAGCGGATAACATTCTGAAATGCAAGAGGGTTTGCGACTTTTTCATAAAGCCTTTCATATTTCTTAATATTTCTCCATGCTATGTTTAATTTTTAAGTAAATACGAGAAATATATTAAAATCACAAACGAAATCTCTGCTGATTTATTCTCACAGTTCAAACCGCCCAAAAAGCCTGTTTCCAATTTGTAGGAAATATAGAATCTATAAAATGTACTTGAATTGTACATATTTTTTAGATATAATGTATACATAAGAACCAAACCCGCAATATCTCAATTATTTCTGAAAAAAGGGGGGAATCACCATGAAGCGCATCTTCCGAAAACTGACCGCACTATTCGTATCCATCTGCTCTTTTTGCGTCCTGATTGGTGGGATTCCCGCCGCATCCGCCGCAGATATGATTCAGCAGCTCCTTTGCACCAGCTATACGGTGACTCCGGGCGGCGTTGCTGAGATCACCGTTTCTGTCAATGACAACATCGGCTTCTGCAACCTCGGCTTGGTTATGACCTATGACAGTGACCTCTATCCGCTGTGCGATGAGGATGGTAATCCCGTTTACCAAATCGGCGAAGTCACACAGAACAATTACAGTGCCACCTCCAACAACCCCGAAAAGCATCTGCTGACCTTTGCCATGGCAGGCAACCAGAACATTTACACAAACGGCAAGCTGTTCACGGTTTATTTCCAGATTCCGACGCAGGCAAAAATCGGCACCGGCTATATCATCGATCTGGAGGCAAAACTGGTATCTGACAAGACCGGCAAAAGCCTGCTGGATAAAACCGAAACAACAGGCAGCCGCATCACTGTTGCAGATGAGCAGGGCAGAACGGGTCTGACAGACGACCAGATCGTTGTGGAGTGCGGTATTGTGGAAGCGCACGCAGGCGCAACTGCTGTCATCCCGATCAAAATCAAGCAGAATCCGGGATTTTCAAGCTGCGGTTTTCGCGTAACGTACAACACTGCGCTGACCCCAAAACTGAATTTCTTTGGAAATCCGAGCTGCGAACTGGGTACCGTCGGCAAAGGACTTTCCACAACTGTGTATCTCAACAAACAAGAGCAAATGATTGGTTTTCAGGCAAGCAGTTCCTCCAACCGCACGGGTGACGGCACGATTTTTACTCTGCCGTTTGTCGTACCGCAAAACGCAGTTGCAGGTGACCGCTACACCGTAGAGGTGCAGGTGGATTACCTTGATGATGCAAATCATTCGAACCTGCTATCGCGTGTTGTGGTCAATGCAGGCGAAATCGTCATCCCGAAGGAAAACCCGTCCACTGAGCCGTTTTCCCCGCAGGGAACCACCGTTACATCCACAACGACCACTACGGTCACCACAACAACCGCACCCGAAGCAGCTACCTATCTCCGCGGTGATGTCAATGTGGACGGAAAGGTTGCCATTTCGGATGTCGTGCTGTTGAGCCGCTACGTCAACGAGGAACCGGTCACGGTGACAAAGCAGGGCAAGAAAAATGCGGATGTCAACAACGACAGTATGCTGGATACCTCAGATGCTACGATGATTCTGAAAATCATTGCCAAGTTGATATAACATAAAACAAAAACCGCCTCACGAGTTCATCGTGGGGCGGTCTTTTGTAATATCTCAAGGCTGCATGGTCAAACAGGGCGGAAGTTCCATACCGTCAGGGTAACGCACAACGGTCACGATTGTGACGTTATCCTTGCCGCCCTTATCGAGTGCCAGCTTGACAAGCAACTCCAGACGTTTCGGCAGCGGCTTCGGCAACGCTAGGATTTCCTCAATTTCCAGATTGGTCACATAGTCCGTCAAACCATCAGAACAGAGCAGCAGAACATCACCGTTTTGCATTCCGTCAGCAAAAGCGGTCAATTCGGGCTTCGGCTCCTCCTGAATGTTACCGATCACGGGCAGAATGATATTGCGGTGCGTGTGTACCTTTTTCTCCTCGCTGGTAATGCTGCCCTCCTCGTAGAGCATCTGGACAAGCGTCTGATCGCGGCTGAGCTGTTCCAGAATCCCGCCGCGATAGCGATAAATGCGCGAATCACCGACATTGCAGCAACGGAGCGCATCATTTTCGTCAACAGCAACGCAGCAAAGGGTCGTCTGCATATTTTCGCAGGCATTCCCACGGCTTTCATCGGCAATCTGATGATGTATCTCAAGGATCCGTCGTTTCAGATTGACTTTTTTCGCATATTTCAACTGCGAAAGATGCTCCAGACAGGTTTTCGAGGCAAGTTCGCCTGCCTCCTCACCGGATACACCATCGCAGACCGCTGCCAGAAACGGCGCATTCACGCCAATCTGTTGTGCGCCCTCCGTCATGACGGTATGATGCAGCAGCATGGCGTCCTCGTTATGGGGCATGATGCCCTTTTCGGTGATTCCGCAGCAGTAGTACATTTTGCAAGACCTCGCTCTCTGAAAAGTGCCGTATGGGTACTATCTCATTATACGAGAATTTGCGCCCGATTGCAATAGGACGGCTTGACAAACTTCACGGTCATCCGCCGCAGTTTTTTGGCGGGATGTTCATGCGGGCGGAATCGCAGGGATACGCTCGGTGAAATTTTGCCGTGAGCGCGGCGGGCGCGGAATCAATCCGAAGCTGATTTCCAGCGCATGATCCACCTGTTTCATCGCATCAGAGGGGATGCTGCCCATGCGTTCTTTCAGGCGGCGTTTATCAATCGTGCGGATCTGCTCCAGTAAAATGACGCTGTCCTTGGTCAGACCGCAGCTTTCGGCGATCAGGGAGATATGGGTCGGGAGTTTGGCTTTTTCGCGCTGACTGGTAATGGCAGCAGCGATCACAGTCGGGCTGTATCGGTTGCCGACATCATTCTGGATAATCAGCACAGGACGGATTCCGCCCTGTTCAGAGCCGACAACGGGGCTTAAATCGGCGTAATAGATCTCGCCGCGTTTGACAGGAAACATTTTGACTCATCCTTTCGGAAAACAGACTCGGATTTGCAGTGGCTTGCATACATAGCCTGCCCGTATTTTTCTGACATAAACAGCTTCTGCTGATAAGATATGTCGAAAGCGGACGAAAGGTGCCGTCCGCACATCAATCGCAAAAAACGGCGTATTTTCTGTCAAAAGCGCAATTTCCCACTAGACAAGCGGCATTTATTCCGATATAATGAGGAAAACGGCTTTGTTTTTTGTCTATTTTGTCAAATCACCAGTTTCATCAAACCTGAACATCCCACCATGGACAGCAAAATATACCGTATCGGATTACAAATTGAAGCAACCGCAGCCGATGAAAACGGCACACCGCCCAGCGGTTCCGTGGATGCATCCAGAATGGAATACTTCACATGATAAATGCATCATATGAATAAACAAAAAGCGTGTGACCGAAAGTCACACGCTTTTTTGTTAGTCTTCAGCAGGCATATCCCAGTTGTGCCAAACGTTCTGCACATCGTCGTCATCTTCCAGATATTCAAGCAGCAGGTTCATCTTTTTCAGATGTTCCTCATCTGTCAGAGTAACGTAAGTGCTGGGGATCTGTGCTTCCTCAGCGGAAACGACCATATATCCCTTTGCGGTCAGACCATCGCGCAGCTCGCTCAAAGCCTCAGGAGCGCAAACGATCTCCACGCTTTCCTCCTCAAAGGTCATATCGTCGCCGCCGAGTTCCATCGCATCCTCCATGACGGTGTCCTCATCGAGTTCGCCCTCATGTTCCAGAATGACCACGCCCTTCTTGGTGAACAGATAGGATACGCAGCCGCTGGTGCCGAGGTTGCCGCCGAACTTATCGAAATAGTGGCGGATATCGGCAGCGGTACGGTTTTTGTTGTCGCTCAGGCACTCAACGATGACTGCAACGCCATTTGGACCGTAGCCTTCGTAAACCATTTCCTGATAATCGTTCTTATCCTCGCCGCCTGCTGCTTTCTTGATCAGACGGTCAATGTTGTCATTCGGTACGTTATTTGCCTTTGCCTTTGCAATCAGATCACGCAGTTTGGAGTTATTGTTGGGGTCAGGGCCGCCCTCTTTGATGACGACGATCATTTCACGGCCGATTTTGGTAAAAATCTTCGCCTTGACCGCGTCGGTAGCTTCCTTCTTGCGCTTGATGTTATTCCACTTGGAATGTCCTGACATTGGAAACGCCTCCTTATTGAATTTCGGTGATATCCTGCTCAGTGAGGGGCTGCTCACCGCAAGCCCACACGAGCTCAAACAGTTCGCAGATGCGTTCACGGCGTCCGCAAAGCTGTAAATATCCAAACAGGCACTCAAACCCCGTTGCTTTTCGGTAATCCGCAACGGCAGCGTGCCGCGGGACGCTGATACCGCTTGCATTGCGTCCGCGCTTATAAATTTCGGTTTCTTCCTCGGAGAGTCGGTCAGCAAGGGCATCAGCCGCCGCCGCCTGATATTCGGCGCGAACATGAGCCACAGCCGCCTCATGCAGTTGATTGACAGGGCGGTTTGCCTCTCGCAGCAGCCGCTCGCGTACCAGCTGCTCGTAGACGCTGTCGCCCAGAAAAGCCAGTGCCAAGGGGCTATACTGCTTTGCCTCACGGGAAGTGATCTCTGCGTCAGTCAACATAGTCAAACTCCACGCCGCCGATGCTGACGGTATCGCCCTCCTGAATGCCCATGGCATCCAGCTTGTCTATGATGCCGCTGCTGCGGAGTACGCGCTCGAAGTATTGCAGCGAGGACCAGTCGTCGGGGTTGACGGTACGCATGATCGGCTCCATCCATGGGGCATCCACGCAGTAAACGCCGTCCACGACCTCGACTGTAAATTTGCGGTCGCCGCTTTCCTCCTCGATGGGAGCCGCCTCGGGTTCAAACCGTTTGACGGGCGGCAGCGATTCGAGCTGTTTTGCGATTTCCATGATGAGCGGCTTGGTACCCTGAACGGTAGCCGCAGAAATAACGTAAAACGGAAGTCCCTGCCCTTCGATATACTCGCGCAGACGGTTGATCTGCTCCTCGGTGGCGAGATCGGATTTGTTGGCTGCAACGATCTGCGGGCATTCGCTGAGCGATTGCGAGAAATTTTGCAGTTCCGTGTTGATTTTGCAGAAGTCGTCGATGGGGTCACGCGCCTCGCTGCCTGCAACGTCCAGCACATGAACGATCAGACGGCAGCGTTCCACATGGCGCAGGAAAGCGTGTCCAAGACCCGCACCATCCGCCGCGCCTTCGATCAGACCGGGGATGTCCGCCATGACGAATGATTTTTCCTCATCCACACGCACCACGCCGAGTACGGGCGTGAGCGTAGTGAAATGGTAATTTGCGATTTTGGGTTTTGCAGCAGATACGACAGAGATGAGCGTAGATTTTCCGACATTCGGGAATCCCACAAGTCCGACGTCTGCCAGCAGTTTCAGTTCCAGTTGAACGTCCATTTTTTCGCCGTCAAAGCCGGGTTTTGCGAATCTCGGCACCTGACGGGTAGAAGATGCGAAATGCTGATTTCCCTTGCCGCCCTTGCCGCCTTTCGCGACAATCACAGGCTCATCCCCCGAAATATCGGCAAGGATTCTGCCGGTTTTGGCATCACGGATGACAGTACCTCTCGGCACCTTGATCACAAGGTCGGGGGCACTTTTACCCGTGCAGCGTTTGGAGGAGCCGTCCTCGCCTCGCTGTGCGACATACTTCCGCTTGAAACGGAAGTCGATCAGCGAAGAAAAGTTGTCATCAGCGACAAAAACGACATCGCCGCCCTTACCACCGTCGCCGCCGTCGGGACCGCCCGCCGCAACGAATTTTTCGCGGTGAAAGCTGACGGCACCGTCGCCGCCGTTACCCGCCTCAATGCGGATTTTTGCCTGATCTACGAACATGATATCACCTGATCCTTCGGTTCGCTGTCAAATGGTGGAGAGTTTTTTCCGCTTGACATTTGACCGCGGATTTCAAAGGTCAAATGCAAAGAAAATCCCCCTGCTGCGTCACAGCAAGGGGATGTCGCCTTGCTTCTCGCAAGGATAAGGTTCATTACTGCTCAACAGCGTAAACGCTGACGCGCTTGCGGTCGCGGCCCCAACGCTCAAACTTTACCTTGCCGTCGATGGTAGCAAACAGGGTATCATCAGAGCCGATGCCGACGTTGTTGCCCGGATGGATGTGCGTACCGCGCTGACGAACGAGAATGTTGCCTGCGAGTACGAACTGACCGTCGCCGCGCTTGACGCCAAGACGCTTTGCCTCGGAATCACGGCCGTTCTTCGTAGAACCTACGCCCTTTTTATGAGCGAAGAATTGCATACTGATACGTAACATAGGAATTGCACCTCCGTTTTCAAAATGATGCTGCTGTTTTCAGGATTCATCGCCGTCCAGGATCTCGACAGTGATTCCGCCGTGGAAATCCTCCGCGAGATTTTGCAGATGAATCAGCAGCCCGTGTAAAATTTCAGACTGTTCGGCAGTCGGATTTGGCATCCGAAATGCCAGACGATTCTGAGCTTCGATTTCACTCGGTTCGTTGACGATATCGACTTCCGCGTGAAAGCACTCGGTCAGGGTATTGCAGACGAGCTGCATGGCGGAAGAAACCGCTGCGCAGAGGATTTTCCCCTGCTGACTGCGGGCATTATTGCCGCCGTGTCCGATGACTGCGCATCCGACGAGTTTTCCGCTGACCATTTCAAAATATGCTCGAATCATGGATTATTTGCTGATGGACTGAATCTGAATCTGGGTAAAGGGCTGTCTGTGACCCTGTGCCTTCTTCTGTCCGCACTTGGGCTTGTAGGTCAGAATGTTGATCTTCTTGCCCTTGCCGTTGCCGAGAACCGTAGCGGTAACCTTTGCGCCCTTGACGACGGGGGTACCGATGGTCAGACCGCTCTCATCACCGATGACTGCAACCTGATCGAAAGTAACGGTTTCGCCTGCTGCGACGTCCAGCTTCTCGATACGGACAACATTGCCCTCCTCGACTCTCAGCTGCTTGCCGCCTGTAAGAATGACTGCGTACATTTCAATATGCACCTGCCTTTTTCATAAACTCGCTACGGATGGTGCAAAATGCGCCATTTGGGCACACTTCGACTTCAACCATACATATGCGGCTTATTTATTATACATGATTCCGCATCATTTGTCAAGTAAAACTCAAAATCCGCCGAAAATATTTTCGACGGATTTTGTTTTGGTTTTTGTGAATTTTTCCAAAAACAGTGAGGGATTATTTGCCGCTCAGGAATGCTTCCTCGGAGATCAGTCTGGCGATATAGAGCAAAATGCGGGTGGCATCGTCCATGGTCGTCATTTGATCGAAATTGCAGTCGGCGTTGGCAAGTCCCACATCGCTGACCTTGACGGGTTCCTCGTTGATATAGCGGCTGAACAGCACCACATCGGAGATCTGTACTTTGCCGTCGCAGTTGACATCGCCCAGCAGAGAAACCTTGCTTGCCGTCTTGACCGTTGTGGTGACGACAGGCTGCTGCTTCGTCGTAGTTGTCGTCACGGCAGGCGGGGTGACAGGGGCATCCGCCTGATAGCTGCTCCAGTCGGGCAGTTCATCCAGCGTGATGCAGTAATCGCTGTTATACAGCTCCTTGAGGGTATCCTTGTTGTTGAGCTGTGTCAGATAGGTCATATACCACGGGCAGAAGTAGAGCCAGCCTGCCTTTGCTTCGAGCAGATTGGTCAGCGAGGGAATGGTATCGTTTTCGCTCATGGCGACCATCTTCTCGCCCTCGGTGAAGCCCACCAGAGAATAGAACGTCGCAGATACGGCACTTTCGTTTGGAATACTGTTGTTGATCGCGTTGTACTTATCGCAGCTGACGAGGTCCACGCGGTCATCGCCCGGATACCATTCCAACGAAGAAGCGTAGGGATTGGAGGTCCACTCCCAGATGATGTTGTTGCAGCCGTATTTCTCGATCAAAGTGTCCTGCATCAGCGCATAGAGCTGCTTGCAGGGTTCAGGGCCCTCTGCGCCCCACCAGAACCATGCGCCCTCCGCCTCATGCAGCGGACGGAAGATCACAGGAACATCCTCATCTGCGAGCTTTTTGAACTGTTCGCCCAGCAGATCAAGGTCTTTCATCAGGACTTCATTTTCCCAAGTACCCTCTTTCAGCGCATTACTGATGCTGAATGTGGTAAACGGCGTATTTCCTGTAGATTCCACATAGAAAGCGGTAGTACTGCTGCCTTTTTCGGTCGGGACATTCCAGTGGAACGAAACAGTCGGGATGCCGCCCTTTTCCTTATACCACGCAATGGCACGCTCGGGGGCGTCATCCATATAGGGCGCGGTGGTGTTGTAGAACAGGAAATCAATGCCGCGGATGGCGGGTTGTTTGCCCGTATTTTCCTGCAAATACTCGAATTCCGCCTCGTTGTCCTCAAAGTAGTTGATCGGCTGCCCGTTGACCTCGTAGGCGTTTTTGTTGTAGCAGTGCGAGCCGCAGTATTCCTGCTGGCCCGAAATGATGTGATTGCCGTACATCTTGCACAGGTAGTCAAACACATTCTGTGCTGCTTTGGAGGCATTGGGGTTGCAGAGCTTGCGGCTGCCGCTCAAATCGGAAATATACGCAGGAGCGTCCTCGATCAGCAGGTAGTCGAGGAACGTGTAACCCCAGTAGCTGACGATCTTGATTTCATTCTCGCCCTTGTTGAGGTGTACATAGCCTGCATCGAGCAGTTCCCAGCCTTTTCCGCTGTTATAGGTAAAATTGATTTCGCCCTGACTTTCGCCGTTGACGTAGAGATACTGAATCTTGTGCGGGATGCCGAGGCATTGAATGTAACTGATTTTCAGCGCATAGAAGCCGTCCGCAGGGGCATTGACCTTGACCGCAACAGAAGAATCCTTGTCGTCAATGTAGGCGTAGCCGTCACCCGACCAGCCTGTCATATCGCATGGATTTTTCTCTGCATCTTCGTCGATCTGCTCCCAAGTGATGCCTTCGTTGTACTGACAGTCGTAGAATGTGCCGTCCTCAAATTCCGCTTTGATGGAAGTTGCCGCCTGCGCGGTCTGCGGGACAGTGAATACGACACAGTTGAGTGCCGTGGCGATTGTCGCCAGAAATGCTGTTTTTCTTTTCATAAGGAACCTCTTTTTCTGTTTCAAATCCGATATTCTCTTGTATTTTTTATTTTTCGAGAGTCATCATCATGTCCACTCTGCGCTGATGACGTCCGCCCTCAAATTCGGTATTCAGGAACGCATCGAGAATGGTGCTTGCCAGACCTGCGCCGACGACGCGTTCACCCATACACAGGACGTTTGCATCGTTATGCAGGCGGGTATATTTTGCGCAGTATTCATCGGTGCAGACTGCCGCACGGATGCCCTTGCACTTGTTTGCGGTCATGGAAACGCCGATGCCCGTGCCGCAAAGCAGAATACCCATGTCTGCCTTGCCTGTCTGGATCTGCTCGCAGACCTTGATGGCAATGACGGGATAATCGCTGGGAGCCTCATCGGTGCCGCAGTCGATATAGGGGATCTGTTTTTCATCCAGATACTGTTTGACGATGGTACGCAGGCGTGCTGCTGCGTGGTCACTTCCAATTGCTATCATGTTCATGTCCTCCAAAATATTGTATGCTTTCTGATTGATTACTCTGCCGCAGGTACGAATTTCAGCGCACCTGTCGGGCAGGCATCTGTACATTTATGACATTCCTTGCAGCCTGCAATTGCAGCAGGATCTGCAAATTCCGGTCGAATGACTGTCGGGAAGCCTCTGCCGACCAGACCGAGAATGCCTTTGCCCGCCTGTTCCTCGCAAATGCGGACGCAGAGCGCACAAAGGATACATTTGTCATTGTTGCGTTCAATGCAGACGAGTTTTCGCTCTGTGCCGTGAGAATTCTTGACGCCTGCCAACCGCTCGGGGTGAATTTCCTGCTGATTGGCGTATCGGATCAGCTTGCATTCGTCGTAGTCGTGGCAGCCGCATTCCAGACAGCGTTTTGCTTCTTTCTGCGCGGTTTCCTCATCGAGTCCCAGATTGACTTCGGCAAAATCGTGACGGCGCACCTCCGCAGGGCGGGTCGGCATATTGCAGCGCGGCTGTTTAGGACGGTCTGCAAATTCCTCTGCCGTGACATTTTCGCGTTTGGAAACAAACGGCGCACGATAGGGTTTCATCTCGCCGCGCAGGGCACTGTCCACGACCTCCGCGCAGCGGTTTGCCTCACCGATGGCGGCAATTGCGATACCTGCGCCCTTGTTGGTCGCGTCACCGATCGCGTAAACATTTGGCAGATTGGTGAGGAATGTTGCCTCGTCTGCCTCAATGGTACCTTTTTTCGTCAGGGTGATGTCCTCAAATCCTGCAGCATTCAAACGCTGCCCGATCGCCATGATGACGAGGTCAACGTCCAGCTCCTCAAATTTGCCTTCAACGGGGACAGGTGCGCGTCTGCCTGATGCATCGGGTTCACCGAGTTCCATGACTTGCAGGCGGATCTTGGTGACATTCCCGTTTTCCCCGATGATCTCGTCGGGGTTCGTCAGGAATTTGTAATTGACGCCCTCCTCCATGGATTCCGCAATTTCGATATCCTCAGCGGGCATTTCGTCACGGGTGCGGCGATAGACGACGTACACATTCTCCGCACCGCAGCGGATGGCGGTACGACAGGCGTCCATTGCGGTGTTGCCGCCGCCGCAGACTGCGACATTTTTGCCTGTCAGATCGGGAATTTCGCCCTCACCGGAGGAAATATCGTGCAAAAACTGAATGCCGCCGATGACACCGTTCAGTTCCTCGCCCTTGCAGCGCATCCCCATGGATGACCAAGCGCCGACTGCAACGATCACGGCATCAAACTGCGCACGGAGGTCGGCAAGCGTCATGTCTTTGCCGATGCGCACGTTGTTTTTCATGGTGATGCCGAGTGCTGCGATCTCGTCAATTTCGCGGTCGAGGACGTCTTTGGGCAGGCGATAGGCAGGGATGCCGTAGCGGAGCATACCGCCCATTTTTGCAGATGCGTCAAAAATCGTGACATTGTGACCTTTCAGGCGCAGGAAATAGGCAGCCGTCAGACCCGCAGGACCGCCGCCGATCATTGCGACTTTTTTGCCCGTATCGGGCGCGCAAACGGCACGGTAGGGATCTGCGGCAAGGTCTTTGTCTGCCGCAAACGCTTTCAGATAGGCAATGGAAATCGGCTGCTCGACCAGAGCGCGGCGGCAGTTCTCCTCACAGGGGTGCGGACAAACGCGCCCGATTGCGGCAGGCAGCGGCAATTTCTCCTTGATGAGTTTCACCGCACCATGGTAGTCGCCCTGCGCAATTTTTTTCACGTATCCCTGACAGTTTGTACCCGCAGGGCAGTTCAGTCTGCACGGACCCTGACAGTCGCCCGTGTGGTCTGACATCAGCAGTTCCAGTGCAATTTTCCGTGCCTGATTGACGCGCTGGGTGTCAAAGGAAACCACATAGCCGTTCATAGCCTTTGCAGAGCAGGCTCTCAGCAATTTCGGCATCGGATTGCCTCTGCCGTCGTCCAGCACCTCGACCGTACAAAGACCGCACGCGCCGTACACCTTGACTGACGCATCGTTGCAGAGGTTCGGGATCTCGATGCCGTTTGCCTGGGCAGCCTGTAAAATCGACATACCCTCGTCACATTTGCATGGGATGCCGTTAATGGTAAGCTGAATCTGGTTCATAGAAAACGCTGACTCCTTTCAGCAGCAGTGATTACGCTTTCTTCGGGTGATAGCTTGCAAAATCGAACTTCACAAGGCTGTTGACGAACATCAGCATATCACTTGTGGTGATGATCAGATCTGCTGCGGTATCCTCATCCAGTTGCAGCAGAAAGTCGGCGGGGTATCTTGCTTCAATGTAGTAATGGTTGATGGTTGTGGTAGCAAGCAGCCATTTTTTGAAATTCGCATCATCCTGCATTGCCTGCTTGCAGAGGAACGGCAGGTTGTGACCGTCATAGAGGCGGTGCCGTTTCCAGAGCAGGTAGCCTTTCATGGCTTTTTCCAGACATTGCTGACAGTGGAACGCCACCTGATTGTAGCAATGTCTGTCATCCACGAGGATTTTTGCGCATTGCAGGTCAATGGCTGCGTAGTAGAGCCAATCGAAATATCTGCGGCTGTCGCCGTCGCGGTATCCTCTACCCATGTAACAGCACCCCCGTTTGTGCAATGGACCACGCAAAAGTACACGGATCCTCAGAAAGCGTATTCCACTCGCTTTCCTTGTAGATCACAAGGTCATAGGGATATTCGCAGTCCACCGCAGTATAGAGATAGCATTCCAGCTCTGAGATATTCGGGGTATCATCGCTGACAACAACGGCGAGTTTAAAGCTGCGCAGTTCACCGGTCTGATGGTTGGATTTGTGGCTGATGAGATACACTTTGAGCGGCTTACCGAGTTTAAAGATCTCATCGGCAGTCGCAAGGATCTCAGGAAATTCCATATCGGATGCACTCCTTTCAAAATGTTTCAATTGCATAGGGTGTTTTGCTGTATGTAGAGGCGACCTGTGGTCGCCCCGCAGTTCCCCATCGCCGCAGGCACCGCTGCTCCGTTCTTTCGTTCCTTTCTGTGCGTCAGACAAGGCGTTGGGAACCCCTTAATAGGGTTCCCAAACCCTCCTGATTAGTTGAACGAAAAGGGTATTTCGGCGTCTGCGGACTCCGACCAGAGGCTCTGCCTCTGGACTTCGCGATTTTTTGAAAAAAATCGAGTAAAACTTTTGATGTGCTTCGCGGATGATGCCTTACTATCACGGGATTCCAAAGGGATACAGTCCCTTTGGCAGGGCTTGGGACGGCGTCCCATTACAAATGCGCCGCAGGCACTTCTGTCAAATCACAGCAGATGCGTGGCGGGTCACATGGCAGCCCACGTTGACCGCGATCGGCAGTCCCGCAATATGGGTCGCGCCCTGTTCAATGTTGACGGCAAGGGCGGTCACGGTACCGCCGAAGCCCTGCGGACCGATGCCCAATTTGTTGACTGATTCGAGCATTTTGGCTTCCAGTGCGGCATAGCGCGGATTTTCGTTGCGCTTGGCAACATCGCGGCAGAGTGCTTTTTTGGCAAGGTACGCACAGACTTCAAAATCGCCGCCGATGCCCACGCCAACCACGATCGGAGGGCAAGGATTGCTTCCTGCTTTCCGAATCGCATCGGTGACAAAAGCCACGAGGTCGTCCTCGGTTGCAGCGGGCGTAAACATCCGCAGAGCGCTCATGTTCTCGCTGCCGAAGCCTTTGGGGCAAACGTCGATCTCGATCTGATCGCCAGCCACAATATCCAGATGCAGCACGGCGGGGGTATTGTTGCCCGAATTGACGCGCTCCAGCGGGTCACTGACGACCGAGCAGCGCAGATATCCGTCCAGATAGCCTGCCGCAACGCCTTTGTTGACCGCCTCATGGAGATCACCGCCGATGATATGAACATCCTGACCCACGCGCATGAAAATGACAGCCATGCCCGTGTCCTGACAAATCGGCAGACCAGTTTCACGCGCAGCATCGAGGTTTGCGCACAGGTCCTCAAACACGCTTTTGCCTGCGGGAGATTGTTCTTTCTCTTTGCCGCAGCGGATACAGTCCTCCAGAGATTTCGGCAGTACACTGTTTGCCTGAATGCAAAGTTCGCGTATCCTCGCGGTAATCGTATCTACGTGGATTTCTCTCATATCAAATTCTCCTTTGTATTTCAGATCCGTTTGCCGTTTATCATGACCCAAAGCGGTTTGGCGTCCAGCGCAAGCGGGTCAATATTTGGTGCATATAGTTGCAAATCGGCATCCGATCCCTCGCGGATGCATCCCACGCGGTCAGCGATGCCTGCGATTTCGGCGGCATCAATGGTAAGGGCGCGGAGCGCGGCATCCTGCGAAAGACCGCCGTTTTTCGCAACAACTCCCGATGCAGGGAGATATTCGATCGGGACTTCCGGATGATCGGTACAGATTGCCATTTTGACGCCTGCCGCCTGTAATTTTGCGGCATTTTCGATATGCATACCGCGCAGTTCGGGCTTGCAGCGCGTACCCATGAGCGGACCGACAATGACAGGAACCTGCGCTTTTGCGAGCGTATCGGCAATGCGGTAACCTTCCGTTGCATGAATCAGCACGAGTTTGAGGGAAAATTCCCTTGCAATGCGCATGGCAGTCGCCATATCGTCGGCGCGGTGACAGTGGAAAAATGCGATCTGTTCCCCGCTCAGGATCGGCAGCAGTGCCTCACATTTCATATCGAGTTCAGGCGGAGTAAGGTCGCTGTCCTTTTGCGCGGCTTCCAGATCCTCCTGATATCGCTGTGCTTTTTTGAGTCCCTCGCGGATAATGGCAGCAGTCGCCATACGTGTGACGGGCATTTCGTCGCGGTGGTCGTAAACGGTTTTGGGATTTTCGCCCAGTGCAAATTTCATCCCGACTGTTTTCAGAGCCATATCGTCCACAATGCAGCCGACTGTTTTCATGGCAAGGATACTGCCGCCGCAGGGATTTGCGCTGCCGGGGCAAGATAAAACGGTTGTAATTCCGCGGTTTGCGGCATCCATAAAGCAGGAATCAAACGGGTTGATGGCATCCATTGCGCGCAAATGCGGAGTAAAAGGTTCCGTTGCCTCGTTGCAGTCGTCGCCCTCGAAGTCCATGCCGTCCTCGATGATGCCGAGGTGGGTGTGGATATCGAGGAATCCGGGCAGCAGCGTACCGCCCTGCGCGTCAAGGTCGGTATCGAAATGGGAGCAGTCACCGTGTCCGATGGCAGAGATTTTCCCGTTTGTGACGTCAATCCAGCCGTGAAACGGGTCTGAGCCGTCCATGGGCATCAGCAAAGCATTGAAGATGCGCATTGCGTCGCCTCCGTTCTTACAAAAATAGGTTTCAACTTTTATTATAGCATATTTTCTCGGAAAGTGCAACCTGTTTTTCGGCGCAGCGGTGACAAAATAAGCGCCATGAACCGATGCAGACATAGGGATTTCGTCAAAAGCAAAGCGGGATGCGCCCGCTCAACTTTTTCTACAAGCAGAAATCAGATGAATGCGTGGTTTTTGTGAAAATTGAGGAAATCCGAAAACCGTGCCAAAACCCCTTGACAAATCGCCGAAAACTGCATAAAATAAAATGCAGAGACCCCTGCTCCACGGAAATCCGACCAGAGAGGCAAGTGCCACAGGCTGAAAGCACTGCCGCGGAAAGTATCAGCAGCGGCAACACTCGCCTGCATACACCATGCAGGGCTTTGCGGGATTCCCGCGAAGCATCCCACAAAATGCCCCATAAAAGAGAACGGATCTCGGTTCGTTAATTCGGGTGGCACCGCGGGTTTTTCAGATATGAAATGCTCGTCCCGAAGTATTGCGCAGGCGGCTGCGGAATGCTTTGGGGCGTTTTTTATTTTGTCCGCAAATTGAATGGAGGAATTCACTATGTACCGCACTGTCATGTGCAACGACCTGCGTCAAGAAAACATCGGTCAGACCGTATCTCTTGCAGGTTGGGTTGACACCATCCGCGACCACGGCGGCGTCATTTTCCTGGACCTTCGTGACGAAACAGGCATCACACAGGTCGTATTTCAGGACGGCTCCAAGCTCGAAGGCATCGGCAGAGAGTCCGTCATCAGCGTTACCGGTAAGGTAGTCGAGCGTGACGCAGAAACCGTCAATGCCAAGCTGGCAACGGGTTATGTAGAGGTCCATGTCACCGAGATGGAACTGCTCGGACCCTGCAAATCCATGCTGCCGTTCAGCCCGGCAGATTCCCACGAAACCCGTGAGGAAGTCCGTCTGAAGTACCGCTACCTCGACCTCAGAAACCCCGCACTGCACAACAACATCGTGCTGCGTTCCCGCGTCATCTCCTATCTGCGCAAGAAGATGGAGGATATGGGCTTCCTTGATATCCAGACACCGATCCTGACTGCATCTTCTCCTGAGGGTGCCCGTGATTTTCTGGTACCGAGCCGCAAGCACAAGGGTAAGTTCTATGCACTTCCGCAGGCACCGCAGCAGTTCAAGCAATTGCTGATGGTATCCGGCTTCAACAAATATTTCCAGATCGCGCCCTGCTTCCGTGATGAAGATGCCCGTCAGGACCGTTCACCCGGAGAATTCTATCAGCTTGACTTTGAAATGGCGTTTGCAACACAGGATGAAGTACTGGCAGTTTGCGAAAAGGTCATTTCTGAGACCTTCAAGGAATTTGCAGGCGATAAGAAGATTTCCGACGCACCGTTCCGCCGCATCACCTACCGCGAGTCCATGCTCAAGTACGGCAGTGATAAGCCTGACCTGCGCAACCCGCTGGAGATCATTGACCTGACTGATTTCTTTGCAAATGTTGAGTTCAAGGCATTCAAAGGACGTCCTGTCCGTGGTATTGTGGCAGACTGCTCTGCCTGCTCGAAGAAATTCTTTGAAAATTCGCTGCAATTTGCAACATCCATCGGCATGAAGGGTCTGGGCTATCTGACAGCCGCAGGCGACATTTTCAAGGGACCGATTGACAAATTCCTGACCGATGAGCAGCGTGCAGAGATCCGCAAGATTTCTGGCATCAAAGAGGGCGAAACCATCTTCTTCATTTCCGATACCGCCAAGATCGTAGACAGCTATGCAGGACAGATCCGTACATGGCTGGGTGAAAACCTCGATCTCATTGAGAAAGACGCATTCCGTTTCTGCTTTGTAGTTGACTTCCCGATGTACGAGATCAACGAAGAAACGCACAAACTGGACTTCACGCACAACCCGTTCTCGATGCCGCAGGGTGGTCTGGACGCGCTGAACAATCAGGATCCGCTGGAGATTCTGGCATATCAGTACGACTTGGTCTGCAACGGCATTGAGCTGGCATCCGGCGCAGTCCGCAATCACAGTGTAGACATCATGAAGAAAGCGTTTGCGCTGGCAGGATACACCGAGGAGGAGCTTGCGGCAAGATTCTCCGCACTTTACACGGCATTCCAGTATGGCGCACCGCCTCACGCAGGCATGGCACCCGGTATCGACCGTATGATCATGCTGCTTGCAGATACAGAAACGATTCGCAACGTCATTGCGTTCCCGCTGAACGGCAATGCGCAGGATCTGCTGTTGGGCGCACCTTCGCAGGTGACGGAGCAGCAGCTTCGTGAAGCGAACATTCAGATTCGTGAAGAAGCATAACATGAGAAAAGCGTGTTCCTCGGAACACGCTTTCATTTTTAGATATAGTTGTATCTGCGATGCATTTATTATGGGGACTCCTTCCCATTATCAACGCCGCAGGCACCTCATTTATGGTACTTGCCGCCCGTTGAGATCTGATAGGCGCGATAGATCTGCTCCATGAGCAGCACGCGTGCAATCTGATGCGTAAACGTCATTGGCGACATGGAAAGCCGCAGATCAGCGCGTTGTTTGACACTCTCATGTAAACCGAAGCTGCTGCCGATCACAAAGCACACCGTACCGCTTTTCTGTGCAAAATCGTCCATTTTCTTAGAAAGTTGTTCACTGGACAACAGCTTGCCCTCAATACACATCGCAATGACGCATCCCTCACAGCGTTTGAGGATTTCCTTTCCCTCGGCATCCAGCGCGGCAGCAATTTCCGCTGCGGAGGGCGTTTCCGATAGTTTTGCTTCCGGCAATTCCACCAGTTCCGCCTTGCAGTACCGCTGCAAACGCTTTGCGTACTCATCGAAGCCGTCGCGGAGCCATTGCTCCTTTAATTTTCCAACGGTAATCAGTCTAAGGTGCATCAAAATACGGTCATCTCCCCTGTTGTTTCGACTTTTGCGACTTCCAGCAGATAATCCTGCCCGCGCACAAAACCCGTCAATGCCGATGATACGACATGGTCGGCAAGTTCGGGGCGGTTATTTTCCTGACTCAGGTGTCCCAGCAGCAGTCGTGTGGTACCAGTTTGCAGCAATTTGATTGCCTGTGCCGCGCAGTCTTTATTGGAAAGGTGTCCGTTTTCGGACAAAATCCGCGCCTTGACATATGGTGGATACGGACCGTTTTTGAGCATTTGCTCGTCGTAATTTGCCTCCAGCAGCACGAGATTGCAACCGGTCAGCGCGTCCTCAACGGTTTTTGTGATATGCCCGAGGTCTGTGCAAACCGCGCAGATCCGTCCATCCGGCATTTCAATGCGATATCCGCAGCTTTGTTCGGTATCGTGCGGGGTATTGAAGGCAGTCAACTGCATATCTGCAATGGCGATGCTGCCGCTGCCGATTTCCGAAAGGATAGCAGAAGGAGCAAGTTCCTCGGAATCAATCAGATTGCGAAGCGTGCGGCTTTGGGCGTAAATCGGGATATGCAGCTTTGCAGAGAGTGCTTTCAGCCCGCGGATATGATCGGAGTGGTCATGCGTCACAAAAACACCCTGAATCGCATCCATAGGCAGTCCACAGCGATCCATAGCGGCTTCCAGTTTACGGTAAGTCACACCTGCGTCGATCAGAACGCCGCCGTGCGGTGTACCTAAAAACGTTGCATTTCCGCGGCTGGAACTGAACAGCGAGTAAATACGAGCCATACGTTTTGCGATCCTTTCTATTTTCATATAAAAAAGGGCGAATTACTTCGCCCTTTTTGCTTTGCATTAACCAACATTTGCTTCCTGTTCAGCGTTGCTGACAGTGCCGTATTCTTTCGTAATTTCCGCACCAAGCGCACGGAGTTTGCCTTCCATATCGGCATAACCGCGCTCGATGTGGAAAATATCTTCAACATAAGTGACACCGCTTGCAGCCAGACCAGCGATCATGAGAGCAGCACCTGCGCGCAAATCGCAAGCTTTGACCGGTGCGCCGCTCAGTTTTCCGGTACCTTCGATGACAGCGACCTTACCGTCCACCTGAATATCCGCGCCCATGCGGCGAAGCTCGTCCACATACTGGAATCTCTGTTCAGATACGCCCTCTTTGATCATCGAGGTGCCTTCTGCCAGACAAAGCAGAGCAGAGATCTGGGGCTGCATATCGGTAGGGAAGCCGGGATGCGGTCTTGTTTTGACGCTTGTTTTGACGAGCGGACCGTCCACGCTGACGCGGACGCTGTCGTCATACTGATCAATGTGAACGCCGATTTTCTCCATAACCGAGATGATCGACTCCAGATGTTTCGGGATGACGTTCTTGATGAGAACATCGCCGCCTGTTGCCGCAGCAGCGACCATATAGGTGCCGGCTTCGATCTGATCCGGGATGACGGCGTATTCGGTACCGTGCAGATAATCCACGCCGCGAATCTTGATGGTATCGGTGCCTGCGCCCATGATATCGGCACCCATGGAGTTCAAAAAGCTCGCAAGGTCAACGATATGCGGCTCCTTGGCAGCATTCTCAATGACGGTCAGGCCCTTCGCCTTGACGGCAGCGAGGATTGCGTTCATGGTAGCACCGACCGTAACCACATCAAAGAAGATATGGTCGCCGATCAGACCGTTTGGAGTGGTGATATCTACCATACCGCGGTCTGTGACGCAAACGGCACTCAGTTTACGGAACGCTTTCTCATGCTGGTCGATGGGGCGTGTTCCGAGGGGGCAGCCGCCGGGCATAGAAACACGCGCATGACCGTATTTTCCGAGCAATGCACCCATGAAATAGTAGGATGCACGCATTTTTCTTGCACTTTCGTAGGGTACGCAGCAGCTTTTGATGCCTGTGGCGTCCACGCGGTAGGTGTGCGGACCCAGACATTCAACTTTTGCGCCCAGTTCTTTAAGAATTTGCAGTGTAATCGTGACATCACTGATGTCGGGGACGTTTTCGATCACGCACGGTTCATCGCAAAGAATCGTGGCAGGCAGAATGGCAACAACAGCGTTTTTCGCGCCGCTGATTTCCACTTCGCCGCTCAGTTTTCTGCCACCGTGGATGACAAATCTGTCAGATGTTTTCACGGTTGTCTCTCCTTGTTCTCTCTGTGGTTTGTAGTTCGAAGCATACTTTTTCTTTATTTTTAAATTGGTGTATACTCCGCTTGACGTATTCAATGGGATTCATCATCCTTTATTTCGTGTTTGGGACATCCGCGACGGTAGGTTCGCCCTTATAGTTGAGGTAGTTCACGCCGCTGCCGTCATACTTGACGATCTGTGCTTTTTCGATCACGACCTGTTTTGTGGGCTTATTGTTTGCATCTGTCTTGACCTTCTGAATATCAAGGCAGTATTCCAGACCGCTGAACACCTGTCCGAAGATCTCGTAATCGCCGTCCAGATGTGGTGAGCCGCCAAAAGCGTTATAAAGGTTGGTGACTGCACTGGAGAAAGTTTTCTGATAGTATTGACCGATTTGCTGAACAGTAGCCGAATCTGCCTGATCGCCCGTGACAATATAGAACTGGCTGCCGTTCAGAAGCTCCTGCGGGTTGACTGCATAAGCAACCGCGCCAACGAAGTGATGGAGGTTCGGGGAAATGGTCTGCGCGAAGCCGCCGTCATTCCAGCAGTCATCGCCGCCGCCGCCCGTACCGGTAGGGTCACCGCCCTGGATCATAAAGCCGTCGATGACACGATGGAAGATCAGTTCATCGTAGTAGCCGTTTTGGATCAGGGTCTTGAAGTTTTCAACGCCCTTCGAACACTGTTCGGGGAATAATTTGATTTTGACATCGCCGTAATCCTTAATGGTAATGACGGCAATTTCCTCATCCTGTTCGGGTGCCGTGAAGTTGAGGATTGCCTCTTTATCGAGGGCAACTTCCTTTGGACCGCAGGCACTCAGCGAGCAGCAGGAAAGGGAAGCGCAAACAGCAACAGCTGCAATTTTAGAAATCAATGCGGTACGCATAGTAAAAAGCTCCTTTATCTAAAACAGACAATACATATATAGGTATTATACCATGATATTCCTGCTTTGTAAAGCGAATTTTAACTTTTTTGTAACTTTTTCCTAAGAATTCTTTTCGAATTTGCCGAACAAACATTCGCAAAAGTCACGACTTTGCTGCATATTCGCCGATTTCGACGGATGTGATCAAAATATCCTCCGCAGGGCGATAGCTGCCCTCCTCGCCTTGCAGCGCTACATCGGTAATGGCATCGAGGACATCAAAGCCCTCGAAAAGCTGACCGAAAACGGTGATCTGCTGTGCGTAATTTGGGATGCCGCCGTGCTCGATAAACGCCTGTGCGACAATGTTATCCTCGCCCTGTGATTTCAGTCCCTCGATGATATCATCGGTCATGGAGATACTGTTTGCAACGAGGAATCGGCTGCCATTATAGCTGACCTGTTTTCCCGCCAGTGTGCGGAAAAATCCGCCGTCCGATTTTGTTTTGAGCGCACAGAGCGCACCGCGGAGCGGCCACATGGTCGGAGTAATTTCCTGCCTGACGGATTCCTGCGGGGCGTCATTGGAGATCTCGTCTGAGAGAGAGCCATCGGGATTGGGAGCGCCGCCGGCAAAAAAGATGCCCTGTTCCACGCGGAAGATGTAAGTATTGTCGTAGGTTCCGTTTTCGGCAAGCTGCACAAAATTTTCGACGGCATTCGGACACTCGGAAGGATAGAGCAGGTAGGTGAGGTCGCCGCAGGTGGTGTGCATGATGGCAATGGGGTCGCCGTCTTCAGGGGGGTCAAGCTGCATGAGCTTCACTTTTTTGAGGTCAACGGTTGCGGAGCGACTCTGCGTCAGGGTAAACCAGAGGGTGCAGGTCAAAGCGAGCAGAAAAGAGATGCCGCAGAGAATTTTCAGCGTTTTCGCGAGATTTCTGCGTTTTGGGGGCAAATTGCTGTTTGATGCGCGGTGTCGGAGCATATGCAAAAATCCTTTCGGAAATATAGTATTTACTATATTATACTAAATCATACATGAAATGTCAAGGAAAAGCGAAAGAAATCTTCATCTTTCTTGATGATGGAACGCTTCACGGGTGTTACAGTTTCGAAAACACCTCGCCGATTTTGTCACGCACGATCATATCGGCGTTGCTGTCGTAGGGCGTTTCGTCGCGGTTACACAAAACGAGCGTATTACCGCGGAAATAGCGAACAAGACCCGCCGCAGGGTACACTGCCAGCGAGGTGCCGCCAATGATCATCAGGTCGGCTTCGGCAATGCATCGGATGGCTTCCTCCATGACCGCATCGTTGAGGGATTCCTCATAAAGCACCACATCGGGTTTAATGATTCCGCCGCATTTACTGCATTTTGGCACGCCGTTACTTTCCGTCACGGCAGTCACATCATAGGGTTCGCCGCAGTCCATGCAGTAGTTGCGCAGCACGCTGCCATGCAGTTCCAGAACCTTTTTGCTGCCTGCTTTCTGGTGCAGACCGTCAATGTTCTGCGTGATCACAGCGGTCAGTTTGCCCTCCTGTTCCCACTGCGCGAGTTTTCGGTGCGCGGCGTTTGGCTGCGCGTCGAGATAGAGCATCTTGTCGCGGTAAAAGCGGAAGAAATCCTCGGTATTGCGTATAAAATAGCGATGACTGAGGATAGTTTCGGGCGGAAAATCGTATTTCTGATTGTAAAGCCCGTCCACGCTGCGGAAATCGGGGATGCCGCTTTCCGTTGAAACGCCGGCGCCTCCGAAAAACACCATTTTGCGTGCTTCTGCGATTGCATTGCGCAGTTTATCCAAAACGTCCATAAGAAAAACCTCCTTTAATTATCCCGCAGCAGATGATGCAGCATCTGTGCGGGGTTATCGAGGAATTGCTTGGTGATACGATAGTTTTCGGCATCCTGATAGTTGACCGGACGAAAGCCGTGTTCGTCCAGTTCGAGAATTTCCGCATTCGGGAACGCCGTCAGGATCGGGGAATGGGTTGCGATCAGGAACTGTGAATGCGAGAAAAGAGCGGAGTAGTCATCGCAGGTGGAGAAGTTAAAATTGCGGGTACCGCCCTCAGCGTGAAATCCTGCCGCAACGGCAATCGCCTCTAAAAGCGTAGATTTTCCCGTACCGTTTTCGCCGACCAGGAAGGTCACAGGCTGATGCAGCACGAGGGGATGTTCCTGCAAAGTCCTGACCACAGGCAGCCTTGCGGTATAGTCAGTCGGCATGGATTTGAGAGAAATTTCTCGCAAATACAGCATATTATCGAATTCCATAACCATACCTCACAGCGAAACGGGGATGGCTTTCTGTAAAGTAAACGAGTAAAGCCAGCATTCGGCGACAGGTTTCCCGCGGAGCAATTTCAAAGCCTGCGCGTAGAGCCGCAGTTGTTCGGTATATCGTTCTAACAGCGCAGATGCGTCAGAAACGCGGTCCGTCTTGTAGTCCACGAGGACAATTTTGCCTGCTGATTCGAACACAAGGTCCATGATGCCGATGAGCATACCCTCGGTGCCGGCGTACTGTTCGCCCAATTCTCTGAGGTTGCCGTCGAGCTGCAAATCGGAAAGGCGCACGGTAAATTTTTCCTCTCGTGAGAGATGATCTGCCCGTGTGATTCTCTGATACAGTTCCGATTCAAAGAACTTCGCAAGTGTGGACATTTTGACAGCTTTCGCCTGTTTCTCGGTCAATCTGCCGAGGGAAAGCAGCCTGTCCGCCTCTGTATGGATATTTTCAGCAGCAGCTTGAAAATCAGCGTACTGCATAAAGGTATGCATTGCGGTACCGCGCTCCGCACCGGAAAGTCCGTGCCGCTCGCGAACAAAGAGGGGTCTGCGCAGCGGCGTACTGAAATCCTCGCCGTGTGCGATTTCAGAAACGCCGTATTTTGCGGGCAAAGTCGCCTGCAAGCTGTCGTAGTGCCATGCGCAGTTCTGCTCGATGACCGCAAGGAGTTTTTCATCGTATGCAGTCGAATCCTCCGCATCTACGGCATTTTCGTCCCCCTGTTCCTCGGTATCTTCCTGGATGCTTGCAGCAATGGAGAGTACAGGCAAACGGTCATCCACATCCCGTTCCGATGCAAACGTGCGGCGGAGCATTTCGCAGGCGGGGTTCCGCATCAGCACCATGATGAGCCAGTCGCGCATGGAACCGGCAGAAGCAGTCAGCGCACGGGTCTGCCCGTCAAACGCCATCTGCTCCAGCGCGTAGCCGTCCGCCTTTTCGGTATAAGATTTGCTGTAAACAATGGGCAAAATGAGGCGTTCCCGCGCACGGGTCAGGGCAACGTAGAGCAAACGCAATTCCTCGCTGAGTGCCTCCCGCTGACTGCGTTCCAGGATGGCGGCGTAAGGCAAAGTCGCGCCGTAGGTCAGATTTTTGGGGTCATGCAGCTTGAATCCGAAGCCGAGTTCCGCGTGGAACTGGAACATTTTTTGCTTGTCTTTACTGGAAAAAGCGGTATCGCTGTGTGCGAGGACAACAAACGGTGCCTCCAAGCCCTTGGATTTGTGAATGGTTTTCAGCGTAACGACGTCCTCGGAAACGGCAGGTGCGCTGTTTGTTTTAAAATCGCTCTTATGCGAAATAATAGCGTCCAGATAGCGTAAAAATGCGGAAAGTCCGCCGCCGCGGTTTTCCTCAAACTGTCTTGCGTATGTTGTCAAAGCACGCAGATTCGATTTTTTCTGATTTCCGTTTTCCGACATCTGCATAAGACCGAGAAAGTCGGTCTGCTGATAGATGCGGCGAATGAGTTGTTCGGGTGTTTCCATGGCGGAAAACAATCGCATCGACTCAAGGAAAGCAAGGAACTGCTCACATTTTGTACGAAGTTCAGCAGAGGTGTCATCATCTGCCGCGAGGGTCTGCAAACCGTGAAACAGATGTCGTTTCCGCTCACAAACGCGCACGGCGATGAGGTCGTCCACAGAAAAGCCGAACATCGGGGAAAGCATGGCGGCAGCAACGGCGGTATCGAGCAGCGGGTTATCGACTGCGCGAAGGATATCGAGCAACAGCGTAATTTCCGATGAACCGAGGTAACCCTCCTGTTCAATGGAAGATACAGGGATGCCGGCGTCCGCGAGTGCCTTGGCGTAGGCAGGCATTTGCGTGGAAGTACGCAATAAAATGAGAAAATCCTTGGGTCTGCACGGGCGAAGGATGCCGTTGTCAGCAACAGGGGTCCCATTTTTC
Source organism: Oscillospiraceae bacterium (assembly GCA_045600205.1). GTDB lineage: Bacteria > Bacillota > Clostridia > Oscillospirales > Ruminococcaceae > Firm-04. The sequence goes on along the minus strand of JAZRXM010000023.1, from coordinate 31,979 downwards.
AAATGTTCGGCAATGCGTTCTGCGACCGCGGCAGGTTCGCCAGCATCCGAGGCACGCGCCCCCGCGAGCAGCAGCAGTTCGACGGGTCTGTCGGCGTCCGGAAAATCCTTTCCCTGCACGAGTTTCTGGGTATCGTCGTAGTCAATTTCGCCGACCTGTTCGGTCATGAGGGGAGAAAACACGGCGTTGACAAACGCTACGACCTCCTGTGCGCTTCGGAAATTGCAGTTGAGATGAATACACGTATTTTCGTGTAAATCAGGTGATACATAAGGTGTACCCTCTCGCATGGCGCGGTAGAAATTCTTCGGATTTGCGTTGCGGAAGCGATAAATGCACTGTTTGCTGTCGCCGACGACAAAGAGGTTATCGCCGTAGTGATCGGCGTCACCGCCGTGGGAAAGCATACGAAAAATGAGGTCCTGCTGATTATTCGCGTCCTGAAATTCGTCGATCATGATGCAGGCGTACTGTTCGGAGAGCTGTTCTGCGAGTGGTGTTTTAGAAATTTTGCCGTTTTCGTCGCGGACGGCAAGCAGCCTGAGAACTCTGCGCATGGCATCGCCAAAACCGATGACGCCGCGTTCCTGTTTGCGTTCCCACAGTTCGGAATCAAACGCAGATACGAGCTTTGCGAGAGCCGTGAGGAGTTCGGTATGTCTTGGGAGATCCTCATTTGCGAATTGCAGCGGGACTTTGAGTTCCGCGAGTTCTTTCAAAATGTCTTTTGCGCGATTTCGCAAGGTTTTCACCATTGCGGCAGTTTCGGCGACCTCAGCTTTGCGCGGGAGGGACAGAGTTGCAAACTTCATACCTGCGAGCAAATTTGCGAGCTGTTCGGTATCGCCCGCGCCGAGCGCACCGCAAAGACGGTCCGTGAGGGTGATCTCGTCAGCCAGCACAGCGATCTGCTTGTCCGTGCCGATGGCAGACAGCAGTTCCATCGCCCGATTTTGCAGTATTTTCGTGTTTTCCAGTTTCTCAGTGATTTGTTCAAACGCAGCTTTTTGCATTCGTCCATCCTGACAGGCTTTTGCGGCATCCGCGAGCATTTCCTCGCCAAACGGAGCTTCCTCGACGCACCGATAGAGGTCGAGAATGAGAGTTTCGAGGTTACTGTCGTCGCCCGAACAGAACGCATCTATGAGCATTTTCTGTTCTTTTGCGATATTCGGGTCATGGACGGCATCTTTGCTGAACGCCTCCATGACAGCAGAAACGGTTTCCTGCCGCAGCAAATTCTCCTCGACCTCATCGACCACGCGGCAGCCGGCGGAAATGCCGGCATTTGCGAACTGTTCGCGGAGCAAATCGAAGCAAAAGCTGTGGATTGTGGAGATATGTGCGCTTTGCAGCATCGTCTGCTGACGGCGCAGCCAGTCATTTTCGGGTTCGGATTCGAGTTTCTGCCCCAGAGCGATGTGCAGGCGTATACGGACTTCGGCGGCGGCATCGTTGGTAAACGTGACGACCACGAGGCGTTCTGCGGGGGTCTGCTGTTCGGTATCGGCGAGCAGGCGGATGAGTCGTTCCACGAGAACGGCAGTTTTACCGCTTCCCGCCGCCGCACTGACGACGAGGGATGCGCCTCTTGCGGTAATGGCGGCTTCCTGTTGGGGTGTCCAGCTCATGACAGTGCCTCCTCTCCGTCCATAATTCTCTGCATTTCAGCAAGTACGTTCTTTTCGGTATCGTTGACACGGCAAAGCGCAGAGGAATCGGCATCCACGCCGCAAATGCCGCGGTAGTCGCAGTAGTGGCAGGCATCCACATAAAACTCGCAGCTGCTGTTATTTTTCACCATCGGGCTTGGCGTGATTTCGCCTTCCGCGTATTGCTGCATGGTTTGCGCGACCAATTCTTCCACGTAGCCGCGCAAACGCAGCAATTGTTCGGTCGTAAACACTTGGGAATCCTTAGTCAGTTTCGGAGTCCCCTCGCCCGTGTCGTCGGAGGAAAGCTGTGCAGGGATGTACACACCTGCGATATTTTCCTCCATTGCGGAGAGGATTCCCCTGTCGCACAGCACCGTACCGCTCATGCGGAAATACTGGTTGACGTATTCCGCAAGGGATTGGGCGTCATCGCGGGCGCGATTGGGTTTTGGCGCATTTGCGGGCATATACAGCACACCGGCAGGGGCGGCATCGGCGTACAGTGACGGGTCATCGAGCAGAGCGAATAAATAGAGCAGCATCTGCAAATTCAGCCCGTAGTAGATGTCTGCGAGGGTAAATTCCTTTGCGCCTGTTTTATAGTCCACAATGCGGAGATATTGTTGTCCGTCCAATTCACAGAGGTCCACGCGGTCAATTTTTCCGTTGAGGGTGAGGGTCATGCCGTTTGCAAGTCTGAGCTGATAGGGGGCAGTGCCCACGTTGTCGCCCAGTTTTCCGATGACCAATTCGCACGCATCGGGAGAAAATTTTGATTGCCGCATTTCCGCCTGCGTGTGCAGTAACAGTGCGGTCATACGGTGTGTCAGCCGCTCGTACTGCTGTAAAAACCGCTGCGGACGACCGTTTTCGCCGCCCAGTTCGTTTCGGAGGAAGTCGGCGGCACAGGTGTTCGCGTGTGATTGCAGTTCCGCCTCGGTCATAGCGAGGAAGGAATCGCGGTCGGGATGGAGCAGAAAAAGCTGTTCCATGCAGTAGTGGACAAGGTTGCCGACGGACATTGCGTTGATGGTTTGTTTTTTACGTAAATACAGCTTTAGTCCGTTTGCGCAAAACGCTTTGAACGGGCACTGCATGGTATTTTCGATCTGTGTTTGGGAAACGTGCAGATTGTCGCCGGTGAGCAGACGCATGGTTTCGCGTTTGGAAACGCGGAGGCGGGTCGGGTCGGAGGTGCGGCGCAGCCTTTCGAGTCTGGCGGCGTCCTCCGCGGAGTTTTCGAGCATTTTGCGGACAGTTTCGCGTTCTGCCTTTGATACGGCATAGTCCTGCACGAAGCTGTAGTACGCCGCAGCTTTCGTAGATACGTAGAAATCCGCGCCCATGTCATCAGCGTACACAAAATGCAGATTGGGCAGCAGTTGACGGATCTGCGCAAAAACCGAGGATGGGTTGAGGTGATTGCCGCACTCATCGCTCAGCGGGTAGGAAAGGTAGAGGTGCTGCGAGGGCGCGGCAAGTGTTTTACAAACGATCAGACGCTCGTCTGCGCAGAGGTCGCGGACGGAGCGGGAAAGTTCGACGCCTTGTTCAGCGAGGAAAGTGCGTTCCTGCTCAGAAAAGAAGCCGCCGCTCTGAATATCGGCAGGGAAAGCGCCTTCGTTGACGCCGAGGACGAACACGATTTTAGGAGCATCGTAGCGGGCAGCAGCGGCACTTTGTACAGTCACGGCATCGAGCATCTGTGGCGGCACAGGAATTTGATTTCCGCGTAAAACCGTGGTTAGCAGGTCAGCGAGCTGCAAGGGGGTGACGTCCGTTTCGGCAAGCGCGTCATGGAGTGCGTCCAGCAGTTCGGTAAAGCGATTCCAAAGCCTGCGCAGAGCGCGACCGCCGGTGATATCGCCGCCGTCCTTCATGCGCTGCGCCAGACCGCCCACGCGCATGGGGATGTCCTCCGCGTCCATACAAAGGTAGAGTGCCTCGCAGAGTTTTGCGCCGGAAACCGCGCGATTTCCGCCGCCGCAGCGGGCACGGAGTTTCAAAATCGGCTCCATGATCTGCTGACGGATCTGTTCGATATGCCCTTCGGGGTCGGTTTCGGCGGCAAACGGGCGTTCCCACTGTTCTCCGTCAATATCCCACGTAAAAGCGTAATTTTCGAGTGCAGCCGCCTGTGCGGGATGCAGCGAAGAAAGCTGTGTTTTCAGGTAGAGCAAGATCTGGTCTGTCGTGGTGCGATGCGCAAGCTGCAAGAGGCAAAGCGGAAGTTTCATCACCGCCGTATGCAGCACGCTGCGGCGCAGATCCATAAAAAACGGGATATCGTACCGCACGAAGGCAGGCTCCAGAAGTGCGCCGTAGAGCGACAAATCGTGTGTGACCACCATGATATCGCGTGCCGCGGTACCGTTCATCAGCAGCCTGCGGATGGAGGCGGCAGTGTACTCGGCTTCGAGAGTTGCATCGCGTGCCTCACAAACGGTCACCGCGCAGTCCGCGCCCTGATACGCAGGCAGCTGCGCCGTGAGGATATGCCTGCTGAGGTGCGCCAGCGAGGGCGAATCGAAGCGCAGCGGCTCGTTCATCGGGTGCAGTTTTACTTCTATATTCGTGCTTTTTGCCATACGTCGCAATCTGCGGCAGGTTTGGTTGACAGCATCAAAGCGTGAGTAGTCGGGCGCGTCGGGGTGATCGGTACGCAGCGCGATCCAGACGTCATCGCAGCTGCGCAAAATGACGTCCAGCATGATGTACTGGTCGCCGGTAAACGATTCGTACTCGTCTAAAAACATCGTACATCCGCGCAAAAAGTCACAGCCATCGGCAGCGGCTGCTGCGGTGACGGTATCCCGCAGGGTATCGCGCAGACCGCGTCGTTCCAGCTCGTCCAGATAATCCGCATAAACGCGGGCAATATCGAGAATTTTCTCAGGTAAAACGCCTTGCGTGTGCGAGGCGGCAGCGGCAAGTTGTTCGGGGGTCGCGCCGGACTGCATCAACTCGTTGAGTTGGGTTTGCAGCTCGGCAAAGAAGGCGGGCTTGTCCGCCTGTCCGCCGTAGAAGCGCAGGGCGTGGTCAGTGGCAAGCCGTTGCAGAATTCGATGCAGCACCACAGTTTTCACGACATCATCTGCGGCATCTCGGGGTTCGGCGGCAATACCGGCAAGCACTTCAGAGGTCAATGAGCGAAAGCTGCCCGTGCGGCAGAGATTGAATGCTTTTGCGCCCAGAAGCGCGTAAAGGCGTTTGTCGTAGGTAAAAGCGAACTGTTCAGGCACCATCGTCCGCACGATTTTATTTGCTTCTGCGTCCTTTTTGAGCTGATGCATGAGGTACTCTGATTTTCCGCAGCCTGCGCCGCCGTACACAATATGAAGCATCGAAATTCTCCTTCCTTCGTATTTTTTGTATTCCCTTATTCTTCGGTAAGCGGTTCAAACGGTACATCCCATTCTGCCGCGTATTGTTCCGCCGCGCTGCCGACTGGGGCGCAAATGGAAACATTCAGGCAACCCATGAGTGCGTCCTTGCCGATTGTGGTATTCATGCCGCGAATGGTGAGTTTTTGTAGAGCAAAGCAGCTTAAAAACGCCTCCATCCCGATTTCGGTAACAGAAGCGGGCACGTCCAGTGATTCGAGCGCAACGCAGCCTGAAAACGCCGCATTATCAATAATTTGGAGATCATCCGGCAAAATCACGCCTGTAACTTTTCCGCAGCCGGAAACCGCACCGCAGTCGATCACGGTCACAGTATCCGGGATCTGCAAAACGCCTTCAAAATCGCCAAAACACGCGATCAGCACAGTCTGTTCCTTGTCATAGAGCACGCCGTCCACATCGCTGAAAGCAGGGTTATCGGCGTCCACATCAAACGGCTGAAGCGAGCAGCAGTCGATCCACGCAAAATCGACCATTCCGTCCTCGAGAATCTGTTGAACGGGCATAAAGCTCTGGTCGAGTGCGATATCGGAGATGTCGATAATTTCGGCAGTGAGGTGCAGCGGCTTGCGTCTACCCTGCGGCAGCAGTTCGAGCGTGTCGCCCTCCGCATTATACAAAACGCCGTCGATACTGGAATATCGTTGATGTCCCTCCTCGACCTCGATGGCAGGGAGCCACATACAGCGGTCGAACGCCTCGCGGGCAAACTCCATGCCGCAAGCCAGCGTGACGGGCAGGCGGCGGCTTTCGGGGCAGCGCAGCAGCAGCGACATATCCTTGGTATAAAGGATGCCATCAACGGACGTATATACGTCATTTTCGTCATCAACAACGAATTCGGTCAGACTGGGGCATTCCTCAAACGCGTTGTGTGCGATCTCGGTGCAGCCGGCGGGAATTTCGATTTTGCCCAGCGAGATGCAGTCCTTGAACGCATACTCACCAATTACACGTAGCTGCTTGGGAAAATGCACCTCGCGCAGTTGAAAGCACTGCCCGAAGCAGCAATCTTCCAGTTCGGAGATCTCGTCGGGGAGCTCCATTTTTCGAAGTGATTCGCACCCGCAAAACGCCTCTTTTCCGATTTTTTGCAGCGTATTCGGGAATACGACCTCAGCCAGCAAATGATCCTGACAGAAAGCTTTTTCGCCTATTTCCGTCACAATTGCGCCATGCACAAGCGAGCGCAGCTCCACTTTCGTGACAATCGGGAGGCAGCCTGTGACCGCTGCGGTTCCGTTTTCGCGCAGCGTGTACTGGACAGGTCCGATCATAAATTCTTTTTCCTGCGGCATTTATTTCGTCCTTTCGCGGAAAATTCAAATTTCTGCCTATCATTATACCACAAAAAAGTTACAAATGCAATCAAAAATCTGCCATGATTTCAGAGATGACCAAAAAAACCAACATTGCCGCCAGCGATGGATTCCACAGCCTGTAAATACTGAACAATGCGATATAAACAGCAGTTGCAGAAATCCATAAAAGTTTCCATTCTGCGTTGATTTTCTCAGGTGCATCAGCGGTATGAAAATGCTCCAGCAGCGCATAAATGAGCGTGCCGCCGTCCGTACTGCGATACGGCAGCAGATTGAACAGCGCGAGCGAGAGATTCGTCATTGCAGCGAGCGGTCTTTGTGTATATAAAAACAGCGCAGCTGCTAGCAGATTCGCAGCAATTCCCGTAAGAAGAATGACGGCAAACTGCCCGATCGGACAGAGTGCCGTTCTCGGAACAGCCATGTGCATCCCAACGCAGGATATGCGCAGATACGTAGGTTTTCTACGATACCAAGCCAATGCCAGAAAATGTGCTGCCTCATGCAACGCGCAGGACAGCAGCGTCACCGCGACCTCAGTTTGCGGTAAAAGCAGCAGCATCAACGCAAGGATTGCGGGCAATGAAAAATCTGCGCAAACTTTCACGCCAAAAATCTTCACATAAAGCATACGCGGCAATTGGCGGATTCGGGCGGGGTTTTTGCCCAAAAAGTTGCAAAAAATCCCGATTTTTCCAAAATTGGATATGACACTTTCTGCATCTCATATGACCTTTCCATCCATCGGTACAGTCAGTTTTTCGCGTGATATTGCCGGAAACAGGGTCGGAATTGCGGCGGCGATTGGTACAGCAAAGCTAAAAGCGAGTGCGGTCAGCAGCATATTTTTTGTCAGCAAACACGTAGAAAATATGATACGCAAAGGTGCAAGCTGCAAAGCACAAACCAAAGCCGCAGCAGAAACCAAAACTGCAACAATCAGCTTTCCATTTGAAAAATACGGCACTGAAAACAACGTACCTTCTTCGGTTTTGCATTCAAACACATGAATCAGCTGTGAGCAAACCAACGTCACGAGGGCACCTGTTCTTGCGGCGGTCAGGTTTCCTGCGGATAATCGCAAGATAGTTGTAAAAGAGCCAAGCGTGGAGAGCGCAATAAAGATGCCGCGAAACACGATTCGTGAGAAAAGGCCGCCCGCAAAAAAGCTTTCGTTGGCTCTGCGCGGTGGTTTTCGCATGATGTTTCGTGCAGGCGGCTCTAGTCCGAGCGCAATTGCAGGCAATCCGTCTGTCGCAAGATTGACCAATAAAATCTGCGTTGGCAGCAGCACGATTGGCAGTCCCATCAAAATACCAAACAGCATGGTCAACACCTCACCAATGTTGCAGGCAAGCAGATAACGCACGAATTTACGTATATTTGCATACACTGTGCGTCCCTGTTCCACCGCTGCTGCCAGCGTATCAAATCGGTCATCCAGCAGTACCAAATCTGCCGCCTGCCGCGTGACGTCCGTGCCTGTTTTTCCCATAGCTACGCCGATATCCGCTTCTTTGACCGCAGGCGCATCGTTGACGCCATCCCCTGTCATCGTTACAATACGACCTTTTGCACGAAAAGCACGTACCAGCCGCAATTTGTGGGCAGGCGTGACCCGTGCATACACCGCATACTCATCTATGCAGGCGGCTAGTTCCGCATCGCTCAACAAGTCCAGTTTTTCGCCTGTTATCGCGCTTTTTCCATTCGGAATGCCTGCCATTTCCGCAATTGCAGCCGCCGTTTTTACATGGTCGCCCGTCAGCATGACCACCCGTATCCCTGCCCGCACGCAGTCCGCAATGGCACGTTTTGCCTGCTCACGCGGCGGATCCAGCATTGCCATCAGTCCAAGAAAAACCATGTTTTTTGTCGGTTCTGCGTGTGTTTCAGACCCTGTCTGTTCCGCAAATGCCAGTACCCGCAGCGCATCACCAGCCCACTGTTCCGCAAGTCGCATCAACTCCGCACGCTTTTGTGGAGTAAGCGGCAAAATGCGCCCATTTTCGCGATAAAACGCACACGCAGGCAAAACCACATCCACCGCGCCCTTTCGATACGCAGTCACCTCAGAATCCGCTTCAGTACGACAAAAAACGGTCATCGAGCGCGTTTCGCTCTCAAACGGAATCTCGTGTACCATTCGATATTGCGTCATGCCGTCCGCAGTGATGCCGCATTTCGCAGCCGCCACCAACAGCGCAATCTCAGTCGGATCGCCTAGAACCTCCCACTCGCCTTTCGCCGTCAGCTTTCCTCGCTCGCGGCTTGTATTCTCCGTAAATGCTGTGATTTTCGCATGATTGCACAATACCGCACAACGCAGCAGCGACATCAGATCAGGCTTGGAATGCGGATTGCACGGCGCACCCTGCAAGCTGAGCGCACCCGTCCGCTGCCAGCCCGTTCCGCTCAGTGCATACTCCTCGCTGCCGGAAAACATACGTAAAACCGTCATTTTATTTTCGGTTATCGTACCCGTTTTGTCCGTACAGATGACCGAAGTACAACCCAAAGTTTCCACGCTGTGCAGCCGATTGACCAGCGCACCCCGCCCAAGCATTCGTCGGACTGCCAGTGCCAGCGCGATCGTTACGGTTGCGGGCAATCCCTCCGGAATCGCAGCAATTGCGATGGTAATGCCCGTCATCAGCATTGCAAACGGCGGCTCTCCACGCAGGATTCCTGCGAAAAATACCAGAAAACACACGCCCACACAGATCAAGGCGATGACCTTTCCAAGCTCCGCAAGCCGCTTCTGCAACGGGGTCTGACCCGTTTCCGCATCGGTCAGCAGCGTTGAAATTTGTCCCATTTGCGTGCTTTTTCCAATCGCTATCACATCACATTCCGCATTGCCGCGTGTCACGGATGTCCCCGCATACAACACATCGCCCCTCCCGATCACATTGCTCGGCTCTCCATCCGTTGTCTGCGCATATACGTGCTTTTTCACTGATTTTGACTCGCCCGTCAAAATGGATTCCTCCGCGCAGACATTCGCGCCCGTCACAATCAGCGCATCCGCAGGTACGCAGTCCCCCGCCTCCAAATGGATACGGTCTCCGCACACAAGCTGCTCCGCAGGCAGGACGCATAGATTTCCATCGCGCCACACATTCGCCGTAGGTGCTGACATTTCACGCAATGCCAGCAGCGTTTTCTCCGTGCGATACTCCTGTATGAATCCCAGCACCGCATTCAACAGCACGATCACCGCAATCGTCAGTGCGTCCGCATATGCCCCTAAAATCGCCGATACGCCCGTCGCTATCAGCAAAATCATCACCATGACATCCCGAAACTGCCCCAGAAACAGACGGATCGGATGCGGGCGCGGGGCTTCCGCAAGCGTGTTGCTCCCCGATGCAATCCGACGGCGTTCTGCTTCGGCAGACGATAATCCAAACATAGGATTCGCTCCTTTCTTCTGTCAAAACATATGATCGGAGCGCGGAAAATATGCCTGTGAAATGACAAAACGGACAACCACTCCGGGTTGTCCGTTTCTGCCTTACGCGGCAATCGTTATCGTATATTCGCCGTTTTCCAGTGCCCCAATCGATATCGTCACTCCAATATCTATTGTCTGATAGCCGTTTGCATCGTACCACTGGAAGCCTTTTGTATTTCTCGTCACAGTATCTCCCGTTTTGAAAAAGCCGCCGTTGTCATTCACCAAACGCAACACCCGCTGCTTCTGATTGCTCTTGTCGTAGTATTTGCCGTAGTTGCCCCATTTGAACTCGGGTCCCCAATAGCCCTCACATACTTCCGCATCACAATGCAAAATGCGAATGCCGCCTTTGTCAAACATTTTGTAATTCCACCAACTGTACTTGAAGCCATCCGTGTTGTTGCCCGTATCTGACGCATACTCAATCAATATGTACTCCGTCAGATAGCCGCCGTTATCGTACCGCGGAATCATAACACAATTTGCCGCTTCCTGTGAGGATTTTAACTGAAACGTCTGCGTGCCGCCTGTATACTTCTGCACCTGACTTTCCGTGTACCAACCGTACATCAGCTTGTCAAAACAGCACATATCGCCAAACGCATCATCCATCATCAGCCAGCCTGCATCGCCATTCAAGCCATACTGGTCATTGCCGAAATTCTCGTACTTGTAATAGTCCACAAGCCCCATGCCGTGTCCCATTTCATGCACCCATGTACTCACAAAGCCTGCAACATCACTCATCGGCCAGCCGCCCGCAAGAACATTGCCCGCTCGTACATTGTCGTATTTCTGATAGCCGTAATAGCCGCTGGAATATGGCCACCACTTATCAGAATCCGCAAATGCCAGAATCATCGTGTCCATCGTACCATCACGATTGACATCAAACTTGTTGTAGTCAATCTGCGCATCAAACGCAGACATGACCTCCTCCACAAGCATATCCAAGTCATCATAATATTCCGCTACACTCTTTTTGGCGGTGTATTTGTACGTGGTGCCGACTATGCTCAGCGCTCCATACGATGCACGCTCATAATACGCGGAAATCGACTCCATCGGATAGTATGGACTATTTTTGTCCTCCGGTCCGAACACCAGATCCTGCACGACGTCTGCCGTGTATTTCGATTCAAATTTGCAGTCGGGCGTATCAATCACAAACAACAAAATCTCATCAATACCCGTGGACGGAAGCGACGGATGAATCGCCTTGACAGGCGCTTCCATCAGACTTTCCTCTACTTCGATATACACAGGTTCCGGCTCTTTGCCGGTCAACAGCAGATTTTTCAGCATCGAAAAATCAACTGCCGTCAGCTTTTCATCGCCGTTCATGTCGCCGTAATGCGCATCTTCCAGAACCGTTTGTCCCGTCAGATATTGCTCATACAACACGACGTCCGCAATAGATACTTCAGAATCACCGTTGAGGTCGCCGCGATAACCGACAATCTTTTGAATCATCGCCGCCTGCGCAAGCTGCGGACAGACAGGAACCAGACACAAGACCGCAGCCAAGCCCGCAAGCCCTTTTTTGAACAGTCTTCTCAATGGAGAAATCCTCCTATTCCTTTTCCGTGTGATTTCCCGTGTTCTATCTGTATGCTCTTTTTTCTCCGCGTGCAATTTGCCGCGATTCTCTGCTTCTATCATAGCAGATATTTTTTCTGACGTCAAGATGTTTTTGGAGATTATTTCTGCGTTTTTGTACGTTTTTTGTGAATTGGTTTCGGCGGAAGTGTCGGTTGATCGGGCTTCAGCAGCATCGGAATGACATTCCAGTCAGGCGATATCCGACAATCCAGCAAAAACGGCTTCTTACTCTTTTCCGCTGCCGCAAGACCCGCTGCCCACTCTGCCTCCGTTGATACTGCCCTGCCCTCCGCACCAAACGCTTCGGCAAGCATCACAAAATCCGTTTTACGGGAAAGCGCACTCGCAAAATGTTTGCCTTCCCATGCGGCATCCTGCCACTGACGGATCATGCCCAGACTGCTGTTATTCAACAATACTACCGTGATCGGCAATTTGCAGCTGACCGCCGTTGCCAGCTCACTGCAATTCATTCCGAAACTGCCGTCACCCGTAAACAGCACCACACGCCCGCCTGTCTGCAATGCCGCACCAACTGCCGCACCCATGCCGTAGCCCATTGCGCCTAAGCCGCCGCTTGTCAGGAAACTACGCGGATGCGATATTTTACAGCATTGCGCTGCCCACATCTGATGCTGTCCCACATCCGTCACGAACACTGCATCCGCAAACCGCTCCGAGATTTCCCGAATCAATCCCGCAGGATGCATCGGCGATTCGTACTCCGCCATGCGCTCCGATTCCTCCGCCCGAAGCTGCGCCAGTCTGCTGTGCCATGCAGGATGATTCTGCTGCGTCAGCAACGGCAACAGACGCGCCAGCGTATCCTGCAAATCTCCGCATAGTCCCAGATACGCTTCTACGTTTTTGTTGATTTCTGCCGCATCTATGTCAATATGCAGCACACGCTTGCCACGTATCATATGCGCTCTGTCCGAAAAGCGCACACCCAACGCCAGCAACAAATCCGATTCCTCCATTGCCGCCGACGACGCAAATCGCCCGTGCATTCCCTGCATCCCGAGTTTCCGCGGGTTGCTGTCAGGAACCGCGGACAAACCCATCATACTGCACCCGATCGGGGCGTCAATGCGTTCTGCCAGCTCTTGCAGCAACACACCTGCATCGCTTTGCACGACGCCGCCGCCACAATATACATACGGACGATGCACACCCGACAACAGCTCCGCTGCCGCCGCAAGCTGCGCATCCGACACCGTTCTGCCCGGGAAAGGCTCCGCCTTCGGCTGCGGAAGATACACCACACGCTCCATTTGCACATCCTTCGGGATGTCCACCAGAACAGGTCCCCGTCTGCCGCTTTGCGCAATCTGAAACGCCTTGCGCAGAATTCCCGCAAGCTCCGAAGCTTCCTGTACCAGAAAACTGTGCTTCGTCACGGGCAGAGAAAGCCCCCATGTGTCCACTTCCTGAAAACCATCACGCCCGACCAGCGACCGCGGCACATTGCCCGTGATCGCCACAACCGGTACGGAATCCGCGTAAGCAGCCGCCAGACCCGTGATCAGATTCGTCGCACCCGGTCCCGATGTCGCAAGCACCACGCCGACTCCTCCCGATACCCGCGCATAACCGTCTGCGGCATGAACCGCACCCTGCTCATGCGCCGTCAGAATATGGCGGATGCCCCGACAGCGCCGCAAAGCATCGTAAATCGGCAGCACCTGCCCTCCGGGATATCCGAACAGGCAGCTGACCCCCTGCTCCTGCAATACTCGCGTCACAATCTCCGCGCCCGTGAGTTTCATTTGTGATTCCTCCTTTTTGAGGTTTCTGTTATTTGCTTCCAGTATAGCAGATTTCTCCCCATGCGTCAAGCTTTCGGAAGAATTGTACGCATTCTTGGCAGAGTACACAGTCACTTTCTTTATGTTTTGTGAATGTCAACAAATATCTTTCCGTTTTCAATATTCCCATTGACATTTCATTCGTTGTGTGCTATGCTATACTCAGATAAAAATGGAAAAATTCCACCGAAAATAGAACAAAACGATTCATGGAGCACAGAACACATTCTCTTTCATTTTATCGTAAGAACGCCATTTTGAAAGGAGGGTTTCTGATGCCTCAAGATTATAAGAACAGCTTTTCCGATATCGACAACCTGGACCGCGCAACAGAAGCCTACCTGGAACGTGCGCACGAACATCTGCGCAACAAGGCTTCTGCGGGTACACGCCGCCATATCAATGCGAAAAGCATCGGATTCATTGCACTGGGCTTGATTTTTGTCGTCGCACTCGTCTGCGGCTTGTGCTTCGGTCTGAACGGCAGTAAGGAACTGCGTCAGCCCGAAGATACCGAAACTCACACCGTCGCGGTGACCTCTGCACCGCCTGCTGCGACCAATCCCGTTGAACAAAAACCGTCTAACCCTGAAACACCATCTGTACAGGCGGAAACAACGGCGGTCACGAAAACCAAACCAGCGGAAACAGAAACCGTCACGCTGACCACTCCCGCAACAGCGTTGCAGACAAGTCGCGCTGCCCTGACCACAATTGTACAGACATCACGCTCCACTGCACCCAACCGTACTACCAAACAAACAACACGCATCGTCACGACCGCAAAGCCCGCTACTACCACCAGACGTATCACAACCACCACAGTCACAACCACAAAACGCATCACGACTGCTACAACTTTGCGGACAACTACGACCACAAAACGGATCACCACCACAACAAAACAGACAACGACAAAGCGGACAACCACTACTACCAAACGAACAACTACCAAAGCAGCCACCACAACCAAACGTACTACCACCACTACGACTACGACCGCTCCCAAAGCTCATATCACCTGCAAATCCGTGTCACTCGGTATCAGCGGACAAGAGGAAAATCATTGCGTACAAATTGTCAATGTCACACTCGTCAACAACGGTACCGCCGCCTTCAACGGTTCCGCTTCCTTTAAACTTCACTGCAATATGAACGGTAAAATTACCCGCGTCCAATCCGAGGACAGCAGATGTTCACTCATCTCATTCTCTACACCGAACATCACGCTGCAATTCAAAGGACAGCTTGCCATCGGACAAACCGCTTCATTCCGATTGAAAATCACCTCCACAGGCGAAATTCAATCCATCTCCCCTAACCCCTAATCCCTCTCTATATATGCAAAATTCCGTCGGTGATCCGTCATCGGCGGCATTTTGTATCCCTTGCAGACAAAAATTCGATTTTCTCACGCTTGGGACTTGATTTTCTATGCGATTTCTGCTATAATAGTGTGGAATAGATTGTCGGGAAAATCCCCGACATAAGGAGGAACAAATGCAGATTTTTGATTCAAACGGCGATTCCAATGCCGCAAAACGTCCCGATGCCTACTTCGGCTGCAATGTTTTCAACGAAAGTGTCATGATAAGCTGCCTCCCGCACAAGGTTTTTGAGGCGGTTATGAATACCAAGCGCATGGGTACCCCGCTCCCCAAAGACACCGCCGACGTCGTCGCCAGTGCCATGAAGGACTGGGCCGTTGCCAAGGGCTGCACCCACTATACCCACTGGTTCCAGCCAATGACCGGTGTCACTGCCGAAAAACACGACGCCTTCCTCACACCCGCCGGCAGCGGCGTCATCCTCGAATTTTCCGGCAAGGAACTCATTAAGGGCGAACCCGACGCCTCCTCGTTCCCCTCGGGCGGCTTGCGCGCCACCTTCGAGGCAAGAGGCTATACCGCCTGGGACCCCACCTCCGATGCCTTCATCAAAGACCGCACCCTCTGCATCCCTACCGCTTTCTGCGCATACACCGGTGAGGTGCTCGATAAGAAAACGCCGCTGCTGCGCTCGATGGAAGTCGTCAGCAAGCAGACCGTCAGACTGCTCAGACTGTTCGGCAACGATACCGTTCAGCGCGTCGTCACCACTGTCGGTCCCGAACAGGAGTACTTCCTCATCGACAAGGAAGCCTACGACCAGCGCGAGGACCTGATCCTCACGGGACGCACACTGTTCGGCGCAATGCCCCCGAAAGGCGAGGAAATGGACGACCACTACTTCGGAAACCTTACGCAGCGCGTTTCCGATTTCATGCGCGAACTCGACGAGGAGCTCTGGAAACTCGGCATTTACGCGAAAACAGAACATAACGAGGTCGCACCCGCTCAGCACGAACTTGCTCCTGTCTATACGACCTCCAATATCGCCGCAGACCACAACCAGCTCACCATGGAGCTGATGAAAAAAATCGCTCAGAAACACGGTCTGGTCTGCCTGCTGCACGAAAAACCGTTTGCAGGTATCAGCGGCTCCGGTAAGCACAACAACTGGTCTTTGACCACCGACGACGGTCAGAATCTGCTCGACCCGGGCGATACCCCGCAGGAGAATCTCCAGTTTTTGCTCATTCTCTGCGCGATCCTCAAGGGCGTCAAGGAATTTGCCCCGCTGCTGCGTCTGGCTTCCGCCTCCGCCGGCAACGACTGCCGTCTGGGCGGCAATGAAGCTCCGCCGACCGTCATCTCCGTTTTCATCGGCGATGACCTCGAACAGGTGCTCGAAGCCATCGAACAAGGCAAATCCGTTGTGACACGCGGCAAAACCTCGTTCAATATCGGCGTGGACGCCATGCCGCAGTTCCGCAAGGATACCACCGACCGCAACCGTACCTCCCCGATGGCTTTCACAGGCAACAAATTCGAATTCCGTATGCTCGGTGCTGCCGACTCCATTTCCTGCTGCAACTTCATGATGAACACCCTGTTCGCTTGGGAAATCGACCAGTTTGCTACCGAACTGGAACAGGCTCCCGACTTCGACAAGGCACTCCGTGAACTGCTCGTCCGTACCATCCGCGAAAATAAGGACGTCATCTTCAACGGCAACGGCTACGGCGATGAGTGGGTCGAAGAATGCAAACGCCGCGGTCTGCCCGACTACCCCTCTACCGTCGAGGCTCTGCTCCAATACGACAGACCCGAATTTGTCGAACTGTTTGAGCGTTATAACATCCTTACCCGCGCAGAAGTCACCTCCCGCAAGGAGATCCTGCTCGATAACTACTGCAAAACAGTCGGTATTGAAGCAAAAACCATGCTCGATATGGCACGCAAAAAGATTTTGCCCGTCTGCATCTCTTACACCAAGCAGCTTTGTGACGCAATCCGCTCCAAACGCGAGATGTTTGAGGACCTGCGCATCCGCTCCATTGTTGAGGAAACACAGCTCTCTCAGATCAGCGACCTGACCGAAAGCCTTTTTGCCGCTGCCAACGAACTGCGCGACAAAATCCGCAACGCCGCCGCTCAGAACGACATCATCGAAAAAGCCTGGGCTTACCGCAAACAGGTCGTCCCCGCCATGGAACGCCTGCGTACCTCCGCTGATGCCCTCGAATTGCTCGTTCCCTCTGAGCAATGGCCGTTCCCGTCGTATACCGACATTCTCTACAATATCTGAAATTCCCTGTGCTGTCCTCGGAAACGTGGGCAGCACAGCTACTTCATTGAGGTTGCCCCTATGAACGATGCACAACGCCTTGCCGCTCTCCCCGACCGTCTCCTGCCGTGGTTCGCTCAAAACGCCCGCGATCTGCCGTGGCGCAAAGATAAGATCCCGTACCATGTGTGGCTCTCCGAAATCATGCTCCAGCAAACCCGCGTTGAGGCAGTCAAACCGTACTATCTCCGATTTTTACAGGAATTACCCGACATCGACGCACTCGCCCGTTGCAGCGAGGAAAAACTCCTCAAACTCTGGGAGGGACTGGGGTACTACAGCCGCGCACGGAATCTTGCCAAGGCCGCAAACCAGATCATGACAGAATACAATGGGGTGTTTCCGTCAGAATATACGCAGATACGCGGACTTTCAGGCATCGGTGACTACACCGCGGGTGCAGTCGCTTCCATTTGCTTCGGACTGCCCGAACCCGCCGTGGACGGCAATGTCCTCCGCGTCATCACCAGACTGCTGGCGGATTCCGGCTGCATTGACGAGGGAAACGTCAAAAAGGAAATGCGGCAAAAACTGAAAACCGTCTACGAAACCTGCAAACACTGCGATATGCTCACTCAGGCACTCATGGAGCTCGGCGCAACGGTTTGTGTTCCAAACGGCACGCCACATTGCGAAAGCTGCCCGTGCTGCGACCTCTGTAAGGCGCATTTGACCGATACGACCGACCAATTCCCTGTACGGCGTGAGAAAAAATCCAGACGCATCGAAGAATATACCGTCTACACAATGATTTGTAATGGGCGCATTGCCGTCAGAAAACGTCCCGCTAAAGGTCTGCTCGCGGGACTCTGGGAACTGCCGCATCTGGACGGAAAACGAAACGCACAAGAGGCTCTGCGTGCTGCGGAAACCGCTTGGAACTGTCAACCGACTGAAATTTTCTCGGTCAGGGAACGCACACATATTTTTACGCACATCGAATGGCATATGACTTGCATGTACCTCGAATGCAGACACGCTTCAGAGGATTTCACATGGGTCACCAAAGCGGCTCTGGCAGAGGAAACTCCGCTCCCTACCGCATTTCGCATTTGTTTGCCTGAGGAAGACAACCCTTCGAAATCCCGCAATATATAGATAAAATATAACCACAGATGAAATATGGGAGGATTTTTTTATGACAACCTGGGTCATCCGCAGTGCGGCTACATACGATATTGATGCGCTGGTCAATATGCGCATCGCAGAACTCCGCGAGGAGGGCAAAGAAGCTACTTGCGACATCCACGATGCCCTCTACAGCTATTTTCAGGAGGCGGTCGTCACAGGCTCACATACCTACCTCGTCGCAATCGCTGACGGCGTCCCCATTGCGATGGCGGGTATCAGCTATTTCGTAAAACCACCTTACTACGCCAATCCCACAGGACGGCTCGGCATGGTCAATTCCGTATTCACCGCTCCTGCATACCGCCGCATGGGCATCGCCAGTGCCATGATGCGCAAACTGCTCCGCCTTGCAAAAGAACGCGGCTGCGGTGAAGTATATGTCGCTGCTTCCGATGATGGCGTCAAACTTTACGAATCCCTCGGTTTTACGCCGAATTCCAATTTCCGCCGCATTGCTTTATAAACACAATAAAGACTTCGCTCTCTCCCTTCTGAGAACGAAGTCTTTTTTATCGCCTGTGCGCTAGGCGGAAGCACGCTCGATCACGCATAATTTCAAAGAATCAGGATACACTTTCTTTGAAAGGAGCGTTTGCCATGAATCGAATTTTACAATTTCCCGCGCCGCCCTCCGTTGCCGCCTGGTCAAGCACCGTCGGGAAAAAAGAAGCCGAGGGTCCCATGGGGTTCTGTTTTGACTGCACCGAGGCGGACAGCCATTTCGGTAAGGAAACCTGGGAACAGGCGGAAAGTGAATTGCAGCGGCGTACCATACTACAGCTTTTGCAGAATGCACACCTCGATGCGGACGAACTGGATGCCGTGTTTGCAGGCGACCTCATCAATCAATGTACCAGTTCCAGCTTTGGACTGCGGCATATGAACATTCCCTTTTTCGGAATCTACGGTGCCTGCTCAACCATGGCGGAGGGCCTGCTGCTCGGTGCGCTCGGCATCGGAAGCGGACAACTGCATCGCGCCGCCGTCCTGACTTCCTCTCATTTTTCCAGCGCGGAACGCCAGTTTCGGTTCCCGCTCTCCTACGGCGCACAGCGTACCCCCAATGCACAGTGGACCTGTACCGCATCAGGCGCGGTTTTACTGCAAACCAGCGAAAATCCGCCCTATCTGGTCGGCGGCTGTATCGGCATCATTCGGGACTTCGGCATCACGGATGCCAACAACATGGGCGCCGCAATGGCTCCCGCTGCCGCTGATACCATCACCCGATACCTGCGGGAAACCAATTCCCGCCCTTCCGACTACGATGCCATCGTGACGGGAGATCTGGGCGTGGTCGGCAGCAATTTGCTGTATCAGCTGATGCGCGATAACGGATTCGACATCTCCGTGCAGCACAAGGACTGCGGCGTGATGATGTTCGATCACACGACGCAGGATACCCACGCGGGCGGCTCGGGCTGCGGCTGCTCCGCAAGCATCCTCTGCGGGTATTTTCTCCCGAAAATTGCCGCAGGTGCGTATAAAAATCTGCTGTTTACCGCAACCGGTGCGCTGCTCTCCCCGATGCTCTGTCAACAGGGCGAAAGTATCCCCGGAATTGCACATCTGGTGCATTTTTCATCGGAGGTGCGCTGTTTATGACGTATGTATGGGCTTTTGTCATCGGCGGTTTGCTCTGTGTCATCGGACAGCTCCTCATTGACTACACCAAGCTGACCCCTGCCCGCATCCTCGTCGGCTATGTCGTCGGCGGCGTTTTGCTCGGTGCCGTCGGAATCTACCCCAAACTCGTCGATTTTGCTGGCGCAGGCGCATCCGTGCCGCTCTCCGGCTTCGGAAACCTCCTCGCACAGGGCATCCGTAAATCTATTGACAAAGACGGTATGCTCGGTATTTTCACGGGCGGTCTGACCTCTGCTGCCGGCGGTATTTCCGCTGCCATGCTGTTTGGTCTGCTCGCTGCGGTCTGCTTTCACGCCAAGGATAAGTAATCAAAAAAATGCCCCTCCTGCTTTGGTGGGAGGGGTCGGCGTTCTTGCGACCAAACGCCAAATAAAGAGAAATTCGGATGTGTATCAGTCGGCTTTTCAGCCTGATGCACGCAACAGAAACATAAGGTAGATCTCATGACAGATAATATTTTAACATATTCGGTGCGAAATGTCAATCTGATTGCCAAAAGCTTGTGTGGAATACCCATTTTTCATTTTAATATTAAAAAATTTGCTATATAATGCGAACAAATAAAAAAATACTGGACAACTGCCGAAAAGTATGTTATAATACTGCTCAGAGTGCCTGCTTTGTCAGACACAAAACTTTAAAAAGGACGCTGATTTCATGAAAAAGTTGATTCTGGCTGCGGTGATCTGCTCCGCACTTTGCTGCATGGGCTGCGATGATACCCCCGCTGCAAATAGCCAAAATCCCCAAACCACTACGACCACAGAAGCCGCTCAGACCACGGCTGCTACCACAACGGCTCCCGCAGTTATCACGACAACTGCCCCCGCAGAGCCCGTCATCGGTGAGGCAGACGCGCCTGTCGGCACATTCCTCGATATTACATACAGCGAGACCGTTTACGTGTTCCGCGCAGACGGCAGCGGTTCCATCCGCACCATCGAAACAGGTACGGGCGTTCCGTTCCAGACCGAATTCGATAAGGCAACTTCTACCATCACCTTCCATATCGGCGGTGCGGAAGATACCGAAAAAGCTACCCTGCTGCGCTACAGCGATTCCGTCATCAGCCTCAAATGGGAGGACGGCAGAGAACTTTCCCTCGACTGCGTCAGCGACAAAGAACAGGAATTCTACAACTATGACCAGCTCGGCAAGCTCGCACTCGACTACTACGAGGCTCTGAACGGCACCCGTCCGGAAAGTTTTGCCGTACAGCCCGCTCAGACCGGTCAGGCGGCAATTCAGCTTATGGAGAACCATAAGGACAATGTCGCTACACTGGAATGGTACTTCGTGAATCCGTTTGACTGCTGCGGCGAAAATCTGATGGGCGATTTCGTGAATCTGCTCGAAAAACCGGACCCCGCTGCAATCTCTGCCCCCGACACCACAACTACCGCTCCCGCAACAACGCAAGCGGTTCAATAACGGCATACACCAAATGCGAAAGCTTTACCCGATGCTCATCAGGTAAAGCTTTCTTTTTGTTTATTCCTCCGCAAGCGTCAACGGCAGCATTTTACCGCCCGTTGCCTGCAAAAATGTATCAGGTGAAAGAATAATCTCTGCGCCAAGCCGCCCGCCGCTTACGTAAATCTCCTCATACTGCGCCGCCGCTGCATCCAAAAACACAGGATAGTCTTTCTTCATCCCGATTGCCGTGCAGCCGCCCCGAATATATCCCGTCACTTGCTGAATATCTTTCACGGGAAGCATCGCCACGGACTTTTCTCCCGCAGCAGCAGCCGCTTTCTTCAAATCAAGCGTTGCGGGACCCGGCAGAACAAATGCGTAAAAGCCACCGCTTTTGCCCGAACACATCAGGGTCTTGAAGGTCTGCGCGGGATTCTGTCCCAACTTTTCCGCAATCTGCAATGCATCGTGAAATTCATCACATTCGTAATATTTGCAGGTGTGCGGAAGCTTTTTTTGCTCCAGAATGCGCATGGCATTCGTTTTTTGCTGTTGTTTTGCCAACCAAAACAGTCCTTTCTGTATTATAAATCCCGAATCCAGCCCGTGATGCCCTGCGGCAGCCGCGCATCATACGGTGTACCGTCATCAAATATCAGGTTTGCCTGAATCTGATTGATCAGACAGTGCTGCCCCATCTCAAAGCCAAAATTCAACGACGCTACGCCGTGATCACCGTTACGCACCCACTCGGGGAAGTAGCAGAGGGCATTGGTCAACGATTCCAGCACCGCCTCTTTCTCGCCGATCGCTTCCGCAAACGGACAGAGTTCATCGTGTCTGCCGTGCGCAGGCAGCATCCGTATGCCCTGTTTGTCAAGCTGATGCAGCATTTCTACACTCGGAATATAACCGGAAGAAATCGGGACGCAGGCGTTGACAACATCGCTGCACTGCTCTGTAACCAGCCACGACATGAATCCGCCCGATGAGCCGCCCAGCACGATTACTTTCGATACTGCGTACTTTTTCTTGACATCCAGAATCAAATCCCGAATTGCCGGTACATAATCCGGCGACCAGCTGTCAGTCAGATTTCCGTTTTCATCCGTTTTTTCATTGGCAAGCGGCACAAGCAGATACGCGCCACCCATTGCTTCCTGATAGCTTGGCGAGGCATACAATTCGCAGCCGCTGTGCATCACACAGATTTTTCCTGCAAGTGCGTTGGTCGCTCCATGCAGAAATACAAGCAGCGGATGCGGCGTTTCTGTATCGGCAGGCGCATAGAAATACGAGGTCATGCCGCCGATGATTTCATGCTCCGTGTGCTGCTCCGAAAACTGCTCCAGATACGCACCGCCGCGATAAGACGGCATATAGCTGACAAAATCCTCCGCGCCCAGCAGATGCTCCCACGGCGCAGGGATGTGGTCCTTTTTCGTTGCTTCACTGAATTCTGTGACTTTCATATTCAATCCGTCCTTTCTTTTTCACGCAGATTCGCTTCTTTTTCGTAGAATGTTCGGCTCAATATTTTGCAATTCAGCCAGTTTTTGCACGTACCACTGTATTTGTCGCACCCCCAAATCTTTCATGATGTTTCCATTATACCGCAATATTTGGAAAATTGCAAGGAAAATCGCAATTTTGGAGAGAATTGTTTATGAAAATGCACGATTGCTAATTGACGCGGCAGTTTTTTTGTGCTATGATGACAGTATATTACAGAAAAGGGGGATTCTGATGAAGAATCAACACAGAGGGAAACGAATCAAAGCCGCACTCACCGCCCTGATGACACTGACTGTCATGACGGGCAGCTTTCCACAGGCGGCCGTACAGGCGGCAAGTACGGTCATCATTTCGCCGTACAGCACTTCGCTCGTCAACGACGGCGTCTTTGAGGGCTGGGGTACCTCACTCTGCTGGTGGGCAAACCGCGTCGGCTACTCCGATAACCTTGCACAGCAGACTGCGGAACTGTTTTTCGGCGATGACGGTCTGCGCATGAACATTGCGCGGTTCAACATCGGCGGCGGCGATGACCCCTCGCACACGCACATCACCCGCACGGATTCCAATATGCCCGGATACACGGTTTACCGCAACGGACAGGTCACCTACGACTGGAATGCGGACGCCAATCAGCGAAATGTACTGATGCGTGCGATTGACGCTTGCAGTTCAGGGTTGCTCGTCGAGATGTTCTCCAATTCGCCGCCTTACTATATGTGCAAGAGCGGCTGCTCTACGGGCAACACAAGCGCGGGAGCCAATAACCTGAAAGATGACTGCTATGACGACTTTGCCGCCTATCTCGCGGAAGTCTGCAAGCATTACAAGGAAGTCTGGGGCGTGGACATCAACAGCGTGGAGGCGATGAATGAGCCCTACACCGACTACTGGGGCGCGTACAGCAAAAAACAGGAGGGCTGCCATTTCGATAAGGGCGGCTCGGAATCCTCCATCATCCTCGAACTCCAAAAGGCTATGGCAAGCCGCGGCATGGGCGATATTTTGCTCTGCGGCACGGACGAAACCGGCATTGATGTCCAAATCGACTGCTTCAAGGCTCTTTCCTCCGATGCGAAAAATGCAATCGGACGCATTGACACACACACCTACGGCGGCAGCAAACGCACGGAACTTTACGAACTTGCCGTCAATTCAGGCAAAAACCTCTGGATGAGCGAGGTGGACGGCTCGGGTACCGCCGGCAGCAATGCGGGCGAAATGGGCTCTGCACTCTGGCTTGCACAGCGTATGATGGACGACTGCAACGGTCTGCGCTGCTCCGCATGGATCCTCTGGCAGGCAATCGACAACCATATTTCCTCTGTCGGCTATAACGGAAACAAGGACAGCGGCATGGTCAACACCAACGGCGGATTCTGGGGACTCGCAGTCGCTGACCACGACAGCAACCGCATCATTCTGACAAAAAAATATTACGCATACGGTCAGCTTTCCCGCTATATCAGACCCGGCAGCAAACTGCTGGCATCCTCCGGCTCCAGTCTTGCAGCCTATGACGAGAAAAATCATCAGCTTGTCATCAGTGCGCTGAATACCTCCGGCAGCAGCAGCGAGGTCAGCTTTGATCTCTCGCAGTTTGAAAAAATCGGCAGCAGCGTACAGGCAATCCGTACCAGCAACAGCGAAAACTGGGCGCAGCTTTCTCCAATCGCTACAAACGGCATGAAATTCTCTGCAACAATGCCCGCAAACTCCATCACCACCTACATCATTGACGATGTGACCGCAAAGGCACTCCCGCAGAATGAAATCAAAGTCAACAACACTATGATCACAGGCTCCAATCCGTGGAAAAATTCCTCCGATGACTGCACCAAGGTCATTGACGGCAGCCTCAGCACGTTCTTCGACGGCGTGGGCGCAGGCTGGGTTCAGATTGATCTGGGTCAGGCATACAAGCTGGATGCCGTTGCATATGCACCGAGAAGCGGCTATGAGTACCGCTGCCCGGGTGCGGTCATTTCTGCATCCGAGGACGGCGTCAACTGGACGCAGCTTCATACGGTCACCGATTTGCCCTCCGCAGGACTGCATTACATCACGGATATTCCCTCGGACAAGGTGTTCCGCTATGTACGGTATGCCGTGCCTGACGGTACGCCGTCCAATCAGTGGAACAAAGACAGCGTTTACTGCTGTAACCTTGCGGAACTGAAACTCTACGGCGATTTGCCATCACAGGGACCCGTGCAGGGCGACATTGACGGAAACGGTTCGGCTGACCGCAATGATGTTGCAATGCTGCTTCAGTATCTGCTGACAAAAGAATCACTGACCACAGAACAGGGCGCGGCTGCCGATATGGACGGCAACGGCAAACTGAATACCATTGATCTTTCGATGCTTCGCGCAGTTGTATCTGCGATGCATTCATAATGGAGCACCGCAAGGCAAGCCAATGAGTTTGCAAGCAAACTCATCCAAACCTCGCCAAAGGGTATGAGATACCCTTTGGAATCCCATGATTGAAGCAGAAATAAAAGGCTTCTATATGAAATGCTTTAGGGCGTGAAGGAATACGGAGCATTCCGTGGGAACGTCCTACCAAGGGGGTTCCCCTATTCTTTTTCAACAGACTGAAGCACCCATCTCAAAAGGAATACCTTTGAGATGGGTGCTTCTTACAATTTCATGCAATTATCTTTCCGTAAGCGGTACATAATCCGCCCAGTCCCGTATCGCACGATACGCCGGTCGGATGATCTTGTTTCCGCAAAGCAACTCCTCAATGCGGTGCGCCGACCAGCCAGCTATTCTCGCAATCGCAAAAATCGGCGTGAACAACTCATTCGGCAGCTCCAACATCCGATATACAAGCCCCGAATAAAAATCAACATTCGCACATACGCCTTTGTAGATTTTCCGCTCCTCCGCAATGATTTCAGGCGCAAGCCGCTCCACCATCGCATACAGCGCGTATTCTTTCTGCCTGCCCTTTTCATTCGCAAGCTGTTCCACAAATCCACGCAGAATCGTTGCACGCGGGTCACTGTGCGAGTAAACTGCATGACCCATACCGTAAATCAAACCTGAACGGTCAAACGCTTCCTTATGCAACAGTTTCCGCAGATAATCCGCGACCGCGCCCTCGTCTGTCCAGTCCTGCAAACGCTCTTTCATATCATCAAACATCTGCACAACCTTGATATTCGCGCCGCCGTGCTTCGGTCCTTTCAAAGAGCCCAGTGCCGCTGCCATCGCAGAGTACGTATCCGTGCCGGACGACGACACCACATGAACCGTAAAGCTGGAATTATTGCCGCCGCCGTGCTCTGCGTGCAGAACCAACGCAATATCAAGAATTCTCGCTTCCAGTTCCGTGTACTTCTGGTCTGCACGCAGCAGACTCAGCAGGTTTTCAGCCGTGGAAAGACTCGGATCAGGCTGGTGCAGGAACAAACTCTGGTCGTTGCGATAATAACGGTACGCCTGATAGCCGTATACCGCAATGGACGGAAATTGCGCAATCAACTGCATACACTGACGCAGTACATTTGCCGTGGAGGTGTCATTCGGGTTGGAATCATAAGCGTAAAGTGTCAGCACACTGCGGGCAAGCGTGTTCATCATGTCCGCACTCGGCGATTTCATAATGACATCACGCGTGAAAGAGGGCGGCAAAGTACGGCAGCTGCCAAGCAATGTCCGGAATCCTGTCAGTTCTTCCTGATTGGGCAGTTTGCCAAACAACAGCAGATACACCGTTTCTTCATAGCCAAAACGCTTGTCCGCAATGAATCCGTTGACCAAGTCCTGAATGCGATAGCCGCGGAAGAACAACTGTCCGTCACCTAACTGCGTCTGACCATCCACCTCAGAGCCGGGGATAATCTGACTGATATTGGTCAATCCCGCAATGACTCCCTTGCCGTTGATGTCACGCAATCCGCGCTTGACATCGTATTTTGCGTACAGTTCGGGGTCAATTGCATAGTTCGGCTTACAAAGCGTTGCAAGCTGCTCAAATTTGTTTTGCATGGCGAATTTACTCAGGTCACCCATCGTGCCGCCTCCTTCTTGTTAATTGTTTGAAGTATTGCAGATGTGCAATACGGCAGGTACCCTTTCACGGGAATGCCTGCCGCATTTGTTACTTTTAGAGGTACTTTAAACAGTATAACATAATTCGAAAATCTTGTCAAGAGTTTCCGTTTTCAACAAAATCCTCGGATATTATCGCTGGGTTGCCTCAAACTGCTTGCCCAGATTCTTCAGAATCTTTGCCACAAACTGGTCTACTTCCGCATCGGTCAGCGCATGGTCATCGCAACGGAAATACAGCGAAAACGCCAGCGACTGCTTGCCTGCCTCGATTTGCTCGCCGCGGTAGACGTCAAAGAGCTGCACACGGTCAAGAGATTTGCACGAGGTCTTCATGCCGGCTTCCAGATCACCGCAAAGGACATCCGTGCCGACCAGCAGTGCAAGGTCGCGCTGAATGACAGGGAATTTCGGCAGCGGCGCGAAGAACATGGTCTTTGCAAGATACGGACGCAATGCGGTCAGGTCGAGTTCTGCAAGACAAGCCTGATGCTCGGAAATCAACTCATCGGTGAGGTCATGCGCCAGCATACCCAGCCAGCCGATCTCCTTGCCGTCCACGGAAACCACTGCGGACATACCCGGATGCAGGAACGGATATTTCGATGCATCTTCCGGCTTTTTGTAGGTAAACTCCAGACGGAACGCATCCGCCAGTGCCTCAAGGACTGCCTTGCCGTCAAAGAAGCTCAGTTTGCTGTCAAACAGACCCACACACAGCGATTCACGCTGCTCAGGCTCTTTGTTGAGCGGCAATTCCTCGGGAATGAACAGCTTTGCAACCTCGAACAGTCTGCCGGCATCATTGCCGCGGCGGACATTTCGAATCACGGCATTCACCATGGACGGTGCAAGCATCGTGCGCATGATGGACAGATCCTCGGAAATCGGATTCAGAATGCGAATTGCTTTGCGCTGCGGAGCATCCTCTGCAATGCGCAGCATATCGAGATCCTTCTGCGAATAGAACGAATAATGGACGGTTTCGTACAAACCCTGTGCGCAGAGGACGTTTTTCAGCTTCATGGTTGCTGCCTGCTCTGCATTTCTGCCGCCGCTCGTCACAGATGCCTGTGCAAGGAAAGTCGGCTGAATGTGGTCGTAACCGTACATACGAATCAGCTCTTCGGCGATGTCGGGCGCATTTTCGATATCCTCGCGGTAAGACGGAATCTCAATGGAAAGATCGTCGCCGTTGATGACAGGCGCAAAATCCAGATTCGTCATGATGCGGATGATATCAGCCTGCGGAATCTCAATACCAAGCAGAGCCATGATTTTCGAAATGGAAACCGTCAGCTTGCGGCGTTCCAGTGATTTTCCTGTGGTGACCTCAAATGCGGCATCCGTCACGGTACCGCAGCCAAGCTCCTGCATCAGATGCAGAGCGCGTGCCATACCAAGCTGCGTGGAATACTCGTCAACACCCTTCTCAAAACGAGAGGAACTGTCAGAATGCTGACCAAGTGCTCTTGCGGTACGACGGACGCTGTCGCGGGCAAACTTTGCTGCCTCAAATACAACATCCTGTGTATCTGCTTTGATCTCGGAATTCAATCCGCCCATGATGCCTGCCAGTGCAACAGGCTTTTTCGCATCGCAGATGACCAGATTTGCAGGATTCAGCTTGAATTCCTTTTCATCCAGCGTGACGATCGGCTCGTCCTGCTTTGCGCGGCGGACAACAATCTGCTTGCCGTCCAGATCACGCAGATCAAATGCGTGCATCGGCTGACCGATCTCTTTCAACACGTAGTTGGTGATATCCACAATGTTGGAAATCGAGCGGATACCGACCAAAGCCAGACGACGACGCATCCATGCAGGCGATTCGCCGATTTTGATGTTCTTGACATAGTGTGCCTGATAGCGCGGGCAGAGATCCTGCGCTTCCACCGACACCGAGAAACCATCCAGCTTGGAACCGTCGGTTTTGTAATCGGTGGCAGGCATTTTGAGCGGCTGACCAAGCGTTGCCGCAACCTCTCGCGCAATGCCCAGAATCGACTGGCAGTCAGGACGGTTTGCGGTGATCGAAATGTCGTACATCCAATCATCCAAGCCAAGCATCGGCTTGACATCCTCGCCAAGCGGTGCATCCTCGGGCAGCACCAGCAATCCGTTATAGCCTGCGCCGGGGTACAGATCCTCATTCAGTCCGATTTCCGTACCCGAACAGAGCATACCGAAGGACTCAAAGCCCTTGAGCTTGCCCTTCTTAATTTTCATCGTACCTTCGATGGTTACGTGGTCTTTTGCCGTAGCATATACGGTGGCATTCACCAAAGCAGTCGGATATTTTCCTCCAACCTTGACGTTATCCGCGCCGCAGCAAATCTGAAATTCGCCGTGCTTGCCGCAATCTACCTTGCATACGTGCAGATGCGTTTCGGGAATCGGCTCGCACGCGGTCACCAGACCAACTACAACGCCGTCAATTTCGCCGCCAATCTGCGTCAGCGTTTCAACTTCAAATCCGCAGTCAAACAGCTTCGTTTCAAGCTCCTGCGGGGTCACATTGATATCAACATATTCTTTCAGCCAGCTAAGTGGTACCAGCATAATGAATGTATCCTTTCTGTATGAGATAGGCTTGTGTGCTTGATTTGTTCCTGCATCGGAATATCGTTTTCCTGAATGCAAAATCGCGGTTGCAGTCCCGTTATCCCCTGAACTGCTCCAGTACACGGACGTCAGATTCAAACAGCATCTTAATGTTCGGAATGCCGTATTTCAGCATCGCAATACGCTCAATACCCATGCCAAACGCAAATCCTGTGTAAACATCAGGGTCAACACCGCAGTTTTCCAGCACATGACGGTTGACCATACCTGCACCAAGTACCTCGATCCAGCCCGTATCCTTGCACAGACGGCATCCCTTGCCGCCGCACGCAAAGCAACTGACATCAACCTCAACAGACGGCTCTGTGAACGGGAAATACGACGGACGCAGGCGCGTTTTAACGTTCTCGCCAAAGACATTCTGCGCAAATACATCCAGCATACCCTGCAAATCGCAAAGCGTGATGCCCTTATCTACGACCAAGCCCTCCATCTGCGAGAACATCGGGGAATGCGTAGCATCGTCATCAGAACGGAACACCTTACCGGGCGATAGAATCTTGATCGGCGGCTTCGTGTTCTCCATGACGCGGATCTGACCCGCGGAGGTCTGTGTGCGCAGCAGAAATTCCTCCGAAACATAGAACGTATCCTGCATATCACGCGCAGGATGATCTTTCGGGGTGTTCAGCGCCGTGAAATTATAATAGTCATTTTCGATTTCAGGACCCTCGAAAATCGTAAAGCCCATTCCTGCGAAAATATCAATCAGCTCGTTGGCAACCAATGTCTGCGGATGCAGAGCGCCGCAAAAATGCTTCGATGCAGGCATCGTAACGTCGATTTGCTCGG
Organism: Oscillospiraceae bacterium; assembly: GCA_045600205.1. GTDB lineage: Bacteria > Bacillota > Clostridia > Oscillospirales > Ruminococcaceae > Firm-04. Next base: position 1,868 of record JAZRXM010000023.1, on the reverse strand, counting down.
CTGCATTTTTCTGCGCAAGTTCGGCTGCTTTCAGACGCGCATCCTGCGTGGTGAAGAAGTCTAATGCCCACGTTTTCAGCTCGTTGACAACTTTGCCGAATGCAGGTCGCTCCTCGGGCGGCAGGTCACGCATATTCTTCATCAGCGAAGAAATTTTGCCCGCTTTGTTATCGAGATACTGCTTTCGAAGCAGATACATCTCTTTCGAATCGGTGATGGATGCGGCAGCGGCTTCAATTTCCGCCTGCATCGCTTTGATTTGTTCGTCCATAAATGTTACATCCTCTCTGGCATAGATTGTGGACTCAATAAACATACTCTTATAGTATACCGCAAATGCGACAGAATGTCAAGCAAAATCGCAAAGTACAGGAAGCACAGGAAGCACATCTTTTTGCGCAGAACATTTGTGCTTGATTTTTCTCCGCATCCGTGCTATAATGAAGAAAAAACACGGGAGGCACATTTTTCTTATGGAAATCGCAATTCTGATTTTGGTCATTGTTTTGATTTTGTTGGTCGCACTCTGCCTGTTTCGGCTGTACCACGTCACCGAGGCAGTCCGCAGCGGCATCAGCGCATCGCAGAAAGATTTGCGCGAGGAGATTGCAAATACCACGCAGCAAAGCGTAAAATCCATGGGCGACGGCATCTATCTGCTGCAAAAGGAAACCGCCGCCGCTCAAACCGAAAAGCTCGAAGATCTGCAATCGGATCTGCGTGACCAAATGCAAATGATGCAGCAAAATATGTCACAGCGGCAGGAACAATCAGGCAAGGCGGTCTATGACCAGCTTTGCATGATGGAGGGGCGGCTCAAAACTTTTGAATCGGGAAGCGAACAGAAACTCGAAAATATCCGCAGCACGATGTCACGGCAGCTTGCCGCCATTCAGGAGGAAAACCGCACCAAACTCGACAGCATTGAGGCAACCGTCAGCGAAAAACTGGACTCGCAATTGCAAAAATCGTTTCATGTGGTCAGTGAACGGCTGGAGCAGGTCTACAAAAGTCTGGGCGAGATGCAATCTATCTCCAGCGGCATCGGCGATCTGAAAAAAGTCCTGAGCAACGTCAAAACACGCGGAATGCTCGGCGAATTGCAGCTCGGCAGCATCCTCTCCGAAATTCTCGCGCCCGAGCAGTACGAATGCGAGATCCCGACCATACCAAACAGCAGCAATCACGTTGAATTTGCCATTCGCCTGCCCGGTCAGCAGGACGGCACACCCGTCTATCTGCCAATTGACTCGAAATTTCCGGGCGATACCTACGCTGCCTTGCAGGACGCCTACGAAAGCGGCGACAAAACGCAGATCGAAGCCGCAAAAAAGGCTCTGGATGGTGCCATTCGGAAAGCTGCGGCAGATATTCGCGAAAAGTACGTATGTCCGCCGTATACGACAAATTTCGGCGTGATGTTTCTACCGTTTGAGGGACTCTACGCAGAGGTGGCAAACAGCGGTATGCTGGAGCGTTTGCAGCGGGATTTTCACATCACCATTGCAGGTCCTTCCACAATGGCATCCATGCTCAACGCGCTGCAAATGGGATTTCGCACGCTGGCACTGCAAAAACGCTCCAATGAGGTCTGGGAAATTCTGACAACCGTGAAAAACGAATTCGACACATTTGGCGAAGTGCTTGAAAAGGCGCAAAAACACATTCGGCAGGTGGACGACGATCTGGACAAGCTGATCGGTGCGCGGACGAAAAAAATCAGCAAGAGCTTGGAAATGCTGGAAGTCGTGACGGAGGAGTGAGCAGTGCATTGATTATGGGGACGGTGTCCCTTTGAAATCCCGTGATGGAAACGAAAGGCATCCATCTCAAAAGTTTTACTCGATTTTTTTCAAAAAATCGCAGGG
>JAZRXM010000022.1:0-27908 GCA_045600205.1 Oscillospiraceae bacterium | reverse complement strand
AAATTGTACGAACTTAAACAAGCTTTCATTTGATGGAAAATTGTTCCCAAGTCAATTGGAAACAATTGAAGCAAATGCTTTTTCCAACTGTAAGGCAATTGAATGGGGCGATATCGTTTTCCCGAAAACGTTGTCATTCATTGGAGAAACGGCATTTGCAAATTGTGATGGTATTGATTCGGTCATGATTCCCTCTAATGTAAAAACTTTGGACGAAAGAATATTTGAAAGCTGTGTCAATCTGACAGAGGCAACTGTAGCAGATGGTGTGGAAAAAATCGGATCATTCATCTTCCGAAACTGTGAATCCATAGCAAGCTTGACGATTCCGTTTGATGTGGTACCCTCTTACTCCAAAGAGGATGATAATCCAGATGCAGTGCGTACCCATGCAATCATTGCAGCATATGTACAATCACCGAATATCGGATCTTCTAAGAATATAGAAGTAAAAACGTCAGGTGCGCTTGGAGTTCATTCTCAAGCGCATGTGAATAATTCAGTTTATGCATATTATCCCGTTTCCCTGAAAAAGATAACTGTGACAAGCGGAACAGAAATCTTACCGGAAACATTCTACGGGATGGATTTTCTGGAGGAAGTCATTCTTCCTGATACGATTCAGACTATCGGCGATTCCGCATTCAGCGGCTGCACAGGGCTTACCGCGTTCAATGCAGAGCACAGCGAGGATGAATGGAGCAAGGTAACGATTGGCAGCGGAAATGATGTTTTGGAAAGCGTAGCCATTCATTACGATTACGAGATTCCCGAAACGGAAGTTCCGGAAACACATCTGTACGGTGATGTTGACGGCGATGGAAAAATCAAAATATCGGATGCTGTAGTACTTTGCAGATATATTGCCGAGAGCCCGTGTAATATATCATCGGAGGGACTGATTTGCGCTGACTGTAATCATGATGGTCTGGTGACAATGGCAGATGTCACGCAGATCCTGAAAATCATTGCACGTTTGGTGTAATCTGCTTCCAAATACAAACGGACGTGAGCCGATGTGGTTCACGTCCGTTTTTTGTATATTTGCAAATGGCGAGGAAATCAGGTTGCCTGACCTGCAAACTGGGTCATATAGAGGTCGTAGTACTTGCCGTGCTGTGCGAGCAATTCCTTATGATTGCCGCTTTCGACAATCTGACCCTGATCCATGACGATGATCTGGTCGGCGTCCTGAATGGTGGAAAGGCGGTGCGCGATAATCAAGCTGGTACGGTCTTTCATGAGCTGATTCATGGCGTTCTGGATATTCAGCTCTGTGCGCGTATCGACGTTGGAGGTTGCCTCATCGAGAATCAGGATCTGCGGATAGGAGAGGAACGCTCTGCCGATGGCGATGAGCTGCTGCTCGCCCTGAGAGAGGCTGACGCTGGTCTGCGAGAGCATGGTGTCGTACTGCTCGGGGAGCTTTTTGATGACTTTGTCGCAGTAGCTGAATTCCGCGGCACGGTCGAGTTCTTCCTGTGTCGGATTCGGTACTGCATAGGCGATATTTCCGCGGATGGTATCCGTAAACAGCTTGGTATCCTGTAAAACAATGCCGATGCTGTCGCGGAGGTCACCGAGGGCGATGTCCCTGATATTCTGTCCGTCCAGGAGGATTTCGCCGCTGTCGATGTCATAGAATCGCATGAGCAGGTTGATGATTGTCGTTTTGCCGCTGCCTGTCGAGCCGACCAGCGCGATTTTTTTACCGGATTCGATTTTGAGCGTAAAGTCAGAGATGACGCGCTTTTCGGGGACATAAGAGAAATTGACGTTTTTGAATTCGATGATGCCGCGGACATTGTTGACGTCAATGTGCTGACCTTCAAAATGCTCGGAATCGGCATCGAGGACGGAGAATACGCGTTCTGCGCCTGCGATGGCGGTCTGAATTTCGCCGTAAAGCTGAGAAAGTTCGTTGATGGGGCGCGAGAACTGCTTGGAATAGATGATGAATGCAGAGATGACACCGACCGTGATGTAGCCTTTGAGCGCAAAATACGCGCCGAACACGGATACGATGACGAAAGAAATGTTGCTGAGCATATTCATGACAGGACCCATGCAGTTGCTGATGCTTTTGGCAATGATGCCCGTTACGGTGAGGTTATCAGCGGTTTTGGTAAAGGTTTTGATGACGCTGTCCTGCTGATTGTAGGCGGAGATGGTCTTGTAATTGGTCACCATTTCCTCAACGGTACCGTTCAGTTCGCCGAGCAGTGTCTGTTGTTTGACGTAATATTTGCGCATCCGCTTGGTGATGAAGCTGGTAAACAGGACTGTCAGGAAAATGGTGGAGCAGGAGAGGAGTCCGAGCGGCACGCTGTAATAGAGCATCATGATGAACGTGCCGATGAGGGTCAGGACGCCTGAAAACAAGGAGCTCAGCGAGGATGAGATAATGCCGGAAATGTTTTCGACGTCGTTGGTCATGCGGCTGATGAGGTCGCCGTGAGAGTGCGAATCCAGATAGGAAATCGGCAAATGTACGATTTTATCGAACAGGGTTTTGCGCAGTTTGCTGACGATGCGTTGGCTGAGTGATGCACTCAGATAGCCTTGTGCGAGCGTTGCGGCACCGTGAATCAGGTAAGTGACCAGCATAAGTACGAGGAAATGCGGTAATCTGCCGAAGTTTCCTGCAACGATCTGGTCAATGGCGGAACTCTGGAAGCTTGGCGCAATGACCGATGCAATGACGCAGATCAGTACGACAATGCCCATGACGGATACAAACAGTGTTTCCGAGCGGAAAAACGAAAGCAGTCGTTTCAGGGTCGCACCGACATTTTCGGCTTTTTCGATCGGTTTGCCCATGTTGCCGCGGTTTCTGCCGAAGCTGGGCGTTTTGGATGGGGTATCAGCCATTCTGCTCACCCTCTTTCTTCAGCTGCGATGCGTAGATATCCTGATAGACCTTGCAGGATTGCAGGAGTTTTTCGTGTTGATCGCAGGCAATGACCGTGCCGTTATCCAGTACCGCAATGCGGTCTGCGTGCTGTACAGAGGAGATGCGCTGTGCGATAATGATTTTTGTGGTGTCCTGATACTGCGTGCGCAGGGCGTTTTGCAGATTGGCTTCCGTTTTGAAATCCAGTGCGGAGGTGGAATCATCGAGAATGAGGATCTCCGCTTTTTTGAGCAATCCGCGGCTGATGGCGATTCTCTGTCGCTGACCGCCCGAAAGGCTCATGCCGGATTCCGCAACGGGTGTGTCGTATTGCTGCGGCTGCTGCATGATGAAATCATCTGCCTGCGCCGCAAGGGCAGCCGCGTGGACCTCATCTTCCGAGGCGTCGGGCTTGCCAAGCAAAATGTTTTCGCGGATGGTGGTGCTGAACAATTCGCTTTTTTGCAGCACAATCGAGATTTTATCGCGCAGTTCCGAGAGTTTGTAATCCTTGACGTTGACGCCGTCCACTTCCACGCTGCCTGCCGTGACGTCGTAGAAGCGGGGAATCAGGTGGATGAGCGAACTTTTACCGCAGCCCGTTTCGCCGATGACTGCGAGCGTTTCGCCTTTGCCAACGTGCAGCGAGATATCGTGGAGAATGTTGACGCCCGAATCGGGGAATGCAAAGCTGACCCCTTTGAACGTCACGGTGCCGATTTCATTGGTCTGCGGGGCACCCTGACCGTCTGCGATCGGGCTTTCGCTTGCGAGGATCTCTTTCAGACGTTTGGTGGAGGTGATGCCGCGCGTGACGTTCTGGAAGATCATGGCGAGCATCATCATGCCGTTGAGGATCTGCGAGAGATAGGTCACAGCCGCCATGACGGTACCGGGCGCAATGCTGCTGTCCTGTACGCGCAGAGAACCGATGTAGATAATGGCAATGGTCGCAAGGTTCAGCACGATGTTCATGACAGGACGCATATAGGACATCAGGATGAGAACGCGGAATTGCGTGTCCACCAGATCATCGTTGCTTTTGGAGAAGCGGTTGCTTTCGCGGTTTTCCTGTACAAACGCCTTGACAACACGCGCACCTGCGATGTTTTCCTGAATGACGGTGTTCATGTGGTCAATGCGGGATTGCAGAAGCTGAAACAGCGGATTGGTTTTCCAGAGGACAAATCCGATTTCCAGAAGGATCAGCGGCAGGGCAATTGCAATGACCACGCCGAAATCGGCAGCCAGCGAAACCAGCGCGATACTGCCTGCAATGAAAAACATGATGCATCGCACGCAGCTGCGGATAATTTGCGCGACCATCGTTTCCATCTGGGTGACGTCATTGGTGGTACGGGTAATCAGGGAACCGACTGAAAAGTCGTCTGTCTGCGAGAAGGAGAAGTGCATGATGCGTTCAAATGCGGATTTGCGGATATCGTTGCCGAATTTCTGACTGCATACATTGGCGAATACTGCACTCAGAATACCGCTGATACCGCCGCCGATGACAATGAGGATCATTTTCAGACCTGTGCCTGTGACGATACTCATGTTTGGCAGATTGTTGTTGTTCAGTCCGAGAATGCCGTTATCGACAATTTCCGCCATCATGCGAGGCTGCACGAGGTCCACGTAGACTTCCAGAACCATGAAAATCGCAGCAAACAGCGCAAAATGCCAATACTTTTTGAGATGCTTGAAAACCAAATCTGACACATCCTTTCCGAATTAGGTGATACATACACATTATATTAGAATTTTATAGAAAAGTCAAGAAAAAATTATGCGATAGGGAATCAAGGGACGCCTGACCGGTTCATCAGAATAACCCGCTTTGATAGTGCAGTTTTTTGTATTCCCGCGGCGTGACTCCATTGATTCGGTGAAAGGTCGCCACAAACGCGCTTTGTGAGGAAAATCCCAGCGCAAGCGAAATTTTCAGCGATGAAAGCTCGGAATACCGCAGCATATTTTCGGCGGTACTGATTTTTGCTTTCAGGATAAATGTTTTCAGGCTGCATCCCGTTTCCTTTGCAAACAATTTCGATAAATAGGAACCGTTCAGCCCCACCACCGCGGATAGATCCGCAAGTGTCAGTTTTTCGTTCAGATGCTCATAGATATAGTCAATGCACTTGCGGACATGGAGCGAAGTGGATGCCGTGTGCTGTAATTCTTTCATGTGTTTTGCAAAATCCATTTGCATTTCACCAAGCAAATCAATCAATTCTGCTTCTGTTTTGCAGACATCCGCACGCTGAATGTAAATATCGCTCAAAGTGTAGGCGGCATCGTGATCCAGTCTGCCTTCCACGCAGATTCTGGCAATCATCGCGGTGGCAATAATCACATGATACCGGATATTGGTCAGCGGGTCAGCGGACAAAACCCCTTTTCCCGCCAGAAAATTCTGTTTGGATGCCTGAAAATTACGCGCAACCTGCGCCAGATCCCCTGACTGAATTGAGGAATACCGTTCAAACTCTGTCTGGAATGCGGTGCGGCGGAATCCTTCTTCCCGATGCAGAAACAGACGATAATTCAAATCTTTTGCGGTGTTCATGTCACCCCACCTCCTGATGATATTATATCCGATTTCTGATAAAAAAGCAATCATTTGAATAGAAATATTTTTGCATTTTCAGTATAATGATAGCAGAGGTGAGGTTTATGGCTCAAACCTACGATATGACAGAGGGAAAAGTCGCCCCTTTGATTCTGAAATTTTATTTTCCGCTGTTTTTCACCAATATGCTGCAACAGATCTATACCGTCGCAGATACGGCGATTGTCGGCAAAGGCATCGGTGATGAAGCACTCGCAGCGGTCGGAAATATGTCCTCGATTACGTTTCTGATTTTCGGGTTTGCCATGGGATTGACCAATGGTTTTTCCGTATCCATTGCGCAAAGTTTCGGCGCAAAAGAATATGACCGATTGCGGCATAACATTGCATCGGCACTTTGTCTTGCGGTGTTTATCGCAGTGCTGCTTACGGGCATCGGGATCACGTTTTTACGGCGAATTTTGCTTTTGATGCAAACATCACCCGAAATTTTTCACGATAGCCTGACCTACGGCTACTATCTGTTGGGCGGTATGGCAGTCACCATTGCATATAACCTGTGTTCCGCGATTCTGCGTGCTTTGGGCGACAGCAAAACGCCGTTCTATGCCATTGTGGTTTCGACGATTGTCAACATTGCGCTGGATTCGCTCTTTGTATTCGTCCTGCACATCGGCGTAGCGGGCGCAGCCATCGCAACGGTAGCCGCACAGCTGCTTTCCACTCTGATTTGTCTGCGCAAACTACTGCACATTGACATCATCAGACTGCACACATCAGATTTCCAAGAAAACTTTCGTTATTTCGTGGAATTGCTGACCAACGGCATTCCCATGGCTCTGATGAATTCCATCACCGCCATCGGATGCATTGTCATTCAGTTTTTCGTCAACGGCATGGGCGTGATTTATACATCAGCCTATTCTGCCTGCAATAAGTACATCAACCTGTTTATGCAGCCCGCCTGTACCGCAGGATTTGCGGCTTCCTCCTTTACCAGTCAGAACTACGGCGCAAAAAAGTATCATCGGATCGTGGAAGGCATCGGAATCTGTCTGGGCATTGCAGCGGTCGGATACGTGACGTTGGGCGCAGTGATGCACTTTTTCCCGCGTCAGCTTGCGTTGGTGATGCTGAACAAGGAAGAATCCATCTCGCTTGCCATGCAGTATTTCAGATTCTGCGGCTTGACCTTGTGTGCCGTCAACTTTTTGTTTGTCGTGCGCAGCGGTGTGCAAGCGATGGGGCATCCCGGCATTCCGATGCTTTCGGGCATTCTGGAAATGGCAATGCGTGTGATCGTGATTATTCTGTTTATTCCGCGGGTCGGATTTCGCGCTACGGCTTATGCGGAATCTTCTGCATGGATTGCAGCGTTTCTGCTCAATGGAATTGCTTTGTTTATCTATCTGCATTTCGCATTACGTCAAGAAAATACAAACGCCGTATCAGATGAATGATACGGCGTTTCAGTTTGCCCACAAAGCCCATAAGGCAGAGCAGCAGGATGGTAAATTCGTCTTTCCTCAATCAGAAGCATCTGCATTTTTCGTGATATTATATCATCCTGCAAAGGGATTGTCAAGCATATAAAACATGAGAAAGATTGCACCTGAAAAAGCTTGACTTTGCGTGCGAAAAATGATATGATTATGATGTCAGATGCTTCTGTGAATACAACGCTATGTGCTGCTGGCAGCACAATCCACGATGATAACAGAGATGAAAGATAAAAAAGGAGGATTCCTATGAAAGCATTCACAAAAACGCTCGCGACCATCTCTGCGCTGATGCTGCTGGCAAATGCTGTACCCGTGGGGAGTATTGTAGCGCAGGCTGCATCGGAATTGCCCTATGCGGCGGAGGCAGCGCAGTCGGATGTACCGGAAGAATCGGCAGATGCACTGGATAAGACGCTTTTTCAGCAGGCGATAACCGATACAGAAGCATCAATTGTCCGTTTTGTGACGGAAAAGCCAACAACAGATACGGTGATTCCGCTGAATGAAGCGAAAACGGTACAAGCTGCATTTGATGCGGAGAGCAAGACGCTGTATGTCTATGCGGAAAACGGGGGAAAGGTCATTGCACCTGCCAACTGTACCGGGCTGTTTCGAAACAGGGTAGAACTGACTGAAATCGACTGTTCTGCGCTGGATACCGGCAGCGTCACGAATATGAGTGCGATGTTTAATAATTGCAAGGAGCTGACCAAGCTGAATATCAGCGGATTTGATACGAGCAGCGTTACAAATATGAGCGAGATGTTTAGTATATGCTTGGCACTGACCAAGCTGAATGTGAGCAACTTTGATACGAGCAGCGTCACCAATATGAGTGAGATGTTTTATAATTGCAAAGCATTGACCACGCTGGATGTCAGCGGACTTGATACGAGCAGCGTCACAAATATGAGAGCCATGTTTAAGTATTGCTCGAAACTGACCAAGCTGAATGTGAGCAAATTGAATACGAGCAGCGTCACCAATATGAGTGAGATGTTCTTCGGCTGTGAGGCATTGACCGCGCTGGATGTCAGCGGATTTGATACGAGTCATGTCACGACGATGAGCTATATGTTCAACGGTTGTGCGGCAGTGACCAAGCTGAATGTCAGTGGATTTGATACGAGTAACGTCACGACGATGAGCTATATGTTCTTCGGCTGTAAGGCATTGACCGCGCTGAATGTCAGCGGATTTGATACGAGTCATGTCACGACGATGAGCTATATGTTCAACGGTTGTGCGGCATTGACCAAGCTGAATGTCAGTGGGTTTGATACGAGTAACGTCATGTATATGAACTATCTGTTCGGTAACTGCGCGAAACTTGCCACGCTGGATGTCAGCGGATTTGATACGAGTAACGTCATGAATATGAGCGGAATGTTCGCAGGCTGCAAAACATTGCAATCGTTGGATATCAGTATGCTGGATACGAGTCATGTCACGACGATGAGCTATCTGTTCTGCGATTGTGCGGCATTGACCAAGTTGAAATTCAGCGGGGTCGATACGAGTAACGTCACGGATATGAGCTATATATTCTATGGCTGCGCGCTGCTGACTACGCTGGATGTCAGTGTGCTGAATACGCGTAACGTCAAGGATATGAGATATATGTTCTGTGACTGTGCGAAAATGACTACATTGGATGTCAGCGCGTTGGATATGAGCAGTGTCACGAATGTGGACAGTATGTTCAGGAATTGCGTGAAACTGACAAAATTGAATCTCAGCGGCTTGAATACAAGCAAAGTGAAAAAAATGAGCGCAATGTTTTATAATTGCAAAGTATTGCCCGCGCTGGATCTCAGTGGGTTGGATACCGGTAACGTCACGGATATGAGCTATATGTTTAGTGATTGTCAGGCATTGACCACACTGGACCTCAGTGGGCTGGATACCGCCAAAGCCACGGATATGAGTTGTCTGTTTCGTGGTTGTAAGGCATTGACCACACTGGACCTGAGCGGGTTGGATACCGGTAACGTCACGGATATGAGCTATATGTTCTATGAGTGCGCAAAACTGACTACGCTGGATGTCAGTGTGCTGGATACGAGTCACGTCGAGAATATGAGCGCTCTGTTCTCTGACTGCGCGAAACTGACCGAGATCAATCTCAGCGGGTTGGATACAAGTAACGTTACGAAGATGAGCTATATGTTTGAAGATTGCAAGGCATTGAAATCTTTGGATCTCAGTGGGCTGGATACCGCCAAAGCCACGGATATGAGTTGTATGTTTCGTGGTTGTCAAGCATTGACCGCACTGGACCTGAGCGGACTGGATACCGCCCAAGTCACGGATATGAGCTATATGTTCTCAGACTGCGTGAAACTGACTACGTTGGATGTCAGTGTGCTGGATACGAGTCACGTCGAGAATATGAGCGCTCTGTTCTCTGACTGCGCGAAACTGACCAAGATCAATCTCAGCGGGTTGGATACAAGTAACGTTACGAAGATGAGTAATATGTTTTATGATTGCTCAGCATTGACCAAGTTGGATCTCAGCGGCTTTGATACCGGAAACGTTACAGAGATGCATTCCATGTTCCATGACTGTACAGCATTGACCACGCTGGAACTCGGCGGGTGGGATACGAGAAATGTTACAGATATGGGTCTGATGTTCTACGGCTGCCAAGCATTGACCGCGCTGAATCTCGGTGGGTTTGATATCAGCAATGTCACGAATATGAGTGAGATGTTTTCGGAATGTCAGCTCAAAAAAATCTACTGTACCAAAACGGATTACAACCGCTATGTCAAAAAGGGCGAGCTTAGTTCCGATACCAAGCGGAAAAATCCTTTGCAAGGTGATGTCAACTTTGACAGCAAGGTCACCGATATTGATGCAACGAAGATTCTGATAGAATACGCTGCGACTGCACTGTTAAATCAGCCAGCCTCCTTTACGCCCGGTAAAACTCAGGCTGCTGATGTGGATGCAAACGGCACAGTTGATACGCTGGATGCCACATACGTGCTGCGGTATTACGCAACCACGCTGCTGAATGGTGAAGCGGACTGGGCGTCTATTCTACCAAGTGCAAATGGATAAAAGGTTTTGCGTATGCTCCTGAACAACAACGGAATGTTTCATGTTTTTCTGTTCACGGCAAACCACTCTGCACGTATTGTCGTTTGACGTATCAAAGAGAATATCAATGGTATATAACGTGGATTCTGAAAGCTCAAGATAGGGCTTCATGTCACGAAGTATGCAATTTGTCAAGACCCATCCGGAAATTTTGTCCGGCATAAAACGATGACAAAAATGCATCGGTGACGTCGTATGAATGTAAATTCTGTAAAAATGAGGAAAAATATTGAGATTTATCCTTGACAAACCGCCCGTGATGTACTATAATTGAATGAACACGGGAGAATTTTCCGTGAAACAAATGAATTTGGAGGAAATATCAATGAATAAGGCTGATCTGATCGAAGCAATTGCAACCGAAACCGGCGTTACCAAGAAGGACGTCGATGCCGTACTGAAATCTTTTATGAATGTCGTGTCTGACACGCTTCAGAAGAAGGACAAGGTACAGCTGATCGGCTTCGGCACCTTTGAAACTGCTGAGAGAGCCGCAAGAACCGGTCGCAATCCTGCAAACGGCGAGGCAATCAAAATCGCAGCTTCTACGCTGGTCAAGTTCAAGGCAGGTGCTGCTCTGAAAGAGAAAGTCAATACCAAGCCCGCTAAGAAGTCCAAGAAAAAGTAATCGTTCTTTCCTGAACCGGCTGACCGTGAAAAACGTGGTCAGTCGGTTTTGCTTACAATACGTATTTTCTTGGCTTGCACCTGTTACAACATTTACCGTAATGGAAAAATGGCGAATACCGCGTAAAGCAGGTCAGTGTTGGGTGTTGACATCTTTTGTATGTTCCTTATTTTGCTAAGACGCTGCTGAATGGCAAAGCGGATTGGGAGTCTATTCCCGCAAAATGACCGTGTAAATATGCATCGCAGATACTACTTTATCTATAAGCTGAAATCGGCTCCGCAATTGCTGCGGAGCCGATTTTTGTTTTGGGAAGTATGCCGAATGGATGAATCAATCAAGCCGTGCGATTTTGCGGAGAATCAGGTTGACATCATCCATGGTGAGCTGATTGTCGCTGTTGAGTTCAGCGTTTGAAAGCCCTTGCGGCGTGATTGTGACTGCATCCTCGTTGACATAGCGGGAGAGCAGGACTGCATCGGCAATGGAAAGTTTGCTGTCAAGCGTCACATCGCCATCGACTGCAAGGGCATTTCTGCCAACCGCCGCCATAGATGCATCTTCCAAACAGGAAACGGAAATTCTGTATCCGAACTTCTCGTAAAGGTCAGCACCAAGGGCAAATTGATCCGCAAAGGACATTTCGCCGTTTGGCACCACCTGATAGTAAACCATGTTGCTGTTCTCGTGATCATAGGTGTAATATTCGTCCTCCAGAACGATTCTTTTTACGGAACAGTCGATGTTGTTTTCTTGCAGATACTGTTCGACTTTCGCTTGGTTGAAGCCCAGTTGTTCCCAATCGTACAGCATTTCACGGAAAGGCGGCCGATAGGTCAGTACATAATGACTGATTTCATCTCCGTATACGAAACCATATTCCAGTTCTCTGTAATTAGCGGTTTCTCCCCAAGTATAGAATTCCGAAATCAGACCTGCCTGTGCGAGTTCCTGCATGAATTGGTCAGCTTTCTCATCGGTACGTTCTCTGATATCGCCAACAAACAGATCGTATGTCAGTTGATCGGTCCAGTACAAGCTGGGTTCATAATCAGGGAAATATTTTGCTGCGATTTCCGCTGCCTGTTCACTGTCAGATGCATCATTGAGGACATAGCGCAGGACGGCAGTGCGCGGAATGATTTGATACAGATTGTCGTTTTCGATTTTTTTGTGGATCGTCTGCGTTTCGCCTGTATCGGCATCGGTCAGAACGTCATTGAATTCACGCGAAATATGCTGATAGTAGATCTCAGAATCCACATCCGTGACGGCGAGCATTCCTTTGTCGTCCAGGAGCTGCATATTCTGTTCAAAAACCTCTGTTTTTTCATCTCCCCAGTAATACAGTGCAGATGACTGCATCAAGGGAGCAGAGCTGCAAAGCAGGCTCACACTTGCAAGAATCGCGGTCAGTTTCATTTGTTTTTTCATAAAGATCATTCCTTTCAAGTATTTGTAGTTCCGGGTATATCTTCCATCATTTCCACAGAGATCAGATTCTCTGTATTGTCAACGAAATTCAGATCATTCCGATACTGGAACTTCACATAGCAGGAGAAATATTCATCTATCATGCCATGTGGAATCGAAATCTGAAATTGGTATGCACGAATGGAAAAATCACCGTCTGTCGTCATCAAACAATCTGCATTCAGCGCAAGCTGACCACTTCTCAATTGACCACTGTTGATGGAAATATTCGTATTGCGCGTGTAAATCGTAACGATCACATCGTCGTAGCACGGCGTATCCGGATTTGATGAAAGTTCAGGAGTGGATACCGCAACAGTGTAATGATATTGTTCCGTGTATACCTCCGTAACATCAGGCGGCACATTGATTTTTCTTTTGGTGAGCGGCATATTTATCGTTTCCGTTACCGCTGTTTCTGACTGCGGAGAATCCTCTTGTTGTGCTTCGATACCGGTCGTTGCAGAAGCCTGTGTGGTTCGGGCGGTAGTGTTTGGAGCAGTGGTCTTTGCAAAGGTGGTCACCATAGGAGGCGCGTCGGTTTTCGGTATGACAGTGGCAGTCGAAGCGGTTCTTGTCTGTGTCATGGTGATTTCCGTAGTCTGCACGGGCGAGGTCCGCTCCGTAACGGTTTGCGTGGTGCTGACCGCCTGTTCCCGTGGAGTTGTTGCGGTCGTAACGGCTGCTGTCGTAGATCGGGGCGGGTCAGCAATCGGCGGTTTCTGCGTCCGCAGCTTCGGATAGATGGCTGCTGCCAGCACAAGAACCAGACAAGCGGCAATCGTAGAAAATGCAAAAATAATCTTTCGATTGCGCTTAGGCTCGGTTTGCACTGCGGATGTGATCATTTCATCAGGCAGTGTATTGAAAAGTTCCATGAATTCTTCCGCTTTCACAGCAATTCCTCCTCTCGAAGAAATTTTTGCAGGCGTTCACGCAGTCGCGAAAGCATTACTTTTACGTTGCTTTCGGTCATATGGAATTTTGCGGCAAGTTCACTGATAGAGAATGCCTGCCAATATCTGCAAATGAACAGATCCCGTTGTTGTTTTGGCAGATGTTCCAAGAATACGGTCACAGCCTGCATCAGTTCATGCTGTTCCACTTGTGTTTCCACATTCTCCGCAGATGCGAGTATTTCAGCCAATTCATCCAATACCTGCGGTGTTTGTCCACCGCCGCGCTTGCTTCTCCGGCGAGCTTTGTAGCGGTCAAATGCCGCATTCCGCACCAGTTTCAGAAGATAAGCGCAGTAGTTTTGGGGCTTTGCAGGCGGGATTGCATTCCAAGCGGTGAGTAACGCATCGTTCAGGCACTCCTCAGCGTCCTCATCATTGCCCAGAATATTGCGCGCAACAGATCTGCAGAGCGCACCGTATGAAGAAACGGTTTCTTTCAGCGCCTGCTCATCTCTGCGATTGAACATCAAAAGAATTCTTTTGTCCTCCATGGGCAATCACCGCCTTTCGTGTTTGCCTTTACTTATCAGAACGACATTTACGGCAAAAGGTTACAGTCAATTTGAAAAAAATCTCAAGAATGAAATATCTGATGTGATTATATCACAGATCGGGGGATTTGCCAAGTAGAAAATGATTGTGGTGTATGCTGCTTGACTTCCTGCAAAAATACGATTGACAAATTTGAAACGGGATGTTATAATATAAAATTATAGCAGTATGCAGTGAACATGGAAAAAGTATGATAGGAAAAGAGGAATTTCTATGAGTAAACGAAAGAAAAGAATTATCATTATATTGATTATCCTAATAGCGATATACTTTCTGCTGATTGGCGCAAGCTATTTCTATCTCAAGAATTTTATATACCCTACATTTGAGGATTTCGCTTGCAAACCGGTTCAGGAATATCCGTACAGCAATGCTGAGATTCCGGACAGCTTTGCAGAATATTCCATGAACGGTTTAAAGCTGAATGCCCCCGACTGCCTTGAATCACATCCGGAGTATGAGATGGGGAGCGTATATCTCAGCAATGACATGGAGAAATGCAATCTTCAGATCATATCGTCGAAACATGAGAATGTGAACGAAGATTTGGAATGGATCAAAGGAAGCCCAAATCTGTTCAATAAATGGATAACAGGATGCGGCTGGCTCACAAAACTGGGCATAAAAAAGATGGGCTATGAAGTCCCGCAATCCAACAATGATCTGATGTACTTACTGCAAAAAATGGATATGGATGACTACAACAAGTTTTCGCTGATCGAAACTTATGCATACACCAAGCTGATGATATTGGATGCTGTTATGATCCCGTCAGATATCCGCTTGAATTATGACGAAACCCATGCGCCGGAACATCCGCTTGAAGTGGAAGAACGTATGTATTCCCTTGAAAAGGATTCATTCCGTGCTATCATCAGACAGAGCGGCTCAGAGGACGGCAGATATAGTCTGTTGATCAGATATTTTCCGCAATCGGATGCCGAAAACATCAAAGAAATGCTGATTCTGAGCGATGATCCGGAATTGGTACAGTCGATCGCCGCATCGGTTCGTCCTGCATAAATCGGTCATTCAAACAGTTTCGCAGAGAAAATGACAACGCCTTTCGGATATGCTCCGATAGGCGTTGTTTCTGCTTATAGAGAAAAAGATATCGGTAAGCAATGCCGTTTTTGAACCGATTCCCGTTTCGGTAAAGGAATGAGTTGTTGATGCTCTTACCGGTGAAATCTATAGGGGATACGTCACATTTGTGTGTATCTAATGTGTGTATGCGTGTTGACTTCATGATTCCTGTATGCTATAATGCACTCAACAGCAAGTGTGGATCCAAAAAATTTTCCGTTACGTGATAGAATTGCAGAAAGAATCCGTATTGAAGGATGAAGGGATTCCCGAATCAATCATAAACGAGGTGAGGCTATGACAGATGCTGAGTTGATTGCAAAGTTTCAGGCGCGGGATGAAACCGCTATTGCAGAAACCTACGCACGATACGGCAATTACTGTACGGCAGTCATGCATACGGCTGGAATGTGGATCTTGAGGAGTTTTCCAATCGTTACGGTGATGGTCTGGAACAATTCAAGGGATTCCTTTCCTGTGAGAAAATTCTGACGCGGGCAAGCGGAGTATATGAAATCTTCGATGCTTTCGAGGAACCAAGAAAATTCGTAGAGGTCTTGGGATATGAAGCTTCGGACGATCCGGAACAGCAGCTTCTCAACTACAGTTGGATGACCATGATCCATAATAGTACTGTGGACGCGGACGGCTCAGTGAGTGAAATCGTATCGTACAAAGAAAGAATCCCGCTGAACAAAATCGACGATTATCCGTTGATTTCCGTGGAGGAAGCGGAACAGATGATGAAACAGGGAAAGTACGAATGCGCTTGCAAAACGCTCGGTGACCTGTCGCAGTATCCGATCGTGAACAGAAATCTGGCATATTCTCGCTGGATCTACGACAATTCTGATACGTACTATGTTCCTTATTACCGCTTTACACTGGAAATCGGTCAAAAGGAAAACGGCGCAAAGGAATTCGCAGTTTGCTATGTTCCCGCAATTTCCACTGAGCTTTATTCCTATGCTGAATAATTGAATGAAATAGAAAATAAGGGCAGCCGCTATCGCGTGAGGAGATTCACACGGTAACGGCTGCCTGTTTTTGCTGCCAGTTGCGCCTAAGAACAGTTTGGCGCAATGGATATGGCATACGCTCTAATCATGTCTGATGCTTTCAGCCCGACAGTCTCAGCGGCAAGTGCCGTATCAACTGCCGTCTGACCTGCATCATCTGTACATGATCCTTATATTATCTGACTTTGATGCTGCAAAAGAAGATTATGAAAACCTTGCATCATTTCCTTGCAAATTCAGCAATTCTATGCTATACTGTATGGGAAAAGAAATACCTTGAACAGCAAATGGAAAAATCACAGGCTCTGATCTCGTCGGATAAACCACCGCAAGAAAAATGACCTTGCAGATAAAGTAGTATCTGCGATATATTCTTAATGGAGCTCCGCAGAAGCGGAAATCCAATGACAGCAGCAGAATGGAGTGATCTATATAATGGAAAACAATCAAGCAAACTCGCAGCTGGCGAATGAACAGCATATTATTGTTCAGGAGAATGTTTCGGCATTGCAGGATAAGTGCTTTATAAACAATTGCACGATGGAAACGATTTCGCTGCCGCAGAAGCTGCATACGATCGGACAGAAAGCGTTTTGGGGATGCATTATGCTGCGCGAACTTCAGCTTCCTGACGGTGTGACAACAATCGGGGATGAAGCGTTCCGACGGTGTGATTCACTGCGTTCGCTTGAAATTCCGGACAGTGTGACGAGATTTGGACGTTATGTATTCGGAAGATGCACCGCACTGGAACACGTTAAACTTCCGTCAGGATTGGAATCTCTGCCGGAACTGACGTTTGCAGGCTGTCAGTCGCTCAAGACCGTGGAATTCCCGACGAATCTGGTGCGTATTGAAGACCGCGCTTTCCAAGGATGTGAAGCCCTGACAGAGCTTACTTTACCCGAATCCGTTGAGAAAATCGATTTCAATGCGTTCTGGAACTGTACTTCGCTGAAGATACTGCGTCTGCCGATCACGGCAAAATCTGTGGATGCGTTTATGCTTGAGGGATGTACGGCACTCGAGAAAATTGAACTCTACGGCGAATTGCCACAGGATCAGCCAATTCCGAAATGGATCGAGAATCTGATTTTGGACAAAAGAAGCAACGCCCGTGAAATGCTGGAGAAATGCGGACGGCTTAATCCGGATTCGGTTCATCTCGTGATGAAACTGAATACAACGCGATTCATGATGAACGTTGCATTCAGTCAGAATGGGATCATGGACAAAAAAGAAGCGGTACTGACAGTTTTTGATCAGGCAAAAGACTTATACACGCTGGTTTCTGAACTTCAGAAAATCATTTCTTTCAAGCAGATAGAGGCAGTTTTGCAGGCAGCACAGGACTATGTTTATTCGATGCCGCGAGGTGAGCTGAGCGACGGGACCAAACTTACATGTGGGCATTCTTGTAAAAGTCAATTTCCTCATCCACTTCGGTCAATACCGGATTATATGGAATTGGAGGGTGTGTCATTCTATATCTTCAGAAACGCAGTAAGCGAAATTTCCGACGGCGTCTTTCAGAAATGTAAACATCTTAAGGTTATTTTCTATGAGGGATCAAGAAGTGAATGGGAAAGCATTATCATCGGCACGAATAATGAACCGCTCAGAAATGCATTTCTTATTTGCAACCAATCAGAAATTAAATCTCATGCATTTTTTTGAGAATCAGAATTCATAAGGAGGCGTATTGATACAATGAGTATGGAAGAGTTCCGTATGTATCACTGGACACTCATGGGAAATTGCGGCCAGATTTTTTTGATACGGGAAGACATTTATCACCAAACAGAGTATGCGATCGGTTTTGCATTTCGTGTATTGCAGGATGAAGGCCCTTCATCGTATGCAGATCGCTATAAAGAAGGCGAAATCCATTTGAATTATGTTCGCAGAACAGATTTTACGGATGTGGATGCAGATGTACTGGTAAACAATTATGACGCCGTGACCACATTGGCTCGATCCAATAACAGACGTAGTTTTACTTCTGAGATCATATCATTGGATGACACGTTGGTAGAACGTGTCATGGACTGGAAGAAGAACTATGAACTTTATTGTGTCGGCCGCTATGCCTGCGTTTTAAAACATGAATACGGCAGAACGAAAGAAGGATATTCTCTGGTTGTTCCGGTCAGCGGCAGCAACTTTCAGTCGAACTGGAATGGAATTGATATTACAAAAGAACAGGCTGAATTGTGCCTTGCCAATCCGGCTTTGATTGAACAATATTGGCATGAAAAAAATGGAAAATAACGGGTGAACACATGAACAGGAACATCAGACCCCAAACGCCGTTATGTGCTTTGCGCTGTTGCAGCATCTGATTTCATCACGGTTCCTCCTTCTCTTGACAAAACCTAATTGTATGTGTTATAATTATTTTGATAATAACAGAAGTTGCTTTGTATCCTTGAATACAGAAGATTGAAAGGAAGATTGAAATGGCATTTGTTTATGAACAAATCGGGGAAGAACGGGTGGAATTTGCGAGAAGCCTTGGATTTAAAGACTGGTCGAATAAACCTCTTGCCATTGTAAAAAGAAGCACATGGTATGCAGACAAAGAAAATAATATGTATATGAAGGTAATTGGTGGATTGGGTGATAATTTTGGGTGCCCTGAAAACTTCACTGATTTCTATTACAAAGGGCATATCGTTCGTATGGATACGGAAATTCGCACCAAGAGAAATGCAGATAATACTAAGTACTATGTCTGGAATGTCAAGACAATGCTGATTCCAAGAGCCATTTGGGATGACTGCGACATAATCATTGCAGCCATTAGAGAAGCAATGGTAGCTGAAAACCCCAATTTATATAAAGCGGGTGACTTTTGCGAGCCGGAAATGGTCGAGAAAGCGTATGATGAGAACGACAGAAAAAGATTTAAAAGATAAGCAAGAAATCATCCACCGTGATTTGTTGCGCTGGCTAAGAAATTATGATGAATCTCAAAATTCATCTGAGATTCGAAATCAATCTGGCGGCGTACTGCAAATGGTGCGAAAGCAAGCGCGGTGCTGTATTCAATCGTTGCTGCCACAGCACAGGCAAACGGAATCGACACAGAGCAGTATCTGACCGAACTTTTTTCTCACCCTGCCGGCACAATCATCTTGCCGTTTTCTACATGATACTCACGGGCTCACTTCGGTGAGCCTGCTGCTTTCTCAGAAATCAGAGTGCTTGACGATCACTTCATAAGAAAAACATCCTCGCCAAATGGTGGAGGTTTTTTGTTGCAATTCGTTCGGAATCATTACCCTAAATGATACTTTTGCAGATATTTCATTGCATTTTCTTTTAAGAGTGCCATCTGATCTGCATTATTTCTGACATTATCGCTCAATCCGTACTGAGACAGCTCGTCGTACTCGCCGTTGCAAAATCGTACAACTACATCCGACACTTCCGCCAAGTAGGTTTCACTTTTCAGAAACGCATCAATATTGTGCACAAAGAACAGAGAATCTGACAACAGATGTGCTTTCACTGCCGATGTTGCTTCTGCATTGCGCTCCAAATCGCCATCGAACGTGACAAATGTGCCGTTTTCTTTCCAGATGACGATTTGTCCAATTCGATAGATTCTGTTGTTGTTTGCATTGGACCATTCTTCAATATCTTCGGTCGTGAGTTTGCTGCTGTAGGTATAATACCATCCTGTATCGCGGTCTTGCACCAAGCTTTTCACGAGGTAATCGTCGAATGTAATCGTGAACACATCACCATAGGATGTTTGCACCTCGGTTTTGTCCTCCCGATTCCATAATTTGTAGACGAAAAATCCGACAGCCGCAGCGATAATAACGATGATCAGGAGAATCACAGCAGTCTTTTTTTTCATTGTTCGATATGCTCCTTCATAAATGTAATAAAAGCATAGGTCAAAGCATCGGATTCCGCCTGTGTGACTTTTGAAGGCTTTTCCAACTTGCTTGTTTTCTTGTTATTTTTGTAGATGTCTTTTAATTTTTGCGTTTTTCCAGCTGCCTCTGCACTATCGTTCAGTATTTTATGTTTGCCGACACCACGATCACGGGAATATCGGAAAATTCCCGTATCTTCTGCAAGACCATATCACCACTCTGAAACGGCAGCATCAGGTCAAGTATCAGAAGTGACAGATCACTCTGCTCCCGAACGATACGGACAGCATCAAGTCCGTTCAAAGCCGACAGCGTTTCATAGCCCTGAGAGGACAAGTATTCACATATAAGGCGGTTGATTTCTTTATCGTCCTCGGCAGTCAGTATTTTTTTCATGGCGTATCTCCCAAATAATGATGATTGTTGTAATAATTATAGCATAGTTCGGTGGAAAGGTCAATTGTACTAAAACAAAAACAGGCAGATACCTCGAAAAGAAGTATCTGCTTGTTCTGTTTTATAGCCTGCTGTATAGGTCATTCATATAAGCTTTTGGAAAACTTCTATATGAGTACCTGCCATAAGCTGCAGAGGGGGATTTCATTATGCTCAGGGTTTCTCACTTTTGTCTAGAATACTTGCAACACATACTTATTGTAAATTGGTTGGACACTTCAAAAAAGTCAAATGAACGCCATGATATCGCAAAGTGATTCAGACAGATTTACAATATCTAACGGGGTTCGATATATATTCTTAGGTGAAATGATGGGCTGTACACTCATGCCTTTCAGATGGAATTCTGTGAGATGCCGATATAAGCGGCAGCATGCTATATTCCACGCCTCTACAAAAAATCATTGCCTTCTCATTTGCAAGGGCAGAAGGATATTATCGTTTTTTGTAAATAACAAGTTCGGGATTTTCACCACCTTTATCATAAGTACTGACCAAAATAAAATCCATATTCGCCAGAACGCCAAAGCACCGCTCACCGCCGAACTCGCATTCGAGCTGGTTTCCAAGATAGGTCGTGTTGTCATCAAGGTGGAATACAATGGTGCTGTCATACGTTTCAAAACTAATTCCTTTGATGTTATGAATGCATCGCAGATACTACTTTATCTACAAGCCGGAATGGGTATGATGCTACTATGCATCATACCCGTTTTCTGATACAACCCGAAAGGTTCGAAAATTACGAATAACATTTTGAGTCAGAAAGTAAGTTGCAGAATTGACAGGTAAGTTGCATAAATGCGAAGGTAAGTTGCATTGACAGTGCATACAGGATATGATATAATAAAAAAAATGTTGCTCTGATTTCGAGCGTTTTGGCGATGCGCAGGTGAAACGGTTCTGAATCAGAAACAGAGGAGTTCGTTTCTATGCAGGAAAAGAAAATCACGATTTCATGGTTCGGTACCGCATCGCTTCGCATCACAACCGGATCTTCAACGGTTTTCGTGGATCCGTTCGTCCCGTATTCAGACAGTCCTGTCAGGATCAGTCAGCAGGCTTTCACCGGGTGCAAACATATACTGATTACGCATGGGCACTTTGACCATATTGGCAGTATCAAGGATTTGATTCAGCCGGATACGAATGTGTACTGCACGAAAACACCAAGGATAAATATGCGGCATTTGGGCGTACCGGAACGCAATATCCGTTTGATTCAGGCGGGTGATGTCCTGAACCTTGATGAATTTCAGATCACGGTCTTAAAGGGCGCACATCTCAAAAATGGCGGGAGTGTTTTCAAGGCACTGTTCAATAAGAGGGTACTGCGTGAACGCAAAGGCGTATTGCGAAAAATCTATCAGTTTACATCCTGTCGGGAGAAAAATGAAACTGTTTGCTATCTGATCGAAGCATACGGCAAACGGATTCTGACACTCGGAAGTCTGGCTTTGGCTGACGGAGTCACGTATGCGAAGGACATTGATCTTCTGGCACTTCCTTATCAGGGTTCTCCGTATCTACTGGATATTTCACAGCACATATACGGAAAAATCAAAGCGAGAAACGTTCTTCTGACACATTATGATAATACATTTCCGCCGTTCAGTTCTGAAATTGATACCTCGGAGTTTGAGAAATGTATGAAGGAGCGGACAAAAGTATTCAAGATTCGGCAGGGCGAATCCATCACTATTTGAAGTATGAAAATACGGAGAAAAACGAAATGAAGATCATCATTGAACCAACTCCGCCCGATGGCGAGGATGTCATTATCGTGCGGTCATCCGCACCGAATCCGCGGCTGATATCCATGTTGCTTTCCTTACAAACAGCAAAAACCGAATTAAACGGATATCTCGATGACAGAATGGTACGGATATCGGCAAAGGATGTTTACTATTTCGAAGCAAACGAAAATCGCGTGTTTGCTTACTGCGAACACGAAGTCTATGAGATCAAGCGAAAGCTCTATGAACTGGAAAGTGACTTTGCAGACATGGATTTTGTAAGGTGTTCAAAGTCGCTGATCGTCAATATGGAAAAAATAGATTGTTTATCTCCGCTGTTTAACGGAAGAATGGAAGCCCGTCTGGACAACGGTGAACGAATTGTGATCTCGCGGCAGTATGTTCATATACTGCGTGAGAAACTCGGTGGATGGGAGGAGAACTAACGTGAAAGAATTTTTACTCTCGCTTCTGCACTATTTTGTGGATATCACCACTGCAATTTTAATCGTTGTTGCAGTATATACAACGATAGCGGATCAGCCGATGCAAAGCATGATATTGTGGGAGATCCTGTTGGTTGGACTGGTTACGGCACTTCCTGCTGCGATTTTCTTGTGCTTAGAACCGAAAAATCCGAGGGTGTCCATGTGCCTTTGGGTTGTCAATTTTATGTTGGTCTATTTCATTGCTTTGTTTTCACTGAAACTGCTCGGCTGGTGCAGCATTACAGGTGTATCTGCACTGCTCACATTTCTGGCTGTCGTCTTTATTTATGCCTTTACGTGTTTTGTGCATTACATGGATGACCGTAAGCACATTGTCATCATGAATGAACATTTGAAAAAACGGTATCACAAGGATAAGGAATCGTAAGAAAAAACAACTGCCGATACGGTGCGAATGCACTGAATCGGCAGTTTTTCTGTTGTTTTGCACATCAAATGGTAAGTTGCATTGTTGCAGGTTAAGTTGCATAAATACGGGGGTAAGTTGCATTGACAGCACCGATAAAATTTGTTATAATTTAATCAAAGTTCATTCGTTGATAACATTTTCATCAAGTGAACTTATACAAGCAAAGAATATCCGGATATTCAATACTCAATCTTTTATTTTATTTTTATAGCGAATAAGGAGGACTTTATGAAACACATTTCTCAAAAACTGACTGCACTCGCTGCAGCGGTCATCACAGCGGTTTCCGTTTCGGGACAAACAGCTTCTGCCTATGGTGTGCCCGGTATACAGGCAAACGGCGATCTGGATCTGAGCCTGCATCAGTCCACAACCGCTTACGGCTGGCTGACACAATATGAAAAAAACATTTTCAATCATGGGTGGTCAACTGCAAATCTTCAGGATGTTTATCCGTCTTTTTGCACGCGCGAGTTAGACGGTATTTCCCGCTATACTGCAACGATCGCCAAAAATACAAAATTCGGCTGGGGAAAAGGGCAGCAGATTTTCTGCACACTTGCAAGTGAAATCGCATCGATCAATGATCTTGACAGAACCAAACGCTACACAGACAAATTCTTTATCAGCAAACGTCAGGATGACGGTACTGCGGAGCCGATGAGTTGTGTACTAGAGTATGACAAAAACGCAAAGGCATTTCAATTCGCCATTCGATTGCTGAACTATTACGACACGAAGTGCCTTCTCAATAAATATCTGTATTTGGAAGACTTTTCTTTTGATGCAGTGACAGGTAAATATTCCGGAAAACTTGTTTTCGATTATGGCTATCTTGCCGGAATGAAAGTCAGCAGCACAGATATCTGGACGACATTTGGAGAACCGAAAATCAAGAAAGAATACACATCCATACTGACGGAAATTCCTTTCAGCGGACGTGTGCCTGTTCCGGATGTTCCTGTTTATGAAGGCGTGTATAATAAGATCATGAGCCGTGCAGAATTTGAAGAAGCGATTTGGTGTCAGGTATATGCAGAAGATACCAGAATGCTCAGAGCATATGACGGGCATATTCTGAGCAATCTCACGGTCACCTATAACGGATGCAGTACCCCATACGTTTCCAATCAGTTTCAGGAATTGCCAGCTCCGGCTGAAATCGTGTGCTCGAGATAATGTTACCGCATTTTCCGGATTGTAACGGTTGAAACATCAAAATCAAATATGCAAGAAAAACATCCTCGCCGCAATCGACGAGGATGTCTGCTTGTCGAAAAAGTCCAGCGAAATGCCGGGCTTTTTCGCATTTATGTGGTATAATAAAAAGCGGCGCACATACCCAGTAAGTTCCACCGCCCTTATCATATGCATTCGTACCAAGACTCGTGCCGTCACCGTAAAGAAAACCGCTCGGATCGGCAGAGCCGCCCAGTCCGCGTCCGAACCAGATCAGATGTGCTTCGGAAAGGTCGAGTGAGGCGTCGGCCATTCCTTTTTTTATCATATTGGACTCAATCGCGCCCATTGCGCCGTATGCCCAGCAGGTGCCTCCGACCTGCGACTTTACCGAGGTGACCGCGCCTTCGTCACGAAGATCAAAACGCGAGGGAAGTTCCGTTTCGGTTGTTTGAGGGATACGCGGCAGCGGACTGCTGTGCGGCGGATTGGCTTTCGGCATCGGATTGCCGAAATCATCGACATACTGCCAGCCGAATTTTGTATCCGTCAGCGTATAGCAGATATCCCCTTCATCCATCTCAGAAAAGCAATGATGCGGCACTTGTCAATCTTGTAAAAGCAATCGCACTGTATAATGTTGCCGCAGAGCAATAATTCGAGGAGGCAAAGTAAAATGAAAGAAAAATACGAAACAGCTGAATTAAATATCGTCAGCTTTGAAAGTGATGATATTATCACCACAAGCGTAGACCTCGGTCCATATGACACACCGTATCAGCCGGCAGGAGACAACTGATAAAGAAGCAACGAACGGAGGAGCGCACTAATGTCAGAGAATGGGCATACTGCCTGATTTTTTCTAAACACACGCAATGTATTGGTTGATAGAATAGATAAACGGTTACAATTTATTGAAAAATATTGTGTAAGTCAATAGAATATGCTATAATTCATAGGAAGTAAGCGGTTCAAATATGTCGCTTATTTCAGCTGTCATTTCAGGGCTTTCGCTTTGAACAATCACACTATTATTTATTGGAGGTTCACCACGCATGAAAACACGCAAACTAGTAACATCTCTGCTCTGCTTTTCGATGGTCGCAGCAATGACAATTGCATTTCAGCCTGTTACGGCATCGGCTGCATATCCAAGCAACAGCGTAAACGAAGGCTTATCAATTGCCCGTGCGAATTCGATCGTTGTGAATTCGAATGACGCAGCAGCGGAACTGAGCATTCTGAAACGTTTGAATAACGGAAAGCTGCCGGAAATTGATTTCACCTCTGCAAACTATGCAGAGCGTATCCACGGTATTGTTTCCAGCCGAGTTGTCACTTCTGAGAGTATTGCACGCGGTGTCATTTCGGATGTTTCGCATTTGATCGGCATCAAGAATCTGTCATCTGAAGTGAAGTATGTAGATTGCATTGAGACCAAGGATACCACGACCTATACCTATATGCAGGTTTATCAGGGAATTAAGGTCACCAATTCGTATATCACGGTTATTGTGGACAATCAGACCAAGAAGGCAACCTACCTGACCAGTTCCTTCACGCCGAATCTTTCTGCAAAAACCAAGGCAGGAATTTCCACGACAGCTGCAAAGAACGCAGTTGTAAAGAAATACAATGCAACAATCGTTGGCGTGCCGAGCCTTGTATTGTTTAAGTCCAAGGATGGCAGAATCAAGCTCGCATATGATGTAGAAGTACGTTCCAAGCAATATTCTCATTTCTATGTAGATGCGCAGAACAGCAGCATTCTGTTTGTGCCGAACAATCGAGTAGCTGAAACAGAAAGCGTTACCATTCAGTCGAATCAAGCCAATCCGATCACCGGAAAGAACGCATTCTCCATTCTGGTCGATAAGCAGTATGGTGCAAGATACACCATTCGTTACTTCCATGACCCGTACCGCAATATTTGGATTCTGCGCAGCAACGATGCAGCAAACAGCCTGTCTAGCGATAATGCCGTTATGATTGCAAATGCCAACCATAGTACACTGGCAGGACAGCAAGTACTGAACAATTTGAGTGCAACGGTGATGCAGGGATATACCGCAAATCTTTGCACTTCTCAGGAAATCAAGCAAAGCGATTGGGACCAGTACGCTGTTGAAGCAGGTATGCTGTCGCAGGCTGCAAATGTATATGATTATTATAAATACTACTTTGGCTGGGCAGGCACAGATGGTGAAAGCGGTAACCTGTTTATCAATCCGTTCCTTCAGGAGTCAAATGCATGGGCATGGTCCTATTACAACTGTCTGGAAATGGGTGCTGAATCCGGTTCGTGTTACAGCTGGGCAAAAGATTTGAATGTACTGGCTCATGAATATACGCATCGTGTAACGAATAACAGAGTACTTTGGTCGGAGAGCCAGTATAGCGGTGAGATCGGAGCCCTGATGGAAGCATATAGTGATATCATGAGTGAGTACGCATCGACAGCGGATACCAGAACATGGATTCAGGGAGATGAGGTTTACAAATCGGGTGCTTACGTCAGAGATATCACGAACGGCAACGCCTATTGGTACAATGGCGGATGGCAGTATTTCGATGCCAGAAATATCACTTCCACCACAGAACCGCACAGTGGTTCGACGGTTATCTCCCACGTTGCATATCTGATGGACAGAGAGTATGGTATTCCGGAAATGCTGGGCAAGCAGATTTGGTTCAACTCGATGGCATATATGAAGCAGGGCGGCAACCAGACAAACTTTGCTGATTGTCGTAACGCTGTCATCAGTGCCGCTGAAGATTTGCTGAACAAGGCAACATACTACACCGATGCTGAAAAGAAGAACTATCTCAGAAAAATCCATACAGCGTTCAACTTCGCGCATGTCTTTACAGGCGACTGCAAGATTGGCGATATCAATATGGACGGTACTGTAAACACTTCGGATGTTAACATGATGAGAAGTTATTTGCTTGGTTCCATCACTTCGCTTTCTCCTGAAGCAATTGCTTACGTTGACCTGAACTTTGATGGCGAGGTTGACATCTTTGATTTGATTCAGCTTCAAAATGCAGTCAGTGAAAACTCCACTGCATACCTTTGATTCCCATACATCACTTTTGGGAAGTCACAAACTTCAAACGTAAACATAAAATATCCAGAGTTCTACAATAAAGAAAAAATCCTATTGGGAATCACAGAAATTCTCAATAGGATTTTTACTCATTCCAAGGTAAAAAGATTGTACCCGCAGGTTGCGAAAACAGCTCAGTCAGATACTTTTCTACATCCAATCCGTTTGCCTGCGCTGTGGCAGCGATCGAGTAGAGTATGGACGATGCAGAAAAAGCAGAAAACAAAGAGCTTGTAGATGCATATACCGCTGTCCTACGTTACCTTTTTGATTACTTCAAGGAGAACGGAACCATTTATTGTTTCTTTACTGGAAAGCCTTGGAATGCGATAAAGAAAAATGACTATTCCGCATATTGGGGCGGAACGATTGACACTTCTGATGTGACCACGATGTACATTCCGAGTGGTTACCTGAATGAAACCACACCGACCGTTGCGGTCACCACGATCTCGGATGCTGATGCGCAGCAGACTGAAATCACTGATGCAGAAACTACACCGCCTCCAACGACAAAGGCACAGAATGATGTGGGTGACAAGGCAGAAAGAAAACCTGCAAGCACTTGGCTTACTTTGAGCATCATTGTTGTTTTATTGATTATTCTTGGCGTATTTTTCATCACTAAGAAGCGCAAAAAAAGTAACTGATAGAGTACTCGCACAATACAACTCCCCTACCAGATTGTACCACTTTCATCCGTATGGTATCGAGCTTGCTCAAAGAGAACAAACTGCAAATACTCCTTGTTGGGCATTTCCAGAGTAACGACCTTACCAAGCATTCCTTCTGTGTTTTTCTTCAAGGCCCTGTAATTTGCACAAGTC
>JAZRXM010000021.1:0-68068 GCA_045600205.1 Oscillospiraceae bacterium | reverse complement strand
TAGGATCACCCCCGCATGTGCGGGGAAAAGGTTCCAGTCAGCAACACTGTCAACGACATTTGAGGATCACCCCCGCATGTGCGGGGAAAAGACTAAGAAATATCAGGAAAATCGTGGTTTCATTTTCCACAATCTTTACATTTCCTTTAACTTCTCAAAGATCCTATACGTCAGTGTACAATCCGCCAAGACCCTGTGCCGCTGTTCATATTCAATCTCCAGATACTCCGCGACAGCTGACAAAGTAAATCTCATACATTGTTTCAAGCGTTTCCGCGCTAGTTTCTGTACATCTGTCCCTTTGTTCCGAATTTCAGAAAAACCATTTTCCTTGCACGCTTGATTGATGAATTTCATATCAAAATCTATATTATATCCCACGATTTCCAATGAGCCTATCAAAGAAAGAAACTCTGATAGTGCTGCCTTTAACGGAATGCCATCCGATAAAAGCTGCTCCGTTGTGATACCTGTCAATTCAGTTACGGCACTCGGAACAGGTTTTTCACATTGAACCAATACAGAAAATGATTTCTCAGGTTCTCCATTTGCTATGACGATTGCGCCAAGTTCAATGATGGAATCTGTATTCTGAAGTCCCGTCGTTTCAATGTCTATGACCACATATTTGCTTTCTGAATCTGTGTTTGACTGTGGAGCAATTTGCTTTTTGTTGTGCAGCATATGTTGAATTGCCGCCTTCGAATGCTTTCTGTATTCATCATCGTCATGCGCAGGATAATTTCGTCGCACTAGTTTGATTCCGTCATAATCAATCGGTTCCCATACGGCATGATGTATTCGAAACTCCAGTTTCTGCTCATTATGTGCACTATACACCATTGTCGCTCTGCCACTGCCAATATTGGCGCAGATTCGCTCCCAGACAGCATCCCGAACGCGTGCAGTCAGATTCCCGACATAAACGCCGGTGTCTATTTCCACAAACCAACGTGTCAAATCTCCACGCAATTTTTGCGGACAACAGCTCATCGTAATGACAATCATCATGTGCTGTCACCTTGCGCATACTGCTTCCCAAAATCAACCGCATCCACTTTGTTATCCCACAGATACATGATTTTTTCTTCTCCAGTTGTTTCCTCAGGAACCAAAAGTTCCTTGATATCATGTACCATCTGTTCAAGCAAATGTTTTGCAGTCATTTCATCACGCACACGATGCCGTACTGCCCTTGAAATATCGTCTGTGTCTTGTGCAGCAATCTCAAACGCAATGGGAATCGTGATCTCTGCTTTATACAAGTCTGCAATGTCATATACAAATGAACATTCATGTCCTATATGTACAAATCCAAGTGCCGGTGAGCAACCCAGTGCACAAATAACTGCGTGTGCAAGACCATACAGACAAGTATGCGCCGCCGATAACGCCTGATTCACCAAATCTGATGCTGTAAAATCATCGGGATCGTACTCTCTGCCATTCCACGGCACATTCCACTGTTCTGATGCATTCCGATACACTTTCCGAATCCGACTGCCTTCCCTGCCGCGCAGTTGCTGCAAAGTCAGTGCTGATACATCTTCATTCGGAAAACGCATCATATACATTTTTCTTACCACATCCAGATGCTTTCTTTGATTTGTAACAAGCTCCGCCTGCCGCAAAAGCAATCTCGAACTATGCGTAAGCGGTCGACCGCCCGCATAGTACCGCACGCCTTTTTCTCCAACCCAGCACACGCTGATTCCTGCTTCTCCGATCAGTTCCATTGCACGATGCGAAATATCAGTCCCTGGTCCCAGAAGCAACACCGAAATCATTCCGGATGGAATATTCGTAATGCCTTTTTCATCCATGACAACAATCGCGCTATCTCGACGATTCAGTTTACAATGCTCCAGATAGATAAATGTCATACGATCTGCGATTTGCGGTAAATCCAATATTTCAGTTTTTTCCATCCCGGGCATATCTGACATCTGAAACCTCCTATATATGCATAACTGTCAGCATTCCCATTCCGTAAGCCTTTCCTCGCCCTATTCCGTTGCATAGAGTTTTTTGAAATAGTTCTGCATCGGTTACTTCCAATTGACCTTCAAAAGTCACTGCAAGTAACGATACTCGGTTTTGGTCAGATTTATAAAACTGATGCCACTTGCTATGCACCACATCAAAAGTATCTTCCTGCAAACGAAATCCGTACTGCTCGCTATGAGCAAGCAGCCATTCTTTTTGATAAGCAGTAGTAATATGAGCCTGTACTTTTCCTCGTTCATTTTCTCGTTTCTGCGATTTTACAGGATTGGCAGTCAAGCGGAAATGCCACTGCGTTTCAACTTTAATCCGAGAAAGCAAGCTATCATATGCCTTTGTTTGTGCATCATCCTGCGATCTGCAAAATTGTTTACAAAACTCAGTCAAATCCGGTATTGAATCGCTCAAAAGCAGAATATACAGATTGTTGTTCAGACTGTCAATTCGCCATAGGATCCGTTTGCGTGGCCCTGCAAAAGCCGATTCCAAAGCACCATGAAATTTCTGCGGTGCGGATAAAGCTTGCAGCGTTTTTCTGTTGTCGGTATTTAGCCTGATTCGTGACAAATACATTTTCTCACCCCAATTCTGCAAATGCATCATGCTCAGATTTGGTTTTTTCATGCGACATCATATAGTAACCTTGTTCTTTCACATATCGCCATGTATGCATTCGGTGCATAGGGCAAAATGATACAGCTTGATCCCGCACAAGTACCGCACCTTCAATATCATCGGTATCAGTGATAATTCGCAGAGAACGCTCTTCATCAGCAACATTCTTCTGACGCCATTCTGCCAAAAGCCAAGGTTCATGACGAAGTGCCGACATCAAATCTGTTTCACGAATGCCTAACTGCAACGGCATAGTCGGTGGACAAGAACGTCTGCCTAAAAAAAGTGGAAATACGGGAGTCTGCAATGCTGTTTGAATTTTCTGTAAGTAAGCCAAATCGCTACTTTCAAGACCGACCAAGAATACCGCATCTGCAAGATAAAAGCGATTCGTAATATAGGAATCTTTATCCTTTTTTCCATGAGCAGTATGGTAATCTCGTAAATATGTACCTTCCCAGTCTATGCGAATACCAAACCGAAGTGCATTTAATTCTTCCAGCGATGCATCTCTTGCATATCCCAATGCCGCGGCAATCATTCCAATCACGCCACTTTTCGTTGGGTATCCCTGTGTTCTGCGCATTTCAAATTTTGATTCTTCACCCCATGCCTGTAACGGAGCCGCAAGTCGCAGTAGCAAGGTTGCCATCAGCTCACCTCATTTATTTCAAGTTGACCAAGTGCCGCCAAAAGCTCGTTTATGTTCACTTTTTCAGCACCCAAAACAGCATCCGTTCCGATCACAAAACTCTTGACCGGATTGCCACAGTAATCCGCATATACCTTTTCAGCATACGCAAACAAAGCATTTACGGATTTAGATGCATATCCGTCTGAACCTGATATGGGCTTTTCAAATGCACCACACAGATTGACCGGCTGATCATTTCTTACAGTAACATATACCAAATCCGGCAATGTCTTGTTTGCATA
This sequence comes from Oscillospiraceae bacterium, assembly GCA_045600205.1. Classification (GTDB taxonomy): domain Bacteria; phylum Bacillota; class Clostridia; order Oscillospirales; family Ruminococcaceae; genus Firm-04. The sequence goes on along the minus strand of JAZRXM010000021.1, from coordinate 64,513 downwards.
AGAATTCTGCTTTCCGGTCGGCATAGAACGAATCATTGCCTCAGCAAAACCTTTCAGCGCACCCGTCGTTTCTGCACCAACCGTGTGCAACAATTCAGCTACATTGACCGTTGCATAGCGATATAACGTTGCAGAATTATATTCCATTGTACCGAGATGTCCGGCACCTGCATGATCTGCCTGATTGCAGTCATCTACTGCGGTAAAATAATCGTATTCATTCTGAATCGCGTGAGTTGAAATTGCATGAGCAACCTGCGATGCAGCATCCACATTGAGATAGTTGTCGTCTGCTACCATGCGTCCAAACAGAGCGATATCAACAGACGGATTATCTTTGAGAGCTTCTTTATAGGCTTTCGCATTCTTTTCGCCCGCGCCCGCGATAACTAAATCCGCAAGCTGATGGGCTTGTTTGTTGCTGATGAAGAACAATGCACCTGTTGTATTTTCCTTCTTTTCGTTCACCTTAACACCAGCCCATTTCATTGCCTCCGCAGCTTTTTTGGCTGCATCATCCTCCGAAAATCCATTCTGCTTTAAAATAGTCTCAATCAAACTTACCGCATATTTTGTCCGATATCCAAGTTGCTCCTCGCTAAAGCATTCAGTAAAGACTGCACGCATTGCGTGCTTCCAAGATTGACTGGATACTCGTGCACGGTTTGCACCGCCATAAAATGCGGTTTTGGGTCTGCCGGTATCATCGCGGTTCACACAGCTTGGCGGAACGGTCTGAATGATATGGAAATCAACGTACATTCTGTTCATATTCATGATTTATTCTCCTTCAAATGATTGATTTGGCGATAAAAATCTCTTCCCCATGCAATTCGGATATCATTGGCAGCATCTGCATATTGAAACAGATACAATTCCCTTGCCATCCTAGCATAATCCAGCTTGACGGTTTCCCCTTTCAAAAGCTGAATCAATCCACGAAGATGATACACAAGATCTTCCGTTGAAACGGATGTGGCAATCAAATTCAATCGTTTCAGAATCCGATCAGTATCATCTTCTGATTTTACAAGAGCCGCTGCTGCTTTTCCAATCGAGATATCTGCACAATGAACAGATTCTTCACTCCCTTGCTGATGCAGCGCATAAAGTGTCAAAGCAGAATAGATTGCCCATTCTGCCCCCGATGGTTTCCCCTGCCCATACAATTCTTCGGGCAAGCGATCAAAAATCATCCCCCAAAGTTCCGGAAGTTCTCCCGGAAAATGTCCGACTCCACGACGCATATTCGCAAGAATTGCTCTGTAAACATTGGAATTTTGATTGCTCAGAGTATTCAGATACGCGATTTTCGACGCTACAAAGCGATAGACCAGTTCATGTTTGCTCAACTTCTTTCACCTCCTCTTTCTTTTTTTCAACGACAAACAACTTCTTGACACAATTTTCAAATTTATTGATTGCGATTGCCGCTGAAATCTCATTGCTCACAAATATCGTTTGTGCCCCCACCTGACTGACCAGTTCTCTACCATACGCAATGGCAATTCTGCATAACTGCGCTTCCAGCATTTCAGAATATGTATCACGGTCATTGTCCGGATTCAGTTCAGCCAGCCATAATCTGAAACATCTGTCGATTCTAGCATAGTATTCCTGTTTCGCATCCTTTTCGCCAGATTGGGATTCAGTTGCATCTTTATCACGCCTTCCGGCCGCCTTCTGTAAGTCTTTGTAAAGGGAATGGACATATTGGGCTGCTTTTTCACATTTTCCGATTTCTGAAATGATTCGCCTGCGCCATTCTGCGCTGATATCTTCTAATAACTTGGCATGAAAAGTAACGGAATCACTCACAGCATCCACCACGGGCAAAGACGTTGCCTGCTTGAAATCATAGATCACAGCAGCAGTACAAACCTTGACCACATAATCGGATGAAATCAAACGATAATGCAGCAACTTATATAGCCATTCCACAACGCCGGCAGGTCTGACAAAATGAGATGAATCTTTCATTTCTTCCGCTAATGCAGAGATACTTCCGAATTCCTGCCATATCAACTTTGAACTGTCATATCGTTTCGGTTTGAATACAGGAGGCTGCTCTTTTTTCTCCTGATATCCACTCCATAATGTCATTTGTTCGCTAAACACAGCAGTATCTTCAAACCAATCACCACCTGCCAGTTTATATGCATTTACCATACCATTGTCTGCACATAATAACAGGTTTCTGGATTGCAAAGTCAAAAGTGCAGCCTGATTATCCGGCACGGAAATCTGCTGATTAAAAGATACATTCCGCCTGTCTGTTTCCCATGACGGATGTTCCTCAAATACATCGTGATCTGCATCATAATCCGCGCGATAATTCAGCATCAGCGTTTGAAACAAATTTTCGCCAATCAAAGCAATCAAGCTTAATTGACCACACCATGTCCTCTTGGGCGTCGGTTGCTTGGCAGCAATGTCATCAAATTGCATCAAATGCAACAGCCACCGTGCTGCCTCCGCATATGTCAAGTATCTGCCCTCATCCCTTCGTTCAGAAAACAATCGTGCCTTATTATTACTTTCAAACAGCGTTCCAATCATTTTTGCAGTTGCGCATTCTTTTTTGCATTTCACCGCATTGGTTTGATAAAAAGGATATTCATCATCAAACAACCAGAATCGTTCATGCCATTCCGTTAGATACCGTTCAATCGGAGCCTTTGGAATTTGTCCGTTATCCCAAATCATTTTCCAGTAATCCAACGGATCGGCATCCTCATCCGCCTCATTGCCTTCTGCATCATATCGTGAAAAAGCGGTATACATTATTGCAAGCATCAATCGAAACACCGCAAAATCCTGTGGTTTTGTTTCCCCTGCCAGACCGACATATTCATGGGAGGACAGTAAAGCATCACGCAAACCAACTTCTGATACACCGCCATCTTTGGTTCGAACCAATATCCACGGTGCATCAATCAAATTAAAATCTCTATTCATATTTCATCCCTTTCCAACTCGATCAAGCCATATATCTGACTGTAGTGTAGTGTTCTGCCCTGAATAACCGCATTGGAATCCTGATCCAACAAAAGCAGCATTTCGCCTTTCAGCCATGCAGATTCACGCCACTTTTCAGGAATCACATCCAGTGCACGGATTGTCTCCCCAAAATGCCATTTGCTCAATGAAACAGGTAATCGTAACCTTTCACGCGCAATTTGCAAAGCCTCTGCCTCATCAAGCGGCATTGTCGGATCAAAGCTCCCCGTTCCATTTGCCAACGATAGTAAATGGTTATCTGTTTTCTGAAGGACAAGAACCTCAATCGTTTCCTCTGTATTTCTTACAGATGCTTCTGCCTCTTTTGAACTGCCAACATCGTCATCCAGAAAATCAGAAAGCAGCCTTTTATATTTTTTTCCAAGGTTATCCGCTTGAATACAATACTCAGATGCCTTTTTTTCCAATTTCTGAATCGTTCGCTGATATTCCTGATATCGCGGATCCTGTTCATCCGCTGCGTCATATACTTGACTGACCAGTGGCGGTATACACTTCGGAATGCTCAACTTGTCAGGCAGCACTTGTTCGGTCTGATATAAAATCCATTTATCATATATCCTGTTCTTGGTACTGTCAATATCCAGCACAGAAAGAATTGGATCTTGCAACAATTTCGGACGTTTTCGAGAATGACGATGCAATCTTCCAGATCGCTGTAGCAACAAATCAATCGGACATAGTTCTGTTACCATATAATCAAAATCCAAATCCAATGATTGTTCCATTACTTGTGTTCCAACCACAATCAATCTGTCACGAGAAATGCGGTCTGAATCTTTTCCAACACGCGAAAGCAACATCTTTTCAATCTTTGCACGGTCAGTCGCAAGAAACCGACTGTGGAAACAGATCACTTCAAAATCCGAAAGTTGTTCTGCAATAGTACGACTCAAAAATTGCGAATAATGCACAGTATTAACAATGACTGCTGCACATCCGCCATCGCAAAGACGCATCCCCAATTCCTGTACCAATGCAGTTTCAGGCAAACGACGAACTGATATCTCCTTTGGTAAATCATCCGTTAAGATTGCAGACTGAAATACAGCCTTTTGACTTGTCCATGTTAACACCGGATATGCATTCACTGAACTTTGAGTCTGATATGTTAATTCCTTATGCTTTGATAAACCTAAATAGGCATGAATCAATTGTTCTCTGCGCTTTGGAGGAAGCGTCGCTGATAGAATAATAACCGGTACACCATACGTCCCCATCCAAGTCAGGGTATTGTCCAGATATACATTCATATATGCATCATAAGCATGACATTCATCAATAATCACAATCTTTCCTGTCAGCCCAAGGTGTCGCAACATAATATGCTTTTGTTTCAGAGAAGCAAGCAAGAACTGGTCTACAGTAGCAATTACAAAATCCGAAAGCAAAGCCTGCTTTCTTCCTTCAAACCATTCGTGAACAATTAGCGATTCATCAATAGAATTATCCGCAGTGCCATGAAAAATCGATTGGTATTTTTCATTCAAATCGACCATGCCATGCGCCAGCCTGATTGAGTGCTTTTCCTCATCGCATTTTGAAGCCCAATGATAAATACGTTCAAACAGACCGTTGGCAGTAGCTTGTGTCGGCAATCCGAAATACACACCGCCCAATTCAAATTTTTCGGCTAATATTTCCGCAGCGGCAAGTGCTGCTTCTGTTTTTCCAACACCCATTGGTGCTTCCAAAATATATATTCCTGCATTGGGATTTTCGGATACAGTATGTATCATATATTGCTGCACATCATTCGGCTCAAAGTCAAATCGAGAATCAAACCATTGAATATCTGTAAGTCCTGTGTCAGCACGCCAGACATCAGTGAACGCGATCTGTTTCCATGCATTTTCTAACCGAATAGGAATGTCATCAGTATTGCATCCAACCGAGATATATGGAAAATATTTCGGGTTACTTGCAAGCCAATCTGCCATAATTAAAAGTCCCGTCAATATCATTTGACTCGGAACATCCACTTCCGGTAAAATATCCAGAGTTAAATCTGTCTCTGAGAAAGCACTATGAATCCATGCTTCCCACAAATGTTCCCACTGCTTTTGATTACATTTACGATACCCATAGAAATTTTGCGGATAGTCTGCAATCTGATTCATAGCCGTTCCGCAATGTTTTCCATGATGTGAGCCGATAATCTCGCAAAAGGATTCCGGGAAATGAGCATTCAGTAAAATCGCTTCTCCTGCAATGGAATGCGGCGAAGAACCAAAAGTGGAACATGACGACAAATCCACTCCTTCGTTGGAAAGCACTTCTGCATACCCCAAAATATGGATCGAAATTTTACTCTGAAAAGCGGGTGTCAGCTTCCCAATATCATGAAGCAGTGCCAAAAGTCTACAATACTCAGAAGTCATTTTTTCACGAGACTCAACATCACTTCCAAGAGCAATCGATTCACAAAGTGTTTTTCTTACTGAATCAGGAAGCCACTTGTTGAACAATCGCTCAATGATTCCTGCCGTATCAAACGCATGAATCGAAAACGGCAACCAAATAGAAGAGTCATGGCTCTCGCTTTTCGCAGCAATTGCATCAATCATCAACATATCTAAATCCTCTGATCTATTTTATTGCTAATACCATTCCTTCTGTAAACGAAGCCTCTATTCCACTCTTATTATACAACAGCGAAGCTGGATTGTCAACACATTTTATATAAATTTCTGACAAACGCTTTCAATAATCCCATTCTAATAAAAAAGCCGATATATTTGAAACAGAACATATCGGCTTTATGAGATCAAGAAATCCCATCCTTCCATTGCCACTGCGACAGTCATCTGTTGCGAATTTACGGTATATTCGGCTGCAAGTTTCTCCGCCTGCCAATGCGTCGATGCGGTTACAGATTTTCTTGATTTTGTCCCGTTGGGATTTTCGACATAAAACTGGGCACGCCAATTTCCAGACGGCTATATCAGGCTAAAAAACTCCGAAATATACCCAGACCGCTCAGGGCACCAATGCGTGTGCGATTCGGTCGAAAAATGAGCACATGAAGTACTTTTTCGCTTCGAAAATCCGCATGCAATTTCGCATCACAACAAACAAAAACGTTCCAGATACGATGTTTTCTACGTATCTGGAACGTTTCATTAGAACGGAGAAGGAGGGATTTGAACCCTCGCGACCCTTTCGAGCCCTACTCCCTTAGCAGGGGAGCCCCTTCACCACTTGGGTACTTCTCCATGGTGAATGCAAACCCTTTGAAAAATGTGGCGGAGAGGGTGGGATTCGAACCCACGGTGCATTGCTGCATCACTAGTTTTCAAGACTAGCTCCTTAAACCGCTCGGACACCTCTCCATAACGGATTCAGCTTTATTATTATATCACAAAGAATCCGATTTGTCAAGCTTATTTTCAAAAATTTATCGGATAAAAATGAAAATGCCCCATCTTTGCAGATGGGGCAGGATTTTCATTAGAATTAAGCCTTGCCGACAGAACCGAACAGTTCCATTTTCTCCTTAACGGTAGCCTTGATTGCCTCAAAGCCGGGAGCCAGAACCTTTCTCGGGTCAAAGCCCTTGCCCTGGAGATCCTTGCCTTCTTCGATGTATTTTCTGGTTGCAGCGGAGAATGCAAGCTGGCACTCAGTGTTGACGTTGATCTTTGCAACGCCCAGAGAGATCGCCTTCTTGATCATATCAGCGGGAATGCCCGTACCGCCGTGCAGTACCAGCGGCATATCGCCGACCTTTTCCTTAACTGCTGCGAGGGTATCGAAGCTCAAGCCCTCCCAGTTTTCCGGATACTTGCCGTGGATGTTGCCGATACCTGCTGCCAGCATGGTGACACCAAGATCAGCAATTGCCTTGCACTCATCGGGATCTGCGCACACGCCCTTGCCGATAACGCCGTCTTCTTCGCCGCCGATTGCACCGTCCTCAGCCTCGAGGGAGATGCCCAGAACGGCGCAGGTGTTGACCAGAGCGGTGGTCTTTGCAATGTTCTCTTCGATCGGATAGTGGGAACCGTCGAACATGATGGACGAGAAACCTGCGTTGATGCAAGCCTTTGCGCCCTCAAAGGTACCGTGATCAAGGTGCAGAGCAACCGGAACGGTAATGTTCAGCTCTTTGATCATGCCCTTTACCATACCGACAACGGTGGTATAGCCGCACATATACTTGCCTGCGCCCTCGGATACGCCGAGGATGACGGGAGAGTTCAGCTCCTGAGCTGTCAGCAGAATTGCCTTTGTCCATTCGAGATTGTTGATGTTGAACTGACCGACTGCATACTTGCCTTCTCTTGCCTTGTTCAGCATCTCTTTTGCAGATACGAGCATTGAATTTTCCTCCTATTACAGCCGCCTTTTGCGGGCAGCTAATTTCTGTGGTGGATTACACCGTTTCTATTATACATGATTTTTGCAGGAATTGCAATAGGAAAATGCAAAAGATTTTGCGGAAACGGGCATCCGATTCGGAGATTTTCAGAAACAGCTTTTTGAAATTTTTGTATAATCCTGAAAAAACCGCCGATACTTCCGCTGTCAGAAAATTCATATATAAGGAGAAATCCCGATGAAACACAAGCTTTTTTATCTGCTGATGACCTTTGTTTTTGCTGTATTCTGCGCGAATATCGCAGAAACTGACCATACGCTTGCCCGTCTGGAGGAAGGAGTGCTGCGGCTGCATATTCTTGCCAATTCCGATACCGATGCCGACCAGACCATAAAATACGCCGTGCGGGATGCCCTGCTTGCCCGCAGCAGCGAATGGTTTGCCGATGCCCCGACCCGTGCGCAAGCTTTGGAGAATCTGGAGGCACATTTGCCGCAAATGGAAGCGATTGCGAAAGAAACGCTCTCGGCACTCGGGCTTTCCGATGCGGTTTCCGCCTCCATTTGCCAAACGGATTTCCCTGCCCGCACCTATGAAACCGTCACGCTCCCCGCAGGCAGCTATACCGCCCTTCGCATCGAAATCGGGGAAGCTGCTGGAAAAAACTGGTGGTGCGTCATGTACCCCTCGCTCTGTGTACCCGCAGCCGGCTGCAAAACGGATAATCAGGCACGCATGGCAGAGCATTTTGACAGTGCCGTTTGCGATATGACCGCCGCACCGGAGCATTATGCCATCCGTCTGAAATGTGTCGAGATTTGGAGAGGCTTCAAAAACTGGGTACAGAGCCGATTTTTTAAATCATAAAAATTTATCAGCTTAAATTTACAAAAAATTACGCAAAATTTTATCAAAACTATTGCAATTTTATGGGATATATGTTATAATATATTCGATTTCGAACTAACTTTTACCAAAGGGGGTTGAAACCAATGCCGGTATACGACAAAATCACTTTACTGCTGGTCGAAAGCGATGAAAAACTGCTCGCCCAGCTCACCGAACTGTTCTCTGCACTGTACCACATCAAATCTGCAAAGGACGGTTTTTCCGCACTTGAAAAGATGCGTACAGAATCTGTATCCGTTGTGCTCGCCGATGATGACATGGACGATATGAACGGCTCTGCGTTTCTGCGGGAAGTCCAGATGGACCCTGCCCTCTCTGCGATTCCCGTCATTCTGATGCTGGAAGACGATCGTGAAGAAGCACTTGTACAGGCATATACAGGCGGTGCATCAGGCATTCAGATCAAGCCGATCCGTCCGCGTGCGCTCCGTGCCTACGTTGAGAGCAAAATGCGTCAGTTCAGCCACACTTTGCGCCACAAAATGGCACATGAAGCTCCGAATGTCCCCTGTGAGCAGACCGACTCGCTCACCGGACTGATGCAGCGCAGCGTATTCTGCGAGGCTGCTGACAAACGTATCAAAGCAAAAGAATCAAATTATTACGTCATTGCCTGTCTGGACGTTGACCAGTTCAAGGTGCTCAATGACCAGCATGGTCTTGCGGTCGGTGACTGCATCCTGCAAAAACTTGCAGAGGTCATCATGCAGCACATTCTTCAGTGCAACGGTATTGCATCGCGCCTGTTTGCGGATAATTTCGCCATTATGGTGCCACAGCATCATCTTGCCATTCTCCGCCAGACGCTCAACGCACTGGAACACGCCTTCGAGGGTGACCCCTACTCCATTCATATTCATGTCAGCTGCGGCTGCTGCATCATTGATAACCCCGAACTGCCCGCAAGCACCCTCCTCGACCGCGCCATTCTTGCAAAAAGTACGATCAAAGGTCGCTACGACACCCACATCGCATACTATAATGAAGCCATGCGCCAAAGTCTGCTGGAAGAACAGTGGATCATCGGAGAAATGGAACGTGCCCTCGAACAAAAACAGTTCCAGCTCTGGTTACAGCCGCAATATGACATCGGCAGCAGCACACTCATCGGTGCGGAAGCCCTTGTGCGTTGGATTCATCCGGAACGCGGCATGATCTCACCGGGCAAATTCATCACACTGTTTGAGCGTACAGGTTTCATTTACCGCGTCGATGCGTTCATCTGGGAAGAAGCCTGCCGTTGCCTGCGCGAATGGATCGACCGCGGCATCGAACCGCTCCCCATTTCCGTCAACGTGTCGCGCTATGACCTGTTCCGTCACGGATTTCTCAATACGATCATCAGCATGGTGGAACGTTACCGCATCCCGAAAAATCTGTTCCGTCTGGAAATCACGGAGTCGGCATTTGTCAAACCTTCCAAACAACTGATCACCGTGGTGCAGAAGTTGCAGGAATACGGCATTCTCGTCGAAATTGACGACTTCGGCAGCGGCTATTCCTCCTTCAACACACTGAAAGATGTTCCCGCAGATATCCTCAAAATTGACATGGGATTCCTCTCGGATTCAGGCGATTCCCAGCGCGGCGGCAACATTCTGGAATCCATCATCCGCATGGCAAAATGGCTCGGTATGAATGTCATTGCCGAGGGCGTGGAAAAGAAAGAACAGGCAGATTATCTGCGTTCCATCGGCTGCCCCTATGTGCAGGGCTATCTCTACGGCTACCCGATGCCGATCACGGACTACGAAAAAGTACTCAACTGCTCCGAAAAGCGCTTTGATATCGAGAAACTCGAATCCACAACAGGTCTGCACCCCGACGCTTTCTGGGATCCCGCCTCACTGGAAACGCTCGTATTCAACCGCTATGCAGGCGGCGCGTGCGTATTCGAACTTTGCAACAATCAACTGGAAACCCTGCGCGTCAACGAAAAATTCATCGCGGCATTCCGTCTGGTCATGGACGAATCCACGATTCTTGCCAAAAAGGAACTGTTCCCGTTCCCGATTGCAGACCGCAATGAGGTCAGACGGCTGCTGACAAGTGCCATCCACAGCAACAGCCCCGAAATTCTGGAAGCAGAATGTGACCTCACACCATACGGCGGCAATGTGGAACATATCCGCTTTACCGTGCGCATGATCGCCCACGTTGAGGACCGCTACCTGTTCTATCAATATGTGGAAAACATTACCGCGCAGCACACTGCGGAAATCGAAATCAAGGACGTTGCAAGCCAGTTGCAGCTTCTCAGCAATGCCTCCTCGACTTTGCTGCACTCTCTCCACTCCGAGAAAGCCATTCAGCAGCTTTTGTGCGAACTTTGTTCCTATTTTGACGCGGATTATTCCTACATTGCAGAATTGGACGAAACGAAAAAATACATCACCGTCAACTACGGCTACGGCAGATTTGACAAAGTACTGTCCGAACTCGGGCACACGCTTCCTTTTGATGATTCCGTTTACTGGGTTCGTACCCTCATGCAGGACGGCTACCTCTCCATATCCGATGTTTCCACACTGGACGACGCCCCCGAGGAAGCCCGTGCAGCAATCGAAGCGAAAAAGCTACATTCCGTGGCAGCCGTCGGACTGCGCCAAGGCGAGGAATTGATCGGTTCGGTATATATTGTCAATCCGCGCATGAATCTTTCGCATCTGCCGCATCTCAGTGCAATCGGTGACTGCGTTTCGATCGTGTTGCAGCGTTTGCATCTGCACAATCAGGTCAAGGAAGAAAACCTGCGGATGCAATCGGTGATCGACAATATGCCGGGCGGATTTTTACAGGCAAAACTGTCGGCATCGCCGGATCAGCCGCCGCAGCTTCTCGATCTGAGCGACGGACTTTGCAAAATGCTGAACCGCTCCCGCGAGGAATTGTTCTCGTGTACGCCGCAGATGCTCCAAAGCTATGTCCATCCTGACGACATCCCGATTCATCAGGAGAATTTCAGACGAATGCAGACAGAAGATTCGTTTTCGTCGCATTACCGCATTTTGCGCGGTGACAAACAGTATGTTTCTCTGACTGTTTATTATACGGCAACGCATCTGCCTGACGGCTCCCGCTGCATCAACCTCTACTATTACGATGATACGCTTTTACCAAAAGAATGAAAAACATCGGGCGACCTTTCGTGGTCGCCCGATGTTTTTTTACTTTTCTTCTTCGGCAAAAGCGGAGCCGTATGCTTTCAGCGGACACCCAGAAGCATCAAATTCTGTGGTATACCGCACACGGAACGGGATTTTTTTCTCCGTCATTACGATAATGCCTTCCGCTTTCCGTGCGCCTTCCGTCAACTGACGAATCATCTCACGGTATGTTTCGGCAGCTTCCGGCTGGATGACGCCCATCTCAATCGCAGATTCAGGATAATTATGCAGCACGGCAGGCAGACCCAAATCCCGCATACAACGAGAACACGGATACATATCTTTGGTACAGATATCGTATTCCCAATAGTACATATTCACCTGTTCGCTCGCCATTTTGAAGCGTCGCTCATTATCCTTGGTTTCTTTACTCACCTGCTTTTCGGCGGTCACATTACGAATGGTCGCATAAAAGAGGAAATGCTCCTCGTTTCGACCAAGCAATCTGACATCACTGCGAACACAGATCGCATCCGAGTTGATGCCGGATGAACGCACAATGCGCCATGTTTCACAGGATTCCTCCATTTTGGTGATTCCTGCGCGCTCCAGCATTTCGAAGTAAATATCCTTCTCGCGATCATTCAGGAATTCAAACGGCGATACACCGACCAATTCTTTTTCCGTCTGCGTCACATTCAGTTCGCGCAGATACTTCTGATTGACACGCAGGATCTCGATTTCACCGTCATGGAAATCGAAAATTGCAGCTGCTCCGACATAATTACTGAAAATCAACGTTTCCTGCGAATCCGGATTCCAGAAATCGCCCAGCCCCATATCGCCGCCGCTGGAAATCTGCGGGGAAACGTCATTCTGACAGCTTTTTGTCAGCAATTCGTAAAAGGCAGACTGCGGCAGCGGCTTGGAGTAGAGATACCCCTGAATGTACTCACAGCCGATGGAACGCAGGAAATCAGCCTGCGGAACCGTTTCCACGCCCTCTGCAATGACAGGCAGATTGAGCCATTTTGCCATGCGTACCACCGACGACAGAATCGTACCGCCGCGTTTATCCGCATTCTGATTGGCGTTTGTTTGCTTCGAGAGAAATTTCATATCCAGCTTGATGATGTCAAGGTCGATATCCTTGAGAACATTCAGCGAAGAATAGCCGCTTCCGAAATCATCCATTTCTACAATGTATCCACAGTGATGCAGGCGGCAGATGACATCATTGACATACTGCGAACTGCCAACAACGGCAGTTTCGGTAATTTCCACGCGCAGCAGCTCGACCGGAATATCGTATTTTTCACGTATTTTCTCCAAATCCTCGACGATATCGGGATGGAACACATCATGGCGGGAGAAGTTGGTGGAAATCGGTACAACCGGCAGATTTTGATCAAGGCAATTGCGCAGGAAGATACAAACCTGCTCAAACACGTATAAATCCAGTTTGGTAATGAAGCCGTTACGCTCAAAAATCGGAATAAACACATCCGGCGGAATCAGACCGCGCTCCGGATGAATCCAACGCACCAACGCCTCCGCACCGATCAGCATTTTGGTTGCATGATTATACTGCGGCTGGAAATACGGAGTAAACTGCTTATTTGCCAGTGCTGTTGCCATATTTCCGACGATTTCCTGCTCGGTCAGCATTTCCTTACGCATCTGCTCGGTATAGCGGCTGTGCTTCTGCGTATAACTGCCCTTGATCGCAGACTGTGCCATAATTGCACGGTCAATCAGAGAGTCCGCAAGATGTCGGTTCTCACTCAAAAGATATATGCCCGCGTTGCAGGTGATCTCAAACGGCAAATCAAAATCCGTAATCTCATCCAGCATTTTTTCCACGATTTGTTCGGGATTGCCGTCTTCGCAATGCACAAAAGCAACAAAGCGGTCAGAACCGATACGGCAGCACAGATCGTTGTCCTCAACGATATTGCGCATGGAATCGGCAATGTGAATCAGCAGGCGGTCACCCGCTTCGATTCCGAACATATCATTCACTGCCTTGAAGCGCTGCACATCAAAATAGATCATGGCATATTGGCCGGCAGCACACTTACCCGAACCAGTTCTGTCGTCCACAAGCCTGCAAAATGCATATCTTGTCAGCAAACCGGTCAATTCGTCAAAATAGGTCTGACGTTCCAGTTTACGGAGCGTTTCACTTTCCTTGGTGATATCCGTAACGATCATCTGCATGGATTTACAGGGCGGTGTCATAATAAAGCTGATGCGACATTGATGCTGATTTCCGTAAACCATCATTTGATATTCGACGTTCACTACCGCAGGCTGACGCGCAGCCACGATTTGCTCAATCCGCTGCCTGATATCCGCAGCGTCCTCTTTGGAAACCGTGCCATATTTTTCGAATACCTCCCAAATGGGACCCTGTTCGTCAATCGGCGGGGAGAGCAGAGAATAGTCAAACTTCATTTGTTCGCAATCCAGCATTACAATCATCGAATCTGAGTTCATAACACCCCTCCGTTCCTCCGTTTTTGTTTGGATTCCATATTTTCGCACAGAATCCAACTAATTTATTTGTATTATAGCACACTTTTTGTCTGAATTCAAGTACTTTTTTGAAAATTTGGAAAATTTTGTTGATTATTCCAAACAACAAAGCCTGTACGGCTTTGAAAACCATACAGGCTTTGACGAAATGCTGAAAAAAGGCTAAACTTAGAGCATGATCCCACAACGGATCATTTCTCCCTCTGAAAAGCGCGGATAGTGCGCTTGATAGAAATCTGCAAATCAATTGCATCACTGTATTCAGGTTAATGCTCAGGTCTTTGGCAAGTTGCCGTACACTTGGCAGCCGTGTCCCCTCAGGTAAGACACCCTTGACTGCCAATTCTACGATTTTTCGATATAGCTGCTCATAAATCGGGACTCGGCTCTGTAAATCAATATCAAACATTGCTGCACCGCCTCCGTACTAGTTGTATTAGCTGTACTAGTTGTTCCGGTACAGTCATTTATGCACAGAATGCAGAACTTGTCAAGGGGGCACAAAAATTTTTTCTCATTTTCCGTTTCAGAGAATCAGACAAAAAAGAACCCCCGTTTTCTCAGAGAAAACGGGAGTTCTTTGGGATAGGCTTATAATCTTGCAATCACACGTAAAATTGCAGTGACATCCTCAGCGCTGAGATTGCCGTCATCGTTCATCTCCGAATTGGCAAGTCCGGTCGCGGACACCGTTACGGCATCCTCATTGACATAGCGTGAGAGCAAAACCGCATCCGCAATGCTGACCTTTCCGTTGCAGTCCGTATCGCCGCGCAGAGATGCCTGCTTCACGATCGGTTCTGCTTTCGGCAATTCATCCAGCGTATCAAACATGATCTTGATGTACGTGACGTTGATTGCCTTGGATTCGCTGCGGAAATTCAACGTCAGCGTGCCGTCCGTGACCCTGACGCTTCCTGTGGCGGTCTTGGTGGAGGCAAGACTCGTCTTTTCCGCAAGGAGGGTCTGGTTGGCTGTACCGTAGTTTGCATAGAGTGTCGGGGCATCCGAACAGTTCCACGGATCGGCATAGCCGACCTCTACACGATAGGTACCGTTTGGCATCGTGAAACCGTAGTCCAGATGCCGCGCAATATCATTTTCGTACTGGTTTTTCGTGTAGCGGTAGCTCGCAGATTTATCCGTTGCATCCGTGGTGGCGTACTCGTTTGGCCATGTGTTTGCAGTATAAATACCGCCGCCCTTGCCGCTGCCGCCGTACTGGTCATTGGCATCGTCAATCAGCCCCCACGCATAGCCCGATACCTTGTCTGTACCATAAAGCTGCTCCGTCAGTGCGTTGTAGTAACCGAAAGCGCAGTCGCTTGCCGCTGTGGTGACATTGTGGTCGCCGCAGTTGACAAAATATGCCACGCTGTTATCATACTGGTAAGTCGGGGTCACAGCCTGCATATAAATAAAATCGCATACTTTCGCGGATTCATTCCCGTCCGATGCGGAGAATCCCACATCCAGAACGGTGTAGGTTTCGCCATCCGCCTCATGCGTATACGCACAGGCATCCATGACGGACTGCGGAATCAGAATGCGTACAGGATAGGTCGCCGCATTGCCGCTATACGAGAGCGTTTCATCATAAAGCACACGATCGCCAACTACGACACGCAGCGTTTTGCCGTTATCCGCCTTACGAAGCGTGAACTGCAAAAACGTATAGGGTGCATCGGGATTGACTGCCATTTTATAGGCAAACGAGCCGCCTGCCTTGGCATAACGATAGGTGCTGTCATCGGTCACGCCGACCGAATTGTTGTCCTGCATCAGGTGCAGATTGTCATTTTCGTACTGTCCGTAACCGGGCTGCACGGTATCGGTCACGCTGGTGCGGGAGCGCGGCAGGTCTTCTGCGCCGCCCTGATTCGCACTCTTATAGTAGAAGTAAATGCCGTATCGTTCCTTGTATTGCTGATAATGCGGCGTAAATACGAGGTTCTGATTCGTATCTTTCAGCGTGAACCGCAGGCTGTCCGCATCCTTGACAAGATGCTCGCTGAGGTTGTACATAAACGCCGCAACGGACTCATTATTCGAAATGGTGACCGTTTCATTTGCTACGGCCTTATCCGCAGGAATGGTCACCCACATACCCGTGGAGCCTTCCTTCATATTGGAAGTGCCCAGTGCCGCACTCAGCAGAATCGGACCATACTTGAATGCATAGGCGTTTTCGGCATCCGGCAGATTGAATGCACGCAATTCCGCAGGGATCTTCACGGCAATTTTGTCGCCTGACTTGAAATCGCCCTTGACTTCCGCATAGCCGTTGACCGTGGTGTAGCTGTATTTCGTTTCATTGACCGTAATCGTCGGATTGGAAGCTGCCCAATCGGGAATACGGAAACGGAAATCCAGATTGCCGCTGCCGTTAATGGTAAACAATGCCGTATCAGATTGCGGGATATCGCTCACCTGCGTAATTTTCACATTCCGGTCAGCCCAATTCAGTTCGCTGCTCTGATACAGATTGACATACAGCGTATTGCCATCGGACATATAATTCGTATCGCCCAGCTTCGTGAAGCTCTCCATGCCGCTGCCTGTACAGCACCAGAATTTGGTGTACGGTGTACTGTAACATTTGAAGTAGCCCGTTGCCATCGGCTGAAAATACGTCGTCATGCCCGTTTCAGGGTTCTGCGAGGAAAGCATGGAGTTATAATACGTATTTTCGTAATAATCCATGTATTTCTTATCGCCTGTGATCGCAAACAGCGTGCGGCTCATTTTGAGCATATTATAGGCGATACAAGTCTCGCAGTTACAGTTGGTACGTTCTTTATCCAGAACATAATCCTCGCCCCAGTGTTCCCACTCACTGCATCCGCCGGATGCGTAAGTGTGACGGTTGACGACCATATCCCAGAACGCCTCAACATATTTCAGGTACGCGGATGCATCCACAGTCTGACCGTTCAGTTTTTGCCCGTTCAGCACGGTGTAGCGTTTGAGCGCACCTAAGAATTTCGGGATTGTGGTATTGGAATGATGATTGTTGAGCGCATTGCTGCCGCCTGCCGCGATACGCTGAAACAACGAATCATCGTCGAAATAATGTGCAGCTATCGCATGATTGGCATTGCCGGTGATCGCATAAAGATCATACAGGCACTCATTCATACCGCCGTACTCGATTGCAAGCACCTGACGATGTGTCGCATCGCTCCAGCCCTTGCAGCGGTTGTACGTCCAGTCACCCAGCCCCGATGCTACGGTCTTTGCGTTTGCATAGCCCGTCAGATTGTAGACATCGACCAAGCCCTGCACGATTTTGTGCATCGTGTACCACGGTACCCAAGCCTCGTTGATGATGTTGGTCTTGCCGTGTTCCACATTGTCAAACTGTCCTTCGACGCTGCCGCCGTTTGCGGGTGCGCCCCAGATGAATCCCTGTTTTCCGCGGGTGTGCTGCTGACATTCCAGCAAGCCGTCCACCAATGCGTTCATTTTGCCTTGCAGAACTTTGTGCTGTGCGTCCGAGAAATCAGCGTTCACAACGCCCTGTGCCACCGCCGTCAGATAATGTCCGACGCAGTGTCCCGCAATCAGCGAATTTTCCCAACCGTCATAGCGTTTTGCCCCCTGCGTATTCAGCCCCGCGTTTTCACGGAAGCCCGCAAGCAGGCGGTTGACATCGAATGACGCCAGATACTCGTATTCGAGTTGCAGCGCGTTGGCACTGTATGGGTCATTCATCACGACATCTCCGAGCGAGAACGGAGCAATCGCAGTTTCGGCTGCGACTGCTCGCGTTACCGCACCGCTCGGAGCGGCAGTCCCGTGCAGCATCACCACTGCGCAGACTGCCACCGAAAGGTACCGCTTCTCTATTTTCATTTCAAATCCCCCTGGCCGTTTTTCGGCTTTTCTATTTGTACGTACATTCTAACACAGATAATTACATTTGTAAATGACAAATCCTGCAATTTTTATGATTAATAATGCGCAATTTTTGATTGACTGACCATTTATTGCGAATATGTTATGTAAAAAATATAAGTTCAAGCAGAAATCGGGTGAAAGTTGTCTGTTTCGAATCGGCAGTTGTACGGAATTGGTACGTACAGATAAGGGGTCATTCGTCATAATTCTGCGGATATTTCGGCTTGCGGCGATAGGTTTTCTTGTGGTCCTCCTCTACCTGCGTGACAGGGCAGACGCCGTTCCAATCACTGCGTTTTTCCGCATCCTGACGCTTTTTCTCTTTCTTGCTGCACTTCCCGTAGGGTACAAATTTTTCCATGATGTTCTTATCCCTCCTCACCCGCTTTAAAGTTGTACACAGGGCGGATGATTTCCTCAATTTCCACGGTTTCTCCGATATTATTCACAATATCCTCCATAGACTTGTATGCCATCGGACATTCATCGAGAGTCTGCTTGCTCACTGAAGTTGTATAGACACCTTGCATCTGCCGCTTAAATTCTGACACCGTGAAGTTTTCTTTCGCGGCATGACGGGAAAACAGTCTGCCCGCGCCGTGCGGAGCCGATTGATTCCAGTCAGGATTGCCTTTGCCGCGGCAAATCAGGCTGCCATCCCGCATATTGACGGGAATCAGAAGCTGCTCCCCTTTCATTGCGGAAACCGCGCCTTTTCGCAAAATCATGTGGTCTGTGTCAATATAATTGTGAATGGTCGTGAAGTTGTCTGCAACGTGTACGCCCATGCCCTTGATGATCTCATCCATCATTGCCTGACGATTCAGCATGGCAAACTGCTGTACGATTTTCATATCATGAATGTACTGTTCAAACAACTCGCCCTCGCAGTAGGCGTAATCTTTCGGCACAGCTGTGGTCTTGGTATTTTTCAGTTTTTTCAGTTCTGATTGAATCTGCGCGTGTTTTCCCTCCGCTTTCAGCTTAGCGATCAGTGCATCAGCATCGGCATCCGCAGAGTGATTCAATCGCGCAAACGCCTCTTTCTGATAGTATGTGGCAACCTCCACGCCCAGATGCCGCGACCCCGAATGAATCACCAGATAGATGCTGCCGTCGTTGCCCTTGTCCGCCTCAATGAAATGGTTGCCGCCGCCCAGCGTACCAATGCTGCATTCCGCCCGCGCCACGTTGATGTGATGATAGCAGAACAGATGCGACAGATCAATCTTTCCGAGGTAACGATGCGGCGTTTCCCGAATGGCAAAGCCCGATGGAATCTTCGCATATATCAGCTTATCCAATTGTTCCAGTTCGATGTGTTTTTCTTTCAGGCGCACGGTTTCCATACCGCAGCCGATATCCACGCCCACCAGATTCGGAATCAGCTTATCTGTAATGGTCATGGTTGTGCCGACGGTACAGCCCGCACCCGCGTGAACATCGGGCATGATGCGAATGCAGGAACCTGCGGCCATCGGCTGATTGCAAAGGGTAATGATCTGTGCGATCGCGCTTTCATCGATCACATCGGTATAGACCTTTGCTGTGTTGTATTTTCCGTTTAAAATCATCATATATTTTCCCCTTCTGTCAGATGCCTGCAAAAAAGGCGCACCTCCGTAAAAATACGGAAGTGCGCCCGATATCTGTTTCCAAAACTGCCGCGCGATCAAACGGCGTGCGATATCAGCAGGCAAACCTCGCCTTTTACGTGTAAATCAATCTGTTTTGTTGGGATGAAAATTTGATAACTGAGCATGAGGCTCACCTTCCTTTCCTAAAGATGTGTGTTATTATAACTCGAAAAGCTGCATTTGTCAAGTACTTTTTGAAAAAATCTGAAAAAACCTTGACAGCAGCGGGCGGTTTGTGATAGAGTAATAGTAGATTTATGACAGGATGCAGCAATACATCTGTCCGATTACATTTTGAAAAGAGGAACATCATGAGCGATTTCCGCAGCCTGATTCGTCAGACCGTTTCCGATTCGGAACGCAAACAACAGGAACAGGCAATTCTCCTGGACGCAAAAACCGTAGAAAAAGCCATGCAAGACGCAAATCTCCTCGCCTCATGGGTCAAGGCGGAGATTGTCAGTTGTGCAAGCCGCGGCGTATTTGAAAACAACGGCAACGATAGCACCCCCTATCTGCGGCGCATTGAAAATACCTGTCAACGCGCACCACAACCCCTTGGCGGATACAGCTACTCCACAGACACCGATAAAACCGACTGGGGTAATCTGGCGGTCACGGAACTGATTGACGAGAAAATCCCCCAGACCATACACCGCGAATTCGCCGATGTGGAGGTACTGGAATTCAGCAAAAAGAACGGATTTTTCTTAAGCAACAGCGACCTGCGCTGGGTAGAACGCTTCACCCCATCCGCATACTACCGCAAATTTGAGGAATTCACCAGAGAAATCCTCAAAGAGGATGGCATCGAATTAAGCTGCCTGTTCAAAGTCGCCAGATGGTCTTCCGAAAAGCAGGAGAAAAAAGAACAGTTCTCCGTCCGTGATTTGTCCGAGCCTTTTATCATCACAAAAGAACGCAACCACTTCGTTTCTGTTTATCCGATCATGCATTATTCCTTCCATTTCTGAAAAAAGCGCGCACACGAATCGCTCCGTGTGCGCGTTGATTTTATCTGTGATACGATTGTGTTTTTTCGTGATTATGCGTCTGCGGCTTTTCATCCTTGACAATCCACTTGCCAAGCAGCAGGTAATCCGTGCCGTCAAAGGATACCTTTTTGCCGTAGTCATCCCACTCGTAGGTGGGGCAGAAGAACAGATTCGGTGTGTAAGCCACGCTGCCGTCCATTCTGTATACAGGGAACTGCGTCAGCGTAGTACAACTCCATTCCGTATAACCGGCAGTCAGTTCAGATGGTGCCACCACGAGAGAATCATCAAAACAGCCTACACGGAACGGCGAAAAATAGTTTGGAGAACTGTTTTCCGTGTCAATAAAATTTTTCGGTGCAATGATGACCGTATTCCCGTCGGAATCCTTTGTGAAAATGATGCTGCCCTGCCATCTGTTCGCAGCAGTATTTTTCCATGCTGAAAGCACAAATGCGTTTTTACAGGAAAAGCCGTAAACAGATGAAGCGCCCAGATTGGAAGCAGTTACTCCGATTTCCGTTGACAGACTGCTGTTCCAGAAAATATACGGCACAATCTTGCTACTGTGAATACCGATGCGGAAAATCGTGCAGTCATCCTTGATGACATCCACATTGCTGTTTGTGTATACGACAGAATCCGCATACTCCGGCACGAGTTTCTCACTCAGCCAGTCCGCCATAGCCTGCGACCGTGCATTGCTCCAGAGTCCGAAATATGTTTTTGTAATCGCCATGTTCATTCCTCCTCGATCGGTTCAGGTTCCTCAGCAAAATGCAGGAAGTCCGAAATTTCTTCTGCTTCCGTGCATGGCACAAACGATGCCGCCGTCACAAAACCGCGCTGAATCCGTGCAAGATACTCCAGCAGCTGATTGTAGACGTCGTCGGGCGGGTCCTCATGAATCGGATCACCGTCCAGAATGCTTGGCACGCAGGGAATACGCGCAGGGGTCGTGGTGTGTAGATTGCCCGCATACACACCCACTGCCACCTCGTAAATTCCGTGCAGGATCGGCACAATGACCTGATTGCCATGAAACAGAATGTCAATATGCCGCAGTTCGCCGTCACGGAAAAAGGCATAGCGCACCGTGCGTTCCTCGTAGTCATCCCATTCGCTGTCAAATGTGAAATGCACCAGATAATCGCTGTTGCCGCAGACAATCTGCGGTGCGCCCTCCGCAACCGCAATTTTGTCCGCAACGGTAATTGCAATATCCATGGGATACCTCCTTTTTTGCAGTGTTCTCTGACCATACACGGTTTTAGCGCAAAACTTGTACGTTTTCGTGCATCAAACGACAAAAATTAACAAAAAATTCATATTTATGATTTTCATTGACAGTCACCTGAATGTCTGCTATAATAAAAAAGTATCCTGAAATTTGATTGGAGGACATTTTTCCATGGACGAACAACAAAAAAACAAACGATATGATACCATGCAGGGCAAACAAGAACTCAAAAAATCCTTTTTCAATACCAATCTTTGGCTTTGGATTGCTGCCATCTTTTTTCTTCTTGCCTTCCTGTGCTTAAAAATATCCGACAAACTCTTCGTCATCTTTGTTATTATTTGCCTCGGTGCCATTTGTATCTGGGAAAGATATAATAAGAAATACACCGTCATGATCAAAACCATGGCCGGACAGGCACTCCAGAGAATGCCGTTTCTTTCGGAGGTGGACTATAACGCAACCGGCGGATTTGCCCAGAAGGATATCTGCGAAACAGGAATGCTGCGAAAAGGCGACAAATACGAAATGGGCGACCTGATTTCCGCAAAATGTAATGACGTTCCGTTCCGTATGTGCGATCTGAAGATCTACACCTGCAAAACAAGAAACGACGGCGTCACAGAAAGCAACAGCTTTTTTGTCGGCAAATTTGTCGTATTCCAATTGAAAAAGCAGTTTGATTCCTCCGTCATCATCGCCACGAAGAACTTCCCTGCACTGGGCAATGGTGTTCCCGAATCTTTCCTGCCGCCGACCTCACAGCCCCAAAGTACGGTAACCGGTCCGGCACCGTCCGTTTTTACACAGCAGCAGCACGCAGCAGAACCGCAGGATGCGGTCACCGCACAGGCAGAAGCACAGATTGCTGCTCAGGAAGCCGCACTCGAAGCTGCCGCAAATGCAACGGAAGCTGCCATCGAAGCCGCAGAAGCAAATGCTTATCACGACAGCGTGGTGGAGCAGGCAGAGGCGCAAATCGCCGCGGAAGAAGGTACAGACGTGATTCCGGGCGTTCCGTTTCATGACATCACCAATGCAATGCTCAGCAGCACCAGCGGATTCCGCGTGCTTTCCTCCAACGGCAACGAAAACAGCAACGTGTTCATCAACGAACTGTTCACCAGCCTGATTACCGTCTACAACGAGCTGAAGGCACCGTTTGTCATGATGTTCCGCGAAAACAAGATTTTCTTTGCGATCCACGACCAGAAAGATATCTTTGAAACGCCCGTGAGCGGAAAGCCCTATGCAGAACAGGAAGAAGAACGCTTCCGCAAGGAAATGGAATTTCTTCCGATGATTGAATCCAAAATTGTTGAGTACTACGTATAAAATCATGTCGCACAGAATCGAAATTTCGGTTCTGTGCGATTTTTTCATTTGGCAGTCTGTACAATAATTACCGCAGAAAATTGTGCAGTTTTCCGTGATTCAAGGTTGACAAATCGCTGCGGCTATGCTATAATAAACAGGAAAGCTGCCGCTGACGGTATGTGAATGGACACAATGCGCAGCCTTTCGCGGGATGTTTTTCCCGCTGATGCCGACCGTCTGGGCAGTCCCGATTTCTATACGCGGACTGCCCTTTTTGCATATTCTCAAAATTTTAACAGGAGGTCGCAAATATGGAATTTGCACAGTGGAATGGATTTGTGGACGGAGATTGGAAAACGGGCATTGATGTCCGCGGCTTTATCCAGTCAAACTATACCCCTTATACGGGTGATGCGTCTTTTCTGGCAAAGGCTACACCCCAAACCGAACATCTGATGCAGAAGCTCCGCGATTTGCAGCAGCAGGAACGCGAGAAAGGCGGCGTCCTCGATATCGACACCACCACCGTTTCTTCCCTCTGCAACTATCAACCCGGCTACCTCGATAAGGAAAATGAGCTGATTGTCGGCTTGCAGACCGACGCCCCCCTCAAGCGCGGCGTCAACCCGTTTGGCGGCATTCGTATGGCAAGAGAAGCCTGCGCCGCTTACGGCTATCAGCTTTCTGATACGATTGAAGAATATTTCAAGTACCGCACCACCCACAATGACGGCGTGTTCCGCGCCTATACCCCTGAAATGAAAGCTGCGCGTCACTGCGCTCTGCTCACAGGTCTGCCCGATGCATACGGCAGAGGCAGAATCATCGGCGACTACCGCCGCGTTGCCCTCTACGGCATTGATGCGCTCATCGCCGCAAAACAACAGGATAAACTTGATATCGGCATGGGCAACATGGATACAGAATCCATCCGCCTGACTGAAGAACTCTTTGAGCAGATCTCTTTCCTCAAGAAAATGAAGGAAATGGCTTCCATGTACGGCTTTGACATCAGCCAGCCCGCACAGAATGCACAGGAGGCTATGCAGTGGACCTATTTCGCATACCTCGCAACCAATAAGGAACAGAACGGCGCGGCAATGTCACTTGGCAGAACCAGCACCTTCTTCGATATCTACATCGAGCGCGACATCAAAAACGGCTTGCTCGACGAACAGGGCGCACAGGAATTGTTCGACCAGTTTGTCATGAAACTCCGTATGGCACGCCACCTGCGTACTCCCGAATATAACGAACTGTTCGGCGGCGACCCCATGTGGATCACCGAAAGCGTCGGCGGCATGGGCGAAAACAACCGCACCCTCGTTACCAAATCCAGCTTCCGTGTCCTCAATACGCTCTATACGCTCGGCAGTGCCCCCGAACCCAACCTCACGATTCTCTGGAGCAAACGTCTGCCGGAAGGCTTCAAACGCTTCTGCGCCAAGGTTTCCGCTGATACCGACTCCATTCAGTACGAAAATGACGACCTGATGCGTCCGCGCTTCGGTGACGACTACGCGATCGCCTGCTGCGTTTCCGCAATGAAAGTCGGCAAACAGATGCAGTTCTTCGGCGCACGCGCAAACCTCGCAAAACTGCTCCTGCTCGCAATCAACGGCGGCACGGATAACGTTTTCGGTACCAAAGTCGGTCCGCAGATGGAGCCCATGGCTGACGAATACCTCGACTACAACAAGGTCATGGAGCGATTCAAGATCTACCGCGCATGGCTCTGCAATCTGTACGTCAACACGATGAATGTCATCCACTATATGCACGACAAATACGCCTACGAAAAAACCCAGATGGCTCTCCACGATACCAATGTGGAGCGGCTCATGGCATTCGGAGTGGCAGGTCTTTCCGTCATTACCGACTCGCTCTCCGCAATCAAGTACGCGAAAGTTAAGCCGATCCGCGACGAAAACGGTCTGATCGTAGACTTCGAAACCATCGGCGATTTCCCGAAATACGGCAACGACGACGACCGCGCCGATACCATTGCACAAAACATCACCCATGAATTCATTGACGAGCTGAAAAAAACGCCCGCATATCGCGGCGCAAACCACACGCTCTCTGTCCTGACCATCACTTCCAACGTCATGTACGGCAAGAAAACAGGCTCGACCCCCGACGGCAGAAAGAAAGGCGAACCCTTCGCGCCCGGTGCAAATCCCATGCACAACCGCGAAATCAACGGCGCTCTGGCATCGCTCAACTCCGTTTCCAAGCTGTCTTATTCCGCCTGCATGGACGGTATTTCCAATACCTTCTCCATTACGCCCGATGCACTCGGTAAAACCGAGGAGGAACACATTTCCAACCTCATCAGCATTCTGGACGGCTACTTCCTCAACGCCGCACACCACATCAATGTCAATGTCATGAACCGCGAAACGCTGCTCAAAGCCTACGATCACCCCGAAGACTACCCCAACCTGACCATCCGCGTTTCAGGCTATGCGGTCAACTTCTGCAAGCTCTCCCGCGAGCAGCAGCGCGAGGTCATCATGCGTACATTCCACGAGGCTATGTAACAAATGACAGGCAGAATCAGTGCCTTTCAATCGCTTGGCACAGTGGACGGTCCCGCAGTCCGATACGTGGTATTCATGCAGGGCTGCCCGCTGCGCTGCAAATGCTGCCACAATCCCGAAACTTGGGATATGAACGGCGGCACAGAATACACCCCGCAGGAAATTTTAGACCGTGTGTCACGATATCGCAGCTATTTCGGAGAAAAAGGCGGCATCACCATTTCAGGCGGCGAACCACTCATGCAGCCCGAATTCGTTGCGGAGGTATTCAGGCTCTGCAAAATGGCGGATATCACCACCTGTCTGGATACAAGCGGATGCGTGCTGAACGAAAAAGTAGAGCAGGTGCTGCAATTTACTGATACCGTGCTGCTCGATTTCAAAATGACCAACGATGCAGATTACCGCAGCTTTACAGGAATGTCCATGATGCAGGCAGAACGTTTTTTGCAGTATCTGAACGAAAAACATATCCCCACATGGCTGCGGGAAGTCATCGTGCAAGGCTATAACGATACGCACGAAAGCGTTACAAAACTGTTTGAAAAGCGCGAAAAATACCCCTGCATCGAAAAAATTGAACTGCTGCCTTTTCGAAAGCTCTGCACCTCTAAATACGAAAACCTCGGCATACCGTTCCCGCTTGCCGATACCCCCGAAACCCCGCAAGCCGTCATTGACGCGCTCTATCCGCAGGAATAAGGAGGAAACATGGACTTTTTCACCATCGCCGCCCCCTGTGAGGGCAGCATCATCGAGAAACGCTCCGAATTTATCGCGCAGTTGTTCCCCGTCACCTCCGCGGATGATTTTGCAAGCATCTTCGAGGAAATTCGCAAGAAGCACAACAAAGCACGCCACAATGTCTGGGCATACCGTTTGCGCGATGCAGGCGGCGCACAGCGATACAGCGACGATGGCGAACCGCAGGGTACGGGCGGCGTGCCTGTGCTTGGCGTACTGCAAAAAAACGAATTAACTGATGTTTGCTGCATCGTTACACGTTATTTCGGCGGCGTTTTGCTCGGTGCCAGCGGTCTGACACGCGCCTACAGTTCCGCTGCGGCTCTTGCCGTGCAAAACGCGCAGATTCAGCATTTTTGTGAGGCAGAACATCTCCGCCTGCGCATGGACTACGGACTCTACGGCAAAGTGAGTTTTCTCCTGCCTGAATACGAAATTCTCGACCGCGGGAGCAGCTTTGAAGATGCGGTGATTCTCGAATTTGACGTAAAATCTGAACTTTACCCCGCACTAGAGCAACGGCTCACCGATGTGTTCAGCGGAAAACCTCCCATCGAACACATCGAAACCCACTTCTCCGACTTCGGCAAATAACATAAAATCACGCCTCCTCGCATAAAATACAGCAAAGGAGGCGTTTTCTTATGGACCAAACTCAGACCGTATCACACGGCACACATAACGCAATTCTCGAAAACCGTGAAAAACTACTGCTCACAGGCGTCACCGACATCAGCAGCTTTGACGAGCGCACCGTCGTGCTTTTCACGCAGCTTGGAGAACTCACGATTCTAGGGAAAAATCTGCACATGAACGGGCTCAGCATCGAATCAGGCGAGGTGACCGTGGAGGGCGACATTCAGGCTCTCCGCTATGGTGACCGCGACAGACAAGCTCCGCTCGGATTTCTCGCAAGGCTGTTCCGATGATGCAGATTCCAGAACATATCCCAACGATTTCGCAGCAGACACGTTTATTTCTTGGAAGTTGTCTGCTCGGCGTGCCCATCGGCTTGCTGCTTGACTGCTTTCGCGTCCTCCGTGCGCTCCTTCCGCATCACACGATTGCCGTTTTTCTCGAAGATACATTATTTTCGTGCATTGCAATCTTTCTGATACAATGCTATGCCGCCATGTTTGCACACGGCATCCTACGGATGTATTTTGTAGTCGGTGCGCTGCTCGGACTGACACTCTATCTGCTGACGATTGGCAGCGTCATCATGCGTATCGCCCGAAAACTACGCAGATTCATTGAATACATATATCATTTCATAAAACGCATTCTCCGAAAAATAAAAAGCATATTCGTCAAAGCATACGAAAATCAAAAAAATGCTTGACTGTACAGAAAAAAAGCGTTATAATAAAAAAAGTACCACTTGGCACGAAAATACCCGCAATCGAATACAGGAGAGCTTATGGAGAAAAACAAAGGGTCGCGCCAGCAAAAAAGCAAAAAACGCAGCCGCCAGATTTTCGATTTTATCATCACCAAACTGATTGTTGCGGTTTTTATCATCGGCTGTTTCATCTCCATGATCAGCACGCAATCCACGATGAAGGAAAAACGCGAGGAGCTTGCTGAAATTCAGGCTGCCATTGATGAGGTTAAAACCGAAAACGTCGAGCTGGAACGAATACTGGAAAGCGACGATATTGACGCATATATGGAAAAACAAGCAATCGAGGAACTGAACTACGCCTACCCGAATGAGCAGCGGTTCTATGACACCTCCCGCGATTGAACGATACGAAAAGAAAGAGGTTTCTGTCACTATGCAACTCGAAATCGGTCAGATTTACGAAGGACGCATCAAAAGTATCGCCCCCTACGGTGCATTTGTCGAGGTCAGCGGCGAAGGCGAACCTTCCACCGTCACGGGAATGGTACATATCTCCGAAATCGCCAACACATTTGTGCGCGATATCCACGATTTTATTCACGAAAACGATACCGTCAAGGTCAAGGTGCTGGACATTACCGAACAGGGCAAAATCAGTATGTCCATGAAGCAGGCGGTTCCCGAGGATGAGAAAAAGCAGCAAATGCCGCGAAAACCTCGTGATAATCAAAAGCCGCGTGTTTACGAGCCGAAAAAAAGCATTCCGCAATCCGAAATGTCATTTGAGGATATGTTGCTGCACTTCAAACAATGCAGCGAGGAAAACATCTGCGATTTGAAACGCGGAAGCGAGCGAAAGGGCGGCTCCCGCAGCAGAAAATAACGTGTTTTCATACAAAACAAACGCTTCCGTTTATCATACGGAAGCGTTTTTCGTTTATTGCGACACGGAAATGTTTTTGCCGTCACTGGCGATATGAACCTCTCCGTTTTGTGTATAGAACGCTTGAATTCCACGCTCTTGCAATGTTTTGATTGTCTGACTCTGTGCAGGTTCTTTCTCGGAACAGCAAATCACTGCGTATTTCGGCGAACAGGCATCCAGAAATTTTTCGGTCGTAGGCAGATAATTGCCGTGATACGGGAATTTCAGGAACGTCACGGCACCCAAACCATAGCCCATGATTTCCTCTTGCCGCGCCTCCTCGGCGTCGCCTGTAAATAAAAACGTGTTATCCCCATGCTGCAAGTACAGGCACAGCGAAAAATCATTTTCTTCATGCTTGCCATAATCTGTTTTTTGCGCAGCATCCAATCGGAACGACACATCATCATACTGCCAGACACGCTGCTCTCCCATTGGCAGCTTCATGGGAATAACCGCCGCATCTTCGAGCTTTTTGCAGAAGTCGAAATACTCCTCACAGGTACCAGCATAATCAGGAAGGTAGACCTCTCCGACCTCCAGATGCTTAAATAAACGCGATGCACCACCGACATGATCTTTGTCAAAATGCGAAATGATGAGCGTGTCAACTTTGGTAATCTGTTGACCTTCCAGCAACTTTTCGATGTCCTTTCCGTCACCTTTGTTGCCAGCATCCAAAACAACCGTTTTGTTCGCAGTTTGGAGCAAAATGGCATCCGCCTTGCCAACATCCAGCACCGTAATTGAAAAACTGCCTGTCACTTCCGGTGCAGACTCTTGCTGAGGCTTCTGTTTGCAGCTGCCGAGAAGCAGTAATGCAGCGGATAAAACCAATGTAAATACGCGTTTTAGCACCCTGTCACCTCCATGTTGCTGTACTTCGCATGAATTAATGGAGCCACCTCAGGCTGTCCATTGGAAATTTGAATCACACCATGTAATTTTGCAGCAGCTTCGTCAATTTGCTGTTCCGTTGCTGCATACATCGTTAACAGAGGATCACCTGTCTGCACAGCATCACCAAGTTGTACGTGCAAGCGAATCCCCGCCGCAGGGTCAATGATATCATCTTTTGATTGACGCCCTGCGCCTAAAAGAACGCAGGCACGACCAATTTCTTCGCTCTGCATTGCACAGATATAACCTGATTGGTCAGATTTCAACACGCGGCTGCATTTCGCCTGCGGCAGCAAAGAGAGGTCATCCACGATGCGTGCATTGCCGCACTGTCCCTCTACCATTTCAGCGAATTTCCGCAAAGCTGCGCCGTTTTTGAGTACATCAGAAGCCATCTTTGTACATTCCGCGGTGCTCCCCTTCCCAGCCATCTGCAACAACTCAGAGGCAAGCGTAATGCAAAGTATACCGAGTGAATTGTTCGTATTTCCGCGTAAAATACGAACAGCTTCTTCTACTTCAAGTGCGTTACCAATACAATATCCGAGCGGTCTGTCCATATCCGTTACAACTGCCGTACATCTTTTGCCATCAGCAGTCGCTGCAGCAAGCATCAGACGCGCTAATTCTGCTGCATCTGCGTCATTTTTCATAAATGCGCCACTGCCGACCTTCACATCCAGCAAAATGCAGTCTGCGCCTGTCGCCAATTTTTTGCTCATGATGCTCGCACATATCAAAGACGCCTGATTGACGGTTTCCGTCACATCGCGCAGTGCGTACAACTTTTTGTCAGCAGGTGCGAGATTTCCGGATTGCATTGCAACCGCACAGCCAACGGTTTCGGCAAGTTCCAGAAAACGCTCAGGACTCAGCGAGGTCGAAAAATTCGGAATGGATTCCAATTTATCAATCGTTCCGCCGGTATGTCCAAGCCCGCGCCCCGACATCTTCGGCATCGGAACACCACAGGCAGCCATCATCGGCGCAAGGATCAGCGTGGTTTTGTCGCCCACGCCGCCGGTGCTGTGCTTATCAACCACGGTCCCGCGCAGCGTTGGATAGGACATCGTCTGCCCCGAATCACGCATTGCCATCGTAAGTGCGGCGGTTTCGCGGTCTGTGAGTCCGTTAAAACAAACAGCCATCAGCCACGCCGAAATCTGGTAATCAGGGATCGGCAATGCGCCATTTTTACCGCAAACACCGTCAATCAGCGCATAAATCTCCGCGTCAGACAGTTCGATCCCGGCTTTTGTTTTCCGAATGCATTCCTGCATATGAAATTTTGCCATATAGCACCTCCGCAAACTTTCTTGGATACAGTATAACACATTTTCTCATTTTTTGCAACTATTTAAATAAATTTCTACGTTTCAGCTTGCATTTTTCGCGCAGATATGCTATAATATAATGAAATCGGAGGTGATGCCATGAAACGCAATGCGGTTATCAGTTTGTTTATAGTTTTTACGAGCATGATTTGTGGCGTTGCTGCATATACCGAATTTCAGCGCAAGCCCAGCACACCAATATCCGTTTTATTGGCTTCTCAGGCAGAAAATGAAGCATCTACCCCTCTTAAAACGGACAACATCCCAAAAGAAAATCCGGTAGTTGTCACAACAACTTCTGTCATATGCCACAATTTGAACGAAGCAACCGAATCCGATCTGCAATGCGTGGACGGTATCGGTGCAGCATTATCTTCTGCCATTGTATCCAAGCGGAATGCTCTTGGCGGATTCATAAATCGCAAGCAATTACAGGAGATTTCAGGCATCGGACAAATCCTTGCTGATGCGATCATGGAAGAATTCTACATTCCGAATGAACAGGCAATTGACACTGAATCACCGATTGTACATACAACTTCAACTGTTACAACTACACTGCCGGCTCAAGAGATCATACATCGTTTTGATATGAATCTCGTGACAAAAGAAGAATTGCTCACAATACCAGACATGACCGAAAATCAAGCAGATGCACTGTTATCGTTCCGCTCTGAACTTGGCGGATTTCAAAGTGTACGAGAGGTTTCTTTTTTGAAAGAATTTACTGATAAATATATCGCAGATACGTTATTTCAGTATCTCTATGTTACAAATGCGAATGATCAGACGTAGAAAATCGACTTGACAAATCTGAAATTTCATGCTATGATAGTATCGAAAAATGCAGCAGAAAGGAGCATTCAAATGGAATATCACCCGAACATTCCCTTGGAGGAACTGACAGATGAAGAAGACGAACAAATGCTGGAACTAATTATGCATGTAGTTGAAATGAATAATCAAACTACCACCGAATATATGAAAAAGCAGAAAGAGCATAAAAAAGTTGCCCCACTCAAACAATAATATTGCTAAACAAAAAGCAGAGAACCAAACTGTTCTCTGCTTTTTTAATCAGATCGTAATCAATTTTGCAATCGCTTTCAAAATCATAGTCGCATCTTCGGCAGTACAGAGACCATCGTAATCACAGTCAGAATTTATTCGTCCCTGCTTAGAAATCATGATGCCGTGTTCCTCATTGACATAGCGGCTCAGTATAACAACATCAGCGATGCTTACCTTTCCGTCACAATTGGAATCACCCATCAAAGTTGTTTCCACAGTTGTCGTGGTTATCGTTATCGGCAAGGTTGTTGTAGTTGTAATAACAACTTCAGGAAGGCTCTGTGTCGGTTCAAGGATAAACTTCTGAGTTTTTGCACCAATAAAATCGGATAATCCAATTTCAGAATCGGCTTCAATTGCCGATTTTTCTCTTTTTGCAGTAGATACGATAGAATAGCTGCCATCCGCATTACACCAAACGGAAAACTGCTGACTTGTACTATCAGCTTTTGCCGAAAGCGTTATGCCCGACCCATAAGCAGTCAGAGCCAATCCGTCAGCATTCACCAAGTTGTACATTCCATTTTCCGAAGCA
Source organism: Oscillospiraceae bacterium (assembly GCA_045600205.1). Classification (GTDB taxonomy): domain Bacteria; phylum Bacillota; class Clostridia; order Oscillospirales; family Ruminococcaceae; genus Firm-04. Next base: position 32,131 of record JAZRXM010000021.1, on the reverse strand, counting down.
GTCAACCGCCATACAGATTGCTCTGAATTCTGAATGAGCTGCGAGCCTTCACTGGCGATCCATAAACCGGTATTTGCAGAACGAATTGTGTAACATCCCGCAGATATAGCAGGATGAGCAGGCGTAATCTTCCATAGTTGGCACTCACCGCCCCAATAGTTCCACTGTTTGACAACACCTCCGTTGTCCACCGACCATTCATACACATCCAGACAAGCCAAGTTGTCCGAACATCTTGATACAATAGCATAGGATCCGGCATCAGGCACCAATTTCCAATGCTGTGCTATCGAGCCGACATACTGTTGTAATACAACAGCTGCGCCATCATCCGCCGAAGCATTTTCAACTGCCACACACATTTGCTCATCCGCCATGGATACAATCTTGCAATATCCATCTCCGACATCTACAAAACGCCATTCCTGCTGAGAATTCCCTGTTTTCTGCCATTGCTGCATGATGCTCCCGGCAACAGGTTTTCCATTGGGCAAATCCAAGAAAAGACCGCTGTTAACATTCTCAATGTGATAAGATACCCCGCTCAGCAACGAAGTATTCGACAACGTAATGCCGCCTTTTTCACACGAAATGCTGTCAAGATTGTAGACAACTTTACTGTTTTGATTGGAATAATCCTTCAAAGTTGTACGGTCATTGCCTGACCATTTCGTGGTCTGCACACCCCAAATTGTCTGATTGTTATTGCCGACAGCGGTAAATGTCATGACAGGTGTCGGAGATTGCCGTTCTTCATACTGCAATTGGAAATAGCCTTTATACGTTACGCCGCCAATTGAAAAAGTCGCAGATGCGTTACTATCCGACTCGTTCCACGTTCCGGACACTGCACCGGAAATTGTACCATTCGATCCTAACGAGATGCTTGCAGCTTTCGTGATATTGCCATTTGTCGCATTGCCATGATTGATGAATTCATACGTACCTGCAAGATTTTGCGCATCATATCCGCCAGCAGACCATGTTTCGCCGCCATACTCATAAGGAAGTACAACAGGCCAGCCCGTTTCATTGAATTTCATCGAATGTACGCGCACTTCATGGTATTCCGTACCACCATCAAAGCGCGTATGATTGACCAGATACCACTGACCATCGTCATCTTTCAAGACGGAATTGTGCCCGCACGCCATGTAAGATGCAGAAAGGGTTGAAAACTTGTAATTTGTCATGACCTTTAATCCGATTGAGTCCAAATTTGTATTGCTCTCCAATACAGCATTTCGATTGGCAGGGTCAACAAACGGACCTGTTGGGGATTTTGAACGAAACACGCGCATATTATAGCCGCCGGTTGCCGTTAGACCGCCATACGTCACCCACAGATAGAAATATCCCGTATCTTCGTTGTATTCGATAAACGGACCTTCCCCTGATTTACCATAACCGCCACTGATTTTCGTACCAAAATAGCTGTCAATCATGCGCCCGTCAGAGGTTGTCCCAGTTTTCGGATGTACACACAACCCGGTCTGCGGGTTGATCTCAATCGTGAAGATTCCGCCTGACCACGAGCCGTATGCCATATACATCTTGCCGTCCGTGCCATAGTAGATGTTCGGATCAATTGCGTTCGGATAAAGCTGGTTGTTGAAATCGTTGTTGGAAAACCAACTATTGTTGTACGTAACCTCGCCACGCGCAATCAATTCGTCAATATTTGTCGAGGTATATTTTCTGTTGACATTTTTCGTAGAGCTTTTTGCATAGCTGTCATTCGCTGTAAATCCGGAATAAATCAACGTATCTACGCACGTATACGGTCCTTCAATACTTTTTGCGACGGCGAATGCAATCACTGAACGCTTATACGTCGATGATGTACAAAAATACATCATGTACGCACCTTTTGTGCCATCGCTGTTGCGGTATTCGGGATTCCAGATTACATCAGGAGCCCAGACCGCAAAGCCGCCCTCACAGTCCTCGAGATTCTCTCCTGCCCACGCAAAGGGCTTGGCGAGATTCTGCGAAAGTGACCCAAATTCGACATTATTGTAAGCTGCGTAGCCATTTGAGAAAGTTTTCCAACTTTGCAGATCATTCGATTTTGCCGCCTCGATATGCGAGCCGAACACATAATATGTACCAGTTGCAGAGTCCTTGACAATGGACGGGTCATGCACAGATACTCTGGATTTGTTCGCCACAAAGTCTGCGGCAATGACTGCAGAGTGGTAAGTTGTCAGACAACTTGCGCCAAGAATAGCAGCAGACAATACAGCCATCACTTTTTTCTTTATCATTAAAATCCCCCATTCTTTCTGAACCTGTATGGTTCATTATAACAACATTATACCAGCAGATGCGAAAAAAGTAAATACGCTATTGACGCGGCATACTGTATTATTGTGCCATTTTACGTACAAAATAAAAAGACCGATTCACGTAATGAACGTCAATCGGCCTCTCCCCTGAGGTTCTTCAGGAACCTCCCCCTATTTGCATTCATTTTATGTAGAATGCTTGTCTATGTTTTTATTATAACACGTTCGGACAAGTTCGTAAATATGCTATCATCTCTTGTACTGTTATTTTGTAACAACCTGCAAAGTTGTACATATCAATTATCAAAAAAATGGTGCCACGGCAACCCGAAGCACCATTCTTTGTGTTTAAGCTGTATGCACAATCCAATCAGACGAGCTGAATGATTGCCATTTCCGCAGCGTCACCGCGGCGAGGACCAACCTTAACCAGCTTGGTGTAACCGCCGTTACGCTCTGCATAGCGGGGAGCAATCTCGTCGAAGAGCTTCTTTGCAACGCTCTCCTTCGTGACATAAGCAAATACCTGACGCTTGCAGTGAAGTGCTGCGGCTGCGTCTTTACCCTGAACATCCTTGCCCAGTGTAATCATTTTCTCTGCCATAGCACGAACTTCCTTTGCTCTGGTGACGGTCGTTTCGATCTGACCGTTTTCGAGCAGATAAGTTACCATACCACGGAGCATAGCCTTTCTGTGGTCGGATGTTCTGCCGAGCTTTCTTGATCCAGCCATGTTGTTTCACTCCTTTGTATCAGATTTCACATGATTCCATGCAAAATCGGGGAATTAGTCGTTATCGTCCGAGCTGAGGTCGAAGCCCAGGGACTGGAGCTTCTCGCGCACCTCGTCGAAGGATTTTTTGCCGAGGTTTCTGACCTTCATCATCTCGTCCTCGGACTTACTGGTCAAATCCTCAACGGTGTTGATGCCGGCACGCTTCAAGCAGTTGAAGGAACGTACCGACAGGTCAAGCTCCTCAATGGTCATCTCGAGGATTTTTTCCTTGCTGCTGTCATTCTTCTCCGTCATAACAGGAGTGATTGCAGCCTCCTCGGACAAATCAACGAAGATCTGGAGATGCTCGTTGAGGAGATTGGCGGCCTGCGACAGTGCCTCTTTTGCGGAGATGGTACCGTCTGTCCAGACTTCCATCGTGAGCTTATCGTAATCAGTGATCTGACCGACACGAGTATCCTCAACCTTATAATTGACCTTCAAAACAGGTGTATAAATGCTGTCAACGGCAATCGTTTCAAGCGGAGTCTGCGCTGCAAACTGTTGCTTGTTCCGTTCCGCAGATACATAACCTCTGCCTTTGTCGATGGTGATTTGCATATCGAGCTTTGCACCCTTGCCCAGTGTTGCAATGTGCATACCGGGATCCAGGATGGTCACCTCAGAATCTGCTTTGATATCACCGGCAGTGACCTCACACTCACCCTGAGCCTCAATGTAGATCTGCTTCGGTCCCTCACCCTGCAATTTTACGGTCAGACCTTTAATTGCGAGGATGATTTCCGTTACATCTTCCTTGACGCCGGGGATTGTGGAGAGCTCGTGGTGGACACCTTCAATTTTGACGGCGCTGACTGCCACACCGGGCAGAGAGGAGAGCAGAACCCGTCTGAGGCTGTTGCCAAGCGTAATGCCGTAGCCGCGCTCAAGAGGCGAAAGAATGAACTTGCCATACTTTCCGTCTGTTTTCAGCTCGACGGTTTCGATTTCGGGCTTTTGAAATGTTTTCAGCATAGTTACCCTCCTATATCGCAATCAGTATTTGTGAAAGGGCCTTCGCAATCCTGCGAGCCACGAGTGATGGGATTACTTAGAATACAATTCGACGATCAGCTGCTCATCAACATCCAGAGTGATGTCGTCACGAACAGGCATTCTCTCGATAGTACCCTTGAAGTTATCCTTATCGCAGTTGAGCCACATCGGAACTGTTCTGCCGCTGTTCTGCTCAACCAGAGTTTTGAAGGTGTCGTTTGCGCGAGCCTTCTCAGTGAAAGCAACAACATCGCCTGCGTGGAGCAGATAAGACGGAATGTTGACCTTCTGACCGTTTACGGTGAAGTGCTTGTGCAGAACGAGCTGACGAGCCTGTGCACGGGAGCTTGCGAAGCCCAGAGCATAAACAACGTTATCCAGACGGGACTCCAGCAGGATCAGCAGGTTTTCACCGGCCTTACCGGGCATTTTGGTTGCAAGCTCAAAGTAGTGATAGAACTGACCCTCAAGCAGACCATAATATCTTCTTGCAGTCTGCTTTGCGCGGAGCTGCATGCCGTATTCGGATACCTTCTTGCGAGCCATGCCATGCTGACCCGGAGTACCCTTACGCTTCTCGTCGTTTCTCTCGTCGATAGCGCACTTGGTTGTGTAGCAGCGGTCGCCCTTCAGGAACATTTTCTTGCCCTCGCGGCGGCAGATTCTGCAAACTGCACCAGTATATCTTGCCATATTCTCTTACACCTCCTGCGATTATACGCGACGTCTCTTGGGAGGACGGCAGCCGTTATGAGGAATCGGCGTTACGTCCTTGATCATGCGAACTTCCAGACCAACAGTCTGAAGTGCACGAATAGCAGCCTCACGACCGGAACCGGGACCATTGACATAAACCTCAACAGTCTTCAGACCGTGTTCCATAGCAGCACGAGCAGCGGTTTCAGCAGCGCTCTGTGCAGCAAACGGTGTGGACTTCTTCGAACCACGGAAGCCAAGCTCACCTGCGGATGCCCAAGAAATTGCATTACCCTGAGTATCGGTGATCGTCACGATGGTGTTGTTGAACGTGGACTGAATATGCACCGCGCCGTTTTCGATGTTCTTACGCTCTCTGCGGCGTCTGATCGTGGTAACTTTCTTCTTTTGCTGTGCCAAGATACAGTCCCTCCTTACTTCTTCTTGTTAGCGATAGTCTTTGCCGGACCCTTACGAGTTCTGGCATTGGTTTTTGTGCGCTGTCCTCTGACAGGCAGACCCTTGCGGTGACGGACACCGCGGTAGCAGCCGATATCGACGAGTCTCTTGATATCCATTGCGATCTGGCGGCGCTTATCACCTTCCACCAGGCAGTTGTTATCAATGTACTCACGAAGTGTTGCAACATCATTCTCGGTGAGATCTTTGCATCTCGTATCGGGATTGATGCCGGTTTCCTTCAGAATCTTAGTAGCAGTCGTGCGGCCGATGCCAAAGATATAGGTCAGACCGATTTCGACACGCTTGTTATTCGGAAGGTCTACACCAGCGATTCTAGCCATATTCGAATTACACCTCCATATGGTCAGGGGGATTAACCCTGACGCTGCTTATGCTTCGGGTTTTCACAGATTACCATGACTTTACCCTTACGTTTGATGACTTTGCATTTTTCGCAGATGGGTTTTACGGAAGGTCTTACTTTCATGGAAAATACCTCCTTGCTCTGTGATGACGGGCAAATTATTTTGCACGCCAAGTGATTCTGCCCTTTGTTAGATCGTAGGGCGACATCTCAATGGTTACATGGTCACCTGGAACGATGCGGATATAGTTCGTTCTCAGCTTGCCGGAAATATGTGCAAGAATGATATGCTTATTACTCAGCTCAACCTTGAACATAGCGTTTGGCAGGGCTTCAACGACCACGCCTTCCACTTCAATGACATCCTGCTTCGACATCTTCAGTGACCTCCTTGCGAGTTTCATTCAATCTTGATTGTGCGATGTGTTCGGGCTGCATGGGTGCGAGTACTTTTCGCAGTGCAGCATCCGTCAGACCATCAAGTGGCACAATCTGCTTGGTTGCCTGAACGTGCTTGGGATTTTTCCGCTTTGGTTTGGAGAGCTTGATGCCCTCCCCGTCTGCGAGAAACAGATCCTTGCCGTCCACGGCAGTGACGAGAAGAAAGCGACCGGCACCGCGGCCTGCATTCACGCGGACAATCATGCCCGCCTGACAGGACATTAACAGCATCTGGCTTCCTCCGTCAAATCTTGGTTAAAATCACAGGGCCGTTTGAGGTAATCAGAATCTCATGCTCAAAGTGAGCGGAGAGGGAACCTGACTTGGTTTTGACGGTCCAGCCGTTTGGCAGAACATACACGCCATCGCCCTTGGCATTGATCATCGGTTCAATACAGAACGTCATTCCTTCCACGATCCGCATGCCATGTCCGGCGCGACCGTGATTGGGGACTTCGGGCTCCTCGTGGAGATCCCGACCGATGCCGTGACCACAGTAATCCATGACCACACCATAGCCTCTGGAACGGCAGTAATTTTCTACCGTTGAGCCGATATCGCCCAGCCGCGCACCGACGGTTGCCGCTTTGATGCCCTCGTAAAGACTTGCCTCAGTATCGGTGAGCAGCATCTTTGCATCGTCAGAGATCTGACCGATCGCAAAGGTGTAGCAGGTATCGCTGTGGAAGCCTTTATAGAACGCGCCAACGTCAACGCTGACAATATCGCCCTCTTGAATCCGCCGCTGATTGCTTGGGATTCCGTGAATAACCTCATCATTGACCGAAACACACGCGCTGCCGGGAAATCCGCCGTAACCGAGGAAACTCGGCTTTGCGCCATGCTTCGTGATTTCATCGTGGATAATTTTGTCAATATCCTTTGTCGTCATGCCTGCGCGGATTTTTTCACCGCACACCAGCAAAGAATTTGCTGCAATCTTACCTGCTTCGCGCATCTTTTCGATGTCGGAAGCACATTTAATGGTTACCATTGCACCGCGCCTTCTTTATCAGTTTCAAACGCCCAATGCCTTGAAGACGAGCTTTGTGGTATCAGCGACTTCTTCCTGTCCTTCCACGGTGACCAGCTTGCCGACCTTGGCATAGTAATCCTTGAGCGGAGCGGTCTTCTCCTGGTAAACTTTCAGACGGGAAAGAACGGTTTCGGGTGCATCGTCTGCACGCTGAACGGTCTTTCCGCCGCATTTGTCACAAACGCCCTCAACAGTGGTGGGCTTATACTCGATATGGTAGGAAGCACCGCAAGCCTCGCAAACGCGGCGGCCGGACATTCTTGCGCAGATGCGCTCATCGGGAACAAAGATCTCGAGAACGACGTCAATTGCAACGCCCATTTTGTCAAGTGCCTCTGCCTGTGCAACGGTACGCGGGAAGCCGTCCAGAATGAAACCATTCTTAGCGTCCGGCTCAGCGATGCGGTCCTTCAGAATGCCGATGACGATATCATCGGAAACGAGTTCGCCGCCATCCATTGCAGCCTTCGCTTTCAGACCGAGCTCCGTACCGTTCTTGACGGCTTCGCGGAGCATATTACCGGTCGAAATCTGCGGAATACCGAGTTTTTCGGAAATTGCTTCAGCCTGTGTGCCTTTACCCGCGCCGGGAGCACCCAAAAGAATCATTTTGTTCATATTCTGTGAACCTCCTAGGTTTGGATCAGCCAAGGAATCCCTTGTGATGACGCATCATAAGCTGAGATTCCAGCGTGCGAACCGTTTCGATTGCAACGCTGACAACGATCAGAACGGAAGTACCACCCATAGACGAAATCGGCATATTGGTGAGTCTTACGAAGATGATCGGGAAGATTGCGATAATGCCAAGGAAAACTGCACCGACGAGGGTCAGCTTGGAGAGAACCTTGCTGATGTAATCGGCAGTGGGTTTGCCGGGGCGAATACCGGGGATACCGCCGTTGGACTGGCGGAGATTGTTTGCCATTTCAACCGGATTGTACTGCATCGAAACATAGAAGTAGTTGAATGCGATAATCAGGATGAAATAGAGAACTGCATAAGAGTAGCTCTGGGTCTTGAAGAAGTTGATGAAGTAGTAGTAGATCTTCTGACCGAATGTCGTAGAGTCGGTAATATTCGAAACGGGTTCCACAAACATGGAAATCGTAGCCGGCAGCGACATAAAGCTCATTGCGAAGATGATCGGCATAACACCGGAGTTGCAAACCTTGATCGGAATGTGGGTGCTCTGACCGCCATACTGCTTTCTGCCGACAACACGCTTCGCGTACTGGACAGGAATGCGGCGTTCTGCCTCATTGAACAGAACAATGCCGACGATCATGACCACAAAGATCACAAGGTAAATGACAACCAGACCGAAATACTTCTGTGCATCTTCATTGACCAGATGGATCATCTGACCGATGTCCTCAGGGATACGGGAAACGATACCTGCGAACAGGATCATCGAAACGCCGTTACCGATGCCTTTTTCATTGATGCGGTTGCCCAGCCAGATAACCAGCGAGGAACCTGCCATGAAGCAGAAGATGATAACAAACATCGCAAAGATGCCTGCACCGCCTTCGGTATAGAGGACAGCAGATTTGCCAGCGTCGTCTTTCGAAGCTTTCAGTGTCAGGTAATAAGCAACCGACATGAAAGCGGAAAGTCCGAGTGCGACAATGGAGTTAATGGTATTCAGCTTCTTTCTGCCTTCCTCGCCTTCCTGTTGCAGACGCTCCAGAGGCGGCAAAGCATAGGTCAGAAGTTGAATGATGATGCTCGCGTTGATGTAAGGGGTTACACCGAGCGAGAAAACGGTTGCTTTCGCAAGTGCGCCACCTGAAAGGATATTCAGGTATTCGAGGAAGTTACCGCCCTGTGCTTTCTCAGCCATCCAGCTGGATACGATCCCCATATCGAGGAACGGAACGGTAATTGCGCTTCCAAAGCGGAAAATGACAATGATGAACAGTGTGAACAAAAGCTTCGTACGGATTTCAGGAATGCGCCAAGCATTCTTTATCGTTTTGAACACATTACATCACCTCAGCTTTCCCGCCTGCTTTCTCGATTTTTTCTGCAGCCGCGCCGGAGAACTTTGCGGCTTTGACAGTCAGCTTGACGTTCAGCTCGCCATTGCCGAGAACCTTAACACCGCCGTTCTCGACCTTTTTCACCAGACCGGAAGCCATCAGCAGTTCGGTATCAACGACAGTGCCGTCAACAAACTTGTTGAGGTCGCCAACGTTTACGGTAGAATAAGTGGTAGCGAAGTGATTGTGGAAACCACGCTTCGGAATACGTCTTGCAAGGGGCATCTGGCCGCCTTCGAAGCCGATTCTGACACCGCCGCCGGAGCGAGCGTTCTGACCCTTGTGGCCCTTACCGGCGGTCTTGCCGTTGCCGGAACCATGACCTCTGCCGATACGCTTTGCCTCGCGGTTGGAATCCGCAGCCGGGGTTAATTCATGAATTTTCAATGGATCGCACCTCCTTGCAATTAAGCTTCCGTGACCTTCACGAGGTGGGAAATTTTGTTGATCTTGCCCTGAGTCTGAGCGTTATCGGGCTGCTGTGTGCAATCGCCGATTTTACGCAGACCAAGAGAATGAGCAGTTGCAATCTGGTCCTGCTTTCTGCCGATCAGACTCTTTACGAGTGTTACATTCTTTGCCATAACAGCTCACTCCTTCGAATTATTTGCCGAAGATTTCAGCAGTTGTCTTGCCGCGCTTTGCAGCAACCTCTTTTGCATCGGTGCACTCCATCAAACCATTGATGGTAGCGCGAACAACGTTGCAGGGGTTGTTGGAACGCTGGCTCTTGGTACGGATGTCCTTAATGCCGGCCATTTCGATGACCGCACGGACTGCACCGCCGGCGATAACACCGGTACCGGGAGCAGCAGGCATCATCAGAACGCGGCCTGCGCCGAACTTACCGATGATCTCGTGCGGAATGGTCGTACCACGGAGGGAAACACGAACCAGATTTTTCTTCGCATCTTCGATACCCTTGCGGATAGCATCCGGAACTTCACCGGATTTGCCCATGCCGAAGCCTACGATACCGTTGCCGTCGCCGACAACTACGAGAGCAGCGAATTTCATAATACGGCCGCCCTTTACGGTCTTGCTAACACGGTTGATGGAAACGACACGCTCCATCAGCTCCATGCCAGTTGCGTCAATCAGTGCCAAATGAGATTCCCTCCTTCATTAGAACTGCAACCCGTTCTCACGGGCGCTGTCTGCGAGCTCCGAAACTCTGCCGTGATAGAGGTAGCCACCACGGTCGAAAACGACTTCAGTGATGCCCTTATCAGCAGCCTTCTTAGCGATTGCGGCGCCGACGAGGCGTGCGCCTTCCTTATTGCCGCCATTGCCCTCAAAGCCCTTATCCTGGCTGGATGCTGCTGCGAGGGTAACACCTGCAACGTCATCGATCAGCTGTGCATAGATGTGCTTTGTCGAGCGATAAACGCTCAGTCTGGGGCACTGGGCAGTTCCGGAGATTTTAGCACGAACTCTGCGATGTCTCTTGAGGCGTGCCTTGTTGCTGTCAATTTTCTTTACCATAGCAATTCAACCTTTCTCCTTATTTCTTGCCCTTACCGGCCTTGCCTTCCTTGCGGATAATGTGCTCGCCTTCGTAGCGAATGCCCTTGCCCTTATAGGGTTCCGGCGGACGCTTCTCGCGAACTGCGGCAGCGAACTGACCAACAGCCTGCTTATCAGCACCATTGATGATGATCTTGTTCGGGCTGGGAACGTCAACGGTTACGCCGTTCTTCTCAGGCATGATGACCTGATGGGAGTAACCGAGGTTCATGACCAGGTTCTTGCCGTCTTTTGCGGCACGGTAGCCGATACCCTCGATCTCGAGAGTCTTAGAGAAACCGGTGCTTACACCGTAAACCATATTTGCAATCAGAGTACGGGTCAGACCGTGCAGTGCGCGGTTTTCCTTGTTATCGTTCGGACGAGCGACCGTAATGGTGCCATCCTCAACTTTGATCTCGATCGCAGCGTTTGCGCGATAGCTGTTCTCGCCCTTCGGTCCCTTTACGGTAACCAGATTGGTATCGTCAACCGTTACGGTGACGCCGGCAGGAATCGCAATCGGCAGTCTTCCAATTCTTGACATATGCGTTTCCTCCTATTACCAAATGTAAGCGAGAATCTCGCCGCCGACGTTGAGCTCACGAGCCTTTTTATCGGTCATGATGCCCTTCGAGGTAGAAACGATGACGATGCCCAGACCCTTGCGAACCTTCGGCATATCCTCACAGCTGCTGTAAATACGCAGACCGGGCTTGGAAATGCGGCGAAGACCGCTGATAACAGGCATTCTGTTATCGCTGTACTTGAGTGTAATGCGGATGATGCCCTGCTTGCCATCCTCGATGACCTGGAAGTTCTTCACATAGCCCTCGTCCAACAGGATCTGGGTAATGGCCTTCTTCACGTTGGAAGCAGGAACGTCAACAGTAGCGTGCTTAGCGGTATTAGCGTTACGGATTCGTGTCAGCAAATCCGCGATGGTATCCGAAATTTGCATACCAATGACCTCCTTTTTCTATCGTCGGTTTACCAGCTTGCCTTCTTGACACCTGGGATCTGACCATCGTGTGCAAGCTCTCTGAAGCAAATTCGGCAAATACCGAACTTTCTGAGGTAGGCATGGGGTCTTCCGCAGATTTTGCATCTGTTATAAGCACGAGTAGAGAACTTCGGAGCTCTCTGCTGCTTCAGAATCATAGATTTCTTTGCCATATGTCCCTCCTGATTACTTCGCGAACGGAGCACCGAGCAGCGTGAGCAGCTCTTTGGCCTCTTCATCGGTGGTGGCAGTGGTGATGAAGTTGATATCCATGCCGCGAACCTTGTCGATCTTATCGTACTCGATTTCCGGGAAGATCAGCTGTTCCTTGATACCGGTGGAGTAGTTGCCCTTTCCATCGAAGGAATTGCCGTTGATACCACGGAAGTCACGAACACGCGGGAATGCGATGTTGAACAGTTTGTCAACGAAGTCCCACATTTTCTCACCGCGGAGGGTAACTTTTACGCCGATGGGCATACCCTCACGGAGCTTGAAGTTTGCGACAGATTTCTTTGCGCGGCAGACAACCGGCTTCTGACCGGTAATCAGGGAAAGGTCGCCCATGATTGCGTCGATTGCCTTAGCGTTTTCCTTTGCTTCGCCTGCACCGACGTTTACAACAACCTTGTTGAGGCGGGGGATCTGCATAACGTTCTTATAACCGAACTTTTTCATCAGCGCCGGAGCGACGGTGCTGACATAATAATCTCTCAATCTAGCCATCACTGTTCTCCTTCAATTAAGCAAATTTTGCGCCGCACTTCTTGCAGACACGAACCTTCTTGTCGCCGTCCATCTCGTGACCGACACGGGTGGGCTTGCCGCACTTCGGGCAGATGAGCTGTACCTTGCAGGCATAAACCGGAGATTCAGCCTTGATGATACCGCCCTGCTGACCCATACGGGTGGGCTTTACGTGCTTGGTGATCATGTTGATGCCCTCAACGATGACCTTGCCCTCTTTCGGGCTGACCTCCAAGACTTTACCGGTCTTGAGGGTTTTCTTTTCTGCGTTGGTGTACTTATCGGTAGGATCACCAACGAGCAGGCAGACGGTATCGCCTGTCTTTACGTGTACTTTACTCATTGCGATACCTCCAAATTACAGAACTTCGGGTGCAAGGGAGAGGATCTTGACGTAGTCATGCTCTCTCAGTTCTCTTGCGACCGGTCCAAAAATACGGGTTCCCTTCGGGGTCTTATCTTCCTTGATGATAACAGCAGCGTTCTCATCGAAGCGAATGTAAGTACCGTCCTCACGACGGATGCCCTTTGCGGAACGAACGATTACTGCCTTGACAACGTCGCCCTTTTTGACAACGCCGCCGGGTGTTGCTTTCTTAACGGAAGCGACAACAACGTCACCGATGTTTGCGTAACGTCTGCGGGTACCGCCCAGAACACGAATGCACATGAGTTCCTTCGCGCCTGTGTTGTCAGCAACCTTAAGGTAAGATTGCATCTGAATCACAGCAGGTTCCTCCTATCTGTATTGTCAGGCTGCGCTGTACGGTTTCCGACCGTAGAGCTTTCTGCAACCTGTCGATTGAATCAAGTGATTATTTTGCTTTCTCGATGATGTTGACAACGCGCCATCTCTTATCTTTGGAGAGCGGGCGGGTTTCCATAATGAGAACGCGGTCGCCGACGCGGCATTCGTTATTCTCGTCATGTGCCTTCAGATGAACGGTACGCTTGACGATTTTCTTGTACAGGGGGTGCTGTACGTTATCAGCGATTGCGATGACAACGGTCTTGTCCATCTTGTCGCTGATGACCTTGCCGGTACGGGTTTTTCTCAGGTTTCTCTCAGTGGTCTCACTCACGACAGTTCCTCCTTAACTCATGCCTTTGCTGCAAGCTGTGCAGCACGCATACAGGTTTTTACACGAGCGATGTCCTTCTTGACTGCATTCAGACGTGCAGTGTTCTCAAGCTGGTTCGCTGCGAGCTGGAACCGAAGTGCGAAAAGCTCTTCCTTCAGGCTCTGGAGCTTTTCATTCATTTCCTCGTAGGTCATGTCTTTGATCTCAGATGCCTTCATGCTTCCGCACCTCCCTCTTGCTCTTTTGCCAGAATCTTACATTTAACAGGCAGCTTGTGCATTGCCAGACGCAGAGCCTCACGAGCAACTTCCTCGCTGACGCCTGCGATCTCGAACATTACACGGCCGGGCTTTACTACTGCAACCCAGTATTCAGGAGAACCTTTACCGGAACCCATTCGGGTTTCAGCGGGTTTCTCGGTGATGGGCTTATCCGGGAAAATCTTGATCCAAACCTGACCGCCACGCTTGATATAACGGGTCATAGCGATACGGGCAGCTTCAATCTGGTTGGAAGTAATCCAGGACGGCTCCAGTGCGACCAGACCGAAATCACCGTAAGTGACGCGGTTGCCGCGAAGAGCTTTACCAGTCAGACGTCCTCTGTGGACGCGGCGATACTTAACTCTCTTTGGAAGCAGCATTTGCGGAACCTCCTTCTCTCTTGAACTGACCACCCTGCGGACGGTCGCCACGCGGCTTGCGGTCACCATTGTTGTTGAACTCGCGGCGCGGCTTGCGGTCACCATTGTTACCGCCGTTACGATCATCACGACGACGACGATTGTCTCTCGGACGATCATTCTTCTTCTCATAGCGTTCCTTATTGGCAGCAGCCTTTGCAGCGTCGCCCTTCAGGATCTCGCCCTTGTAGATCCAAACCTTGACACCGATACGACCGTAAGTGGTGTTTGCCTCAGCAAAACCGTAGTCGATATCGGCACGGATGGTCTGCAGCGGAATGGTACCTTCGTGGTAGCACTCGGAACGAGCGATTTCAGCACCGCCCAGACGACCGCCACACTTGATCTTGATACCCTTGGCACCCATCTTCATGGTTCTGCCGATGGAGCCCTTCATTGCACGACGGAAAGAAACACGGTTCTCAAGGTCGAGTGCAATCTTCTCAGCAACGAGCTGAGCGTCGAGGTCCATAACCTTAACCTCGATGATGTTGATGTTCACGGTCTTACCGGTCTGCTTTTCGAGGGTTGCGCGGAGCTTATCGATTTCAGCACCGCCGCGGCCGATGATCAGACCCGGCTTTGCGCAGTGAATGTGAACGCGAACCTTATCGCCGTTGCGCTCGATTTCGACGCGTGCGATACCAGCTGCATACAGGGTCTTCTTTACGAATTCGCGCAGATTGTAATCCTCAACGAGGGTATCGCCGAAGTCCTTCTTGCGAGCGAACCAGCGGGAATCCCAATCCTTGATGATGCCAACGCGCATACCATGCGGATTAACTTTCTGTCCCATTCGACTTACGCCTCCTTTTCCTTGAGGATGATGGTGATGTTGGAAGTACGCTTGTTGATGCGGAATGCTCTGCCGTGAGCGCGGGGCTGGATTCTCTTGAGGATCGGGCCCGGTCCAACGTAGCAGGCTGCAACGTACAGCGCATCTTTATTCATAGAGTGGTTGTTGTCAGCATTTGCGATCGCGGAATTCAGAAGCTTCTTCACGATCGGGCAAGCTGCCTTCGGAGTGAGATCCAGAGCTGCCAGAGCGATATCAACCGGCTGATTGCGGATGAGATCGAGGACGATCTGAACCTTTCTCGGAGAGATGCGCTCGCCGCGCAGAATAGCTTTTGCTTCAGGAGCAAATGCGGTATCATTGATAGCCATCAGTATTCCTCCTTCCGATTACTTCTTGCCGTTGTTCGAAGTCTTCGAACCAGCATGGCCGCGGAAGGTTCTGGTCGGGGCGAACTCGCCGAGCTTATGACCAATCATTTCCTCGGTAACGAAAACCGGAATATGCTTGCGTCCGTCATGCACTGCGAAGGTGTGACCGACAAATTCCGGGAAGATTGTAGAAGAACGGCTCCAAGTCTTGAGGACCTTCTTCTCGCCAGCCTCGTTCATAGCAACAACTCTCTTGTAGAGAGCCTCCTGAACGAAAGGACCTTTCTTAACACTTCTGCTCATGAGTCAGCCTCCTTTCTTATTTACCGTTGCGACGCTTTACGATGAGCTTATCGGATGCTTTGTGGTGTTTACGAGTCTTATAACCGAGTGCCGGCTTACCCCAAGGAGTAACAGGACCCGGACGACCGATCGGCGACTTACCTTCACCACCACCGTGCGGGTGATCGCAGGGGTTCATGACAGAACCGCGAACAGTCGGGCGGATACCCATGTGACGGGTACGACCTGCCTTGCCGAGGTGGACGTTTTCGTGGTCAATGTTGGAAACCTGACCGATAGTAGCTTTGCCGATGACCGGAACTTTTCTCATTTCGCCGCTGGGCAGACGAACCAGTGCATACGCATCTTCCTTACCCATCAACTGAGCCATGTTACCAGCGGAACGGACAAGCTGACCGCCCTTGCCGGGATAAAGCTCAATGTTGTGGATGAATGTACCAACAGGGATATTGGTAAGCGGCAGGCAGTTGCCCGGCTTGATATCGCTGTCAGCACCGCTGCGAACAACGTCGCCAACCTTCAGACCGTTCGGTGCGAGGATGTAACGCTTCTCGCCGTCCTCGTACTGTACGAGAGCGATGAATGCGCTGCGGTTCGGATCGTACTCAAGGGTCATAACGGTAGCATTCATGCCATCCTTATTTCTCTTGAAGTCGATGATTCTGTACTTCGGACGAACACCGCCGCCGCGATGGCGAACAGTGATTCTGCCGTAGCTGTTTCTGCCGGACTTCTTCTTCAGAGTCACGCACAGAGACTTCTCAGGACCGTTTTTGGAAAGGCTGCTGTAATCGGTAACAGTCATGCCGCGGCGGCCGGGAGTAGTCGGCTTATAGGCTTTAATTGCCATTGCAAATTTCAACTCCTTAAAATCAATGCTTTGTTTTCGGGAGCATGACTCCCATAACTGCTCTCTGCTTTCGCTTTGAGCTTCAGGATTTCAACATCGGAAATCCTCTTCTGAAATCAACTGTGGATTTCAGGAATCAGAACATACCGTCGAAGAATTCGATGGTACCGTTTCTCTTCTTGCCGTCCTTGCCGTTTGCAGGCTCAGGATTTACGGTAACGATTGCCTTTTTCCAGCTTGCGGTCTTGCCCATGTAGCGACCGACGCGCTTCGCACGGCCACGAACATTGATGGTGTTGACCTTCATTACCTCAACATTGAAGAGCTGTTCCACTGCGTTGGCAATTTCAATCTTGTTAGCGTCCTTAGCGACCTTAAAGGTGTACTTACCGGTGGGCAGAACGTCGATGCTCTGCTCGGTGATGACGGGCTTCAGAACAATATCCTGCGGAGCTTTCATTTTCCGTACACCTCCTCAATTTTTGCAACAGCACCCTTGCTGACGATGAACTTATCGTAGTTGAGGATGTCGTATACATTCAGCGTATTCACGGCAGCAGTCTTGATGCCGGGAATGTTTGCTGCACTCTTATAGACCTTCTTGTCAGCCTCAGCGGTGACGATCATTGCCTTGCCGTCAACCTTCAGGGCGTCGAGCATTTTGACGATGGTCTTGGTCTTGAAGTCTTCAACTGCCAGATTGTCGATGACGACGAGATTTGCGTCAACAACCTTCTGGGAGAATGCGGAGAGCATTGCCAGTCTGCGGACTTTCTTATTCAGAGAGAAGCGATAGCTTCTGGGCTTCGGACCCAGAGCAACACCGCCGTGGTACCACTGCGGAGCGCGGGTGGAACCCTGACGTGCGTGACCAGTACCCTTCTGGCGATAAGGCTTTCTGCCGCCGCCGGAAACCTCGGTACGGGTAAGTGTGGACTGTGTACCCTGACGCTGGTTTGCGAGGTAGTTGACAACGCAAGCGTGCATCACAGCCTCATTGGGGGTAATGCCGAAAACAGCATCATTAAGCTCGGTCTCAGAAACCTGAGCACCGTCCATATTGTATACCGGAACTTTTGCCATTTCAGTGTCCTCCCTTCTTAGGCTTTCTTCACGCTGTTGACAATGCTGACGAGTCCGCCCTTCGGGCCGGGAATCGCACCGCGCACTGCAATCAGACGGTTTTCAACGTCAACGCTGACAATCTCAAGGTTCTGAACGGTAACTTTCTCGGCGCCCATGTGACCTGCAAGGCCCTTGCCTTTGTAGATACGGGACGGAGAGGAGCAAGCGCCCATAGAACCTGCCTGGCGATGAACAGGACCGGTACCGTGAGTTTCCTTCAGTCTGTGCTGATTGAAACGCTTGATCGGACCTGCATAGCCCTTACCTTTGCTGGTACCGCTGACATCAACGATGTCACCGATTGCAAAAGCATCAGCCTGGATGCTGTCGCCGACGTTGAAAGAGTCGCAATCATCAAAGCGGAACTCGCGCAGTACTCTGAGAGCGCCGGTTTCAGCTTTGTCAAAGTGACCTTTCAGAGGCTTTGCAATCTTGTCAGCCTTGATAGAGCCAAAGCCGAGCTGAATTGCATTGTAGCCGTCGTTTTCTACGGTCTTCTTCTGAACGACGAAGCAGGGACCTGCCTCGATGACCGTAACGGGAACGACCTTACCCGCTGCGTCGAAGATCTGAGTCATACCGATCTTCTTGCCAAGAATGGCTTTTTTCATGGTTGTTTTCCTCCTTTTGGTTATTGGTTGGCGGTTTTCCGTCAACATGACCGTGGCCTTCACCCGTCCTACAACCCAATCAGACGGAGCCATGGAAGCGGATTCCTTGCTAAAGTAAAATTACTTCAGTTCCATGTCGATGTCGACACCTGCCGGAATCTCGAGCTTGGTGAGAGCGTCCATCGTCGCCTTGGTGGGACGAATGACGTCGATCAAACGCTTATGGGTGCGAAGCTCAAACTGTTCGCGGCTGTCCTTGTACTTGTGGACTGCACGGAGGATCGTGATGATCTCCTTATCAGTCGGAAGCGGGATCGGACCGGAAACCTTCTGTGCGCCGCCGCGCTTTGCTGCCTCGACAATCTTTGCTGCCGCTGCATCAACCGTTGCGTGCTCATAGCCCTTGATCTTGATTCTCAATTTTTCGCTGCCTGCCACTTGATTACCCTCCTCAAAATTATTTGCTGGGGGCTTGGAGTGTTCAAATCGCTTTCTTGCGTACACTGCACCGTTTCTTTCCGACCATGTCTCTTACAACGAGGTCGGGTGTTTCATGCTTTGCACATAAAAATAACCCGAATACAAGCCATCTTGCATCGGGCGAACGGACACAGCTTTGCGCACGGATACTGTACGCATCCATGTTCTACACGGAAAAATCCATCGTGACCTTCTGAGGTGTTTCTTCCTGATGAAGTGCCTTGTAAGAAAAGCACAGCATCTCCTTCGAAAAACCCGCGTGGTTTCACTGATTTTCCAGTACACAAACCGTGTTTGATATCTCAATTCGCCCTTTTAGGACATTGCTCCCTTTCTGAATTACCGCCATACCGGCGCAACCTCAGAAGATCTTCGCAAGTCTATCTTGTTGCATCAGCAAGATATAGTATATCACACTTGTACGCATTTATCAAGCCTTTTTCCAAAATTTGCAGTTTAGAACTTTCGTAGAACTTTGCATATGGTTTTTGTGCATATTGCACATCCGTTTCATCCACACAAAGTCATATCATCTTCCATGATTGCAATTTTATTTCATAAAAAAGCAAGATAGTGCTAGCAGTCGTCTGATAAAATACCTTATAATAAGTATAGCGTCATTTTTCGCAGATGTCAAGTAAATCCCGAATATACAGAGAAAGAGGTTTCCGATATGCCGAATCCGTTTCTGCCCCTCTGGGAGTATGTTCCCGATGGAGAACCCCGTGTTTTTGGCGACCGCGTGTACATCTACGGCTCACACGATGTCCCTGCCGCCACTGATTTTTGCGACTACAAACTGAAAGTCTGGTCCGCCCCGCTGAATGACCTCAGTCTGTGGCAGTGCCACGGTCACAGCTTCCATACCCGCGATGACCGCGACCACGTTGCCGATACTGCCGAGTGGACCGACCAACGGCATTTTGCCCCCGATGTCATCGAGAAAGACGGAAAATACTACCTGTTTTCGTACATCTTTAATTCCCGCGGCTGTGTCAGCGTCAGCGACCGCCCCGAAGGTCCGTTCCATCTCATCGGACAGTACGAATTTGACCCCGCCGATGCAGGCGATGACGGCATCTTCAACGACCCCGGTGTGTTATTGGACGATGACGGGAAAGCATATATCTACTACGGTTTCACCCGCGCGTTCTTCAATGAGCTGAATCCTGACAACTTCTGTGAAGTACTGAAAGGTTCTCTCATCAAAGACCTCATTCCGAAAGGCAAAAACGCCGCCGACTACTACGAGGCAAGTTCCCTGCGCAAAGTCGGTGACCGATACTATTATATATATTCTCCGCAGATCGGCAGCCGCCTCGATTACGCCATTGCCGATAACCCGCGCGGACCATTCAAACATATGGGCACGATCATCGACAACGCCAACAGCTACCCCGGCGGCAACAATCACGGCTCGATTTGCAACATCAACGGTCAATGGTACATTTTCTATCACCGCATGACCAACTGCACGGTCATGTCGCGCCGTGCCTGCGTAGAACGGATCGAAATTCTTCCGGACGGCACAATACCGCAGGTCGAAATGACATCCCTCGGTTTTGATGAGTCCCTGAATCCCTACGCCTGCACGCCTGCTGAAATCGCCTGCGTTCTCAAAGGCGGATGCTTCATCACCGAAAAGGATGTCCTCACACGCGTGATCACGGGTATCCGTTCCGGCGCGGTCATCGGCTACAAATATTTCGATTTCGGTGACGATTACAGCACGAATACCATGATCCTCGCCATGAAAATTACGGGCTGCGGCTGCCGTACCACCGTGCGCATCTGCATCGACAGTGAGGACGGCGAGGAACTCGGCTTCTGCGACATTGATACCCATGACGGCATCTACCGCGCAGAACTGAAAGCTGTCACAGGACGCCACGCGCTGTTCTTCGAGATTACGCACGGCTACACAGGCTGGTTTGCCAATGCATTCAAGGACAGGAATCTGTTCGAACTGGAAGCGTTCACCTTCCTCAAATGATACAATTATAATAGTATAGCGGAGGTTTGCCATGGCTTTGATCTCAGGATTGCATCATATCTCCATGAACTGTGAAAAGGGTGCAGAATATGAGAAAGTTCTTGCATTTTATCGTGATACGCTCGGACTTTCCGTCGTCAGGGAATGGTGTGACGGCGTCATGCTCGCGGCGGGCAATGTACTGCTGGAAATTTTCACAAAGGGCGAGAGCATTCATGAACTGGGCGCGATACGACATTTTGCTTTTGCCGTTGAAAATCCAGATGCGTGCGCAGAAGCCGTAAAAGCCGCAGGATACGAGGTTTTTGTTGCACCCAAAGATGTTGTCATCCCCTCAGTACCGCCGCTCCCCGCCCGCGTCGCTTTCTGCAAAGGACCGCTTGGCGAGGACATCGAATTCTTTTCTCCAGCCACCCCTTGACAAAATCTTCTCAATTGTGTATAATAATAGCGTTGCGGTTTGATCTGCAACGCTATTTTTCCTTCAACTGAATATGCGGGTATGGCGAAATTGGCATACGCACCAGATTTAGGTTCTGGCGTCGAAAGACATGCAGGTTCAACTCCTGTTACCCGCATCCAAGAAAATCTCGGTTTTCCGGGATTTTCTTTTTATATGCATTTATAGTTCAAGCGCACCTACCGCCTGCAAGGTATTCTGAATAATTGCAAACGCCCCGATCAGCCATGCCGTACTCATCAGAATGCGCGTGAAATGTACACCGGAATCCAATGCGGTCAGATCCGATAGAAATACTGTGACGATCGGCTTCGCAAAGCTGTCTGCCGTCAGCATAATATACTAATTGTAATATATCGGCAAGCATATACCCTTTGTCATTTTTCGTGAAAAAATATAATAAAAAGCACTTGAAAATTGTTGCAATGTGTGTTATAATTAAGAATAAAAAAGATATTAATCTTATTCTTCCATCCAAATATCAGTTGTTCGTTTTGGAAGCGAAAGGAGCTATGCATGAGGATCTTGATTGTGGACAACGACATAGCTTCTTCCGAGAAACTGAAAACAATCCTCTCTACGATTGCTTCAAGTGCAGAAGTGGATGTGTTCCAATCCATAGATGAATTCATGGAAAATCAAAGTAAAATCTACGATATTGCTATGCTGGAAACAGCCATGAAAGGCGACAGCGGATTCCATTTGGCAATTCACTTGAACAATACCATGCCGAATTGCAATATCATTTTTGTAACCACGCATACACAGTATGCACTGGAGGCGTTTCGGATTCATGCAAGCGGGTATCTGATAAAGCCGGTTTCTGCGCAGAATATTCGGTCAGAATTGCAGCATCTGCGAATACCTTTGCATGAAGAAATTTCTTCCGATAAGCTGATCATCCGCACATTCGGCAGCTTTGAAGTGTTTGATGCCGAGCACAAACCACTGCATTTCTCACGAAGCATTTCCAAAGAAATCCTGGCATATCTGGTCAATGCAAATGGCGCATTTGTTTCCACAAGCGACATCGCCACGCGTGTGATGATGTGCGGTTTGAACACGGATTCCTCGAAAAAACTTTCGCAGTACATTCACGATTTGCTCAAAGACCTGAGTTCAGCCGGATATGAGAATATCGTAGAGAAGCAGCGAAAAAAACTGCGGATAAACAGAAAT
Source organism: Oscillospiraceae bacterium (assembly GCA_045600205.1). Taxonomy (GTDB): domain Bacteria; phylum Bacillota; class Clostridia; order Oscillospirales; family Ruminococcaceae; genus Firm-04. The sequence continues at coordinate 9,840 of JAZRXM010000021.1, read as the reverse complement.
GCAGTAGAATGTGATCTTTTCCATGTGCTGAATGGCAGTATGGCGCAAAATGTGGTATTGCCGAATGAGTACATGGTTGGATATGTCTGGGCGAAATACAGCCCGTACCGCAATTTGGCGGCAGAAGTGGAAAAGCACCCGTAACGCACAATAGTTCCTAAAAAACGCAAGTCTTTTTCGTAACATTATACAAATGTAGCTTTTCCATTTCATACAAGTTAACAATTTTTTCACAAAGTTGTCATTTGTGGTAATTTGTGGAATTTCATGTGCTATAATATACATAATGGATATTAGGAAGTATTCGATTTTATAGAATATGAAGAAAAGCAAAGCCCACAATGAAAATAAGTTTTCACAAAGGTGGATAACATGAGTTCGAATTCAAAACAGGAAAAAACAACCGCAGCCAGTAAAGTGTGGACAATTGTCGGAGCGATTCTTTGCATCATTCTGATACCGATTTTGGTCATCAATATCACGTTGATCATCAAAAGCTATACAAATAAAGATGAGATCCCGAAACTCGGAGGCTATTGCCCCCTGATCGTCCTGACGCCTTCTATGGAACCGATGATTCAAAGCGGTGACCTGATCATCGTCAAGCAGATGGAAACCGTTGATATTGCAAACGGCGATGTCATATCGTTTTTTGACCCCGACAGTCAGAACAACAGCGTCCTGACGCACCGAATCATAGAGGTGCTGAATGAAAACGGCGTTACCACCTACCGCACAAAGGGTGACGCGAACAATATCGCAGACCCAACACCGGTTTCCGCAGACAAAGTAATCGGTGTCTATCGGTCCAAAATTCCGAATGCAGGCAATGTCGCCATGTTTATGCAGACAACACCCGGTCTGATCGTCTGCGTGATTTTGCCGCTGATTTTGCTGGTCGGCATCGACCTCATTCGACGCAGAAAGCTCGATAAGGCAAATCAAGAGGACACTGCGGCACTGCTGGCAGAACTGGAAGCACTCAAAGCGGCGAAAGCTGCGCAACCCACCAATGAGGATGCAGAGTAATCCTCGCATTCACTTGTTATTCTTCCCTCGAAAGCCACATCGGGGATGGATATATAAGCATCTCCTTCGGGAAATGAACGAGGGAGGAATAAACTTGCCGAAAGGCAAATCCTAATGAAAGGGGTTCTAAATCATGAAGAAAATCAAAACTATGAGAGCAGCCGGCGGGTTGCTCATCGCAACACTTCTTACCACCAGCGCGGTCAGCGGCACATACGCAAAGTATGTCAGCGGTGGTTCCGCAGGTGATACTGCACGCGTCGCAAAATGGGGCATTGTAATTGCTGCCTCTGGTAACCTCTTCTCTTCAAGTTACTTGGGTGCTGATGATAACACTCCTGCATCAGCCACTGCGGAGGCAAAAGCGATTAGTGTAAAGAGCTATAACGATGATGCAGTTGTAGCACCTGGTACGAAATCTGATCAAGGTATGTATTTTAACATTAGTGGAACACCGGAAGTTGACTATAAGCTTTCTGGTTCTATTGAAGGTAAGGATGTCTATCTTGCAACTGGAACATATGCTTTGATGGTTCCCGTTAAAGTTGACGCAAGTACGTTTGATACCTTGAAAGATACGCTATATACAGGTACTGCCGGAACGTCATATACCAAGTTAACTGATGATGCAGTTTTTGATTCAGATATTGCTTATTTCCAATTAAACACTGTTGCAACAGTTGGAGATGATGGTTATTATCCAGTTGTGTTTAGTGGAGCTTCGAAAACAACCGCAAAGGAAATTGTTGCAGATTGGGCTCTTGCATTCGGAAGTGACGCTATTGCACTTGATAGCAGTAACAAAACCGGTAGTGTTAAGTATGTTTTTGATGATGAGTACGTGTATAAAAATAACACTTCAATTTCAGCTGATTTGAATGCTCAAACTTTGTCGTGGGAATGGGCATTTTATAAAGATGCTGATACCGATTTGATGGACACCATTCTTGGCGACCTTGCTGCTTTGTATAAGGAAGATGCAACTTTCACTACTGATATTGTTTCAGTTGACGATAATGATGCCGTTACCATTCTTACTGTTGATAGTAATGGTCTTGTTTTGGAAGGTGACGACGAAGTCGGTTGCGTAGTCGAAACTTTGAATATTGACCTTACTGCAACACAGGTTGACTAATCTTTAAACTGACATCTCGTTTCACAAATTGACTCCATAATATCAATACTTGAAGTGGTGCAGGCACTTGTGGCTGTGCCTGCACGCTTCGGTATTTTCGGCAGCCTGAACGCGCTTCGGGCTGCTGTAAATGCCGAAGAATATGCAGCAAAGGAGGGAGCAGCAATGGTCGTGAAGCGAAAAAACACAATCCTCGGTACTGCGCTTGCACTTCTCGCCGTGTGCGAAGCTGCATCCCTGATTGTCCTGTTCGACCGCGTGAGTGGTTTTTCCACCACACAATTTCAGAATATCATCCCATTAACCGAATCAAACGGCACCACCACCCTCACCATGACCACCAAGGATGCCATCGCAGAACAAAAGCAGCCTGCCGGCATCTTATTGGGCATGAGCGGACGCAGTTTCCAACCCGCAGGCATCATTCCCCTCGCCAATCCGTCTTATAAGGCTTATGACGAAAACACCGTCTGGAAAACGGAAACCCCCGTCGAAATTTTCCACCTCTCGTATAACAATGACCTCGGTGAAGTCACGGTTGTCGGTACGGAGGACAACAAAGATAAACTCATCGCCCCCGGCACTTCCAATCAGTATACGTTTACACTGGAAAATTCAGGCGACATTGCACTTGACTACCATATGGATATGGAGGCATGGGTTTCAGGCACGGATCTCGATATCCCCGTGCGCTGCCGTGTCTGGGATTATCAGAGAAATTATCTGCTGGGCAGCGATGCGGAAAAAGAACCTGTCCTTTTGCTCAACAATGTCAATCAGGACGGCGTTCTCGGTGCAGGCAGATACGCGATCTACACCCTGGAATGGGAATGGCCCTTCGAACAGGGCATTGATGAATACGACACTTTACTTGGCAATCTCGCAGTCGATGGTGACCTCGCACTGTCTATCAAGATCAACACCATTGCCTCCTGCGATGCGGACCCCACTTCCCCTGAAATTGAACACTCCGGTGTTCCGGGGGTCAAAACAGGTGACGATACGCCAATTGGTCTGTATTTCGTCATTTTCCTGTGTGCATTCCTGATCTTCCTCCTTACCCTGATTTTTGCACCAAAAGAGAAAAAATCGAGGAATACGGATGAATAAACTGAAAAATATCGTTCGAATCATCGTTCTCTCACTGATTTGTATGCTTCTCGGCTTTCGTCTTTACACATGGAATGCCAGCACGCTGGTCGGCAATGCAATGCCGATGCCGTTTGGCTATGGATTTGCAATTGTCCTCTCAGGCAGCATGGAACCCGCCCTCCAAGTGGATGACTTTCTCATTGTCAAACATTCAGACTCCTACCATGTCGGTGATATTGTCGTATTCCAAAGCGGATACGACCTGATCGTTCACCGTATCATCAATATGGACGAGGACACCGTAACCACGCAGGGCGATGCCAATAATATCGCTGACGATCCGATCCCCTGCAAAAACATCAAAGGAGTCGTTCAGGCAAGGATTCCGAAACTTGGTGTAGCGGTCAACTTTCTGAAAAAGCCGATTGGTGTGATTATATTGTTAGCAGCAGCTTTTCTTCTGACAGAGCTTTCTTTCCGCAAAAAGAAAGAATCTGCGCAAAAGGATCTGGATGCGATCAAAGAAGAAATCCGCCGATTGAAAGATGAAACGACAGTGACAGAGGACAAAGGAAAAGGTTGATGCGTTATGGTAAAGAAGGCAAGCAGAAAATTGAATATTCCGTTGCAGCTTGCCGCAATTTTGCTGTGCTTAACGCTGATCTCCCTTTATCTTGTATCGGGATTGCTCGCAAAATATACGGCGCAGGGAGAAAATACCCATTCGGCAAGAATTGCAGCTTTTGCACCGAAGGCAGTCCTAGAGGAAGATGTCTGGGAATATAATCTTGCCAAAAGCAAAAAAGATAACATCTTTTATTTCGACTATCCGCTGAAAATCACCAATGCTTCCGAAGTAGATGTTTCCTATCATATCTCGATTTCTCTCAGGAACAGCTCTATGATCGGTGCAGATTTCACGATCAATGACACAACCAAAACAGCAGATAGTCTGACGCCCTTGGAATTCAAAAATGTCGGCACCTTGGATGCAAACAATACAACAGGCATCGAACAGAACATCAGAGTAACAATCACAGAAGAAACGTACAATGCTATTATGGGAAATTATACAGGAGATACGGATTCTTTTAAAACCTTTTTCGATGTTGCAGTGATGTTCACGCAGGTGGATTAAGGAGGATATCATGCGCAAAAACAACAGAATCATGCGCGGAATTGTGCTCCTATGCGGTATCGTTTTACTTTTCGGAGGTGCTTGGGGCGCGACAAATCTTCGCGCAAAATATGTGACCAACATTACACTGACGGGTACTGTGGATTTTTCCCCGCTTCTTGCTACGGATCTTACATTGCTGGAGCATACGGCTGAACGGAAAGCAGATGGCTCCTATCAGCTCAAAACCACAACTGCCGCAGTCAATCAGAATGCATACAAAGTGATGCCGGGCGTCGATATTCCGAAAGACCCGTTTATTACCGTCACCGAACGCACGACTGTTCCGGGATATTTGTACGTGGAAGTGATCGACAGTTTGCCCGATACTGTAACCTACCGCCTGACAGATAACTGGTCTTTGCTCTCGGGTGTGACCGGAAAAAATGGCGGTAAAGTGTATGTTTACGTTGGTTCTGATCTGACAGTATCCCCGACGACCCGAACAATCGGAATCCTGGACGGAAATCTTGTAACCGTCAGTGATCAATACGCAGGCGACAGCTTTTCGCTGAGTTTCTATGCGTATCTTTATAAGAAAAACGAAAATGAAACTGCATCGGAAACATTTGCCCGTGTTTCTCAAGAAACCTAACCGATCATACTTATACTCAACATACAATCGTTCGCAGCATTTTAATCGATGGAAAAGGAGGCGCAATACAATGCCGAAACACAACAGAAAATTGCGCCTGATCCGTATTTTCAGCGTTCTTGCAGTCATTACTGCGCTTTCTGCGTTGACAACAATCGTCTATGCTGCACTGAAAATGACAACAGGTTCTGTGGTAAACACATTTACTGCCGAAAGCCAACCGAGTCTGAGTATTACCGAAACTGTCACCGAGGACAGCGAAAATGAAGGATATATCCTGAAAAAGGAAAATGTCACAGTCACCAATTCCGCAGATTATTCCGTATTCATTCGTGCGGCAGTTGTGGTAACATGGCAGGATGCAGATGGCAAAGTCTATACAACTGTGCCGTCCGATGAAGAGGATTATTCCATCACATTCAATGAAACAGACTGGACAAAGGATACTACGGACGGCTATTGGTATTATAAACAGGCGGTGGCAGGGAATGCCTCCACATCCGCACTGATCACCTCTTGCGAACCCCTGAAAGCCGCTCCTGTTAACGGGTATACGTTGCATGTCAATATCATATCGCAAAGCATTCAGAGTGCAGGTACGACCGATTCAGGCAACGTAGCTGCCATAAAGGATGCATGGAACGCTTAAACACAGGCACACAGCCTACGGATTTCATAGACTGTGTGCCTGCTTGTATATTTCCCATCAAATCAGCTGCTGTTCGTTTATCATCAGCTTAAATTGGAGTCCCAGCCTTTCTGCTGCTTTCCGACACAATATCATTCTGTCAAGGAAGATTTCGAAATAATCCATCACAGAACCAAATTTCGTGTCTACAAACAATTTCAGTTTGATGAGCGTGTGCGCCTCATTGATTTTCAGCTCCGATTTTTCAACGGAATAATTCACTCTGTCATGAATATCAAAGCTTGCAATATCCCGATTACGGACACGGCTGCGGCGAACATCGGATTTATCAGCCAGAATCAGCGCAGCTGCAACATCATTAACGGGCTGTCCCGTACCTTCATCATGATTTCCGATTGCTGTGGTAATCAAGGCGATTTCTTCGGGTGGAAACCCTAGTTTGTCAAGCAATCGAAACGCCATCACTGCACCGCTTTGACTGTGTTCGATTCGATTCACCAGATTTCCGATATCATGCAGATATCCTGCAATTTTTGTCAGTTCCACTGTTCGCTCATCGTACCCAAGTGTTTGCAGAATGTACCCTGCTTTCTCCGCAACCTGCGTTACGTGTGCAAAGCTGTGTTCGGTAAAACCGAGTGCAACCAGCGATTCGTCTGCTTTTTGGATATAGATATTGATCGCCTTATCCTGCCTGATCTGTTCGTAAGTCATAAGCATCCTCCATTCACCGTGTATTTCTTATATCGCATTCATAATACCATATTTCCGACTAAAAGTCAAGGTTCACAGCTTCCGGATGATCGGCATTCATGTGCTGGTTTTTCGTTGACATACCGAAATGCTTATGCTATTATTCTTGTATCGTGGAGATTATCTCTCAACACGCACAATTTACAAAGGATGGACACATTATGAAAATTGCAGTATTTACAGATATTCATGGAAACCTGAACGCATTGAAAACAGTACTTGTCCAAATCAAAGAGCAAAAAGTTGACCTGACAGTATTTTTAGGAGATATTTTCCAGCGCGGAAATGAAGAAATACAATGCCTGCAACTGCTGAAATCAACCGAAATCATCTGTTTAAAAGGAAACTGCGAGCTGTATCTCGCGCACGGTGTCGATATTGACCCCGATGTGGAATATTTGAGAGAATACTATGATGAAATGAGAAAAAAGCTTTCGGATGAGCAATTGCAGTTCATCAAACAGATGCCGTTGTACTACGAAACCGAGGAACATGGACATAAAATACGTTTTTCACATTTTTTATTTTCTGATCTCAATACGGCATATCCCTTTTTACCACTGTCAAGTATCAAAAACGGCGTATTCGAAAAAGCATGCGAAAGCGTTACTGTCAAACAATATGACATGGTTGTGATCGGTCATTCCCATCAGAATTTCGAAAACGGCAACGTTGTATCTGTTTCAGCTTCCGGGCTGGATGGGGCTTCATTTCTTTTGATTGATGTGACCAAGGAGCATATACGATTTGAACGAATCCTCGTAGATCCACGGCTTTGACCACAATACAGCCGGCATCGGCAATGAACGATGCGGTATTCTGGATATTGAGAAACGATGTAGAATCAACATATTTCAGATTTTCACCAAGAGATACGGCAGAAGGCATGGTCGCACCATAAAATGCTAGCGCGTGCAGTTCCGTCACCGATTGCGGAATGGAAAAAGCCGTCATGTTGCAGTACGGTTCACGATTCCGACATCTGTCAGATTCATCAATCCTGCAAGGAATTGCAGCGAGCAAAGGCATTGGCGTCCACCGTCAGGCATTGTCGTAGCTGGCAAGCTGCAAACGGATGCATCGCGATCATAACTGCATTCATCCCGGCAACGGAAGAAGATATCCTGCTGCGATACCGACCACCGCAGAAATGCAGATGATCAGAATCGGATGCACCTTTTTGAATGCCAGTACACTCATTGCAACAAACAGAACAAGCGAACAATACAGCTTTGGATCGCCCAATGCCGACAATGCAATGCCATTCGGAAAGAACACTGTTTTTCCGACAGACAGCAATGCCGTACCGATCAAACCGATGACAGCAGGCTTCAGTCCTGACATACAGCCGGAAACGATCTTGCTGCTGCGGAATTTTTCAAAACATTTCGCAACGATCAGAATGATCACAAAAGACGGCAAAATCAAGCCGAGTGTGGAAAAAAATGCGCCGGGCAATCCGCCGACCGTCATGCCGACATAAGTTGCCACATTGACTGCAAACGGTCCCGGGGTACTTTCACTGACTGCAATGAAATTCACAAGTTCTTCCGTATCCATCCATTGATGCGCGGATACTTCTGCCTGAATCAGCGGCAGCATCGCATAACCGCCGCCAAACGTAAACGCACCGATCTTGAAGAATGTCCGGAATAAAATCAGAAGAATCATTTTTCAGACCTCCTTGCAACAAACGATGCCGCAAGCCCGATACACGCACAGCCGACGATCACCCACAACACGTTGATATGTAAAAATCCCGCTGCAAGGAATGCAAGTGCCATAATGCAGTAAGAAACGAGATTCTTGTTGCATTGCCGATACATGGACCACAATGCCTTTCCGATCAATGCCAGAACACCTGCACGAATGCCCTCAAACGCGTACTGCACTGCTACAGCATCCGAAAACTGCCGCAAAATATACGAAATCCCGATAATTAACAGAAATGATGGCAATACCACACCAATGGTCGATACAAATGCGCCCCAAAATCCCGCAATGCGATACCCGACAAAAGTTGCGGCATTGATCGCAATCGGACCGGGTGTGGATTCCGCAATGGCAACAATTTCCAGGATTTCCTCATCCCGGATCCATTTTTTCTTCTCGACAGTTTCCTTCTGAATCAGCGGAATCATCGCATACCCGCCGCCGAATGTAAACGCACCGATTTTCAGAAATGTCAGAAACAGCTCTTTCAGCAGGTGTTGTTTCCTCAAAAAGCATTCCTTCTTTCAATTTTCTGCATTGTATTCATTATAGCATCGTTTACCACAAAAGTAAAGCATACTGAACAAAAAGCGACTCCCCGCATCAGCAGGGAGCCGCCTTTTTATCAGAGTTTGAAAATCTGACGCATCAAGAAATACAGGTCACTGAGATTCACAATGCCGTCATGGTTGACGTCCGCAGCAGCCAGCAGAGATACGGAAACAGACTCCAGAGGATCCTCTACCAGATAGCGCATCATCAAAACGGCGTCCGCAACGGACTGCTTACCATCCTGATTCCAGTCAAACGGCAGAACAGGCTGTTCCTCCGTATGCGTGGTGGTTGTAGTGGTTGTCACAACAGTGGTAGTGGTGGTAATGACCGTAGTGGTCGTTGTCGTGACCATTCCTGTGGTAGTGGTTTCAGTTGGTGACGTTGTTGTTGCAGCCGCAGCGGTAGTTGAAGTCGTCACTGTGACAAATGCAGTCGTCGTGGGATCGGTCACAGCGGGCAGCGAAGTTGTAGTTGTTGTAACTGCATTGGATGTCGTTGTCCGCGTGGTTGTTGTAATCCATGCCGTGGTTGAGGTCGTGACATACTTAGACGTTGTGGTTTGTACGGCTGTTGTACGCTTTGTTGTCGTAGTTGTAGGAATTGTCGTAGTCACAGCCAAAGAAGTGGTCGTCGTCACGATGGTTTGGGCAGTTGTCGTAGTGGTGGTTATCTTGACCGCAGTGGTCTTTGCTGTGGTCGATGTCGTGGTATTGACCGCAGTAGTCTTTGCTGTGGTCGATGTGGTAGTATTGACCGCAGTGGTCTTTGCTGTGGTCGATGTTGTGGTATTGACCGCAGTGGTCTTTGCTGTGGTCGATATCGTGGTATTGACCGCAGTAGTCTTTGCTGTGGTCGATGTGGTAGTATTGACCGCAGTAGTCTTTGCTGTGGTCGATGTCGTAGTATTGACCGCAGTGGTCTTTGCTGTGGTCGATGTGGTAGTATTGACCGCAGTGGTCTTTGCTGTAGTCGTTGTGGTAGTATTGACCGCAGTGGTCTTTGCTGTGGTCGATGTCGTGGTATTGACCGCAGTGGTCTTTGCTGTAGTCGTTGTCGTAGTATTGACGGCAGTAGTCTTTACTGTGGTCGATGTGGTAGTATTGAGCGCAGTGGGCTTTGCTGTAGTCGTTGTCGTTGTATTG